>JBFWYO010000049.1:0-37685 GCA_050186335.1 Alphaproteobacteria bacterium | reverse complement strand
CGTGTGCTCTTCCGATCTGGCCTGCTGCGCACGCGGGACGCCGTCTCGCCGATCCCCGCCGCGACCGTCGGCACGTCCTTGATCCTCTTTGTCGTCGTCTACGCCTTCGTGTTCGGCGCCGGGATTTACTATCTGCTCAAGCTGATGCGCGCCGCGGTGCCTGTCGTAGCCCACGCGCCGGAATCGTCGGCACGGATGCGGCCGATGGCGGCAGCGCCGCCTGCGGACAATATGCCGGCCGCGCCAAGCCCGGAGAAGCGGCCATGAGCATCGATCTGCCGCTCGTCTGGGCCGCCATCATCGCCTTCGGCATCATCATGTATGTGGTGCTCGACGGATTCGATCTCGGCATCGGCATTCTGTTTCCGCTGGTACGCGGACCGGAAGATCGCGACGCGATGATGAATTCGGTGGCGCCGGTCTGGGATGGCAACGAAACCTGGATGGTGCTCGGCGGGGCGGCCTTGTTCGGCGCCTTCCCGCTCGCCTACGCGCTGCTGCTTTCGGCGCTCTACATGCCGTTGATCGTCATGCTATTGGCGCTGATTTTCCGCGGCGTCGCCTTCGAGTTCCGCTTCAAGGCCAAGCGTAGCCGCTTCCTGTGGGATTGGTCGTTCGCGTTCGGCTCGATTCTCACCGCCTTCGCGCAAGGCATCTCGCTCGGCGCCTTCATTCAAGGCATTGCGGTGACGAACCGGCAATACGCCGGCGGTCCGTTCGACTGGCTGACGCCGTTTTCCCTCTGCATCGGGTTGGGGCTCGTCGCCGGCTACGCGACGCTCGGCTGCGGCTGGCTGATCCTCAAGACCGAAGGCGAACTGCAACGGCGCTGCTTCAAATTGATGCTGCCGCTGGCCGCCATCCTGTTGCTGTTCATCGCACTTGCCAGCCTGTGGACGCCGCTGCTCAACGCGCGCATTTCCGCACGCTGGTTTTCGATGCCGAATCTGCTCTATCTCGCGCCGGTGCCGATCCTGGTCGCCGTCGCGGCATTTCTGCTTTGGCGCAGCATCGTCAACCGGCGCGATGCACAGCCCTTCCTGCTGGCGCTGGCCCTGTTCCTGCTCGGCTATGCCGGCCTGGCGATCAGCCTGTGGCCGTTCATCGTGCCGCCCAGCGTCACGATCTGGGATGCAGCGGCGCCTTCAGCGAGTCAAAGCTTCATGCTGGTCGGCATGCTGATCCTGATCCCGGTGATCCTGGCCTACACCGTTTACAGCTACTGGGTGTTCCGCGGCAAAGTGCGCGGCGGCTACCACGAATGACGGCTCGTCCGCCGGCGCGAAGATGGCGACGCATGGCTTGGTTCGTTGGCTTGTGGGTGGCCGGCGTCTCCGCTACCGCGGCGCTCACGTATCTTGTGCGCTGGCTGATGCGACTGTAACGCTCAATCGTAGCGGCGCACGACAAACGCGCGCGACGGTTTCGGCCCGTGCAGCAGCGCGATAAAGCTGCCGCCGGGCAGCACCGCCAGTTTGGCCACGTCGGGCAGCGCGAATTGCCGCGGCTGTTTTTCGCCGGCGCGGATGCCCGCGACGCTCGCGGGCAGGGTCTTGCCGTTCTCGGCGTCGGCATATTTGTGCATTTCCCACACCGCCGAGCCGTCCGGCGCCACGTCGAGCGGGCATGGCGAGGCGCTTACCGCCACGCTGCGGATCAGCCGCCCGGTGAAATCGAACCACGCGATGCGGTCCTTGAACCCGCCCACCACGACGCGCTCACCGGCGAACCGGTAGCAGGCCGACTTGTAGCGCGAGATCGCGTAGCGTTGGGCCACATGCCCTTGCGCGTTCAGCACGCGCAACTGCGCCGCTGCCGGCGCCTGTGCGCTGAGCGCGCCCTGCACCCACAGCACGGCCAGACGTCCGTCCATCCATTGCCGTACGTCGTCGATCTGCGTCAGCAGCAGCCGGCCGTCGCCCTGCTGCCATAATTGCTTGCCGGCGGCGTCGTAGCGCGCCAGCCACCACGTATACGGACCGCTGCCGAAGCCGCCGAACGCGACGAAGCCGTTGTCGCGCGACGGCGCCAGGCGCAGCTCGTAACTGTCGTCGTCGCTCTCGGGGCGGTCGACGTGCGTGCTCGGCGCGGCACGATACATCGGGATCGTGAGCTCGTGCTCGCCGGTCGGCGACAGCACGACGAAACGCCCGAACGCAAACTTCTCGTCCGGCTTCGCGCGCACGCGCTGGTCCTGGGGGATTTCGCCGTAGATCACCAAACGGCCGCCGCCGATGAAGCGCGCGGCCGATACGCCGTAGCCGAGCAGTTCGGTCAACGGCCGGCGCCAGACGATTTTGCCGTCGGGCGCGATATGCGCGCCCATCGGCGCCAGCCGCGCGCGCTGCGCGTCCGTCGTTTGCAGGAGGACGAAAACGCCTGTCTTGGCATCGACCGTCATGACCGGCGGGCGGGTATAATCGTCGGCCGATTTGCCGTCGCCGATCGGGCCGGGCGTCGGCTCGAGGGCGAGCTGCCAGGAGATTTTTTCCGGCGCACGCGGCGACTCGGCGGCGGCGAGTGCGCAGAAAAATGCCGCCGCGCCAATGATGGCGACGACGGCCAAACGTGTCCTGCAATTGTTCATATGCCGATGATACGGCCGCAGCGCGCCCGCCGCCAAGCGCCGCTTGGCGGCCGCGCACAAAAAAAGCTCGGGATAAAGTCCCGCGCTCTTACGTATTCATCGAATCGAAGAAATCGTCGTTGTTCTTGGTTTCCTTGAGCTTGGAGACCAGGAACTCCATCGCGTCGGTGACGCCCATCGGCATCAGGATGCGGCGCAGCACCCACATCTTCTGCAAGACGTCCTTCTTGACCAGCAGTTCTTCCTTGCGCGTGCCGGATTTGGTGATGTCGATCGACGGCCAGGTGCGCTTGTCCGAGAGCTTGCGGTCGAGGATGATTTCCGAGTTACCGGTGCCCTTGAACTCTTCGAAGATGACTTCGTCCATGCGGCTGCCGGTATCGATCAGGGCGGTGGCAATGATCGACAGCGAGCCGCCCTGCTCGACATTGCGCGCGGCGCCGAAGAAGCGCTTCGGCCGCTGCAGCGCGTTGGCGTCGACGCCGCCGGTGAGCACCTTGCCCGAGGACGGCACCACCGTGTTGTAGGCGCGCGCCAGACGCGTGATCGAATCCAGCAGGATCACCACGTCGCGCTTGTGTTCGACCAGGCGCTTGGCCTTCTCGATCACCATTTCGGCGATCTGCACGTGGCGCGAGGCCGGTTCGTCGAAGGTCGACGACACCACTTCGCCCTTCACCGTGCGCTCCATGTCGGTGACTTCTTCGGGCCGCTCGTCGATCAGCAGCACGATCAAATAGACTTCCGGATGGTTCTTGGCGATCGCGTGCGCGATGTTCTGCAGCATCACGGTCTTGCCGGTGCGCGGCGGAGCCACGATCAGGCCGCGCTGGCCCTTGCCGAGCGGCGTGATGATGTCGATCACGCGGGTGGTGAGATCCTTGAGCTTCGGATCCTGCAGCTCGAGCGTGAAACGCTCCTCGGGATACAGCGGCGTCAGATTGTCGAAATTGATGCGATGGCGCACCAGTTCGGGGTCGCCGAAATTGATCAGGTTGACCTTGAGCAGCGCGAAATAGCGCTCGCCGTCCTTGGGCGCCCGGATCTGGCCTTCGACCGTATCGCCGGTGCGCAGGCCGAAGCGGCGCACCTGGCTCGGCGAAACGTAAATGTCGTCCGGCCCGGGCAGGTAATTCGCCTCGTGGGCGCGCAGGAATCCGAAGCCGTCGGGCAGCACTTCGAGCGTGCCGACGCCGACGATCGGCACTTCCTTCACGGCAAGCTGCTTGAGAATCGCGAACATCATGTCCTGCTTGCGCAGGGTGCTCGCGTTCTCGATCTCGAGCTCTTCGGCGTAGGCGAGCAGGTCGGCCGGGCTCTTGGCCTTCAGCTCGTGCAGGTTCATTTGTTGGGTCATGGGAAAAACAGGCAATAACAAGAGGTTATGGGGAAGATGGCGGCACCCCCTGGGGGTTCGGGGATGGTACGGGGTGGCCGCAACGCCGATGCCGGACGGCAGCTCGGACGGAAACATCGGCCACGTGCTGCTTGCGCCGCAAAGAGCCGATCAGGCGAGGAAAAACGGGATGGAAGAGGCGGGAAAAACCGCGGAGCCCAAACACTCGCTTGAGAGCCGTAACCCTAAGCCGGGTACGCGCCGGGCTGTCCGCCCGTTCCCTCAATACCGTCCCATTTGGAGGAAAGACGCCGGCAATCTAGCAAAACGGCGGGCGGAAGCAAAGGGATTCGGCGACCGTGCCGGGCGGCCGCGCGGCACGGTAAAATTCAAAACGGCTTCACGATCACCATGATCACGATCGCGATCATGCCGAGCGTCGGCAGCTCGTTGGCGATTTTGTAGAATTTCGCCGGGCGCGTATTCGCATCGCGTTCGAAATCCTTGCGCCACAATCCGTACAGGTGGTGCAGCACGGTCAGCGCCGCCACCAGGATCAGCTTCACGTAGATCCAGCCGGTTCCCCAATTGACCACGCCGGGCGTGAACAACAGGGCGAGGCCGAAAATATACGTCGCGATCATCGCCGGGTTCATGATCGCGCGCAGCAGGCGGCGCTCCATGATCTTGAACGTCTCCGACTGGTCGGAGCCGGGTTTGGCGGCGGCGTGGTAGACGAACAGGCGCGGCAGATACAGCAGCCCGGCCATCCACGCGATGACACTGATGACATGCAGCGCCTTGAACCACGGCAACCATTCGAGCATGCGCAGAACCCCTCCCCGACGGGCGCGACATTAGCGCGGCGGCGGCGCGCGAGTCATCCGCCGGCGCGGCACACGCAGCCGGCGAATTCCGGCGGGCACAGCCGGGTACCGCCCGCGGGCGACGCCGCCGGCCCCAGCTTGCGCGCGGCGCGCACCAGGTCCGCCAGGCCGGCGATGAACGCCGGATCGGCGGAGACCGTCGGCAGCCGCGTGTAGGACGGCACGCCGGCCTGTTCCGCGACATGGCGATACTCGATGTCGAGCTCGACCAAGGTCTCCGAATGTTCCGAGACGAAGGCGATCGGCACCACGATTAAAGGTTTCTTTTCGGCGCCGGCGCGCTTGATCTCGTCCTCGGTCGACGGCCCGAGCCATTTCAGCGGCCCGACACGGCTCTGGTAGCAGACGAGCCAATCGAGCTCTGGCTTGTTCACCTGCTCCACCACCGCGCGCGCGGTCCGCTCGACCTGCCATTGGTACGGATCGCCCTGGCGGACGATCTTCTCCGGCAAGCCGTGGGCGGAAAACAGCACCCGCGCAGACGGCGTCGCGGCCACCGCGGCGGCGATCGGCGCCGCCAAGGCGGCGATGTAGCCCGGCTGATCCGGATAGCAGCACAGCGTGCGGCTGGGCGCGTTGAGTCCGATGTCGCGCGCCGCGCGTTGCCAATCCTCGAGCGAGGACGCGGTGGTCGTGGTGGAAAATTGCGCATACAGCGGCAGCAGGACGATTTCGTCGGGCGAAAATTCCTTCACCGCGCGCGCCGCCTCGGCTGCGAACGGGTGCCAATATCGCATGGCGATGAAACAGCGGAGCTCGTTCGCGGTGTCCTGCAGCGCGGTTTCCAAAGCGCGCGCCTGCGCCTGCGTGTTCGGCAGGATCGGCGAGCCGCCGCCGAGCTGGGCGTAGATTTCCCGCGCCACCGGCGCGCGCCGCCTGGAGATCAGGCGCGCCAGGAACCAGCGCACGAAGCCAGGCACGCGCAGAATCGCCGGATCGGAAAACAGGTTGAACAGAAACGGCTCGACCGAGTCCGGCTTGTCCGGCCCACCCAGGTTGAACAGCACCACTGCAACGCGCGCCATCACCGGCTCCTACAAGGCTCGCACTTCGTCGAGCAGCGCCGTGACATGCTCGGGCGGCGTTTCCGGCACGATGCCATGGCCCAAATTGAAAATATGCCGGCCGCCGGACAGCCCGTCGATCAGCCGGCGGGCCGCTTTGCTTAAGGGTTCGCCGCCCGCCACCAGCAGGATCGGATCCAGATTGCCTTGCACCAGCACATGCTTCTGCAACGCCTGCATGGTCGCCAGCGGCACCGAACTGTCGGCGGAAACGCCGTCGACGCCGGTCTCGCGCGCGTAGCTTTCCAGCATCGGTCCGGCGCCGCGCGGAAACCCGATCACCGGAATCTTCGGATGCTTGGCCTTGATCCCCGCGACGATCTGCTTCGTCGGCTCGATGCTCCACGCGCGGAACTCGGTTTCCGGCAAGGCGCCGGCCCAGGAATCGAACAGCTGCAACGCGTCTGCGCCGGCTTTGACCTGACCGTCCAGATAGGCGATCGTGGCTTCGACCAGCAGATCGATCAGATTGTCGAAGAATACCGGATCGCGCCACATGATCCGTTTGGCCACCGCGAAATCCCGGCTCGATCCGCCTTCCAGCATGTAGCTGGCCACGGTCCACGGTGCGCCGGCAAATCCGATCAGCGCCGTGTTCGCCGGCAGCCTGGCTTTAACCCCATCCACCGTGCGCCAAACCGCTTCGAATTTTTCACCTACACCGCCCAGCGACAATCCTTCCAGCGCCTCGTCGTCGCGAATCGTCTCGAGGATCGGCCCCTCGCCCTCGGCAAAGCGCAGGCCGCAGCCCAGCGCATGCGGCACCACGAGAATATCCGAAAACAGGATCGCGGCGTCGAAACCGAAGCGCTTGATCGGCTGCAAGGTTATCTCGGTGGCCAAACCCGGGTTGTAGACCAAGTCCAGGAACCCGCCGGCCTCGGCGCGCAGCGCACGATATTCCGGCAGATAGCGCCCGGCCTGCCGCATCAGCCACACGGGCGGCGGTTTCAGCGCGGTTTCGAATGCCAGGAGAAAGCGTTTGGTCACGAGCTTCGAGGACCTTTTGCCGAGTTATGCTGTCTCTCTCTACTACTTCCTTATTTAGATAGAGAAGGTAGTAGTAGTGGTAGTAGGGCCTGTGAGTCGGCGGGATTACTTGTTAGCCGGGGTTTATCCCGAATTGCGGTTTTGGCCGTGCGGCTGGCGGGTGCGCTGTGGGGGATTCGCTTGAACCATCCGACAGTGAGCATCCGCGCTGGCTTTGTGGATAGGCGGGAAAACGTCGATAGCGGGGATCGAATCGGGTCGCAATCGAGTCGCGGGCGTTTTGCACAACCAGGTGGGAATACGACGCGCAGGTGTTCAACGGCATCTGGAAATTCCGCATTCAACTCGTAATATCGGGATAGTTAAGCGCCGAGGGAGCAACCGGCCGCTCCATCACCAGCTTGTACGTACCTTTTCCACAGGCAGATGAATCGATCGCCATCGCATGCAGAAGCGGAAGCACCATATATATCTCATTTCCGACGCCACCGGTGAAACCGTGCGCTCGATCGCGCGCGCCTGCGCGGTCCAGTTCGAAGACGTAGAGGTGGTCGAACATGTCTGGCCGATGGTGCGCAGCAAGCGCGCGCTGCAAACCGTGTTCGAGGAATTGGAGGCAGCACCCGGCCTGATTCTATACACCATGCTGGACAAGGAGCTGCGCGAGGCGTTGAAGAATTTCTGCCGGCAGAAAAACCTTACCGCCATTTCGGTCATCGAACCGTTCATCAACGCGATGGCGACCTATTTCGGGGCCGCCAGCCGCGATCAGCCGGGCCGCCAGCACGCCATGGACGCGGAGTATTTCACCCGCATCGATGCGATCAATTACGTCATGGCGCATGACGACGGCCAAGCGGTCGATACGCTGAAACTGGCGGATGTGATCCTGGTCGGCGTCTCGCGCACGTCGAAAACGCCGACCTGCATCTATCTCGCCAATCGCGGCATCAAGGCCGCCAACGTGCCGATCGTGCCGAACAGTCCTTTGCCGCCGCAATTGTTCGAGGCCAGGGATGCGCTGATCGTCGGCCTCACCGAGGATCCGATGCGGCTCGTCCAGATCCGGCGCAATCGTCTGCGTCTGCTCAACCAAGGCCAGGAAACCGATTACACCGACATGGAGGCGATCAAGGACGAGATCGCGTTCGCCCGCCGCCTGTTCACCAAGCATGGCTGGCCGGTGATCGACGTCACGCGCCGTTCGATCGAGGAAACCGCCGCCGCGATCCTGCAGATCTATAGCCAGCGCAATCATCCGCACGGCGTCTCGTCGTCCGAAACCGACGGCGGCGTGCCGCCGACCGTGCCAGCATGAATCACGGCGCGCCGAAATTGATCCTGGCGTCTGGCAGTGCCACGCGCGCAACCATGCTGCGCAATGCCGGTCTGATTTTCGATGTCGTGCCGGCTGCGGTCGACGAGGACGAGATGAAGCGCGCCCTGCGCGCCGAGAAAGCCAGCGGTGCGCAACTGGCCGAAGCCCTGGCCGAACTCAAGGCGCAGCACGTCGCGCGCAAGGCGCCGCAGGCGGCCATGGTGATCGGCGCGGATCAGGTGCTGGAGTGCGGCGGCCAATGGTTCGACAAGCCGCAGGACGTAAGCGCCGCGCGCGCCCAATTGCTCGAACTGCGCGGCAAGTCGCATCGCCTCATATCAAGTGCGTGCGTGGTGCGCGACGGCCAGGTGCTGTGGATGCGAACCGAACATGCCACCTTGCTGGTGCGTAATTTTTCCGATGCGTTCGTGGACGATTATCTCGCGCGGGTCGGCGACGCGGTAACCAGATCGGTCGGCGCGTATCAGCTCGAAGGAATCGGCGCGCAATTGTTTGCGCGCATCGACGGCGACTATTTCACGATTCTCGGCCTGCCTTTGCTGCCGCTGCTGGAATTTCTGCGCGCCCATAAACGGGTGCTGGCATGACGCTGAGCGGCAAAGCGAAAGTGGCGGGGGTGCTCGGCTGGCCGGTCGGCCATTCGCGTTCGCCGCGCCTGCACGGCTATTGGCTCGCGCAGCACGGCATCGACGGCACCTATGTGCCCTTGCCGGTCCGCCCGGAACGTTTCGCCGCCGCGGTGCGCGCGCTGGTCGATCTCGGATTCGCCGGCGCCAACGTGACCTTGCCGCACAAGGAAGCGGCCCTCGCCGTCTGCGATACCGTCGATGCCGATGCGCGGCGCATCGGCGCGGTCAACACGATGGTGTTTGCCGACGGCAAGATCGCCGGCCGCAACACGGATGCGTTCGGGTTCGTCGAACATCTCGCGGCGAGCGTGCCGAAATTCCCGATCGGCGGCGGGCCGGCGGTCGTGTTGGGCGCCGGCGGTGCCGCGCGCGCGGTGCTGGTGGCGCTGGCGGACGCCGGCTGCAAGGATATTCGGGTGATCAATCGCTCGGTCGACAAGGCCGAAAAGCTGGTCGATTCGATGGGCGTGCAGGCGCGGGTCGGCGGCTGGGACGGGGCGGCGGCCGCGCTCGACGGCGCGGCCCTGCTGGTCAACACATCCACGCTCGGCATGGAGGGCCAGCCGCCGCTCGAGCTTGCCCTGGATCGCCTGCCGAAATCCGCCGTGGTCTACCATATCGTCTACGTGCCGCTGGAAACCGCGCTGCTGACGCGCGCCCGGGCGCGCGGCAATCCGGCGGTCGATGGGCTGGGCATGCTGCTGCACCAGGGCCGGCCCGGCTTCAAATCCTGGTTCGGCGTCGAACCGCAGGTGACGCGCGCGCTGTACGATTTCGTCGCGGCGGATCTGCTGCCGAAGAAGCATCCGTGATGCGCGTGCTCGGTCTCACCGGTTCGATCGGCATGGGCAAAAGCACGGCCGCTCGGTTTTTGCGCTATCTCGGCGTGCCGGTGGTCGATTCCGATGCCACGGTGCATCGGCTTTTCGCGACGGGCGGCCGCGCGGTGCCGAAGATCGCCGCCGCGTTTCCGAGCGCGGTCAAGAACCGCGCCGTCGACCGGGTCGAACTCAGCCGGCTGGTCACCAACGACACGCCGGCGCTCAAGCGCCTCGAAGCCATCGTGCACCCGATGGTGGCGCAGGAACGCGACCGGTTTCTGCAGGCCTGCGCGCTGCGCGGCGCAAAGCTCGTGGTGCTCGACATTCCGCTGCTGTTCGAAGGCGGCCTGGAAAAAAGCTGCGACGCCACCATCGTGGTCTCGGCGCCGGCACATATCCAGCGCCTGCGCGTGCTGGCGCGGCCGAACATGTCGCCGGAAAAGTTCAGGTTCATACTTTCGCGCCAGATCTCGGACGTCGACAAGCGCCGCCGCGCCGATTACGTGATACCGTCCAACCAGGGCATGCGCGCGACGCTTCTGGCTTTGCGCCGCGTGGTGCGCGCCGAGCGAAGCAGACCGAGCCGGGTCTGGCCGGCGATCATCACCGCCCGCCGGAACGGCAACGGGAGACAGAAATAATGCGCGAAATCGTGCTCGACACCGAAACCACGGGGCTCGATCCCGATGCCGGTCACCGGCTGGTCGAGCTGGCCTGCGTCGAGCTGATCAACCACGTCCCGAGCGGCCGCGAATTTCATCGCCACATCAATCCGCAGCGCGACATGCCCGAGGAGGCGTTCGCGATCCACGGGCTGTCGGCGGAATTCCTCGCCAAGCACCCGACGTTCGACAAGATCGTCGAGTCGTTCTTCGAATTCATCGCCGATTCGCCGCTGATCATCCACAACGCCGATTTCGATCTCAAGTTTCTGAACGCCGAACTCAAGCGCGTCGGCCGCGAAGCGATCCTGCGCACGCGCGCCATCGATACCGTGGCCTTGGCGCGGCAGAAATATCCGGGCGCGCCGGCCAGCCTGGATGCGTTGTGCAAGCGCTTCGAGATCGATCTTTCGGCGCGCACCAAGCACGGCGCGCTGCTCGATTCGCAACTGTTGGCGGAAGTTTATCTGGAGCTGGTCGGCGGACGGCAGCCGGATCTCGATCTCAGCGCCGAAGCGGCTGCGGCCGCGTCCGACGCCGCCGGCACCGCTGCGCCGCTGCAGTTTCGCGCGCCGCGTCCGCACGCGCCGAGCGCCGCCGAACTGGCGGCCCACGAGACGTTCCTGGCGAAACTCAAAGAACCGATCTGGAACCGCGGCTAGGGCCGTACCACGGCCGGGGAATTCTTTGGGGTACGGCGTGGCGAATGACCGCCATTGCCAAATAATGATCTGTCACCCCGGACCAGCGACGCGTAGCGGCGCGCCGATCCGGGGTCCATCGTAATCGCGGAAACTTTCCGGACCCCGGCTCTGCACTGCGCTTCGGCCGGCGCGACAACCAGGGCGACAACCAGGGCGACGATCGGCGCGTCGCGCGGTCAGGCGTTCGCCGGGCTGGGCTGCTGCTGGGCGTTGGTCGCCTGCTGCTGATAGATCGCGACGAAATCGATCGGCTGCAGCATCAGCGGCGGGAAGCCGCCTTCGCGCGTGGCGTCGGCGACGATGGCGCGGGCGAACGGGAACAGCAGGCGCGGACATTCGATCAGCAGCACCGGCCCCTTATGTTCTTCCGGAATCGACGGGCTGAGCGTGAACACGCCGGCATAGGCCAACTCGACCACGAACACCGACTTGCCGTCGTTGGTGGCGCTGGCATTCAGCGTCAGCACCACTTCGAAATCGTTGCCCTGCACATTGTTGACGGCGACGTTGACGTTCACGTCGACGGCCGGCGCCTGGTTCATGTTGACCAGCGACTGCGGCGCGCCCGGATTCTCGAACGACAAGTCCTTCACATACTGACCGCGCACGATCAGCGGCGGTTCGCCTGAGCCGTTGGTCGGCGCTTGTGTCGGTTGGTTTTCGGCCATCTCTGTCTCCTTGGGGCGGGGGGCGGCAAACGGCCGCATCGGGCCGCAAGCAGGCGGGCGAGTGGCTATCACGGAACCACGCAGCGGGCAACATGGCAGGCCGTGACGGCGGCCGGTTCGGCCGGCGCGGCAAACCGGCCCCGGCCGCTTGCGTTAGTCTTTGCGCCACGGGCTCGAGGGGTTGGGCGGCCGGTTCGGCTGGATCAGCGGTCGGTTTGCCGGCGGGTCGTGCGGGTTCGCGCTCGGCGCAGAGTTCGGCGGCCGGGTCGCGGACCGGTTCGCCGCGGGCGTTATGTCCTCGAACTCGCCGTCGATGACGGTGCTGCGTCGGATATCCGGGCGCCGGCGGGCGGCGGCAAACCGCCAAAGCACCAGGCCGAGCACGTTGCGCAGCGGCGGCAGGAGCAGCAGCAGCGCTGCCAAATCGGTAAAAAAGCCCGGTATAATCAATAAGATAGCGGCTGCCACGAGGCAGAAACCGTGAAACAACTCGGCCATCGGCGGAGCCTGGCGGTCGATCGCCTGACTGACCCGCGCGGCCATCGAGCGACCGGCGATCTGGAACACGACTACGCCGGCAATGGCCGAGAGCAGGACAAGTCCCAAAGTCGCCCATAGGCCGAGCCAACCGCCGACCAGCACGAAGCCGGCAATCTCGATCAAGGGCAGGGCGAGGAGCGCAATCAGCAGCGGCATGCTTGTGGAATCCCTGGTCCGGGCCTATTTAACTGACAGCGGGGGGCGATACATCGGCCCGAATCGCGGGCGCTGGTGAGCCACGGCGGCAAGCCCTATAGTGAATATAGGAACGCATCCGCTCGTTTTCACCGTCACCGCGACAGGGTAGCCCCGGCAATGGCCGGGGTCGAAAGGCGCAGGTTTTCTATGAACGGCGATATCATCCAGATCATCCTGTTTGCGGCGGTGGCGGCGTTCGTCATTTTCCGCTTACGCAGCGTGCTCGGCCGGCGCACCGGCCACGAGCGCGAACAGCCGAATCCGTTCAGCCCGCCCGCCGACGTCGCCGCGGATAAGACCCCCGGCGTACCCGACGTGAAGCCGATGGCCGAAGCCGACGTGATCAAGGACGTCGCCGGCACGCCGGTCGAAGCGGGGCTGACCCAGATCAAGCTCGCCGATCGCGATTTCGACGCCGGCCGTTTCGTCACCGGCGCCAAGGCGGCATTCGAAATGATCGTCGAGGCCTTCGCCAAAGGCGACACCAAAACGCTGGCGCCGTTGCTCGACGACGATGTCGAGGAAAATTTCGTCAAGTCGATCAAGCAGCGCCAGGCGAACGGCGAAACCTTGGAAACCACCTTGGTCGGCATCAAGTCCGCCAGCATCACCGATGCGCGCATGGATGGGCGCATGGCGCGCATCACGGTGACGTTCGTATCCGAGCAGGTCAACGTCACCAAGGACAAGGAGGGCCGGATCATCGACGGCGATCCGAACCTGGTCGACAATCTGACCGACATCTGGACCTTCGTGCGCGACACGCGCTCGGACAGCCCGGCCTGGCTGCTGGTCGAAACGCGCATTCCGAACTGATCGCTCGCTTTTGGGGGAGGGGCTGTGGTGCGGGCGATTCTGTGCGCCGTGGCACTTTCCGCCGCGCTGGCGACGCTCGGTTGCAGCCGTGATTCCGGGGCTATGAACCCAACCTTGGTGCCGACGACATTCGACGCCTTGCCCGGCTGGCGGCACGATGCCATAGCCGCCGCCCTCCCCGCCTTTCTGGCGTCCTGCGAAAAGATTGCCGCCTTGCCGCCGCATGCGCCTGTGGCGCCCGCCGCCTACGGCGCGCTTGCCGGCACGGCGGGCGATTGGCATGACGCATGCGCCGCGGCGCGGCGCGTGCCGCCCAACGACGAAGCGTCGGCGCGCGGCTTCGTGGCCGAATGGTTCGCGCCCTACCAGCTTCGCGCAACCGAAACCGAAACCGGGTTGTTCACCGGATACTACGAAGCCGAGCTGGCCGCATCGCGCGTGGCGACGCCGCACTTCAACGTCAAGATTTTTGCGCCGCCGCCGGGCGCCGGTTTGGTGCAAACCGCCGGCGCCGTGCCCCTGCCGACACGCGCCGATATCGAAACGACGGACGCGGCGAAAAACTGGCCCGTGCTGCTGTGGACCAATTCGAGCGTCGATCTGTTCATGGCGCAGGTTCAGGGCTCGGCGCGCGTACGGCTGACCGACGGCACGGTCACGCGCATCAATTACGCCGCCAACAACGGATACGATTTCGTCGCCATCGGGCGGCTCATGCTCGAGCGCAACATCATCCCGCAATCGCAAGCCTCGGCGCAGGGCATACGCGCGTGGCTGAAGGCGAATCCGGATCCCGCCGCCAAACTGATGCGCGAAAACCCGCGCTATATTTTTTTCCGCGAGAATACCGGGCCCGGTCCGATCGGCGCGCACGGCACCGTGCTGACGCCGGGGCGCAGCCTGGCGGTGGATCCGGCGTTCGTTCCGCTCGGCGCTTTGGTCTGGCTCGATACCGTGCACCCGGGCACGATCGATGCGCCCCTGCGCCGCCTGATGGTGGCGCAGGATACCGGCAACGCCATCAAGGGCGTCGTGCGCGGCGATGTCTATTTCGGCAGCGGCGAACCTGCGCTGGCGGACGCCGGGCGGATGAAGCAGGCGGGGCGGTATTTTGTCCTGCTGCCGCGGAAGAAGGCGGCGCTGCAGAAGGCCGCGGACGATGCATCGGTGGCCGCGCTGGTCGCGCGCCCGGGCAATCCCGCGCGCCGGTGAATCCCGTGTCCGCGCGGCGGATCGCTTGGCTTGCCCGCATTCCGGGGAGATTGTAGACATGCCGGCACAGAGGGCGTGACCGGTCGGAGTGAATGGATTGGTTAATCGGACGGTAGAATTGGGCGAAGACGGCCGCGTCGGCATGGGCGACAAGCCCGTGGTCGGGCTGTTCGCCACGTGCCTGGTCGATCTGTTCCGGCCCAGCGTCGGTTTCGCCGCGGCCAAGCTGATCGAAGCCGCGGAATGTACGATCGTCGTGCCGCGCAACCAAACCTGCTGCGGCCAGCCGGCCTACAATTCCGGTGACAAGGCGGACGCGATCAAGATCGCCAAACGCGTGATCCGTGCGTTCCGCCGCTACGATTACGTCGTCGTGCCGTCGGGTTCGTGCGGCGGCATGATCAAGAAGCATTATCCCGGCCTGTTCGAAGGCAAGCGCCGCTGGAAAAAGCGCGCCGACGATCTGGCCGCGCGCACGTTCGAGCTGACGGAGTTTCTGTCCGACGTGATCGGCATCGGCAAGGTGGTCGGCAAGTTCCAGGGCATCGCCGCGTATCACGACGGCTGTTCGGGCCTGCGCGAACTCGGCCTGCGCGACCAGCCGCGCAAGCTGCTCGCCGGCATGGACGGGCTGGCGGTGCGCGAATTGCCCGGGCGCGACGTGTGCTGCGGCTTCGGCGGCACGTTCTGCGTCAAGTATCCGGAAATCTCCGACCGCATGGCCGGCGATAAGGTCCAGGAAATTGTCGCCTCCGGCTGCGATACGCTGCTCGCCGGCGATATGGGCTGCCTGATGAATCTTGCCGGCAAGCTGCAGCGCGAGGGTCACAAGATAAAGGTCATGCACGTTGCCGAAGTGCTGGCCGGCATGGGGCACGGCGCCGGCATCGGCGAGTCCGCGCCCGAACTCAAGGAAGTCGCGGCCCCTGTGTCGCCGGCGCCCGATCCGGCGGCGGGGTCCTGATGCAGTCGACCGCGCATAACTTCAAAGCCAACACCCGCGCGGCGCTTGCCGATGCGTCGCTGCAGAAGGCATTGGGCCTCATGCGCGTCGGCTTCATCGAACGGCGCGCGAATGCGGTTGCGCGCCTGCCCGAATTCGACGGCTTGCGCGACAAAGCGACCGAAATCAAGAATCACGTTCTGGAAAACCTGGATCTCTATCTGGAGATCTTCGAGCAGAACGTGCGCAAGAGCGGCGGCGCGGTTCATTGGTGCCGCGACGCCGAGGAAGCGCGCAAGGCGATCCTGTTCATCTGCCGCCTGGTCGGCGCGGAAACGGTGACCAAGGGCAAGTCGATGATCGGCGAGGAAATCGCCATCAACGAGTATCTCGAGCAGAACGGCATCACCCCGGTCGAAACCGATCTCGGCGAGTACATCATCCAGCTGCGCCGCGAGCCGCCCAGCCACATCATCGCGCCCGCCATTCACGTCAACAAGGAACAGATCGCCGACGCGTTCCGCGAACATCACACCACGCTCGATCCCAATCGGCCGCTCACCGACCGGGCCGACCTGCTGGCCGAGGCGCGCGGGCAGCTGCGCGAAAAATTCCTCGCCGCGGATGTCGGCATTACCGGCGCGAACTTCCTGATCGCGGAAACCGGCTCGTCCATAATTGTCACCAACGAAGGCAACGGCGATCTCACGCAGACGCTGCCGCGCATCCATATCGTGCTCGCCAGCATCGAAAAGATCGTCCCCACGCTGGAAGACGCCGGCACCATCCTGCGCGTCCTCGCCCGCTCGGCGACCGGCCAGGAAATGTCGGTCTACACGACGATTTCGACCGGCGCGCGGAGAGAGGCCGATCTCGACGGACCGGAGCAGTATCACGTCATCATGCTGGATAACGGCCGCAGCAACATGCTCGGCACGGAATTCCAGGACGCGCTGCGCTGCATCCGCTGCGGCGCGTGCCTCAATCATTGCCCGGTCTACGGCACCGTCGGCGGCCATGCCTACGGCTGGGTCTATCCCGGCCCGATCGGCGCCGTGGTGACGCCCGCGCTGGTCGGGCTGGAAGAGGCCAAGGAGCTGCCGAACGCGTCGAGCTTCTGCGGACGCTGCGAGGAAGTCTGCCCGATGCGGATTCCGCTGCCCGGGCTGATGCGCCA
The DNA here is from genome assembly GCA_050186335.1 of Alphaproteobacteria bacterium. Lineage (GTDB taxonomy): Bacteria > Pseudomonadota > Alphaproteobacteria > Bin65 > Bin65 > JBFWYO01. Next base: position 21,112 of record JBFWYO010000049.1, on the reverse strand, counting down.
TTGGCGCGAACGCGAATTCGAACGCCATCTGCAGCCGGAGCGCGCGCGCCGCGCGCTCAAATGGTGGGCGCGCGGCGCGCGGCTGCCGTTCTTCTACCGGCTCGGCGCATGGGCCGCCGCCTGGTGGCTCAACCGGCAGGGCCGCGCGCAGGGCGGCCGCTTCAATCGCTTGTCGTCGGCGCTCGAAAAAATCCCGGTCGGCAAGTCGCTGGTGAAAAAGTGGAACGTCGCCGCGGTGCTCGACGGCTGGACCGCCACGCGCGATTTCCCGGCGCCGCAATCCTCGCGCACGTTCCAGAAACTGTGGCGCGGCCGTCGGCGCATTCCCTTCTTCGGCAAGCAGGCGCGATGACCACCTCCCGCCAGGCCATCATGGATCGCATCGCCGCGGCCTGCGCCAAGCAGCGCAATGTCGACGATGCCACGCGGCGCGCCGAACTCGCCGCGCGGCTGAAGGCGCACGATGCCAATTTGATTCCCCAACGCGGGCAGTTGGATCTCAAGGGGCGCATCGATCTGTTCGCCGCGATGGCCGGCGAAGCCGCGGCCAGCGTCAGCCGCGTCGCCCGCGCCGAGGGCGTGCCGCATGCGATCGCCGATTTTCTGGCCAAGGAGAACCTGCCGGCCAGCTTCGTCATGGCGCCCGACGCGCGGCTCGACGAAATCCCCTGGCGCCTCAGGCCCATGTTGCAGTTCCGCCACGGCACGGCGGAAGCCGACGATGCGGTCAGCGTCACCGGCGCGTTCCTCGGCGTGGCCGAAACCGGCACGCTGATGCTGGAATCCGGCGAGAGCTCGCCGACCAAGCTGAACTTCATGCCCGACACGCACGTGGTCGTGCTGTGGAGCAGCCAGATCGTCGGCGCGTTCGAAGAAGGCTGGGCCAAGCTGCGCGCCAGCCACGCCACGCCGGACGGCGGCTTCGTGATGCCGCGCAACGTCAATTTCATCACCGGGCCGTCGCGCAGCGCGGATATCGAGCAAACCCTGCAGCTCGGCGCCCACGGGCCGCGCCGCCTGCACATCGTCATCGTCGATGAAACGCTCGGCTGAACGGACCTCGGCGGGGCCGAAACCGCTGCGCGCGGCGCTGAACGCGGCGGCAAAAGCGGCGAAGCCGCAACCGCCAGCCAAATCCGCCGTCAAATCCGCCGCTAAATCCGCCCCCGCATCCGCCCCGACATCCGCTGGCGACGCCGACGACGCCAATCTGTGGCGGCACATCACCTCGAACATCCAGCCGCTCAAGGGCCGCGCCAAGAAGCGCGTGCCGATCGCGCCGCGCGTCGAACCGCCCGCGGCGGCCGCACCGGTCGCCGAAAAGCCGCGTCTCAAATCGATCAGCATCGGCGGCAACGCGCCCGAACGCCCCGCGGTCACCGTCACTCCGGCGCTCGAACCCGGCATCGCCGCCGGCATCGACCGCAACACGTTCCAGAAATTCCGCTCGGGCGCCATGGCGATCGACGGCACGCTCGATCTGCACGGCATGACCCAGGCCGAAGCGCATGAAGCGCTGATTCGCTATATCGGCACGTCGTACCGGTTGGGCCGTCGCTGCCTGATCGTCGTCACCGGCAAAGGCCTGCGCGGCGGCGACCCGGACGCCGGCTTTCGGCCGCCCGGCGGCCGCGGGATTCTGCAGCAAGCCGTGCCGAAATGGCTGAACGCGCTCGAGCTGCGCCCGATGATCCTCGCCATCGCCCACGCCCAGCCGAAACACGGCGGTACCGGCGCGCTGTATGTTCTATTGCGCCGCAAGCGCGAATAACAAGTTCGGCCGGGCCCTGACGAGGAGTCGTGTCCATGACCCCCTTCGGCGAAAAACTTCGCGCCTTGCGCGCGGCCCGGCGCATTTCGGCCAAGCAGCTGGCTTCGGATTTGCATATTTCGGCGGCCTACCTGTCGGCGCTCGAACACGGCAAGCGCGGCCGACCGGCGGCCAATTTCGTGCGCCAGATCGCGGATTATTTTCTGCTCGGTTGGGAAGAGGCGGAGGAGCTGGAACAGCTCGCCCGAAAGTCGCACCCGCGCGTGGTGGTCGATACGTCGGGGCTGAGCGCCAAACATACTGAGTTGGCGAATGCGCTCGCGGAACGGATTCGCGAACTGGACGACGGGCTGGTCGAAAGCCTGCTGGCGCGGCTCGCGGCGAAATAGCCCTACAAAATAAACTTGCTCAGATCCGTGTTCTTGGCCAGCGCGCCGACTTGCTGTTTGACGTAGGCCGCGTCGATCACCAGCGTCTCGCCGCCCTTGTCGGTGGCGGCGAAGCTGATTTCCTCGAGCAGGCGTTCCATCACCGTGTGCAGGCGGCGGGCGCCGATGTTTTCCACGTTCTGGTTCACTTCGGCCGACAGCGAAGCGATCTCGTCGATGCCGTCGCCGGTGAATTGCAGTGTGACCTTCTCGGTGCCGAGCAGCGCCACGTACTGGATCACCAGGCTGTTCTCGGGCTCTTTTAAGATTCGCACGAAATCGTCGCGGTTGAGCGCCCTGAGTTCGACGCGGATCGGCAGCCGGCCCTGCAGTTCGGGCAGCAGGTCGGACGGCTTGGCCATGTGGAACGCGCCCGAGGCGATGAACAGAATGTGGTCGGATTTGACCGGGCCGTGCTTGGTCGCAACCGTCGTGCCCTCGATCAGCGGCAGCAGATCGCGCTGCACGCCTTCGCGGCTGATGTCCGCGCCGCCGCGGTCCTGGCGGCCGGCGATCTTGTCGATCTCGTCGATGAACACGATGCCGTTCTGCTCGGTCAGCTCGATCGCATCGGCGACGACCTGCTCCTGGTCGAGCAGCTTCTCGCTCTCCTCGGCCATCAGCTGGGTGTAGGAATCCTCGACGGTCATGCGCTTGCGCTTGGTGCGCTGGCCGAACGCCTTGCCGAGCACGTCGTTCAGATTCAGCATGCCCATCTGCGCGCCGGGCATGCCGGGAATTTCGAAGGTCGGCAGGCTGGAACTGCCGCTCTCGGCGACGTCGAGCTCGATCTCGGTCTTGTCGAGCTCGCCCGAGCGCAGCTTCTTGCGGAACGCATCGCGAGTTTCCTTGCGCGCATCGGTGCCGACGAGCGCATCCAGCACGCGCTCCTCGGCGTTCAGCTCGGCGCGCGTCTGCACGTCCTTGCGCAAGCGGTCCTTGGTCATGCCGATCGCGATCTCGACCAGGTCGCGCACGATCTGATCGACGTCGCGGCCGACATAGCCGACTTCGGTGAACTTGGTCGCTTCGACCTTGAGGAACGGCGCCTGGGCCAGCTTGGCCAGCCTGCGCGCGATCTCGGTCTTGCCGCAGCCGGTCGGCCCGATCATCAGAATGTTCTTGGGCAGCACTTCCTCGCGCAGCTTTTCGTCGAGCTGCTGGCGCCGCCAGCGGTTGCGCAGCGCAATCGCCACCGCGCGCTTGGCGTCGTGCTGGCCGACGATGAACCGGTCCAATTCGGAGACGATCTCGCGCGGGCTGAAGGCGGCGGTGTGCGGTGCAGACATGGGCGAACCTGAACAGTTGATCGGGGTCGGCGGCGCATCGATCGGCGCCGGCCGTGGCGCCGGGCCACAAGCCGGCCCGGCCTTGATTTTTAAAGCGATTCCAATGTAATGGTGCGATTGGTGTAGATACAGATACCGGCCGCGATATCCATCGCCTGGCGGGCGATCGCCTCGGCGTCGAGCTCGACCTTGGCGGCGACCAGCGCGCGCGCGGCGGCCAGCGCAAACGGCCCGCCCGAACCGATGCCGATCAGACTGTCCTCCGGCTCGACCACGTCGCCTTGGCCGGTCAGCACCAGCGAAACATTGGCGTCGGCGACCGCCATCATGGCCTCGAGCCGGCGCAGATACCGGTCGGTGCGCCAGTCCTTGGCCAGCTCGACGCAGGCCCGGGCCAGCTGGCCGGGGTGCTTTTCCAGCTTGCCTTCCAGGCGCTCGAACAGGGCGAAGGCGTCGGCGGTGGCGCCGGCAAAGCCGGCGATCACCTTGCCGTCGCCGCCCAGGCGGCGGACTTTCTTGGCGTTGGATTTTAGCACGGTCGTGCCAAAAGTGACCTGGCCGTCGCCGGCGATGACCACGCGGCCGGCCTTGCGCACGGACAGGATGGTGGTGCCGTGCAGGGTCGAAAAATCGGGATGGGGCATGGCCGGATATGTGGCGGCTGGCCCGGGTTTCGTCAATGGTTAGCTGGTTCCGGCGGGCCGGCGGCGCGAACCGCGCAATCCGGCGGTTCCGGGAGGGGTGGCGGGCGCCCCGCCTTCCTGATAAAAGACCGGCCCGAAACCAGACCCAGCAACCGTCCCCAGCAACCGCCCCCCAGCAACTGCCTGCGCCGAAAGCGAACCGACCGTGGCCCCGAAATCGCCCTTGAAAGCCGTTCCTGTCGCGCCGCCCCGCAGCGCGGGTGGCGCGGTTGTGCGTGCGCGGGCCGCGCGCGTGGCGACCGTCGAGCGCAACACCAAGGAGACCAGGATCAAGGCCACGGTCAATCTGGACGGCACCGGGCAATACAAAGTTTCCACCGGCATCGGCTTTCTCGATCACATGATGGAGCAGCTCTCGCGCCACAGCCTGATCGATATCGAGCTGACGGCGCAGGGCGACCTGCACATCGATTACCACCACACCACCGAGGACAGCGGCATCGTGCTCGGCCAGGCCGTCGCCAAGGCGTTGGGCGATCGCGCCGGGATCGTACGTTATGGCGACGCGCTGATCCCGATGGACGAAACGCTGACGCGCGTGGCGCTCGATGCGTCGAACCGGCCGTACCTGATCTGGAAGGTCGCCTTCACCCGGCCGAAGCTGGGCGACATGGACACCGAATTGTTCAAGGAATGGTTCCAGGCGTTCGCGCAGGCGGCGGGCCTCACGCTGCACGTGGAAAACATCTACGGCGAAAACAACCATCACATCATCGAGTCGAGCTTCAAGGGCCTCGCCCGCGCGCTCCGACACGCGGTCGAAATCGATCCGCGCAAGGCCGACGCGATCCCCTCGACCAAAGGCGTCCTCGGCGGCTAGCCCGGCCGCCGGTCACCGAACCAGGGAAACAGCGGACGGCCGGGCGGATCGCCGCACGGCCTGGTTCGATTTTACCGAATCTTTCGAAACACGATCACGAACATGAGCGTTGCGATCATCGATTACGGTTCCGGCAATTTGCGCTCCGCCGCCAAGGCGTTCGAGCGCGCGGCGCGCGAGCACGATCTGGATCGACCGATCGCGGTCACCGCCGACGCGAAGGCGTTGGCCGCGGCAACGCATATCGTGCTGCCCGGCGTCGGCGCGTTCGCCGATTGCCTGCGCGGCGTCACCGCGCTGCCCGGCATGCGCGAGGCGCTGGAGGACCAGGTGATCCGCCAGGGAAAACCCTTTTTGGGCATCTGCGTCGGCATGCAGCTGATGGCCGAACGCGGGCTCGAACACGGGGTCCACGCCGGCTTCGGCTGGCTGCAAGGCGAGGTCAAACGGATCGAGCCGACCGACGCATCGCTCAAGATCCCGCACATGGGCTGGAACGATCTGATCGTCGCGCAGCCGCATCCGGTGCTCGACGGCATCGTGAGCGGCACGCATGCGTATTTCGTGCATTCGTATCACTTGGCCGGCGGCGCCGCGGCGCAACGCTACGCCACGGTCGAGTATGGCGGCGCGGTGACCGCCGCGGTCGGCCGCGCCAATCTTTTCGGCACGCAGTTCCATCCGGAAAAAAGCCAGGCCGCCGGCCTGCGCTTGATCGCGAATTTCATCAGGTGGCGTCCATGAACACGCAAGCATCGCAAAAACCCACCGTTCGGCTCGGCGTCGAACGGCTGACTGAGCTGCGCGGCGCCGATCTGCACGATCTGTGCGATGCGGCGGACGCGGCGATCCTGGACGGCGGCGGGTTCGGCTGGCTGCAGCCGCCGGCGCGGCAGGTCATGGAATCCTACTGGCGCGGCGTGCTGCTGGTGCCGGAACGGGGCCTGTTTGCCGCGCGCATCGATGGCGTCATTTGCGGCTCGGCGCAATTGCTGCGTCCGGCGCGAAATCAGGAATCCCGCGCGTTCGCGGCGCAGTTGCAGCACGCCTTTATCGCACCCTGGGCGCGCGGCCACGGCCTGGCGCGGCAATTGACCGAGCTGGTCGAAGCGTCGGCGCGCGACGAGGGATTCGCGGTGTTGAATCTCGACGTGCGCGAAACCCAGACCGCAGCGATCGCGCTTTACGAATCGCTGGGCTATCAGCGCTGGGGCGTGCATCCGAACTATGCGCTGGTCGGCGGCAAGATCATCGCCGGGCATTACTATACCAAGCGGCTGATCGAGGATCCGACCCAGTCGCGGCGCGGCGGCGCGCGCTAGTTTCGCAACGGAGCCCGGCGTGATCCTGTTTCCCGCCATCGATCTGAAAGACGGAAAATGCGTGCGTCTGCTGCGCGGCGACATGCGGCAGGCGACCGTGTTCAACGACGATCCGGCGGCGCAGGCGCGGGATTTCGAAAAAGCCGGCTTCGAATGGCTGCACCTGGTCGATCTCAACGGCGCCATCGAAGGCAAGCCGGTCAACGGCGCGGCGGTTTCGGCGATTCTGGCCGCAATCAGGCTGCCGGTGCAGCTCGGCGGCGGCATTCGCACCCTGGCGCGCGCCCAGGCGTGGTTGGAGGCCGGCATCGCGCGCGTGATTCTCGGCACCGTGGCGTTGACCGATCCGGCGCTCGTCAAGCAGGCCTGTCGCGCATTTCCGAACCGCATCGTGGTCGGCATCGACGCGCGCGACGGCAAGGTTGCGACCGACGGCTGGGTCAAAACCTCGACCACCGACGCCATCGATCTGGCGCAGCGCTTTCGCGACGCGGGCGTAGCCGCCATCGTCTACACCGATATCGGCCGCGACGGCGCCATGACGGGCCCCAACGTTGCCGCAACAGCCGCCGTGGCGCGCGCGGCCGGCATTCCGGTGATCGCCTCCGGCGGCGTTTCGTCGCTCGACGATCTGCGCGCGATCAAGGCGGAAGAAAAATCCGGTATCGTCGGCGTCATCAGCGGCCGCGCGCTCTATGACGGGCGCATCGAGCCGAAAGCGGCGCTTGCCGTGTTGCGCGGGTAGGGACATGCCATGCTGAAGACCCGCATCATCCCGTGTCTCGACGTCAAGGACGGCCGGGTCGTCAAGGGCGTCAACTTCGTCGATCTACGCGATGCCGGCGATCCGGTCGAACAGGCGCGGCTGTACGATCGCGAGGGCGCCGACGAGCTGTGCTTTCTCGACATAACGGCGAGCAGCGACAACCGCGAAACCATTTTCGACGTGGTGGCGCGCACCGCCGAGCAATGCTTCATGCCGCTCACGGTGGGCGGCGGCGTGCGGGCGATCGAGGATATCCGCAAATTATTGTTGGCCGGCGCCGACAAGGTCTCGATCAACACGGCGGCCGTGCACAATCCGGATTTCGTGCGCGCCGCCGCCGAAAAATTCGGCACGCAATGCATCGTGGTTGCGATCGACGCCAAGTCCGTGGCGCCGGGCAGGTTCGAGATCTTCACCCATGGCGGGCGCACGCCGACCGGCATCGATGCGGTCGCCTGGGCGCGGCGCATGGCCGAGTATGGCGCCGGCGAGATCCTGCTGACCTCGATGGATCGGGACGGCACCAAGCAAGGCTTCGATCTGCCGATGACCCGCGCGGTCGCCGATGCGGTCACGATCCCGGTCATCGCCTCGGGCGGGGTCGGCACGCTCGATCACCTGGTGCAGGGCGTGAAGGAAGGCCATGCGGCCGCCGTGCTTGCCGCCTCGATCTTCCATTTCGGCACCTTCACGATTCGCCAGGCCAAGGCGCACTTGGCCCGGGCCGGCATCGCGGTGCGCGGCCTCGACGAGACGCCCACGCCTGCCGCGCCACGGTAAAATCTGCTAAGCATCCAAGATCGTTTCCCCCGGAGTCCGCCCAAATGTCCGGTTCAACGCCATCCGGCCCCGCCATCGACGAAGCCGTGCTCGCGCGCCTGTTCGCCGCCATCGAAGCGCGGCGCGGCGCCGATCCGAAATCGTCCTATACCGCCCGCCTGTTCGGCGCCGGTGCGGCCAAGATCGCCCAGAAGGTCGGCGAGGAGGCGGTCGAGGCGGTGATCGCGTCGCTCAACGGCCAGAAGCGCGACATCACCTCGGAAAGCGCCGACCTGCTGTATCATTTGCTGGTGCTGTGGGCGTATCACGGCATCGATCCCGCCGAAGTCTGGGCCGAACTCGCGCGCCGCGAGGGCGTCTCGGGCGTGGCGGAAAAAGACTCGCGCAAGAAAGACTAACCGAAACGGACCCGAACCATGGCGTACGACCCGAACAACATCTTCGCCCGCATCCTGCGCGGCGAAATCCCGTGCAAGAAAGTTTTCGAGAACGACCACGCGCTGGCGTTCCACGACATTCATCCGCAGGCCAAGGTGCACGTGCTGGTGATCCCCAAGGGCGCCTACGTCACCATGAGCGATTTTTCGGCGCAGGCGAGCGCGGCGGAAATCGCCGGCTTCGTGCGCGCGATCGGCGAAACGGCGAAGCTCATGGGCGTGGTCGACAGCGGCTATCGCATTCTGGCGAATAACGGCCGCCATGCGCACCAGGAGGTGCCGCATTTGCACGTTCACGTATTTGGCGGCCAGGGCCTGGGCCGCATGATCAAGACGGAAGAGTGATCGTCCGCGCGGCGTGCGCGAGTCAGGTCAGCGCGTCGATGTCCTCGTCGGCCAGCGTGCCGGGCACGATGGTCATCGGGATTTTCAGCTTGGAATAGAACTTGCCGGTCAGCGCCTCGATCAGCGGGCCGGGGCCGCGCGAAGAGGTGCCGGCGGCCAGCACCAGGATCGAGATCGTCGGTTCCTCGTCGAGCAGCGCGAGCAGCGCGTCGCGCGGATTGCCGATGCGGATGTAGATCACCGGCATCTTGCCGGATTCCGCCATGATCTGATCCGAATACGCGGCCATGCGGGCTTCGGCCGCCTGCCGCGCCTCGTGCTCGGCGAGCTCCTTCACGGCCTGCCAGTCGCCGCCCTTGATCGGCTCGATGACCGAGAACAGCGCCACGCGGCCGCCGGTCGCGCGCGCGCGCAAGGCCGCGTAGCGCAACGCCACGGGCATTTCCTCGCTGTCGTCGACGACCACCAAGAACACCCGTTCGGCCTGCTTGAGACGACCGGAAGGCGAGCGTTTGCCGTTCATATCGGGGCTCCTCAGGGTTGCCGGAACATGCGCGACGCACCGGCGCCGATCAGCATGGCCGACAGCACGGCGATCAGGCCGTACAGCCACGCGTCGCGCTGCGCGAAATCGTAGACGTCGGCGCTGATGCCGATCTTGCTGACCGCCAAGGCGCTCGATTGCGCGCTGACCACATTGCCGGCGCGCACCAGCAGCACTTGCACGCTGTAATTGCCGGTCTGCACGTTGGACGGAAAATTGATCGTGGCGCGGAACAGCCGCGGGCCCTTGAAGTTTTCCAGGAACGTGATGCGCGCCACGTCGCGCTGGAAGGTGCCGTCCTCCTGTTTGAGCCGCACCAGCGATCGGCGGAATGCTTCGGTGCGCTCCGGCGTCAGCGTCACGTTCGGCGAGACGCGAATAAAGTCCGGCCCGATCTGGTGGCGCTGCGCCAAGGCCGTCGGCACGAATTCCGCCAACGGCCGATTCGCCGCCAGGGCGTAGAACGTCGGCACGGTGCGGTAGGTGACCGTGACGGTGTTGACCCAGATGCCGGAGACGCGATTCTTCTCGCGCACCGTGGCCGGCCGGTCGGGCCCGCGCACGATCACGACGATATCGCCCTCGCCTTCGATGGCGCCGAACAGCAGCACGTCCGAGCCGGTGAAGCCGGTCGTGATCGCAACCAGGCGCTTGGAGAGATCGGCGACGATCTGTTGCGCCGCTGCCGGCAGCGGCGCCAGCATCAAGGCCGCCAAGAGCCACAGACGTGCGACGGTTCGGATGCGCATCGCCGCCTCACCCGACCGGTGTCGTGCTGAGCGAGAACGGATCGCTCGGCGTCGCCACCAGCTCGTAGACGATGCGCCCGGCGACCGCGAGAATGACCAGCGCCAGCAGCACGCGCAACTGGTCGCCGCGCAGTTTCTCGCCGACCCGCGTGCCGAGTTGGGCGCCGAAAATGCCGCCGGCGAGCAGCAGCAGCGACAGGAACAGGTCGACCGTCTGCTGCGTGCCGGCTTGCAGCAACGATACCAAGGCGGTCACGAACACAACCTGGAACAGGGACGTGCCGACCACCACCAGCGTCGGCATGCCGAGCAGATAGATCATCGCCGGCACCATGACGAAGCCGCCGCCGACGCCGAGGATCGACGATATGACGCCGACTGCAGCGCCCAGCAGGATCGGCGGCACCACGCTCATGTACAATTTCGAGCGCGGAAAGCGCATGCGCAGCGGCCAGCGGTGCACCCAGTAATGCTCGTGCAGGCGCCGGCGGACGCCGGTCGCGCGGTAGCGGCGCACCATGGCGCGCACCGATTCTTGCAGCATCAGCACGCCGATCACCACCAGCAGAACGACGTAGGACGCCTGAATGACCAGATCGATCTGGCCCTGCTTGCGCAGGTAGCCGAACAGGACGGTGCCGCCGGCGACTCCGACCGCGCCGCCGGCCAGCAGGACCATGCCCATGCGGATATCGACGTTGCCGCGCCGCCAGTGGGCCAGCGCCGAGACCACGGAAGGCGCGATGATCTGATTGGCGCCGCTGGCCACCGCCACCGCCGGCGGGATGCCGATGAAGATCAGCAGCGGCGTGAGCAGGAAACCGCCGCCGACGCCGAACAGCCCCGACAGAAATCCGATTCCGCTGCCGAGCGCGAGCAGCAGAAAGACATCGACGGACATTTCGGCGATGGGCAGATAGATCTGCATGACAAATCGGCGGCGAAATGCGTTGGGCACCGCGCCGCCCCGCAGCCTAGCGCACCCGAACCGAAAGGCAAATTATTTCAAGAGGATATTGGAAATCTCGGAGAGCTGCAGGCGGGCGCGCAACAGGTAGAATCCCTGCGACGCCAGATGGCTCGGCATCAGCATCGAATCCGGCTTGCCGTTGCGCACGATCAGCGGCTGCAGGATGGCCGCCTGGCGCATGTTTTCGAGCATGTTGTTCCAGGCCGGGCCGAGCTGCTTTTCGTCGACCACCGGCTTGAAGTCGACCGCGAGTTCGCGCAGCAGCAGGTAGTAGGTGTAGATCTTGCCCTTGGTCTGGTAATACACGTCGTCCGAACGGGTATCGAAGAATTCGCCGCCGCGTTCGCGCACGCGCTGCTCGATGATCGCCGATTGGGAACCGAGATCGGAATTGATGCGATCGATGGTCGCCAACAGATTGTCCGCGCGTCGGTCGAACACGGCCTGTCCCTGGGCCAGGCGCGTATTGTAGGTCTGGAAGCGCTGCTTGGCCTTGCGATACTCGGCGTCGGCGGTGGCGGTCGGGTACCATTGGTCGGGGAAATTGAACACCCAGGTATCCGGGCTGCGCGACAGATGGTTGCGCGCCTGCTCGAGATCCGGGTCGATGCGGCTCGAGCCGCGCGTGCGGCCGATCTCGTCGACCATCTCGATGGAAAAGCGCAGCAGGGCGGCGTGGATGCCGCGCTGGAAATTCGGCAGATTGTCGAGCGCCCAGGACGGCACGAAGAACGGATCGTTCGGCGTCCAGCGATAGGTGTCGACCTCGCGCTCCAGCAGCGCCGCGGCGACGGCGACGGATCGGGCCTGGCCTTGGGTCGTGGCGGTGGTGAAGGTGGTGTCGTCGCCGATGCGATGCATGATGACCATGCCAACCGGGTAATAGATCAACGGAAAGATCAGCACGGTCAGGCCGACCCGCTTGATCCAGCGCCAGCGCGCGGCGCGCGGGCTCAGCCCGAAGGTGGTGGTGCCGGTCGCCGTGCCCGGCTCGGCGGCGGTCGGTCGGCCGCGCAGCCTGCGCAAGCCCAGCCGGATGCGCGACCAGAAACGGCGCCACGCGTCGCCGACGCGCGCCCAGAAACCGCGCGCGCCCGCCTTGGCGCGGTCGGCCAGGCCCGGTTGATCCGGCGCCGGCTTGCCGTCGACATCCTTGAACAGCGGATCGTCCGCCATATGCGGCATCCTCCAACTGCTCTCATGTAGGCGCTCGCCCGCGGCGACACAAGCGGGCACGCGCCCGGGGGCCGGTTCGGCCGCGGATTGCGGCCCGCCCGCTGCCGTTGCGCGATTGCATCGGCGCGGGGCGGCCCATAAATTACCGCCGCCGCAGGTTTTCGGTCGGCGTCTTTAACGGCAGGTTCGCAGCGCATCATGGGTGGATTGGTTTGGATCGCCTCATATCCGAAATCCGGCAATACCTGGACGCGCAACTTTCTGCACAACCTGCTGCGCCCGGGCGAGGACACGCAGAACATCAACAAGATGCATCAGCTGACCACGTACGAGATCGCGGGGCACTGGTACGACGGATTGGTAGGCAAGCCGATCGAGGAATGCTCCACCGAAGACATCGCGAAAGTGCGCATGCAGGCGCAGCAGCGCATCGCCAACGACACCGACGGGCTGGTCTTCGTCAAGACGCACAACGCGCTGGTGCGCGATCACGGCGTGTCGCTGATCAATACGGCGATCACCGCCGGCGCAATCTATGTCGTGCGCAACCCGCTCGACGTGGCGATCTCCTACAGCCATCACTTGAACGCCACGATCGACGTGACCATCGAGCGCATGAACCAGCCCGGCGTGCATACCAACAATCACAAGAACGTGGTCTACGAAGTGGTCGGTTCGTGGACCCAGAACGTGCACAGCTGGACGCGCCGCGAACACCAGGCGCTGCATATCATGCGCTACGAGGACATGCTGGCCGATCCCGAAAAGACGTTCGGCAAATTGTGCGAGTTTCTGTTGCTGCAGCCGAAACGCGCTGAATTGCTCGGCGCGATCGAAAAATCCTCGTTCAACCGCCTGAAGGAACAGGAAGACAAGGAAGGCTTCCACGAAAAGCCGAAGGATGCCAAGCGCTTCTTCCGCGAAGGCCGCGCCGGCGTGTGGAAAGAACATTTAAGCGAAGAGCAGGTGAGGAATATCGTCGCCGCGAACCGCGAGCAGATGAAGCGCTTCGGCTACGTGCCCGAAGGATTTTGAGCCTCCCGCCCGCCCGCAACGAAAAGCCCGCCGCGTTGCTGGGGCGGGCTTTCGCGCAAAATTCCGCGCCCGGATCAGAACGCGATCGTGAAACGGCCGAACGGTCCGTGCTGGTAAAGATTGCCGTTGCGCGTGCCGATCGGTCGCGCGGTGTCGGGGCCCGAAGCGTAGGGCGGGCCCGCCGTCCGGGTTTCGACCATCCGCCACCAACCTTCGCCGCGATAGCCGACCAGCACGGTCGCCTTCCAATTGCCGATCGGGAATACGTAACCGATGCCGAGGCTGGCTTCCGCGGTCGGCACCGCCTTGGTCTTGCGCGTCGTTTCCGACGTGGCGATGAAATCGTCGTATAGGCTGTCGATCTGGGTGCGTGCGCGGCCGAACAACACGCTGCCCGCAATGCTGCCCTGCAGCGTGAAGTGACCCGGTCCGGCCCTGAACAGCGTGGTCATCGCTTCGACGCCGACTCGCGGCCCGATGCCCCAGAAATTGGATTCCTTCTTTTCGCCGTTCAGATCGTACGGCGTGTGCACCGCTTCGGCGTCCTGCTGCCAGTAGACGAACCGCACGCCCGCGGTCGCGCGCACGCGAACCCGCGAGCCCAGCATCATCCGATAGCCGACGTCGAAATCCGCGACATCCAGCGATTGCTTGATCTTGAACGCACCATTGTCATAGCAGTCGGCGTTCTGGCCGATCAGCGGCTCCAGCGCGCAATCCGTGCCGGAACGGGAATCCCGCTTGGTGCGGCTATGCGCGCCGGTGTAGGCGACGCCGGCATCCCAGTTGGACGAGAATCGATAGCGCGCGCCGATTGCGCCGGAAAGCGCGTGCTGGACCCGCTGGGCGGAGAATTGCTGGGTGTCGTCGTTGAACGTCCACGGCTGCCGCGCGCCCGAAAGCCACAGGTAGCGACCTTCGACGAAAACCGTCAGCCCGGTCGGCTCGTGATATGGGTCCAGCGAGTCCGCCTGCGCCGGCAATACCGTCAGCGGCAACGCCGCAACGCCGGCCACCAGGGCCGTGCGCGTGATGGTGATTTTCATTCGTGCCCCGCATTCTAGGGTTGGACGCATCCGTCAGACCGATGGTCGTATCTATACGCGATAGCGTTAAGGGCCAATAAAATCCGGCATGAAACTGCAAGTTAGCGGGCGACGTGTGACAAAATGAACACAGGTGGGCGCCGCAGCGCTCGTCCGATCGATGCTTGGCGTTCGATTCGGCGGATGCCTACGGCCGCAAAAATCCAACGATATCGTACACGTCGCGCAGCACCGGGTCGGCCAGCGCGCGCGCGCGCTCGGCGCCGTTGCGCAACACCGCATCGATGTGCGACGGGTCCGCCATCAGGCGTTTCATCTCGGTGCCGATCGGGCCGAGCTTGGCGACCGCCAGATCGGTCAGCGCCTTCTTGAACTCGGAAAAATTCCGGCCGCCATACTCGCGGATCACATCGTCCACGCTCGTATCGGCGAGCGCAGCGTAAATGCCGATCAGGTTGAACGCTTCCGGCCGCGCGCGCTCGGCCGCCTCGTCGCCCGCGCCGGTATCCGGCACCGGCAGCGGATCGGTCTTGGCCTTGCGCAGTTTCTGCGCGATCTCGTCCGGCCCGTCGGTCAAATTGATGCGCGAATACTCCGACACATCCGATTTGCTCATCTTCTTGGAGCCGTCGCGCAGGCTCATCACGCGCGTCGCGGCGCCAAAAATCAGCGGCTCGGTCAGCGGGAAGAAATCCACGCCGAAATCGTGGTTGAATTTCTGCGCGATGTCGCGCGTCAGCTCGAGATGCTGCTTCTGGTCCTCGCCGACCGGTACGTGGGTCGCCTTGTAGACCAGAATGTCGGCGGCCATCAGCACCGGATAGGCGTAGAGGCCGACCGATGCGTTCTCGCGGTCCTTGCCGGCCTTTTCCTTGAACTGGGTCATCCGGTTCATCCAGCCCAGGCGCGCCACGCAGTTGAGCACCCATGCCAGTTCCGCGTGCGCCGCGACCTGGCTCTGGTTGATCACGATGTGCTGCCTTGGGTCGATGCCGGCGGCGAGGAACGCCGCGGTCACTTCGCGCGTGGCCTTCTTGAGCTCGGCCGGGTCCTGCGGCACGGTGATGGCGTGCATATCGACGACGCAGTAGATGCACTCGTAGTCCTTCTGCAGGGCCACGAAGTTGCGGATCGCGCCGAGGTAATTGCCGAGATGCAAATTGCCGGTGGGCTGCACGCCCGAAAAGATGCGTTTCATCGAAGACCTATGGCTGGCGGGCGACTAATACTACGCCCGCGCGGCTGATAGCCCGAAAGGGCGGGCAAAATCAAGCCGCGCCTATTCCGGCGGCGGCGCGATCGGGGTCTTCTTGCGCCGGCGCAGGTAGCGGGTGACGTCGGACACTTTGGCGGCGCCCGAGGCCAGGCATAGCGCGGCGTACAGCGCCATGCCGCCGGCCACCAGCAGGACGATGGCGGCGA
Source organism: Alphaproteobacteria bacterium (assembly GCA_050186335.1). GTDB lineage: Bacteria > Pseudomonadota > Alphaproteobacteria > Bin65 > Bin65 > JBFWYO01. The sequence continues at coordinate 5,508 of JBFWYO010000049.1, read as the reverse complement.
TCCGCAGCTTGGCGTCGTCGGCCACGATCCAGGGCTGCAGGAAATTCGCCGCCGGCCAGAGCGCCAGTCCCATGATCGCCGACGCGCCGATATAGCGCGGCAGGCGGTGCTTGAGCGCGGCGTCCCAGGTCCAATAGCCGCGCTTGATCAGGAAATAGCCCAGCAGGAACGCGTTCAGGCTGGACGCGACGCTGGTCGCCAGCGCAATGCCGACATGGCCGAGCGTCCACACCGAAGCGATGCTCAGCGCCACGTTCACCACCATGCCGATCACGGCATAGACGACCGGCGAGCGGGTATCCTGGCGCGCGAAAAATCCCGGCGACAGAACCTTGATCAGCACGAAGCCGGGCAAGCCGGCGGCGTAGGCGGCCAGCGCCGCCGCAGTCGCACTCGCATCGGCGGCGGTGAACTTGCCGTACTGAAACATCACGGTGATGATGGCGCCGGGAATCGCGATCAGCGCCGCGGTCGCCGGCAAGGTCAGCAACATCGAGAATTCGACCGCGCGGTTCTGCACGTCCATCGCGCCCTTGCCGTCGCTCTGCAGCTTGCGCGCCAACTCCGGCAACAACGCGGTGCCGATCGCGGTGCCGATCATCGACAGCGGAAACTGATACAGGCGGTCGGCAAAATACAAATATGTCACGGCGCCGGACAGGAAACTGGCGATGATGGTGCCGACCAAAAGATTGAACTGCGCCATGCCGGCGCCGATCGCGCCCGGCACCATCTTGCGCAGCAGGCGCTTGACCTCGGGCGTCAGGCGCGGCCGCGGCAGACGCAGCGCCAATCCGGCGCGCCGGCACGCAAAGGCCAGAAAGACGAACTGCGCGACGCCGCCCAGCGCCACCGCCCAGGACAGCGCATGCGCCGGCGTGGCGAACCGGTCGCGCGCCAGCACCAGCGCCGCCATCATGATCAGGTTCAGCAGCACCGGCACGAACGATGCGGCGGCGAACTTGTACGCCGAATTGAGCATCCCGCTCATCAGCGCCACCAGCGCCATGCACAGCAGGTACGGCATGGTTATGCGGGTGAACAGCACGGCGGCGTCGAACAATTCCGGATTGGCCGAGAAACCGGGCGCGATCAGGAAGATCAGCTGGGGCATGAAGATTTCCGCCAGCACCGTGAGCGCGATCAGCGCCACCAGCATGACGGCAAGCACCTGGTCGGCCAGGCGCAGCGCGGCCTGGCGTCCCTCTTTTTCGAGCTTCTGCGCGAACATCGGCACGAAGGCGGCGGTGAACGCGCCTTCGGCGACCAGGCGTCGGAACAGATTGGGGAAGCGGAACGCGACGACGAACGCCTCGACCACGCCGGTGGTGCCCAGGTAGCGGGCGATCAGGATATCGCGCGCGTAACCGAGCACGCGGCTGAGCAGCGTGTAGACGGCGACCACGGCCGAGGATCTCAGCAACGCCATGCGCCTGGGTTTAGAGAAGTTTCCGGGGCTTGGAAAGGGCGAGCGACGAGCAACCGAACCGCGCCATCAAGCCGGCGGTCGGCGGCAATTCGACGGCGCAATCGCGGCGCTTTCGCGGCCGGCGACCCTGATCAGCAGCGCTACTGCGCCGCCACCTTGTTCGGGGTCTTGGCGGCCGAGGTCTTGGCGGCGGCGGGCGCCGGCGCGTCCTCCTCGAGCGCCGCCAGCAGCGCGACGCGAATCTGTTCCTGCTTGGCCTTGTTCTCGACCTTCATGCCGAAGATATCCTTGACGTAGAACACGTCGACCACGCGCTCGCCGAAGGTCGAAATCTTGGCGCTGCCGATCTGCAGGCCCAACTCGGTCAACGCCCGGGTGAGCTTGTACAGAAGCCCGGGCCGATCGCGGCCGTTGATCTCGATCACCGTCGAACCCGCGCTGGCGTTGTTGTCGATGAACACGCGCGGCGGCACGGTGAATATCTTGGCGCGGCTCGGCAACGATTCCTTGCCCGCCAGTTCGCGGCCGGCGCGCAGCGTGCCGGCGATGCTTTTCTCGATGCGCAGCTTCAGCTGCTTGATGCGCTCTTGGCTGTCGAACACTTTGCCGTCCGCGGCCTGCACCCAGAACGTATCGAGCGCCTTGCCGTTGGTCATGGTGAAGATCTTGGCGTCGACGATGTTCGCATTCGACAGCGCCATGGCGCCGGCAATCTGCGAGAACAGGCCGGCATGATCGGGCGTGTAGATGGTCACCTCGGTGACGGCATTCTTCGTATCCGTGCGCACGTCGATCGACAGCGTCTCCTTATTGGCTTCGGCCGCGCGCGCCTGTGCCGCGTGGCGCGCGTGCGTCGCCACGTCGAACGACAGCCAGTAGGCCGGATAGCCGAGCGCGAGGTGGGCGTCGATCTCCTCCTTCGGCCAATCCTTGAGCGCCTCGGCCAGCGCCGTCTTGGCCGCCTCGACGCGCGCCTTGATGCGCCCGCCGACCGGATTGCCGGCGAGCAGTTCTTCGGTCCGGAAATACAGCTCGCGCAGCAGCTGCGCTTTCCAGTTGTTCCATACATGCGGGCCGGTCGCCCGCATGTCGGCCACGGTCAGAATCAGCAGCAGCCGAAGGCGCTCCGGCGATTGCACGCGCTCGGCGAAATCGGTGATCGTTTTCGGATCGTCGATGTCGCGCTTTTGCGCCGTATTGCTCATCACCAGATGCTGGCGCACCAGCCAGGCCACGGTCTCGGTTTCCTCGGCGCTCAGACCGAAACGCGGGCCGAGCCGCTCGGCCACCTCGCCGCCGAGCACCGAATGGTCGCCGCCGCGGCCCTTGGCGATATCGTGCAGCAGGACGGCCACGTAGAGGGCCTGGCGCGATTGCACCAGGTGGATGATCTCGGTCGCCAGCGGATGGTCCTCGCGCAGGCGGCCCTGGTCGATCTTGTGCAGCAGGCCGATCGCGCGCACCGTGTGCTCGTCGACCGTGTAGACGTGATACATGTCGTGCTGCATCTGCGCCACCACGCGGCCGAAATCGGGCACGAACCGGCCGAACACGCCGGCCTCGTTCAGCCGCCGCAAAGTCGTCTCCGGATCCTTCGGCGAGCACAGCATTTCCAGGAACAGCCGGTTGGCTTCCTTGTTCTCGCGCAGACCGGCGTCGACCAGCTTGATGTTCTGGGTGATGAAGCGAAGCGCCGCCGGGTGGATGTCCAGCTCCTCGTGCTGCGCCAGGTGGAACAGGCGCAGAATGTTCACCGGATCGTCGCGGAAAACCTTTTCGTTGGGCGCGTTCAGCCGCCCGCCTTCGAGCACGAACGCGCCGATCTGCTTCGGCCGCGAGAACAATTGAAATCGGAAGCGCGGCTTGCGCTGGTGCATCGCCTCGAGCGAAGCGCAGAAGATCCGCGTCAGGTCGCCGACGGTCTTGGCGACCAGAAAATAATGCTTCATGAACCGTTCGACGCCGCGCGAGCCGGCCCGGTCCTTGTAGCCCATGCGCTTGCCGATGCCGGGCTGTACGTCGAAGGTCAGGCGGTCCTCGGCGCGGCCGGTGACGTAATGCAGATGGCAGCGCACGCCGGTCAAAAATTCCTGCGCGCGGTGAAACCGTTGCGCCTCTTCGGCGGTGAACACCTTCTTGCCGACCAATTCCGAAACGTCGTCGACCTTGTACAGGAACTTGGCGATCCAATAGAGCGTGTGCAGGTCGCGCAACCCGCCCTTGCCTTCCTTCACGTTCGGCTCCAGCAGGTAGCGCGAATCGCCCAGGCGCTGATGCCGTTCGTCGCGCTCGTGCAGCTTCTGTTCGACGAAAACCATCGCGTCGCTTTCGGCGGCGTCCCAGAAGCGCTTCTTCAGTTCGGCGTAAAGCGGCTGGTCGCCCCACAGGTATCGCGATTCCAGCAGCCCGGTGCGAATCGTATGGTCAGCCTTGGCCATGCGGATGCATTCGTCGACCGAGCGCGTGGCGTGGCCGACCTTCAGGCCCAAATCCCACAACATATAAAGTATGTATTCGATGACCTGTTCGGTCGTCGGGGTCAGCTTGTAGGCGATCAGGAACAGCAGATCGATGTCCGATTGCGGTGCCAACTCGCCGCGCCCGTAACCGCCGGTCGCCACGATCGCCTTCTTCTCGCCGGAGGTGGGGTTGGCGACCGGATAGACCTTCTCGAAGGCAAAATCGTACAGCGTGCGAATCAGTTGATCGATCAGGAAGCACTGCGCCTGCACGGTGTCGCGCGCGGTGGCGCGCGCGCCGGCGCCGCCTTCGAAACGCCGGCGGATTTCGTCGCGGCCGCGCTGCAGGGCGGCCTTGAACACGCCGAGCACCTCGGCGCGCCGCGCGGCCGAACCGATCGAACCCTTTTCGGCGATGTCGTCCAACTGGGCCGCCAGATCCCTACGATCGACGATCGCCCGCTGGTCGGCAATGTTCGGCTTGGCGGCCTTGGACATGGTTACTCAAATGCGCCGGGCGGGCCGGAATTGCAAGGACCTGCACAGATTGGATTACAACGAACGATAGTAGGTGACTCCAGCTATTGAACTAAACCTAGAAGCGGTACGACCAGTGACACTACCCTGTTGATCTGGCACACTTTGGCAATATTTGGATAGGTTGCGGGAAACTAAGGTATCGGCGTGGCGTTGGAAACTCACAAAGCTGCTTCTGACGCCGCTATTATTGGGCTAACTGCGTCGCCTTCAATCCAATGACGCCGCGAAGTGACTCTGCCGCACTTACTTAGATGACTTGGGCGGAAGGGCATGAGTTTGTAAGGCCTCATTGCTGATCGGCGAATCGCCATTGCCAGTTAAGTTGCGCAACTACGCTGCGGCAAGAACCGATAGGCTGATCGTGACAGGTCTTTACAAGCGAGAGTATCCCCCTCTCTTGAAAGTGGGGTTACATCCGATGACGCTTGTGCAGGTGCGGACATTGTGCGTTACAAACTTTCCGCTCTCAACTCGGCGAGACCCAATAATGCGGTCGCTAGAGGCGATGTCTACTGCTCTATCCGTTGCGTTAGTTAGGGCTCAGCTCTGGGTGGACGGCAGCTTCTTGACCGAAAAGATTGAGCCTGACGATGTGGACGTCGTGCTGGCGATAAAAAGCGGGATAATGGAAACTCCCGAGCAGTTGAATGTGCTGGATCGCGTAGCACGACAGGATTTCCAATTCCCAATCAAATGCGATAGTTACGTCCATTTACAGTATCCACAATCGCACGCTAATTACTGGTTTGGCGAATTCATGAACGCTTATTGGATTCGGCAATTTGGGTTTGATAGGACGCAGGCAATGAAAGGAATTGCAGTAATTGAGACACCCATAATATGAGCGACCTTCTTAACGTCCAAGAAAAATTGCAGGATACGATGGCAGCGCTTCAGCAAGCGCGCAAAATCTTGGCAGAAAATCCAGCCGATAACGAGTTTTCACTTGTTCTTAAATCCTTGGAACATAGGCAATCGACACTAGAGTATGCATTCGCATCTGAAGCGAACGCTATTGGTATGGACGTTTGCAAGTATAAGTTGGTTCGCGGGGGAAACGTATTCCCCGCCACTGCGTTC
>JBFWYO010000048.1:0-37719 GCA_050186335.1 Alphaproteobacteria bacterium | reverse complement strand
GCCACCTGCGGATCAAACGCAATCCGGCGAATCCTGTCCACTTTCGTCCCCGGTTTAATTACGCGGCCCAATCTAGCCGCATCCCTGGCTTTTTCGAGGCTTTTTTTGGGCGCGCAGGAGCGCCGAGACGCGCCGGGGTGCGGCACGTTGTGCAGTGCACAAAAATCGCTTGACCGGAGCCGAAATGTGCCTATATTCGGGGCATTCATGCTGCATTGCACCATGAAAAACGTGCAGGAACCCAAACGACTTATTGCGGCGCGGGAAGGTTGGGATGAAAAAACAGCGGAGCCGGGCCGGGCAGGCCGACACGCTGCCCAACGTCAAACCGAAGGAGCGTACGATGGCAAATCCGAGCAAGAATCAGACTGAGCAGGTCCAGGCGGCAGTGAAAAACGGCCAGGACAATATCGAAAAGGCCATGAAGGCCGGCACCGAAACCGTCCAGAAGGCGGTCAAGGTCAGCAAAGAGCATGCCGAAAAGGCTTACAAGGCCGGCACCGAAGCTTTCCAGAAGGGCCTTGAGCAGGCGGTCGCGATGACCTCGGAACAGGTCAAGAAGGCGTTTCCGCAGGCCGCCGACAAGTTCGACGAGATCGTTGCCGTCAACAAGGGCAACATCGACGCCATGTTCACGGCCAGCGAAGCGGCCGCGAAGGGTTTCGAGCAGATCGCCGAAGAAATGATGGCCTACAATCAAAAGGCCTTCGAAACGCACGTCGCGACCACCAAGGCGTTCTTCGAGTGCAAGTCGCTGACCGATCTGGTCGAGCTGCAGACGAGCTACGCACGCGCCGCGTTCGATCGTGCGATCGCCGAAGGCACCAAATTGTCGGAATTGACGGTCAAGGTCGCCAATCAGGCGGTCGAGCCGATTCAAGTCCGCGTCAACAAGACCATGGAACAGTTCGCCAAGCCGCTCGCGGCGTAACGGCATCGACCAAGGTTTGCGTAGAGTATGGCAAGGGGCCCGGTCGCAAGACCGGGCCTTTTGCGTTCGCCGCCGGGCCGTTTACCCTGTTGCATTTCTCCCTTGGCCCAGGGGATTGATTTTCATTAAGATTCACCAAGATTAACGAAGGTACGAATGCTGCGTCGCAACGACCTACCGTAGGCAATGGGCAAACCGGGCAACGGCAAGAACGGCAAGAACGATCGAGGCGACGACGACGGCCAGACCGGCGTCGCGGTGCGTACGCGCACCAAGACCAAAAAGCCGTCGATGTACAAAGTATTGATGCTGAACGACGATTACACGCCGATGGAGTTCGTCGTGCATGTGCTGGAGCGTTTCTTCAGCAAGAGCCGCGAGGAAGCTACCCGTATCATGTTGCACGTGCACCAGCGCGGCGTCGGCATTTGTGGCGTATATACGTATGAGGTGGCCGAGACCAAGGTCACCCAGGTGATGGATTTGGCGCGTCGTCATCAGCACCCGCTGCAATGTACCTTGGAAAAGGAATAGGGCGCGAACCCCGCGTCCGATGAGATGAAAGGACAGTCGAACCAGCATGCTCTCCAGTAATCTCGAACAAAGTCTCCATCGAGCGCTCGCACATGCCAATCAACGCAAGCATGAATTCGCGACGCTCGAACATCTGCTGTTGGCGCTGACCGAGGATCAGGACGCGATCGCGGTCCTGCGCGCGTGCAACGTCGAAGTCGACAAGCTGCGCCAGGAGTTGCTCGAATACATCGACAACGAACTCGACGGCTTGGTGTCCGACACCGGCGACGATTCGAAGCCGACCGCCGGCTTCCAGCGCGTCCTGCAACGTGCCGCCATCCATGTGCAATCGTCCGGCCGCGAGGAAGTGACCGGCGCCAACGTGCTGGTCGCCATCTTCGCCGAGCGCGAGTCGCACGCGGTTTATTTCCTGCAGGAACAGGACATGACGCGGTTCGACGCCGTCAACTATATCTCGCACGGCATCGCCAAGGTGCCGGGCCACGCGGGCGGACCGGGCGTATCGGGCGCCGAGCCCGATGCGAACGCCGAGAACGTCGTCAAGCAGGGCAAAGAGGCGCTGACCGCGTATTGCGTCGATCTGAACAAGAAGGCCAAGGACGGCCGCATCGATCCGCTGATCGGGCGCGAACCCGAGGTCGAGCGCACGGTGCAGATTCTGTGCCGGCGCCAGAAGAACAACCCGCTCTATGTCGGCGACCCCGGCGTGGGCAAGACGGCGATCGCCGAGGGTCTCGCGCGCCGGATCGTCAACGGCGAAGTGCCCGAAGTGCTGAAATCCTGCGTCATCTTTTCGCTCGATATGGGCGCTCTGCTCGCCGGCACGCGCTATCGCGGCGATTTCGAAGAGCGGTTGAAGGCGGTGCTCAAGGAACTCGAGGCGCACAAGGGCTCGATCCTGTTCATCGACGAGATCCACACGGTGATCGGCGCGGGGGCGACCTCCGGCGGCTCGATGGATGCGTCCAATCTGCTCAAGCCGGCACTGGCGAGCGGCAATCTCCGCTGCATCGGCTCTACCACCTACAAGGAGTACCGCAACTACTTCGAAAAGGACCGCGCCCTGGTGCGCCGGTTCCAGAAGATCGATGTCAACGAGCCGACGGTGGCGGATGCGATCAAGATTCTGCGCGGTTTGAAGCCGTATTACGAAGAGCATCACGGCGTGCGATACACCAGCGAGGCGATCACGGCCGCGGTGGAACTCTCGGCACGCTACATCAACGACCGCAAACTGCCCGACAAGGCGATCGATGTGATCGACGAGGTGGGTGCGGCGCAGATGCTGGTGCCGCCGTCGAAGCGCAAGAAGACGATCACCGTGCGCGACGTCGAGGACACCGTATCCAAGATCGCGCGCATCCCGACCAAGACCGTGTCGCGCGACGACAAGCAGACGCTGAAGAATCTCGAAGGCGATCTGAAGCGCATGGTTTACGGCCAGGACAAGGCGATCGACGCCCTGTGCAGTGCGATCAAACTGTCGCGCGCCGGCCTGCGCGAGCCGGAGAAGCCGATCGGCAGCTATCTGTTCTCGGGCCCGACCGGCGTCGGCAAGACCGAAGTCGCGCGCCAGTTGGCGCGTACGCTCGGCTGCGAGCTGGTGCGTTTCGACATGTCGGAATACATGGAACGCCACTCGGTATCGCGTCTGATCGGCGCGCCGCCGGGCTATGTCGGTTTCGACCAGGGCGGCCTGCTGACCGACGCCATCGACCAGCATCCGTTTGCGGTGCTCCTGCTCGACGAAATCGAGAAGGCGCATCCGGATCTGTTCAACATCCTGCTGCAGGTCATGGACCACGGCAAGCTGACCGACCACAACGGCAAGAGCGTCGATTTCCGGCAGGTGATCCTGATCATGACCACCAACGCCGGTGCCTCCGATCTCGCCAGGCCGGCGATCGGCTTCGAGCGTTCGAAGCGCGAAGGCGACGACACCGAGGCCATCAACCGCATGTTCACGCCGGAATTCCGCAACCGCCTCGATGCCACGGTGACGTTCGCCGGGCTCGGGCCGGAAGTGGTGCGGCGCGTGGTCGACAAGTTCATCATGCAGCTGGAAGAGCAATTGTCCGACCGCGGCGTCACCGTCGAGATGACCGACGAAGCGCGCGATTGGCTGGCGGCCAAGGGCTACGATCCGCAGTTCGGTGCGCGTCCGCTCGGCCGTATCATCCAGGAATACATCAAGAAGCCGCTGTCGGACGAATTGCTGTTCGGCAATCTGGTCAAGGGCGGTCTGGTCAAGATCGGCCTGGGCGAAGACAAGAAACTTACCTTCGCCTATGTCGAGAACAAGAACCCGAAGCCGACCGACGGCGAAGACGGCTCCGACGGCGACGAAAGCAAGACGCCGGCGCTGGCCGACTAGTCTCGGCGCTTACGCGGATTTCGAAAATTTCGGGGCAATGCGCAGGCATTGCCCCGATTGTCTGCGGCCTGCGCTACCTCTCGTAAACGTTCGCTGCGAGTCGCTCGCTTACTCCCGCCGCGCCTTATAGGCCCGCGTCGCCCACAGCTCGGCCTTCTTGCCATCGACCGGTGCGCCCAGTTTTCCGTCGAGATAGATTTCCGTCATCCGGTCCATCGCGGTGACGTGGCCGGAGATCGCGGCTTTTTCCATCCACTCCAGCGCGCGGCGCGGATCGACTTTGGTGCCGGTGCCGTCGGCGTAATATTCGGCCACTTCGTACATCGAGATCGAATCGCCGAGCTTCGCTGCTTCGAGCGAAACGCGGAACGCGTCGGTCGGACGCTCGACCATGCTGTAGACGATCGCGGCCAGCCGATAGGCGGGCAGATTGTCCGGCCGCAGCGCCATGGCCTTTTCGGCGGGGTCGACCGCGTCAGTGTACCGGCGCACGAAGGCGAGATACGCGGCGTACTCGTAAAACCCGCGCGGGTCCTGCGGCGCCACCAGTGTGATGTCTCGATAGGTCTCGGCGGCGCCGCCATAATCCGCATTGCGCGAGAAGGCGCGCGCCAATGCGCGCCGCAATTCGATATTGGCGGGTTCGGATTGAATCGCGGCCTTGCAGGCGTCGACCGCGGTTCGGCCGAGGCCGGTGCGGCAGGTTTCGGCCGGAGTTTGCGCCCCGGCCGGCCAGCACAACGCCATCACCAGGGCGGCCGCCGTCACCAATCGCGCCATCGATACCCCCATAATCGGCACCTCGCGGACACGATCAACCATACCACAGCCCGATCCCCACTTGAATTGCCGGCCTCAGTCCTGGCCGTCCTTGCGATATGGCGAGAGTTCGGCCAAAGCCGCCATTTCCCGCGCCATGGCGCGTCGTTCGCGACCGATAAAATTGTCGATCGCGGCCTTGATCTGCGGGTCGCGGATATAGTGCGCGCTATGGGTCTCGACCGGCAGGTAGCCGCGCTGGATCTTGTGCGGGCCCTGGGTGCCGGCCTCGACGCGCGCCAGCTTGTGGGCAATCGCATAGTCGATGGCCTGATAATAGCAGGCTTCAAAATGCAGGAATTTGAAGTCGCCCGCGCATCCCCAGTTGCGCCCGTAGATCGTGTCCCGGCCGACCAGGTTGAGCGCGCCGGCGACCGGGATGCCATCGCGTTCGGCCATCATGAGCACGACCTTGTCGGGCAGCGTCGCGGCGGCGATGTCGAAGAACGTGCGCGTCAGGTACGGCGCGCCCCATTTGCGATCGTAGGTATCGGTGTAGAAGCGAAAGAACGCGTCCCAATGGCGCGGCTTGATTTCGGGGCCGGTCAGCGCTTGCACCGCGATCCCGGACTCGCGGACGGTTTCGCGCTCCTTGCGGATCATCTTGCGCTTGCGCGAGGCGAGCGCGGCGAGGAAATCGTCGAAGCTTGCGTAGCCGCGATTGTGCCAGTGGAACTGCTCGCCATAGCGGATCAGAAAGCCGAGCTTGCGCAGGGCCTGGATGTCGTCGTCCGCGGCGAAGGTGACGTGGCACGACGACAACCCCATGTCGTCGGTCACTTGCGCCAGGCCGCTGGCCAGCGTCGACAGGCGGCGGGCGCGTTCCGGTCCGGCGGGTACCAGCAGGCGCGGGCCCGGCACGGGGGTAAACGGGACGGCGACCTGAAGCTTGGGGTAATAGCGGCCGCCGGCACGTTCGTAAGCGTCGGCCCAACCGTGGTCGAACACGTATTCGCCGTAGGAATGGCCTTTGAGGTAGGCGGGTACCACGCCCAGCACGAGGCCGGACGCGTCCTCGAGTACCAGGTGGCGCGGCAGCCAGCCGGTTTCGACGGAAACCGATTGGCTGGCCTCGAGCGCCGACAAGAAGGCGTGGCTGACGAACGGATTGTCGCCGCCGGCGCAATGATCCCAGGTTGCGGCCGGGACCCGGTCGATCGCTTCGACCAGCCGAATGGAAAGAGTTTCGCCGCCGTCAGCCATCGAACCGTCGGTGTTGCTGCGCGCCCGCGCGTCGCGGAAAAGTTGATGTTCGCGCACCGACGCGGCGGTCGCGACGCGGTCACGTCAATGTCGATCATCTTAGTGCAGAGCGTCCGAGCCGCCCAGAAAATTACGCATACGGCGACGTGCGCCGGCCGATCGAACCGAAGCGATCAGGCGGCGACGGTCCGCGCACCGGCGCTTTTCCTGTTCGGCACGCAATACATGGAAAACAGAAGATCGATCACGCGGCGCGCGTCGTTTCCATGCAGACTGTACCAGATGGTTTGAGCCTGACGCCGCGTGCGGACCAGCTTGTCGGCCCGCAACCGGGCCAGGTGCTGCGACAGCGCCGATTGGCTCAACCCGATCAGTGCAGCCAACTGGCCAACCGTTTTCTCGCCCTCGGTGAGCTGGCACAGGATCATCAGCCGATTGTCGTTGGCCATTGCCGCCATCAGCCGGCTGGCTGCGGCGGCGGCATGCTGCATCCGTTGCGGCGATACCTGCGTCATTATGGAACCTGTAAAGTAGCTATTTCTAATTTAGTATATTCTAATATAAAGATCAACCGACGGCAGCCGGAGGGCCGCGCGATGCCAGCCGAGATTGAAACCTTCTTCCACGAACCCACCTTCACGGCCACCCATGTGGTCTGGGATTCGGGTTCCCGGCGCGGCGCGATCGTCGATTCGGTGCTGGATTTCGATCACAAGTCCGGCCGCACGCGCACCGAAGCGGCCGACCGCATCGCGGACTTTGTGCGCGAACGCAACTTGCAGATCGACTGGATTCTGGAGACGCACGCCCACGCGGACCATATGACCGCCGCGCCTTACCTGAAATCGCAGCTGGGCGGGCAGATCGGAATCGGCGCCGGCATCAAGACGGTGCAGGCGACGTTCGCAAAGGTGTTCAATGCGGAACCTGCGTTCAAGACCGACGGCTCGCAGTTCGACCGGCTGTTTGCCGACGAGGACGAATTCCAGATCGGCGCGTTGGCCGCGCGAATTTTGCATACGCCCGGGCATACCCCGGCCTGCGTCACTTACGTGATCGGCGATGCCGCCTTTGTCGGCGACACATTGTTCATGCCGGATTTCGGCACCGCGCGCACCGACTTTCCGGGCGGCGACGCCGCCACGCTGTATCGCTCGATCGAACGCATTTTGTCCCTGCCGCCGAATACCCGGTTGTTCCTCTGCCACGATTACAAGGCGCCGGGACGCAACGATTTCGCCTGGCAGACGACCGTCGCCGACGAGCGCGCGCGCAACATCCACGTACGCGACGGCGTATCGCAGGAAGCCTTTGTTGCCATGCGCGCCGAGCGCGACAAACGGCTCGACCTGCCGTTGCTCATTGTGCCGTCGATTCAAGTCAACATGCGCGCCGGGCGTTTTCCGCCGCCGGAAGCCAACGGCGTCATCTACCTGAAATTACCGCTCAACCTTCTGTAACGGAGTACTCCCATGTTCAAAATTCTGACCTGGCCCGGCAATTGGACGGCGGATCGGTTCGGTTTGCCGCCCGACAGCGAGCACCGGCAGATTCTGCGCATGTTCGTCAACACGCTGATCGGCGGGGCGGTCGCCGTCGTCGGCATACTGCTATTTGCGTTCTGATGCGGTGCGCGGTTTGACCGCCAACGGCGCCGCCGCAAAGGCGAGCGCCAAGGCGCCGCCGACCCAGCCGGCCGGCGTCGTGTAACGATCAAGGGTCGTGCCCGCCGACGCTCCGCGCAACAGATATGCGAACAGGAGTTCCGCCGCCTGCAGCAGCAGGAGCGCGGACAAACCCATCGTTGCCCGCGCGCGGCAGGTTCCGGGCAGCCGCAGCCGCCGCGCGATCTGGCCGGCCATGATCCAAGACGCCGCGAGCAGCGCCGGCGCTTCGCATAGAACGGCACCCAATTCGCCGAGCCGTGGCTCGAGCAAAAACACGCGAACTGGGCCGAGCGCGAAGCCAACCGCGAACATCGCCAGAAAGTAGAGTGCGCCGGCCCTCAGCCCACGGGTTATCGGTCCGGGTATCATTGGCCGGGGGTTCATTGGCTTAGCTCCGAAGTAGCGGCGCGGCGTCCAGCAATCGATCCGGCCGCGCTTTCGACTTTGCATTCGTGTATAATTAAAAAATCGTTAAACAAGTTCGATCCATGATGGACTCCGATCTCCCCGCCGGTACGCGATTGCTCGACTACCGCATCGAGCGCGTGCTCGGCCATGGCGGCTTCGGCATCACCTACCTGGCCACCGACCTAGGCACCGAAGCGCGTGTGGCCATCAAGGAGTTTCTGCCCGGCGAGATGGCGGCGCGGGTCGACGGCATGCGCGTCGTCGCGCGCAACCGAGAGACCCAGGCGACGTTCGACTGGAGCCAGGCGCGGTTCCTCGGCGAAGCGCAATTGCTGGCGCGTTTCAAGCATCCCAACATCGTCGAGGTGCTGCGCTACTTCGAAGCCAATGGCACCGCTTACATGGTCATGGCCTATGTCGACGGTTTGGATCTGTTCGAGGTCATCGCGCGGCGCGGGACGCTCGGCGAGCGCGCCTTGCGCGACGTGATCGTGCCGCTGTTGGACGGTTTGCGCGCGATTCATCGGGCCGAGTTGCTGCATCGCGACATCAAGCCCGACAATATCTTCATCCGAAGCGACGGCTCGCCGGTGTTGCTGGATTTCGGTGCCGCGCGCCAGGCGTTCGGCCGGCAGAGCCGCGCGCTGACGACGATCGTGACGCCCGGCTATGCGCCGCATGAACAATATCAGAGCAAGGGCAACCAGGGCCCGTGGTCGGACATCTACGCGCTGGCCGGCGTACTTTACACCGGCATCAGCGGCCGGATGCCCGCGGAAGCGCCGGCGCGCATTGCTGCGCTGCTGCGCGGCGATCCGGATCCGCTGCGCGCCGCCCGCGAACTCGGCCGGGGCCGATATTCGGACGCATTCCTGGCGGCGATCGATGCCGGCCTCGCCGTGCGCGAACAGGACCGCCCGCAAGACGTCGATGCCTGGCTGGAGATGTTCCGTGCACCGGCGGCGCCGGCAACCGTAGGCCCCGCAACGGCGCGCCCGCCGACCGCGCAACCTGCGGCCATGGCGCCGGACACATACCTGCGCGCGGCACAGCCCTCGGCGGCGTCGACGATGACGCTCGGCGCGCCGAACGGCCCCGCGGGCGTCGCGCTGACGCCGGTGCCGCCCTTTCTCGCGCCCGATACGATGGCGGCGTCGCACATTTCCAGAGCCGTCGACACCGTTGAGACGTTGCGATGGTGGCGGCCGATGCTCGCCAGCTTCTTCGCGGCGTTGGCCTGGGGCATCGCGCCGCTGCTCGCCGACGCGCTGCCGCTCGATGCCGGCGACTGGCGTTTCGGTCCGCAGGTTTTTGCCGCGCTGGCTGCCTTGGGGATGGGGATTGCGTGGCGCGCGTTGCTCGATGGGCCGGCCGCGCTCGGGCTCGCGGTGATCGCCGGCGGTTGGCTGCTCGCGTCCGTGCTGCGGCTGTTGTTATTGCAGGCGGCGCCGACGCTCGGATGGCGGCTCGGACCGGACATGATCGCCGTTGCCGGCGCCGTCATGGGATTGGTCGGCGGCATCGCCGCCGGAGTCGCGTTGCGCGCGTGGGCGCGGCCGAAACTCGCCGGGTGGGCAGTGCTCGTTGCCGGCTTCGTGTGGGCGGCACTCTGGACGTTGCGCCAAAGCTGGGCCTTCGATGCTCGCCGCGCCGCGGCGGCGCGCGGCCGACCGGATGACCCGACATTGTTGTGGCTCGATGCGGCGAGTTGGCTGCTGATCGGATTGGCCGGAAGCGCGGCGACGATCTTGTTGTGGCGCTGGCGCGACTTGAACTGGCGGCGCCGGGAACAAACACCGGCGAAGACGGCCTATCCCGTGGCATAAACCGGCTCATGTCGGGTGTCGAAATCCTCATACGACCGGAGCGGGCGGACGACCGAGCGGCAATCGCGACGCTCGTCGCGACCGCGTTCGGCCGGCCCGACGAAGCGCATCTGATCGATCGTTTGCGCACGGACGGCGATGCCCTGACTTCCCTCGTGGCGACCGCAAGCCCGGACCTCGCCGGTCATATCCTGTTCAGCCGGCTCGACATCGCCGCCGATCACGGCACGATCGCGGCCGCCTCCCTTGCACCGTTGGCGGTTCTGCCGGCATGGCAGCGCGGCGGCATTGGTTCGGCGCTCGTGCGTGCCGGCATCGATGCGTGCCGCGCCTGCAAAGTGTCGGCCGTCATCGTGCTCGGGCATGAGACTTACTACCCGCGCTTTGGGTTCGCGCCGGCGCTGGCGCGCAATCTTCAGGCGCCGTTCGCCGGCGACGCGTTCATGGCGCTCGAACTGGAGCCCGGCACGCTGGGCATCGGTGCCGGGACGGTACGCTATGCCCGCGCGTTCGGTCTGCCGGCGCCGTTTACGCGCTGAGCCCTAGCGCCGCTTCTTGGCCTTCTTCGCGGCCGCTTTCTTGGCGGGTTTTTTCGCCGCGGTTTTGGCCGAAGCCTTCGCCGCCGGCGCGATTTCGAAGATCGCTTCGATCTCGACCGAAATGCCCATCGGCAGGGCCGGGGCGCCGGTCGCCGAGCGCGCGTGTCGTCCGGCTTCGCCGAACACTTCGACCATCAGGTCCGAGCAGCCATTGACGACTTTGGGCTGGTCGCCGAAATCCGGCGCGGAGTTGACGTAGCCGTTGATCTTCACGCAGCGCACCACGCGGTCGAGATCGCCGTCGAGCGCCGCGTTCAATTGCGCCAGCACGTTCAATCCCACGAGGCGCGCGCATTTCTGCCCGTCCTCGACGCTGACATTGTGGCCCAGCTTGCCGTTGTAATGCAGCTTGCCGTCCCAATAGGAACCTTGGCCGGAGATGTACACGTGGTTGCCGGAGATCACCGCCGGTACGTAATTGGCGGCCGGAGCGGCCGGTTTGGGCAGCACGATTTTGAGTTCGGCAAGGCGCTTGGCGATACGGCCGGCCATGTTGTCTCCCCTTCGTTGTGTCATTGCTTCGGTGACTGGCGTTGCGGCCAGTGGTAGCCCAATTTCCGGGTGCGGCCAATGCCCTGACCCGTCGCATTAAGGCGGATAAAACTTTTGGCCGGTATAACGCTACCGGCATGAACGGATCGCAATCGAGTTATAGATAATACTTGGTAAAGAGCGTGCAAGCGGAGGAGGGGACGATGCGTGTGCCACACTTCGTGAAATCGGGCGCCGGGGTCTTGGTCGTGTGTGCGTTGCTGGTTTTTGTCGGGCGCGCGTTCGGATGAACGCAGCGTTGCCGCGTTGCGTATAGGAAGCCGACGCGAAAAAAAATCGCGGCGACCGCCTTATTTGCCCGAAGCCGGTTTCCGTCTTTCGAAGAATCGCCTGTGAATCCGCGGCTGTTCGCATGTCCGGTACATCGGTACCGGCAAATCTTTGCCCGATTCGTGCGGCTATATCTCAGCATGCTCATTACCGAGGGAGGGGCGAGCTGAAGTTCAGATTTAGACCTGCTGTGCCATTCGGCAGTCCAAATCCGAATCAGAAAGTCCGCCTCGACACTTCGGCGAGCATTTGCACCCTTCGCCTGCCCGGGCGAACCGACTCCTGAAGGAGGCGTCGCGGCGCTCCGGGACTGCACCAGGCGAACCAAGAAAAGAACTGGGGAAGTAACTTACCGAACGGCGATTGCGCCCCGCGCAATCGCCGTTCGCATGTCTGGGTGCCGGGTACGTGGCGCGTGCGATCCCATGCGATCGCTTCGGCGATCGCGTCGCGGAACGGAAAAGAGACACGTAATCATCACGTTGCATCGCGATCACGGCAGGCTGGAACCAATCGCCATGCCGAAGGGTTTCGTACGCAAGGACGGCAAGGCATGCCTGCTTTCCCGTTCCGCTGTTTCCGCAGCAAAACATGAAAGAAAAGACATATGCAGAAGACATTAAAAGCGGCCGTAATCGCCCTCGCTCTGACCGGTGGCGTGCTCGCGTCTGTCGGCACGGCGAATGCGGAGGTCTCGATTTCCTTCAATACCGGGATCGTCGCCTATGGCTATAACGACGGCTACTGGGATCACAACCGCCAGTGGCACGCTTGGCAACATCCGAGCCATCGCGATACGTTTCGCAATGCGTACGCCACCCGATACTACGACGGGCAGCATACGCGGTACCGGGATTACGGCTGGCGCGGACCTGCGCAACCGGTCGTGACTTTCAATGTCGCCAACGTCCTGTTCGGCTACGACGACGGCTATTGGGATCGTAATCGCCAGTGGCATGTGTGGCAGCATCCGAGCCACCTGACCATGTACAGAAATACGGCCGGCAACCAGTATTACACCGGACAGCATACGCGGTATCGGGACTACGGCTGGCGTGGGCCGGTCCAGCCGATCGTGACTTTCAATGTCGGCAACGTCCTGTTCGGCTACGACGACGGTTACTGGGACCGCAATCGCCAATGGCACGTGTGGCAGCACCCGAGCCACTTGACGATGTACCGAAATACGAACGGCAATCAATATTTTGCCGGCCGGCATGACCGTCATCCGAACAACGGCTGGCGCGGCCAAAACGACAATCGCAATGACCGACATGAGCGCAACGATCGTAATGACCGCAACGATCGTCATGACCGCAACGACCGCAATGACCGGAGCGACCGCCGCTAGTTCAGCCTAGTTCGACTTTTATCGACTCGTCTGAGTTCATCGCGCTCGGGTTGCCGGTATCGGCGGCCTGGGCGCGATGTTCGTTTGAGGTAGTGGATCGGCGCTCGGAATTCTCACGCCGGTCGTCGAGTCAAAGCCCGGGAAACGGTCGCGGCGACCGACTTCCGGCCGCGCGCCTTCCGCAAAAAATGGATGTGTCCAGAAGGACGCTCCCAAGTGAGGGAGGAATAACGGCACGCACAAAGTGCCATCGACTACGTCCGCGGTGCGCGCAGGTATTGCGCTTCAAGCACGTCCCGTTATCGATCAGCGTAAAGATCCCGCCGATCGACGTCGCATGACCAACGCCGTTACGCACCAAGCAACCAACGAGGGAATCGCAGAGCACATCGCCGCCTTCAGCCATCGGTGTAGGAAAGCCGCGCAATAAATCAAGGAAGGCAAATGCTCATCGCGCCGACGCAAATGATTGACTGCCCAGTATCGCGAGAAATTGTTATGACTACATCCGGAGGCCTCGGGGCATCGGGGAATGCCAGCCCGCTTACCCGATGCTTGCGCGGGGCAATCAACGTAAGGGGCGCACGGGTCGTGGGGTTTGATTGGCGACGCAATCGGCTACTGAAGGCCGATTTTTTCAGTCATGTCGATCTCGGTCAATGTCCCGAACGCTGGGGCGACGCGTTCGTCGTCCGCCGCGACGTTGGTGTCGCGGTGTGGTGGGTTAAACCCCTGGCCCATCTCATGGTCCGCCGCGAAGTCCGGGCACTGAAGCGCCTCAATAAATTGCAGTTCGCGGACGCGCCGCAACTGCTTCATTGGGACGGACGCAATCTTTGCCGCTCCTGGCACGCAGGCGAGGCGCTTAAGACCGCGCAGCCCCGGGATCCCGCCTACTATGGAATGGCCCTGGAATGCCTGAAGCGGCTGCACGCGTTGGGCGTCGCGCACAACGATCTTGCCAAGGAGGCGAACTGGCTCGTTACCGCGGACGGGCGGCCGTTCCTGATCGATTTCCAGCTTGCGTATATTTCGCCGCGGCGCGGCTGGTTGTTCCGCCACATGGCGCGCGAGGATGTTCGACATCTCTTGAAGCACAAACGCACATACTGCCCGGATTCTATGACCGAGCAGGAGTTGCGCATCGTCGCGACGCCGAGCCTGTTCTCGCGCGTTTGGCGCAAGACCGGCAAGCGGGTCTACAATTTCGTGACCCGTCGAATCTTCCGATGGCAGGATGCCGAAGGCGAGGGCCACTACAAGCGCTACGAGGAGTTTCGTCGCCGCAAGAAAATCCCTCCGCCACAATGATTGGCCGTCGACGCGAGATTCTTCCCCCGCTTGGCTCGATCGGATCGATAAGCGGAAGTGGCGTCGTCTCCCAAAAAGAAAAAGGGTGCGTCCCGAAGGACGCACCCAAGTAAGGGAGGAGTAACGGCAGGCACAAAGTGCCTTCAGCTACATCCGCTGGTCGCGCCGCAGGTATTACACTTGAGGCACGTCCCGTTACGGACCAGCGTAAAGTTCCCGCATTCGCCGCAGGCGTCGCCCTCGTAACCCTTCATCCGCGCAGCGCGGATTTTGTCGAGCTTTGAGTCGACGTCTTTGACGACGGCGAGAGACACGGCGACGGCGGTATAAGCGCCATTGCCGCCAACGGACGTCGCAAGACCGGCGCTGTCACGAGCGACGGGATGGGTCAATGCGACGGCCGAAGCCGATTGAACAAGAAGTTGCTCGTCGGCTGCCTGGTGCGGATGAGCGTGAGCGTGATGGGCGTGGCCGTTCCCATTATGGCCAGTCCCGTTGGCGCCATTGCCGTTGACCTTCGCGGGGGTCGGCATGGCGAAGCGATTGCGCACGAAACCGCTCGAGGTGACGCGCCGCATCGCCGTAAGGGCGAGGTCGGCGGCCTGATCCGCGGCAGCATCGGGCGGTAGGGCCGATTCCTCGCCGCCGCGGCCGACGCTGTCGGACACGAAATCGTCCGGTTGGGCATGCGCCAGTTCGTTGCGGGCGAGGTAGGAAATCGCGAGCTCGCGGAAGATGTAGTCCAGCAGCGAGGTCGCCATCTTGATGGTTTCGTTGCCTTCGACGATGCCCGAGGGCTCGAAGCGCGTGAAGGTGAACGCGTCGGCGAATTCCTCGAGCGGCACGCCGTATTGCAGGCCGATCGACACGGCAATGGCGAAATTGTTCATCAACGAGCGGAAGGCGGCGCCTTCCTTGTGCATGTCGATGAAGATCTCGCCCAGGCGCCCGTCGGCATATTCGCCGGTGCGCAGGTAGACTTTATGCCCGCCGACGATGGCCTTCTGGGTATAGCCCTTGCGGCGATGCGGCAGCTTGTCGCGCGCCCCGCGCGCCAAGCCCTGCATGATCTGTTCGGCGATCAGCACGCTGCGCTGCGCGGGCGCTGCCTGCAGCACTTCCTCGATCTTCTCGATCTTGGCGTCTTCGTCGCCGGTCGCATCCTCGAACATGCTGGACATCAGCGGCTGCGACAGTTTCGAGCCATCGCGGTACAGCGCATTCGCTTTGATGCCAAGCTTCCACGACAGCAGGTAGGCCTGCTTGCAATCCTCCACCACCGCGTCGTTCGGCATGTTGATGGTCTTGGAGATCGCCCCGGAGATGAACGGCTGCGCGGCCGCCATCATGCGGATGTGGCTTTCCCACGAAAGGTAGCGCTTGCCGTTCGGCCCGCAAATGTTGGCGCAGTCGAACACCGGCAGATGTTCGGCCTTCAGGTGCGGCGCGCCTTCGAGCGTCATGGCACCACAGCAATACGTGTTCGCGGCGTCGATGTCGGCGCGGCTGAAGCCGATTGCCGCCAGCAGATCGAAGCCGGCGTCGTTGATCTGCGCGTCGTTGAGACCGAGCACGGTCTTGCAGAACGCTTCGCCGATCGTCCACTTGTTGAAGACGAACTTGATGTTGTAGGCGCTCTCCAGGCCGGCTTCGATCTTCTCGATGATCTCGCCGGTGAATCCCTTGGCCTTGAGCGTCTGGTGGTTGACGCCCGGCGCGTTCTTGAGCGTGGCGTGGCCGACCGCGTAGCGCACGATCGTTTCGATCTCGGAATCCTTGTAGCCGAGCGTCTCCAAAGCTTGCGGAACGATCCGGTTGATGATCTTGAAATAGCCGCCGCCGGCCAGCGTCTTGTGCTTGACCAGGGCGAAATCCGGCTCGATGCCCGTGGTGTCGCAATCCATGACCAGGCCGATCGTACCGGTCGGCGCGATCACGCTTGCCTGGGCATTGCGATAGCCGTGCTTTTCGCCGAGCGCGAGCGCGAGATCCCACGCGTTCTTGGCCGCTTGTCCGAGCCGGTTGTCCTTGCAGGCGGCATGGTCGAGCGCCACCGGGGGAACGGTCAGGCCTTCGTAGCCCGATTTGTCCGCGTGCGCAGCGCGGCGGTGGTTCCGGATCACGCGCAGCATGTGCTCGCGGTTCTTGGCGTAGCCGGGGAACGGCCCCAATTGCTCGGCCATTTCCGCGGAAGTGGCGTAGGAAATGCCGGTCATCAGCGCCGAAATGGCGCCGCAGATCGCGCGGCCCTGCGGGCTGTCGTACGGCACGCCGATCGACATCAGGTAGCCGCCGATATTGGCGAAACCAAGCCCGAGCGTGCGGAACTCGTATGACAATTCGGCGATGCGCTGCGACGGAAACTGCGCCATCAAGACGGAAATTTCGAGGACCACTGTCCACAGGCGCGTCGCGTGCTCGAAGCCGGTGGTATCGAACGAGCCGTCCGCCTGACGGAACGTCATCAAATTCATCGAGGCCAGGTTGCACGCCGTGTCGTCCAGGAACATGTATTCCGAGCACGGGTTGGACGCGTTGATGCGCCCGCTGGCCGGGCAGGTATGCCACTCGTTGACGGTGGTGTCGTACTGCACGCCGGGGTCGGCCGACTGCCAGGCGGCAACCGCGATCTTTTCCCACAATTGCCGCGCTTTCACCGTCTTGACGGTTTTCTTGGTCACGCGGTCGGTCAGCTGCCAATCGCTGTCGGTCATCACCGCATTGATGAAATCGTTGCTGATGCGCACCGAGTTGTTGGAGTTCTGACCGGAAACCGTGAGATACGCATCCGAATCCCAATCGGTGTCGTAGATCGGGAACTCCAGCTCCTGGTAGCCCTGCTGGGCGAACTGGACCACGCGCTGGATATAGTTTTCGGCGATCAGCGCCTTGCGCGCGTCGCGAATGGCGGCGCGCAGGGCGGGATT
This sequence comes from Alphaproteobacteria bacterium, assembly GCA_050186335.1. Lineage (GTDB taxonomy): Bacteria > Pseudomonadota > Alphaproteobacteria > Bin65 > Bin65 > JBFWYO01. Next base: position 20,944 of record JBFWYO010000048.1, on the reverse strand, counting down.
CGATTTCGGATTGAACTTGTCCGCGCCCTCGAAGCGATGGCAGGCCTGCATGACCGCATTCAGGTGTTTGTTGGCCATGCGCGAGCCCGAGACCAGCGCCGCGACCTTCTGCTCCTCGATCACCTTCCAATCGATGAACTTCTCGATATCCGGGTGGTCGACGTTGACGATCACCATCTTCGCCGCACGGCGCGTGGTGCCGCCCGACTTGATGGCGCCGGCGGCGCGGTCACCGATCTTCAAGAAGCTCATCAGGCCGGAAGACTTGCCGCCCCCCGAAAGCCTCTCGCCCTCGCCGCGGAGATTGGAAAAATTCGTGCCGGTGCCCGAGCCATACTTGAACAGGCGCGCCTCGCGCACCCACAGATCCATGATCCCGCCGTCGTTGACGAGATCGTCCTGGATCGACTGGATGAAACAAGCGTGCGGCTGCGGATGCTCATAGGCCGAGCTGGACTTGACCAGTTCGCCGGTCTTGAAATCGACGTAGTAGTGCCCCTGCGACGGGCCGTCGATGCCGTAAGCCCAGTGCATGCCGGTGTTGAACCATTGCGGCGAATTGGGCGCCGCCATCTGTGCCGCCAGCATGTAGCGCATCTCGTCGAAGAACGTGCGCGCGTCGGCTTCGGCGTCGAAATAGCCGCCTTTCCAGCCCCAGTAGGTCCAGGTGCCGGCCAGCCGATCGAATACCTGCTTGGCGCTCTTCTCGCCGACCAATTTGGCGCCAGCCTTCGGCACGCGGCGGCGCAGCCAGGTCGGCACATCCGCTTCGTCGACGGTCTCCAGGTCGGAGTCCGCCGGCACGCCGGCCTTGCGGAAGTATTTCTGCGCCAGCACGTCGGTCGCCACCTGAGACCACGACGCCGGGACTTCGATCTCGTCGTTCTTGAACACGACCGAGCCGTCGGGATTCTTGATCTCGCTGGCGGTGCGGCGAAACTCGATGGCCGCGTACGGGTCGCGACCGGCCTTGGTGAAATGACGTAAGATACGCATAGAAGTCCCCCCAACGGACTGACAGTGGTGCGGTTGTGGGCTTTTTTTACTTCCGCAAATCGGACATTCGATTGTAGTGGCCCCTGGAAGGCGCCTTTTTTACTTACGAATGCTTGGCTTTTGCTTGCCGATGACTTGCGGGTGTCGCTGAAGCTCCAACCTGACAGTCGGCGCAGTGTGTGACAAGTTGTAGTCCCGGTCAACAACAGACACACAAGATATAGAGATTAATATTCTTGACAGTATGGTGACTCTAATAAATCTGCGGCATTCCGGGCGAATCCGCCGCATGACGTTAAGGAATTCCGCCATTTGGCGGAATTGTGTCAGTCCAAGACTAGACCAAGACTACCCATAACGAATTGAAACGTCACGAAATTGCCTTAAAGATCAACGCCTGGCGAACAAGGCCACGCCGAAGATCGCTCCAAGCACGAGGACGCCGCCGACATATTGGATCGGCGCCAGAACCTCGCCCAGCAGCACGGCGGCGATCGTGATGCTCATCACCGGCTCGAAATTCATCAAAATGGACAGGCGCGGGCCGCCGATCATCGGGATCGCCGAATAAAAGCAGAGAAAGGCGATGGGCACGAAGCCGATCGCGCCGGCGAACGCCCACCAGCCGGCCGCTTCGGTCGGTAGCTTGAAGCCGCCCTGGGCCGCAGCGATGGCCGACAGCAAGACGGTGGCCACGCAGATCATGTTGAACGTCACGACAAGCGGGGACTGGCTGCGCATCACGCGAGCGGTGCTCAGGACGTTCAGGGTAATGCACAGGGCCGCGCCGATTCCCAGCGCCACGCCGCGCCAGTCGAGCCCGACGCCGGAGATGTTGAGCGCCAGGCACAGGCCGGCGAAACCGACCACGGCCCCGGCCACCTTGAGGGGCGTGAGCTTTTCCTCGCCGAGCAGGCTCGATCCGAGCATGACCAGGATCGGGAACAGATAGAACAGCAGGATCGCCAGCGAGACCGGAATGAAATTGATCGCGCCGAGCAGCGCGAAGGACTGCAGGATGAAGAACACGCTGGCGATCAGCATCGGCGCGCGCACGCCTTGGCCGAGCCATGGCGACTGCCGGCGCAGCGCAAAGATCGCTGCGAACACCAAAACGGATAGATAACTGCGCCACGTCAGGATCGTAATCGTGTCGACCCCATAATCGTAGCTGAGTCTGGAGAAGTTGGTGTGCAGGGCGAAGCCCGCCGCGGCGGCAAGGCAGAGAACGTAGCCGAGCCAGTGCGGCTTGGCGGGGGCTTGCGCGGCGGCGGTCATGGATGGGCGGCTTGCGATTGGATGCGGGGCGAAAGTGCGCCCGCACTTTCGTCGATGGACTTGATGCGGTCAAACCGTTTCGGCGCATCGCCGCCGTGCAGCGCCGCGATCATTTCAACCGCCCGCGAAGATCTTCACGCCCAGCGCCTTAGGTTTGAAGTCGTTGACCGGCGATTTGTCGCCCGGACAGGCCGAAATGGCGGCCAGGACGTTCATCTCGGCGCGCAGGTCGATGTAACTACCCTTGTCGCCGGTCGGCGGTTTGAGCGTGAACGTGCCGTCGGGATGCAGGTCGACGTTCATGAACACGTTGAAAATATCGACGATATCGTCGCCGCTCAGCCCGAACGGCGCGATCGCCCGGGTGAGATTTTCCTGGCAGCTCGCATGCCCAGGCTCGCCGGACATGATCTCGTGCCAGCGGCGGCTGCAGCGGCCGCCCATATTGCCCCAGTGATTGCGCACGGTATCGGCAACGGTGGTCAGCATCACGTTCTCACGCGGCGGCTTGGAGTAGAAATGCCTGAAGCTTTTTGCCGTCCCGGTCTTGGCCGCGACGTTGAGGGCCCAGCTTTGGCCGACGTGAAATACCTCCTTGGGATCGTCGGCGTTGAAGAAGGCGCAGTCGCCGACCTGCTTGCCCTCGATCATTTCGATGCGCAGCACCTGGCCCTTGGCGACCACGAAGGCGCGGCCGGTGCGGGCGGGGATGACGAATTCCTGGATCGGCGGCACGGGCATGACGGCTCGGCGGTTTACGGCAAATCCAAGCCTAGCGTATTGGTCACGCGTATCGCGAGTTTTTTGGCCGCGCGTCACGCATATCCGGCGCCTCGGCGGCTCTGGACGGCGGCGAGGCGGGGTGCCATAGTCCCGCGCGTTTTCGGGCCGGGCCTTATGTCCGTGCCGTCCCCACGAGGAACGCGATGCCCCTGGGTACTTGGTTGTTCACGGTTTTTTGCGGCAGGCACGTCGGCACCGACGGCGCCGGCAATCGCTATTTCGAAGAACGGCGCGCGCCGTCGTCCCGTCGCGCCAAGCGTTGGGTCATCTACAAGGGCGCGCCCGAGGCGTCGCAGGTGCCGCCGGAGTGGCATGCCTGGTTGCACCACACGGTCGACGCCACGCCGGTCGACCGGCCGCCCGTCGTCAAGCCATGGCAGAAGCCGCACCGCCCGAACCTGACCGGTACGCAGGACGCATACCGTCCCGCCGGGCACGACTACGAGGGCGGCAAGCGGGCCAAGGCGACTGGCGATTACGAACCGTGGCGACCGTCCTGAGCCGAGGCGGCGCATGGCGACCCCGGTAAAACGCCAAAATCGTGAAATCCTCGTCGGCGCGGCCGTCGTGTTCGCGCTTGCCGTATTCCTGGTCTATGCGTTCGCCAGCGGCAAGAGCGCGCGCGCCGGCTACGTGCTGAACGCGCGCTACGATCAGGTCGATGGGCTGACCGTCGGCAGCCCGATCCTGTTGGCCGGCGTCAAGATCGGCGAAGTCAGCGACATGCGCCTCGACCCCGCATCGCGCAAGCCGATCATAGGCTTGCTGATCGATCGCGCGATCAAGCTGCCCAAGGACACGGCGGCGATGGTGCTGAGCGATGGCGTGCTCGGCGGCAAATTCGTCAAGCTGGTGCCGGGCGCGGAGGACGAGTTCATGAAATCCGGCGAGCAGTTTCAGTACGTGCAGGACTCGGTCATTGTCGAAGAACTGCTCGACATGATCGTGCGCCGTGCCGAAGCGCGCCGCAACCCGACAGCGCAATAGCGAAAGGCAACACCATGGGCAAATCCCTGGTCGAGACTGTCATGGGCGCCGTGGTGCTGGCGATCGCCGGGTTTTTTCTGGTGTTCGCCTACACCAGCAGCGACCTCAAGCCGGTCGCCGGTTATCAGGTCACCGCCAAGTTCGGCTCGGTCGGCTCGCTGACCGAAGGCAGCGACGTGCGCATCGGCGGCGTCAAAGTCGGCTCGGTAATACGCCAGTCGATCGATCCCAAGGACTATCGCGCCGTGGTCACGATGACGATCCTGTCGACCATAAGCTGCCCGACGACACGGTGGCGTTGGTGACCAGCGACGGGTTGCTGGGCGGCAAGTATCTGCGTCTGCAGGTCGGCAATTCGGCGACCAACGTGGCGCCCGGCGGCGCCATCAAGCAGACCAAGGATGCGCTCTCGCTCGAGGAAATGCTCGGCAAGGCGATCTTCCTGCTGTCGGAGGACGAAAAGCCGAAATCGCCGGAGAAACAACTGGAGAAACAACCGGAAAAACAACCGGAAAAACAACCGGCCAAGGAACCCGCCAAGGAACCTAAGGAATGAGCACGGCGCCGGCGCAGCATTGGGATCCGGAGCGGTACCGGAAGAACGCGGGGTTTGTCGCCGCGCTCGGCCTGCCGGTCGTCGAACTGCTGGCGCCCAAACCGGGCGAACGGATCCTCGATCTCGGCTGCGGCGACGGCGCGCTGACCAAGAAGCTGGCGGACATGGGCGTCGACGTGGTCGGCACCGACGACAGCGCCGAGCAGATCGAAGCGGCGCGCCAACTCGGTCTCGATGCGCGCGTCGTCGACGGTCATGACCTCGCCTTCAATGCGGAATTCGACGCCGTGTTCACCAACGCGGCGCTGCACTGGATGAAACGCAATCCCGACGCGGTCATCGACGGTGTCTGGCGTGCGCTCAAGCCCGGCGGGCGGTTCGTCGGCGAGATGGGCGGCCACGGCAACGTCGCCAGCATCGTGTCGGCCTGCATGGCCGCGCTGGCCCGGCGCGGCATCGATGGCTCCCGCTATCATCCGTGGTTTTTTCCGACCCCGGACGCGTATCGCGGCCGCCTGGAGCGGCGCGGGTTCCGCGTGCGGTCGATCGGCCTGATACCGCGCCCGACCCCGCTGCCATCCGACATCGAAGCGTGGCTGGACACGTTTTGCGAGAGTTTCATGGCGCCGGTCCCGCTCGCCGAACGGCCGGCGATGAAACGCGAGATCGCCGCCGAACTCGGTCCGAAGCTCAAGGGCGCCGATGGCATCTGGATCGCCGATTACGTGCGGTTGCGCTTCGCCGCCGACAAGCCGAACTGAAAATCCGCCCCTTTCGGAGCCCGTTTCGATATTCGTGGTTGCACGGTGCAGCCATGTCGTTGGCCGGGCGGCTTCGGTCAAGACCCGCCGTGCCGGTCGCCGGTAGGTACCCGGCGATACGCGGCAATAACCGGGAATAGCCATTGGATCGGGTGCCGAAGCGCCTTAATTTGGCCGCTTGGCTTGGTTAACCGACGGCATGCCCGCCGTCACATCCCCGATCGGTCCGCAGATGGCCCCGAAAACCGTTCAATCGTTCGCGCTGCCGGTATGGTCGGACAGCACCGGTAAACCCTTGTCCTGTCGCGACAAGATCAAGGTGCTGAACGAGAATCTTGAGGAAATTCGCGCGCTGTGTCAGGACGCGCTGGAAGATGCGGTGCTCATGGGGGCGGACGAGCGCCAAGTGCGTGCCACGTTAGAGAACATGCTCGCCTCCCTGATCAATCCCTACAAGAAATAGACCCAGCCCGTCATGAATTGCCTTTCGATGTGCCGCCGCCTCGCCACGCGCGCCTTGATGCCGCTTGTCCCGTTGTTCGCCTTCGGCGTCCCAGCGGCCCAGGCGGAAGATATGAAGACCGCGGTGCTGCAAGGGCTCGACAAGGTGACGGCGCGCATTTCGACGTTCGATGCGCCGGTCGGGCAAACCGTCAAGTTCGGCAGTCTCGAAATCACGGCGCGCAAGTGCAGCAAGTCGCGGCCGGAGGAACTGCCGGAGAATGCGGCCTTTCTGGAGATCAAGGAAGTCGGTCGGAGCAAGGCGCCGGTCAACGTATTCAACGGCTGGATGTTCTCCTCGAGTCCGGCGGCGTCGGCGATGGAACATCCGGTTTACGACGTCTGGATCACGTCCTGTAAATAGGCATCCAGTTCAGCGCGGGTCAGCGTGGTCGGAAAATGCGCATCGTGCGCGAGCGCTTCGGCCAGCAGCGCCTTGTAATCGGCTTGCGGCACTTCCAACGTCCCGAACTGCGTCAGATGTTCGGTCGTGAACTGCGTGTCGAGCAGCCGGTAGCCGCCCTTGCGCAAGCGCGCGACCAGATGAACCAGCGCGATCTTGCTGGCGTCGCGCGCGCGGGAGAACATGCTTTCGCCGAAGAACGCGCCGCCCAGCGAGACGCCGTAGAGTCCGCCGACCAGCAGTTCGCCGTCCCAGCACTCGACCGAATGAGCCAGGCCGAGGCGGTGCATTTCGGTATAGACGCGCAGGATTTCTGCGTTGATCCAGGTTTCCGGACGATCCGCGGTCGGCGCCGCGCACTCCTCCATCACGCGCCGGAACGCGCTATCGCAGCGCACGTCGAACCGGCTCGTGCGCACGGTGCGGCGCAGCCGGCGCGGCAGGTGAAACCCGTCGAGCGGGATTATCCCGCGCCATTTAGGCTCGACCCAGAAAACCGGCCCGTCATGCGTCTCCGCCATCGGAAACACGCCCGACGCATAGGCGCGGATCAACAGCTCTGGGCTAAGGCGGATTCGGCGGTCGCTCATCGCACCGGTCTCGCTCGGCGACGGCGTCCAAAGACGACGGCTCTACTCAGGTCGGACGCCGGACGAAATTCTCGAGCCAGCGTATATCGTAACGCCCGTCGATGAAATCCGGATCGTTGACCAGGCGCTGGTGCAGCGGAATGGTCGTCTTGATGCCGCTGACCACGAACTCCTCGAGCGCGCGGCGCAGCCGCATCAGGCATTCGTTGCGCGATCCGCCGTGCACGATCAACTTGGCGATCAGGCTGTCGTAGGTCGGCGGCACCGAATACCCGGCATAGAGGGCCGAGTCGACGCGCACGCCCAAGCCGCCGGGCGGATGGTATTCGACCACCTTGCCGGGCGATGGGGTGAAAGTGCGCGGGTCTTCCGCGTTGATGCGGCATTCGATGGCGTGGCCGTTGAACACGATGTCGCTCTGCTTGAACGACAAGGGCGCGCCGCTGGCGACGCGGATCTGCTCGCGGACGATGTCGATGCCGCTGATTGCCTCGCTGATCGGATGCTCGACCTGCAGGCGCGTGTTCATTTCGATGAAGTAGAACTTGCCGTCTTCGAACAGGAACTCGAGCGTGCCGGCGTTGCGATAGCCGAGTTTCTTGATCGCCTCGCAGCCCATTTCGCCGAGCATCTTGCGCTCCCTGGCGTTGAGCGCGGGCGAGGGGGTTTCCTCGAGCAGCTTCTGGTGGTTGCGTTGCAGCGAGCAATCGCGCTCGCCGAGATGCACCACGTTGCCGTGCGCGTCGGCCAGGATCTGCAACTCGATGTGGCGCGGATTCTGCAGGTATTTCTCGAAATAGACTTCGTCGTTGCCGAAATTGGCCTTGGCTTCGCGCTTGGCCAGCACAGCCATGTCGACCAATTCCTGGCTGTCGCGGGCGACCTTCATGCCCTTGCCGCCACCGCCGCCCGAGGCTTTGATCAAGACCGGATAGCCGATCTCCTCGGCCCGCTTCTTGGCAGCCTCCATATCGACCAGCGGCCCGTCGCTGCCCGGCACCACCGGAACGCCGACGCTGATCATCGCCGCCTTGGCCGCCACCTTGTCGCCCATCATGCGGATGTGATCCGGCGATGGGCCGATGAAGGTCAGCTTATGCTCCTCGACGATCTGGGCGAAATTCGCGTTCTCGGACAGGAACCCGTAGCCGGGATGGATCGCGTCGGCGCCGGTAATCATCGCGGCCGACAGGATCGCCGGAATGTTCAGGTAGGATTCCCTCGACGGCGGCGGGCCGATGCACACGCTTTCGTCGGCCAGACGGACATGCATGGCGGCGGCGTCGATGGTCGAATGCACGGCGACCGTGTGGATGCCCATTTCGCGGCAGGCGCGGTGGATGCGCAACGCGATCTCGCCGCGATTGGCGATCAGCACCTTGTCGAACATGCGCGTTCCCCGGGGGCTACGAAATCACGACGAGTACTTCGCCGAATTCGACCGGCTTGCCGCTTTCGACCAGGATCTGCGTGATCGTGCCGGCGCGGTGCGCCTTGATCTCGTTGAAGGTCTTCATGGCCTCGACCAGCAACAACGTTTGGCCGGCACGGACCGTATCGCCGGTCTTGATGAACGGCGGGGCGTTAGGGTCGGGCGACAGGTAAACGGTGCCGACCATCGGCGAGGTGACGACGCCCGGATGCGATGCGTCGAAGGCGGCCGGGGCGGCGCTCGCCATGGGTGCGGCGACCGCGGGCGCAGACACGACCACGGGTGCGGCGGCCACTTGCGCGGCCACGCGCGCGACGCGCAGGCGCATGCCGTTGGCCTCGTACTCGATCTCGGTCAGGCCGGTTTCGTCGAGCAGTTCGGCAAGCTGGCGCACGGCGGCGCCGTCGATGTTGGTCGGGCTGTTTTTGCGCATGCTTCCTCTGGCTTACGCGTGGGCGACGGGATTGAGCTTGCGGGCCAGCGCCTCGAGCGCCAGCACGTAGCCCTGGCCGCCGAAGCCGCAAATGACGCCATCGGCCGCTTTCGACACGTAAGAATGGTGTCGAAACTCTTCCCGCCGGTAGATGTTGGACAGATGCACTTCGACAACCGGCCTGTCAACCGCGCGTAACGCATCGAGGATCGCAATCGAGGTATGGGTCAGGGCGCCGGCGTTGACGATCAGGGCGGCGGCGGTGGCGCGCGCTTCCTGAATCCAGTCGACCAGTTGGCCTTCGGCGTTGGTCTGGCGGAATTCGACGGCCAGACCAAGCTGGCGCGCGCGCCGATGGCAGGCGGTCTCGATCTCGTCCAGCGTCTCGCGGCCATAGGTTTCCGGCTCGCGCGTGCCGAGCATGTTGAGGTTCGGCCCGTTGAGGACCAGAACGAGCGGCGTTTCGGCCAAGGTTGCGTCTCCGTTGCGTGTGTCTCTAGCGCGCGGGCCTTATACCACGGGCCGCGCGCGGCGAAAAATGTCATCGCGGATCGCCGCTGGGTTTGGCGCGTCGACCGACTCTCGGCGCCGCGGCTAAAAATCCGCTTTCGCCGCATTTTTCCCTTTGAAGTCCGGGAGTTTGGTCCTATATGCACGATTACGCTCGAACACGAGCCCAAAATAAGCGCGCAAAAACCGCACGCGCGATGCGAGGGCCAACGGGGGGCGCAGTGGCCACTTATTATGGGGGCTGCCCCGATGAACCAAAAAATCGCGCGGTATCTTGCCGACAAGCAACCGCAAACGCCGTGCCTGGTCGTCGACCTGGAAGTGATCGCCGAGAACTATCGGCGGCTCAATCACGCCATGCCGCTGGCCAAGATTTACTATGCCATGAAGGCGAATCCGGCGCGTCCGATCATGGACATGCTGCGCGACATGGGCTCGAACTTCGACGCCGCCAGCATATATGAAATCGACATGTGTCTCGAGGTCGGCATCGACCCGGCGCGGATTTCGTTCGGCAGTACGATCAAGAAGCAGCGCGACATCGAAGCCGCCTTCAAGAAGGGCGTGCGCATGTTCGCGTTCGACAGCGAAGCGGAAGTGAAGAAACTTGCCGTTGCCGCACCGGGCGCCAAGGCGTTCTGCCGCATCCTGATGTCGGGTGCCGGCGCCGAATGGCCGCTGTCGCGCAAGTTCGGCTGCGAGATCGATATGGCGGCGGATCTGCTCGTCAAGGCCAAGGAACTCGGCCTCGACCCGTACGGCGTGTCGTTCCATGTGGGCTCGCAGCAGACCGATCCGACCCAGTGGGACGTGGCCGTGGGCAAGACCGCGATGCTGTTCTCGACGCTGAACAAGCGCGGCATCGAGTTGCGCATGATCAACCTCGGCGGCGGGTTTCCGGCGCGCTACCGGACGGACGTGCCGGCGACCGAACGCTACGCCGACGCGATCATGAAGGCGATGACCAAGCATTTCGGCAACAAGCTGCCGCAAATGCTGATCGAGCCCGGCCGCGGGCTGGTCGGCGATGCCGGTGTGATCCAGGCCGAAGTGGTGCTGATTTCGACCAAGGGCTACGACGACACGGTGCGCTGGGTGTACCTGGACATCGGCAAGTTCGGCGGCCTGCCCGAAACCATGGACGAGGCGATCAAGTATCGGATTCTGACGCCGCACGACGGCAGTGCGACCGGGCGCATCATTCTCGCCGGGCCGACCTGCGACGAAGTCGACGTGATGTACGAAAAGGCCGGCTACGAACTGCCGCTGGATCTGAAAGTCGGCGACAAGGTCGAGATTCTGTCCACCGGCGCCTACACGACGACGTACTGCTCGGTCGCCTTCAACGGCTTCCCGCCGTTGCGCGAGCATTACATCTAGGCGGTTCGTTTCGACGTGTTACCGACCCTCATGCTTCGATGCCGGGGCATGAGGGTCTTTTTTTTGGGCGTGCGATAAGCTCATGCTTCGACAGGCTCAGCATGACGTTCGGTTTTGACCTAACCAGGACAAAGTTCTCATCCCCAGCCTGTCGAAGGATGAGTCCGCAACACATCACCGGCCACCTCGCATGAAATCCCCGCGCCTCAAAACCGATCTGTGGGTCTACGCGCTGATCCGGCGCGCCGAGATCGGCGGCGCGTTTGCCTCGGTCGCGCGCCACGGCGACGACCGGTCGGGCACGGTGTTCGTCAAAGTGCGGCAGGCGGCCGACCGGTGCGTGGTCTACGGCGCCCGATACGACCAAGAGGCGCGCGTGTGGACCGCGGCAACCGGCCCGGCGCCGGTCGTCGAACCCGATGCCGACGCGTATCTGCAGCGCCAGATCAAGTTCGATCCGGATATCTGGATCCTCGAGGTCGAAGACCGACAGGGCCGGCATTTTATCGACGAGAAAGTGCTTTAGCTGTGGGCGACGCCGTTTATGGTTTCGGCGGCGGCGTTGCGGTATGTTGCATGTCAATTGAGCGCAGGGAAACGATACCGTGACGCGCGACATCGCAACCATTTTGGGCGGCAATCGGCTGGCGCAGAAACAGTCCGCCGTCGACCGCGACGGCGCGCTCCGGCAGCGCGCAATCGACGGTTTGCGCTTCCGCGCTGCACGGCCGGTGCCGCACGAAGACGGCCATCTGACTGAAATCGCCAAAACCGCCTGGGATCTCGTCGATCAGCCGATCGTTCAGGTGCATAGCTCGACGACGCTGCCGGGCCGCGTGCGCGCCTGGGGCCTGCATCGCCAAAGCACCGACCGGCTGTTCGTCGCCGCCGGTTTGGTCAAGATCGTCTGTTTCGACGGGCGGCGCGATTCACCGACCTTCGGTCTCGTCAACGAATTTTCGCTCAGTCCGCGCAATCCGGGGCTCGTCGTGATCCCGCCGAATCTGTATCACGGCTGGAAAAACATCGGCACGGAAGAGGCCAATATTCTCAACCTGCCGACCGCGCCATACGATTACAATCTGCCCGACGCGCTCGATTTGCCGTGGGATTCCGACGAAGCACGCGAGTTGATTCCGTATACCTGGTAGCGGCTATTCCCAGCAAATGGCGCGCGCGCCGAAATTCATGATGCGCGGATCGCCGTCGATGCGCTGTCCGCCCGCGTCGGTGTGCAGTCGTAGCGTTTCGTCGACGCCGGATCCGAACGGAATTTCGACCCGGTAAATCGCGGGTTTGTCGACATCGAGGTGCCCGATCAACCGTTGGTGTCGATCGAAGATATCGATCGGCACCGGCCGGTAGTTCGTTCCTGGGCCAGGCATGAGGTCCAGCCGCAAGACCCGCTTCGTGCCGGTGGCATCTGCGATGAAAATTTCCGCGTCGTTCGTCGCCCAACGCCATCGGGTCCCATCGGACCCGATTTCCAGATCGTGCCAGCGCAATCCAACAAACAAGCCATCGGGGCGGATCGTACGTTCACGCAATAATTTCTCGGTGTCGATCTCGGGAACGATATCGCGCGCGATATTCAAGTACTTGAGCAGATCTCGATTCCCGTGGGTTGTCGGCGCCTTGCCCTTCAACGGCGCGTCCTTCGGCGCCAGCCCGCGCAAGGCGCGATACCCTTCGGTAATCGACCCCGGCATGGTATCCGTCGCAATACCGCCGCGCCGCGCCATGTCCCGCGTGTGCCGCGCCAAGTCCATGAATCCCGCGAGCAACTCGCGATACTGCAGGTCCGGCTCGCTTTGCAGCCGCGCGAGATAGGCTTCCTGCTCGCGGTACGGCTTTTCGACGTAGGAATTTCTGCGCCATGCCGACGGAAACTTGAACGAGGTCAGCTCTGCAACGCTCATGATCTTGCAGCCGGCATCCCAGATCCGGCCGAGGAAATCCAGATCGGGCGGCATCAGGATGGTCCGATAATCGCGCCATGGACCGCTGCGCGCGACGACGTCGCGCCGGTGCAGCAGGGCCGACGGCGGTACGGCGAGAGCTGCCACGAACCCATGCGGCGCAAGCCCCATGAGTATCCGCCGCGACGATGGCGGCGGCTCGATCATGACCTGCAGACTATGCGCGGCATCCGCTTGCAGCGTCTCGCACGCGTGCACGAGATGTTCCAGGTGGCGCGGATGCCACAGATCGTCGTGACCGAGATAGGCGATGTACGTGCCGCGCGCCAATTCGATGCCTTTGTTGTTGGGTGCGGATTGGTTGCCGGAATTGGCGGGTAGATTGTGCCAGCGGACGCGCATGTCATCGAAGCCGCGTATCACCGATTCGCTGTCGTCGGTGCAGCCGTCGCCGACCACGATCAACTCGAAGTCGGCCATGGTCTGCGCGAGTACCGAGCGGATCGCGAAACGGAGCACGCTGCTCCAGTTATAGGTCGCGATGACGACGCTGACCTTAGGGACGGTGGGGCTCATGGCTTGTTCATGCCCGCTGCGCGAGCGGTCAGTTTCGCCAATAACGAATCGAGCCGCAATTTCTCGTCCGTCGAAAGCGCGTCGAGCAGCGCGCGTTCGGTCGCCAACGCGAACGGCACCACGTCGGCATAGACGCGCTCGCCTTTCCTGCTCAGCGACAGGCGCGAGCGGCGCCGGTCCGCACGCTCGAAGGCGCGGCTGACATAGCCCAGCTGCAAGAGCCGCCGCACCGCGCGGCTGACCTGCACCTTGTCCATCTCGGTGCGGGCGCCGACTTGATTTGCCGAAAGCGCTTCGCCCAAGCCGAGCACGGCAATGACGCGCCACTCGGGAATCGTAATGCCGAAGCGCGCCTGATAGGCGCGCGCGATGGCGCCGCTGACCAGGTTCGATAATATGGCCAGGCGATAGGGCACGAACCGGTCCAGCCGGAGGGCGGCATCGGCCGGTTTCTTGGCATCGGCGGCGACCATGGCGCTTGATTCTTCCGGTCAAATAGTTTCAACTGTAACTAATGTGCCGCGGCCCGGGGCTGGCGTCAAGCCGCGCGCGGCCGGGCGCGCCGCCAAGGCGAAAAACCTGAACGGGTTTCGCGCGAGGAGACAGTCATGGCAAATGCCGCTACGCCGATACCAGCCGCCGATCCGATCAATCCGATGGGCACCGACGGATTCGAGTTCGTCGAGTACGCAGCGCCCGATCCGAAGGCGTTGGCGGCGCTGTTCGAACGGATGGGCTTCGTGGCGGTCGCGCGGCACCGCTCGAAGGACGTCACGCGCTACAGCCAGGGCGACGTGAATTTCATCCTCAATGCCGAGCTGGATTCGTTCGCACAATCCTTCGCGCGCGTTCACGGGCCCTCGATCTGCGCCATCGCGTTCCGCGTCAAGGACGCGCCGGCCGCGTTCAAGCGCGCGGTTTCGCTCGGCGCGCAACCGCAGCAGGGCAGCGTCGGGCCGATGGAGCTGAACATCCCGGCGATTCGCGGGATCGGCGGCAGTTTGATCTATCTGGTCGACCGTTACGGCGAGAAGAACATTTACGACGTCGATTTCGTGCCCACGGGGGCGACGCCGTCGGGCGTGGGGCTGACCTATATCGATCATCTCACGCATAACGTGCACCAAGGCCGCATGGACCACTGGGCCTCGTTCTACGAGCGCTTGTTCAACTTCCGCGAAATCCGCTACTTCGACATCGAAGGCAAGCTGACCGGGCTGAAAAGCAGGGCGATGACCAGCCCGTGCGGCAAGATCCGCATCCCGATCAACGAAAGCAGCGACGACAAATCGCAGATCGAGGAATATCTCGCCGCCTACAAAGGCGAGGGAATTCAGCACATCGCTCTCGGCACGGCGGATATTTACCGGACCGTCGAAGCGCTGCGCGCCAGGCAAATCGCGTTCATGACGATACCCGACACCTACTACGAGCAGGTCGACGCGCGTCTGCCGGGCCACGGCGAGAATCTGGCGCGATTGGCCAAGAATCGCATCCTGATCGACGGCGCGCCGACCCGGGACGGCGGCTTGCTGCTGCAGATCTTCACCGACATCGTGATCGGTCCGATCTTCTTCGAGATCATCCAGCGCAAGGGCAACGAGGGCTTCGGCGAAGGCAATTTCCGCGCGCTGTTCGAGTCGATCGAGCTGGACCAGATCAAGCGCGGCGTGCTGAAGGGGTAGGGGCGGTGCCCCGTTCAAGCTGTCGCCCCGGCCGAAGCGCAGCGAAGAGCTGGGGTCCAGGATCTCTCCGCATCGATCAGCATGGACCCCGGGTCGGCGCGCTGCTGTCCGTCGCTTGTCCGAGGTGACATATTGGAAAAGTATGCGCTCGCCGCGCCATTGCGCCACCCGCTGTCGTTCTGTATGAAACGACCCCGGAGGAATTGCCTATGAAACTTGCTTCGCTCAAGGAAGGCGGCCGGGACGGGACGCTGGTCGTGGTCTCGCGCGATCTTAAGCGCGCCATCAAGGTGCCGGAAGTCGCCCGCACGCTGCAGGCGGCACTCGACGATTGGACGACCAGTTCGCAAAAACTGCGCGCCGTCTATCGCGACTTGAACGAGGGCCACGCTTCGGGCGCCTTCGATCTCGATCCGCATAAATTGGCGGCACCCTTGCCGCGCGCCTATCAGTGGTGCGACGGCAGTGCGTATCTTAATCACGTGGAATTGGTGCGCAAGGCGCGCGGCGCCGAAATGCCGCCGTCGTTCCTCAACGACCCGCTGATGTACCAGGGCGGCTCGGATTCGTTCATCGGTCCATGCGACGATATCGTCGTGGCCGACGAGGCGTTCGGCATCGATTTCGAGGGCGAGGTGGCGGCGATCACGACCGACGTGCCGATGGGCGCTTCGCCCGAATTGAGCGCGCGCCACGTGGCGCTGCTGATGCTGGTCAACGACGTCAGCTTGCGCGGGTTGATCCCCAACGAACTGGCCAAGGGATTCGGCTTCTTCCATTCGAAACCGGCGACGGCTTTCTCGCCGGTCGCGGTGACGCCCGACGAAATGGGCGAGGCCTGGCGCGACGGCAAGGTCAACCTGCCGCTGCTGGTCACCTACAACGGCAAGGAATTCGGCCGCCCGCACGCCGGCACCGACATGAATTTCTCCCTGCCGCAGCTGATCGCGCACGCCGCCAAGACGCGCGTGCTCAGCGCCGGGTCGATCGTCGGTTCCGGCACCGTTTCGAACAAGGATGCATCGGTCGGTTTTTCGTGCCTGGCCGAAATCCGCACCATCGAAACCATCCGGGACGGCAAGCCCAAGACGCCGTTCATGAAATTCGGCGACACGATCCACATCGAAATGAAGGACGCGGCCGGCGCCTCGATCTTCGGCGCGATCGACCAGAAGGTGGTGAAGTACGGCGGCGCGCCGGGTTGAACGGCGCGCAGGATCAAAAGGGCGAGGAAGACTAGTCACCATGCTCAAATATTACGGCTACTACCGTTCGTCGGCGTCGTATCGGTTGCGCATCGCGCTGAACCTCAAGAATCTGCCGTACGAATTCACCTCGATCCATCTGCGCAAGGGCGATCAGTTCGGCGCCGAGTACAAGAAGCTCAACCCGCAGGAGCAGGTGCCGACGCTGATCGACGAGCACGATCGCGTGTTCGTGCAGTCGCCGGCGATCATCGAATATCTCGAGGAAGTGCATCCGAACCCGCCGCTGCTGCCGAAGGACCCGGTCGCACGGGCCCGTGTGCGCGCGCTGGCCAGCGTGCCGGGCTGCGATATCCATCCGATCGACAATCTGCGCGTGCTCAAGTATCTCACCGGCACCCTGAAGGTGACCGAGAAGCAGTTGGAAGACTGGTTCAACCACTGGATCGTGCTCGGCTTCAACGGGCTGGAGGCGATGCTGGCGAACCATCCGGCGACCGGCAAGTTCTGCCACGGCGACACACCGACCATGGCCGACGTGTTCCTGGTGCCGCAGGTATTCAACGCCAGCCGCTATAAATTGCCGATGGAGCGCTGGCCGACCATCAAGCGCATCCATGACGCCTGCAACGCGCTGCCGGCCTTCGACCATGCGCACCCGAAGAACCAGCCGGATTACGAACCCGCATAACCTCTCCCCAACCAAACCAACCCGCTCCCCTTGAGGGAGAGGGTGGCCGCGCAGCGGCCGGGTGAGGGGAAGAGAGACTCTTCTCGGCCATACCGCTTGAGTCCCCTCACCCCGGCCCTCTCCCCCAAGGGGAGAGGGGGAAGTAGGGAGCCTCGCGCGTGTGATCCAACCACCCGCCAAAAGTGAACCCCGGGGCCTTGTCCGCACCGCATAGGGGCTCCGCCTGGCCGCTCTTTCATTTGCTTAACGGATGTGTATGATGCGCCGCCAACCCGATAGAGGATTGGCATGGATTTTCCCGAGGCACTGACTTTCGACGACGTCTTGCTCGTCCCCGCGCGCTCCGCGGTCCTGCCCGGCGAAACCGACACCAAGACCCGCCTGACCAAATCGATCGAGCTCGGCATTCCGGTCATGTCCGCCGCCATGGACACAGTGACCGAAAGCCGGCTGGCCATCGCCATGGCCCAGCATGGCGGCATCGGCGTGATCCACAAGAACATGACGCCGGAGAACCAGTCCGGCGAGGTCCGCAAGGTCAAGAAGTTCGAATCCGGCATGGTGGTCAACCCGGTCACCATCACCCCGGACAAGCGCCTGGCCGACGCGCTGCACCTGATGGCCGAGCACAGGATTTCCGGCATCCCGGTGGTCGAGCGCGGCACCGACAAGCTGGTCGGCATATTGACGCACCGCGACGTGCGCTTCGCCAACGACCCGCGCCAGCCGGTCGCCGAGCTGATGACCAAGGAAAACCTGGTCACGGTCGGCGAAAACGTCAGCCACGACGAGGCCAAGCGCCTGCTGCACAAGCGGCGGATCGAAAAGCTGATCGTGGTCGACAAGGACTATCGCTGCGTCGGCCTGATCACCGTCAAGGACATGGAGAAGGCGCAGAATTTCCCGAACGCCTGCAAGGACGAGCGCGGCCGCCTGCGCGTGGCCGCCGCCACCGGCGTCGGCGAGGACGGGCTGCGCCGGGCCGAGCTGCTGTTCGATGCCGGCGTCGACGTGCTGGTGGTCGACACCGCGCACGGCCATTCCGAGGGCGTGCTCAAGGCGGTCGAGCGGGTGCGCAAGCTCAGCAATTTCACGCAGGTGGTCGCCGGCAACGTGGCGACGCGCGACGGCGCCAAGGCGCTGATCGACGCCGGGGCGGATGCCATCAAGGTCGGCATCGGGCCGGGTTCGATCTGCACCACGCGCGTGGTCGCCGGCGTCGGCGTGCCACAGATGACGGCGATTCTGGAAACCGTCGAAGCCTGCCGCAAGCAGGGCATCCCGGTGATCTCCGACGGCGGCATCAAGTTTTCCGGCGATCTGGCGAAAGCCCTGGCCGCCGGCGCAAGCGTCGCGATGATCGGCGCGCTGTTCGCCGGCACCGACGAGGCGCCCGGCGACGTGTACCTGTACGAGGGCCGCTCGTATAAATCCTATCGCGGCATGGGCTCGCTGGGCGCCATGGCGCGCGGCTCGGCCGATCGTTATTTCCAGCAGGAAATTTCCGATAGCCTGAAGCTGGTGCCCGAAGGCATCGAGGGCCAGGTGCCCTACAAGGGCCCGATCGCAACCGTGGTGCACCAATTGGTCGGCGGACTGCGGGCGGCGCTCGGCTACACCGGCAACAAGACCATCGCCGAGTTGCAGCAGCACGCCAAGTTCGTGCGCATCACCAACGCCGGCCTGCGCGAAAGCCACGTGCACGACGTCACCATCACCCGCGAGGCGCCGAATTACCGGCGTATGTAAGCCCCCCCGAAAAGCGGGCGCCCGCAGCAGGGGGCGCGTATGACTCCCGGCGCGCGCCTGGCCACCGCCCTCGAACTGCTCGATTTGGTGCTGCGCCCGCCCGCAGGGCGCGAAGCCGTGCCCGGCGACGTGGTGGTCTCGAACTTCCTGCGCGGTAGAAGATTTATTGGCAGCAAGGATCGCCGCGCGATCCAGGATTTCGTCTACGGTGTGCTGCGCGCGCTGGCGCCGCTGCGCTGGTGGAGCAAGTCGGACCAGCCGCGGACATTGTTGCTGGCCTATCTTGTTTTGGCGCAAGCGCAAACGGTCGAACAAATATCGAATCAATGCGACGGCGGCACCTATCGCCCGGCGCCGCTCACCGAAGACGAGCGCGCACTGCTGACGAAACTTGCCGGCAAGCAACTGCTCGATCCCGCGCAGCCCGCGCACGTGCGCGCCAATCTGCCCGAATGGCTCGAATCCGCCTTGCGCGAAACCTTCGGCGCCGAAGCGGAGAATGCTATGGCTGCGTTGAACGCGCCGGCCGAGGTCGATCTGCGGGTGAATACCTTGAAAGCAACGCGCGACGGCGTGCTGGCCGAGCTGGCGGCGGCGAACCTGGCGGCCGCGCCGACGCCGCTTTCGCCGCTCGGCATCCGCCTGGCCGGGCGCACGTCGCTGCCGGCGCTGGCATTGTTCAAGGACGGCCGCGCCGAGGTGCAGGACGAAGGCTCGCAGCTGGTCTCGCTGCTGGTCGACGCGCGCGCCGGCATGGCGGTGCTGGATTATTGCGCCGGCGCGGGCGGCAAGTCGGTGGCGCTGGCCGTCGCGATGCAGAACCAGGGCCGCGTGCTGGCCTACGATGCCGCACCCAGGCGCTTGGCCGATCTGCCCAAGCGCGCCGCGCGGGCCGGGGCGACCATCGTCGAGATCACCGGAAATCGCCCGAGCGGCACATTCGATCGGGTCTTGGTGGACGCACCCTGCACCGGCAGCGGCGCGTGGCGGCGCCATCCGGACGCCAAGTGGCGGCTGACCCCGGCCGAGCTGGCGCGGCTGACCGTCCTGCAGGCCGCGATCCTGGCCGAAGCCGCAGCCCTGGTGAAGCCGGGCGGGCGGCTGGTCTATGTTACCTGTTCCGTGCTGCGCGCCGAAAACGAGGCTATTGTCGAGCCGTTCCTCGAGGGCCACCCCGCGTTCGCGGCCATGCCGTACCGGAACGTGTGGGCCGAGCATGCCGGCGGGCCGCTACCGGACCCCGGCCCCTACCTGCATCTGGCGCCGCACGCGACCGGCACGGACGGGTTTTTCTGTGCCATTCTGCAGCGGCAAGCAGCGAACCCATGAGCCCTGACGCAACTGACCTTCTGATCCGCCCCGCGCGCCCCGACGACGCCAAGACCATCGGCGAGATCTACGTAGAGACCTGGCGGACGACCTATGCCGGCATGCTGCCGGACCATGTCCTGGTGCGCATGTCGGAAGCGCGCCACGCCGTGCTGTGGGGCCACGATATCGGCGATAGGTCCCAACTGGTGCGGGTCGCCGAATCCAACAACCGGATCGTCGGCTTCGGCTCGGCGGGCGCCTTGCGCAACGCGGGCGCCGGGCAGGGCGAGGTTTATACGCTCTACGTGCGGCCGGACGCGCACGGCCACGGCGTCGGGCGGAAGTTGATTCTCAGCCTGTTCGAGGGCTTGCTCGCGCGCGGCTACCCGAGCGCGGTGATCTACGTCGTGGCGGCCAACCCGTCGCGCTTCTTTTACGAACGGCTCGGCGGCAAGCGCTCGATCCAGCGCACCGAACGCCTGTGGGGCGCGAATGTGGCCGAATTCGGCTATGTCTGGCCGGACCTCAAAGCCACGCTCGATGCCGCTTGTGGACGAACATGATCGACGCGGAAATTATCAATTCATCGGAACATCGCGCGCGCGGCCCATCCTTCGATACGCGCGCGAAGCCGCGCGCTACTCAGGATGAGGCGGGTTTTCTGGCGCCGCAAACATTCCACCTCATCCTGAGTAGCGCGCAGCGCGTATCGAAGGATGGGCCACAAGCGAGACGCACCCCACAGACCTTCTCGCAAGCGGAGAGGGTGCGCGCACAGCGAGCGGGCGAGGCGGTTATAAATCGGTCGGAACATCGCGCGCGCGGCCCATCCTTCGATACGCGCGCGAAGCCGCGCGCAACTCAGGATGAGGCGGGTTTTTCGGCGCCGCAAACGTTTCGCCTCATCCTGAGTAGCGCGCAGCGCGTATCGAAGGATGCGCCGCAAGCGAAGTGCACCCCCCAAATCCTCTCCCAAGGGACGAGGGTGCGCGCACAGTGGGCGGGCGAGGCGGTTATAAATTCATCGGAGTATCGCGCGCGCGGCCGATCCTTCGATACGCGCGCGACGCCGCGCGCTACTCAGGATGAGGCGGGTTTTTCGGCGCCGCAAACATTCCACCTCATCCTGAGTAGCGCGCAGCGCGTATCGAAGGATGCGCCGCAAGCGAGGCGGACCCCACAGACCTTCTCGCAAGCG
>JBFWYO010000047.1:0-38585 GCA_050186335.1 Alphaproteobacteria bacterium | reverse complement strand
GACGCCACGGCGATTAAAAGGATAGGTTTGAGCATTTTTCGTTCTCCTTGTTTTCCAGCTCAATAAAACGATTAAGGTCGCGCTGACGCCCCCTGCGGGGCGCGCCACACCGGCCGACACCTCCATGTAACCGATCTCGGCATGGTTCGGTTCCGCCGATCCCGCAGCTTATTCTCCCCGCCTCGGGACGGGAATCGGCAATACGGGCTGCGAATCATTATACGTGCCGCTCGGGCGATATGCTTACCGGGCCAAAACCGCGATCAGATCCTTTTGCTCCGGGTAGCGCGCCGCCAGCACCGCGCCGTCGCCGTGGCGGTAGTCGACGAACTCAAAGCCGGGCGCGACCGTGGTGCCGAGCAGCGCGAAGCGGCCGCCCGGTATCAGCCGCGAGCCCTGCCAAACCCCGCGTCGGACGATGACCAGCGGGGCGTGGCCGGCGGCCAGATCGTTGCCGATGACAACCCGCTCGCTCGCGCCCGACGGGTGCAACTGCAGCATTTCGACCGGGTCGCCGAGATAGAAATGGAATGCCTCGTCGCTGTCCAAGACGTGCAGGGCGGAAAACGACTCGGGCGTCAGCAGGTAATAGATCGCCGTGCCGAAGGCGCGCGCGCCGCCGTAGCGCGCCGGCAGGGCATCGTGCGGGATGGTTTCGTCGGCCCGATAGACTTCCCGAAAATAGCCGCCCTCGGCCGGGTGCGGTTTGAGCTCGAGCAAGCGTATGATTTCGTCTGCGGTCATGGTCTTTTTGTCACTGTGTTGCCAAAAATCTTCGTTCCGGCACGCCGCCGCCTCTTTCTGGTCAAAATCCGCTGGCAACGTGTTGAGGATATTAAGCTAAGCTCGCGTTGCTGAACGCGACGGAAAATTGTCAGACGGGCGAACCACGCCCACCGCCGTTTCATCACAGTCAATCGTACCGAGGGGTACCGCTATGCGCTTTCTCAAGGCCTTGCTAGGCCCGTTGTTCGTCGTCCTGTTCTTTGTCGGCGCCGCTGCGCCGTCGCACGCTTATGTCGACGATGAGCTCAGTCGGGACGCGGAGCAGATGCGCTCCCAGCTGTTGCGAAAGTTCGACTCCCGGATCGACACTGATGGCGCGATGACCGCGTGGGGCGAAGGTCAAAAGCTGGCCAAGCTGCGTAACTTCGCCGGTGCGCTGCCGCATTACGAGCGCGCCGCCGGCCTCGGCCTCAACGATCCGGCATTCTGGATGGATTTCAACATCGTGCTGGGCTCGCAACGTCCGCCCGACAATCGCCGCGCCGTCGCCGCCGCTTACCTGGCGTATTTGACCGCGGACAGCGAAGCGCGCAAGGCCGGCGCGTTGTTCTATATCGGCTACCATTTCGAGGCGCTGCGCGCCTTCGAGCAGGCCATGCTGGCCTATGAGGCCGGCCTGGAAATCGACTCCAACGACCAGATCGAGAACCGCCTCAAGCAACTGGCCGCTCAGTATCGCATGACGCTGAAGCGCGTCTACGCCGAATCGGACAGCGAGCAGCCGCGCGTGTGCCTGGAGTTTTCGCGCCCGCTGGCGCCGCGCGACAAGGTGAAGTTCGAGGATTTCGTCCGCTTCCAGCCGGCAATCAAGGCCAATTTCGTGCCGACCGGCCAAACGCTATGCGCCGAAGGCGTCGTCCACGGGCAAACCTATCAGGTCACCGTGCTCAAGGGCGTGCCGGACAACGAAGGATCCAAGCTTACGCGCAACCAGGAATTCAAGGTGGCAGTCGCCGATCGCGCGCCGATGGTCGCGTTCAAGAGCGGCAACTACATCCTGCCGAAGAACTCGCGCCAGGGCGTGCCGGTCATTTCGGTCAACGTCGAAGTGGCCGAGCTCAAGCTGCTGCGCGTCAACGACCGCAACCTGATCAACGAAATCGTCGAAGGCCGCATCCGCAAGCTGCTGTACGGCGACGACATCGAGCGCATCGCCGATACGGCGGGCGAGCTGGTCTGGAAAGGCCAGGTCGACATCAAGAGCGACAAGAACAAGCAGGTCACCACGGCGATCCCCTTCGACAAGGTCATCAAGGATCTGCGCCCGGGCATCTATGTGCTGCAGGGCGCGCCGTTCAAACCCAAGGGCGACCGGTATCGCGACCAGTCGACGCAATGGATCGTGGTCACCGATCTCGGCCTGTCGACCTACTGGGGCGGCGATGGGCTCAACGTGTTCGTCCGTTCGTACACCGATGCCGAGCCGAAGCGCCGCATGGAGGTGCGCCTGATCGCGCGCAACAACACGGTGCTCGCCACCGCCAAGACCGACAGCGACGGGCGCGTGACGTTCGCGCCCGGCCTGGTGCGCGGGACCGGCGGCCTGCAGCCGGCCGCGGTCATGGTCTACGATAAAGAGTCGGATTTCTCGTTCCTGGACCTCGGCGGTCCGGCATTCGATCTCAGCGACCGCGGCGTCGATGGGCGCGAGTTGCCCGGCCCGGTCGATGCGTTCCTGTATACTGAGCGCGGCGTCTATCGTCCCGGCGAAACGGTGCACCTCGTCACGCTGCTGCGCGACGAAAAGGCGATGGCGATCGAAAAGACGCCGATCACCTTGAAGGTGATGCGCCCCGACGGCGTCGAAGCGCGCCGGTACACGCTCCAGGCCAACGATCTGGTCGGCGGCTACCTGTTGAATCTGCCGACCGCGAAGTCGGCGCCGTCCGGCCGTTGGACAGTGAACGCCTATATCGATCCGAAGGGTGCGGCGATCGGCAGCGTGCGCTTCCAGGTCGAGGATTTCGTGCCCGAGCGCCTGGATTTCTCGCTCGAGCCCGAAACCAAGTTTCTCGAACCCGGCAAGCCGAACGCCGTGACGCTGAACGGCCGCTGGCTGTATGGCGCGCCCGCCGCCGACCTGAACGTCGAAGGCGAGTTCGTGCTCAAGTCCGATCCGAATCCGTATCCGGAGTTCCGCGGCTACTATTTCGGCCTGCAGCAGGAAACCTTCCAGCCCAAGCGCATCGAACTGCCGACGCTGAAGACCGATGCCGACGGCAAGGTGCGGGTGCCGCTGGCGCTCGACGCGCCGCCGGATACCACGCGCGCGCTGAAGGCGGAAATCCGCCTGTCCCTGCTCGAGCCGGGCGGCCGCGCATCGTCGCGCGTCATCGCAATTCCGGTACGCGCGCAGGATCTCGTGATCGGCATCAAGCCGGCGTCCGACGACGACAGCGTGCAGGAAAACCAGCCCGCCGCGTTCGAGGTGATCGCCCTCGACAAAGAGGGCAAGCGCCGCGCAACCGGCGAGCTGGAGTTCGAATTCATCCGCGAGAACTACCAGGTGCAATGGTTCCAGCGGAACGGCTCGTGGCAGTACCGGGTGATCCAGCGCGATGAATCCCTGCAAACCGGCAAGGTGACCATCGCCGCCGACAAGCCGGCCAAGCTGCAGACCAAAGTCCAATGGGGCCGCTATCGGCTCGAAGTGCGCGACCCCGGCGGCAAAGCCGCAACCAGCTATCGCTTCTACGCCGGCTGGTTCTACACCGGCGAAGACAATCCGGTGCCGGATAAGCTGACCGTCAAGCTCGACAAGCCGAGCTACAAGCCGGGTCAGCGCGCGGAAGTGTTCATCCGTCCGCCGTTCGACGGGCAAGTGCTCGTGGTGGTCGCGAGCGATCGCATCCACTATGTGCGCAATCTCGAGGTCGACGCCAAGGGTCGCACCATCGACATCAAGGTCGACGAATCCTGGGGCCCCGGCGTCTACGTCACGGCGACGGCGTTCCGCGCCGCCGACACCAAGGCGCAGCGCGGCCCGCAACGTGCCATCGGCGTGGCATTCCTGGGCCGCGACTTCGGCGAGCGCACGCTCGGCGTGAAGCTCGAAGCGCCCGAGAAGATCAAGCCGCGCCAGAACGTCGACGTCACGGTCAAGGTCACAGGAGCCGCGCGCGACAAGGCGTTCGTGACTCTCGCCGCGGTCGACGAAGGCATCCTGCTGTTGACCAACTTCAAGACCCCGGCGCCGGATCAGCACTACTACAGCCGGCGTAAATTGGGCGTCGAACTGCGCGACGATTACGGCCGGCTGATCGATGCCTATGCGGGCCAGCTCGGCACGCTGCGCACCGGCGGCGACGGCACCGAGAACCGCCACCTCGGCGGTCTGGATGCCAGCTCGATCAGGACGGTCGCGCTGTTCTCCGGCATCGTAAAGCTGGATCGCGACGGGGTCGGCAAGATTTCGTTCGCCGTGCCGGACTTCAACGGCAAGCTGCGGCTGATGGCGGTGGCGTACGACGCCAAGGCCGTCGGCAAGGCTGAGTCGCCGTTGATCGTGCGCGACAACGTGGTTTCGCTGGTCACCTTGCCGCGCTTCCTGGCGCCGGGCGACGAGGGTCGCCTCAGCGTCAGCCTGCACAATGTCGACGGCGATGCCGGCGACTACAAGGTCTCGATGACGGCGAAAGGCGTGGCGTCGATCGCCGGTCCCGCGGAGATCAACCAGGCACTCGCCAAGGACGCGCGCACGCAGGTCAACTTCGCGCTCAAGGGCGATACCATCGGCGTCGCCACCGTGACGCTGCAATTGTCGGGTCCGAACAGCTTCAAGATCGAGCGCAGCTGGGATATCGCGGTGCGCCCGTCGCAGCCGATCTCCACGCGCCAGATCACGCGGCAGCTCGATCCGAACGCCTCGGCCACCTACTCGAACGATCTGATCGCGGAGTTCCTACCCGGCACGGCGAAAGTGTCGGTCAGCCTCAGCACCTTCCCGGATCTCGACGTGGCCGGGCTGATCAAGTCGCTCGATCAATATCCGTACGGCTGCGCCGAGCAGACCACCAGCGTCGCCCTGCCGCTTTTGTATCTGGCGGACGTGGCGCAGGCGGTCGGCGTCGCGGCGGACGACAAGATCCTGCGCGACCGGGTGCAGAACGCGATCGGCCGGTTGATGATCCTGCAGCGTTCGGACGGCAGCATCGGCCTGTGGTCGCCGCTCGATGTCCGCCAGGATTGGCTGACCGTCTACATCATGGATTTCCTCAGCCAGGCGAAACAGAAAGGCTATTTCGTGCCCGATCTCGGCTTCGAGCGCGGCATGGAACGGCTCAGCGTCGCTGCGCGGTCCGGCAACTACGAACTGTGGACGCTGCCGACCCGCGCCTACGCGTTCTATGTCCTCGCCATGAACAAGAAGGCCGAGGTCGCCGATCTGCGCTACCTGCACGACAATTATCTCAACCTGCTGCCGACCGCTCTGGCCAAGGCGCAGTTGGGGGCGGCGCTGGCGCTGTACGGCGATACCGCGCGCTCGGGTGCCGCCTTCGCGGCGGCGCGCGATCACAAGACGCGGCCGAACCTGACCGGCCGGTATTGGGATGCGGCCTGGCGCGACTACGGCTCGTACCTGCGCGACATATCGGGCGTGCTCTACTACTCGAGCGTTACCCCGCAGCAGTCGCAATCGATGCCCACCTTGCTGGAGGTGATCGTCGATCTGAAGAACAAGACGCGCTACACCAGCACGCAGGAGAAAGCCTGGCTGCTGCTCGCCGCGCACGCGCTGAGCAGCAAGCAGCCGCTGAAGGTGAACGTCGCCGGCAAGGACATTCCGGAACGCCAGAAGCCGTACTACGCGAACCTGCTGCCAAAGGACCTGGCGCAGAACGTCTCGGTCAAGAACAACGGCACCGAACGCATCTGGACCACGGTCACGGTCAGCGGCATTCCGTCGGCCGATCTGCCGCCGGAAAGCCAGGGCTTCACCATCAAGCGCAGCTACTACACGCTCGACGGCAGGCCGGCGGATCTCACGAAGGTCCGCCAGGGCGACACGCTGGTCGCGGTGATCAACGGCGAAGCCACCGGCACCGTCAACCACCAGGCGATGATCGTCGATCTGCTGCCGGCCGGCTTCGAGATCGAGAACGCGCGTCTGGAAGGCGGCCGGGCGCTGGAAAACCTGAAATGGCTGAAGGAACTGACGCCGCTGCGGTATATCGAGGCGCGCGACGACCGCTTCGTCGCGGCGGCGGATCTCGAAGCCAAGACCAAGCGCTTCACGGCGGCCTACATCGTGCGGGCGGTGACTCCGGGTACCTATAAATTGCCCGGCGCCTTCGTCGAGGACATGTACGCGCCGAACTACTTCGCGCGCGACGCGCTGTCTTCGATCACCGTCCAGCCGCGCAACTGACGCGACCGGGAACAAAGGCGGAGCAAACCATGGGCCTGCGGCGGCTCAAACGGGTAACGGCGGCGGCGGGCATCCTGCTCGCCGTCGGCGCCGTTTCGTTTGCCGTCTTGGATCGCCTCTATCCGCCGAATCTGTCGCGCCTCAACGATCTTTCCGTTCAAGTCGTCGATCGCAACGGCGATCTGCTGCGCGCTTACACGACCAAGGACGATACGTGGCGCGTCGCGATGACCGAGGCGGAAGCCTCGCCGATCTACCTCAAGATGCTGGTCGCGTATGAAGATTCGCGCTTCGCCATGCATCCCGGCGTCGATCCGTTCGCGATCCTGCGCGCGGCGTGGCAATGGGCGAAGGCGGGCAGCGTCGTTTCGGGCGCTTCCACGCTGACGATGCAAGCCGCGCGGCTGCTCGAGCCGCGCCCGCGCACGCTGCGCGCCAAGGCGGTCGAGATGTTCCGCGCGGTGCAGCTTGAACTGCACTACTCCAAGGCGGAAATTCTCGGCATCTATCTCACGCTCGCCCCTATGGGCGGCAACCTGGAAGGCGTGCGCGCCGCGTCGCTGGCCTATTTCGGCAAGGAACCCAGGCATCTCACGCCGGGCGAGGCGGCCCTGCTGGTCGCCGTCCCGCAATCGCCGACGCGCAACCGGCCGGATCGCGCCAATGAGACGGCCAAGGCCGCGCGCGACAAGGTGCTCGCGCTCATGCTCGAGAAGCGCGTGCTCACCGCGCAGCAGATCGCGGACGCCGTGGCCGAGCCGGTGCCGTCGCAACGCCGCGCGTTGCCGATCCTGGCGCCGCATCTGGCCGATCGCATGCTCGCCGCGTCTACCGGTCAGCGCGTCGTGCGCACCTCGGTCGACCGCACGCTGCAGGCCAATCTGGAAAAGTTCGTCAAGGCGGAGCATTCGCGCCTCGGCGAGCGCGCCACGGTCGCCGTCCTCGTGATCGACAACGCGACCCGCGAGGTGCGCGCCTATCTCGGCTCGTCGGACTTCTTCGACGACGCACGCAACGGCCAGATCGACATGACGCGCGCGATCCGCTCGCCGGGCTCGACGCTCAAACCGTTCATCTATGCGCTCGGCTTCGACGACCGGCTGATCCTGCCGGATACGCTGATCGTCGACGCGCCGATGCGCTTCGGCGATTACGCGCCGGAGAATTTCTACCGCACCTATCATGGCGAGATCACCGTGCGCGAAGCGCTGCAGCAATCGCTCAACGTGCCGGCCGTGGCGATCTTCGACGCCGTCGGGCCGGCGCGCTTCGTCGGCCACCTGCGCGATGCCGGCGTACGCTTGGCGCTCGACAACGTGGCGCAGCCGGGCTTGCCGATCGCGCTCGGCGGCGTCGGCGTAACGATGTTCGACCTCGCTACGTTGTTCGCGTCGCTGTCGCGGGACGGAGTCGTCAAGCCGTTGCGACTGTCGCCCGATCAGGACCAGGCCGAACCCGACGCGACGAATCCCGGCACGCGCATCATGAGCAGCGCGGCGGCCTGGTATCTCGCGCGCATTCTGGAGAACGCGCCGCCGCCCGAGGATTTCGTCGCCGGCGCGCGCATCGCCGGCGCCCGCAAGCTGGCCTACAAGACCGGCACCTCGTACGGTTTCCGCGACGCCTGGGCGATCGGCTACGACAATGCCTATACGGTCGCGGTCTGGGTCGGTCGGCCGGACGGCACGCCGAGCCCCGGCCATTACGGCCGCAATACCGCCGCACCCTTGCTGTTCCGCATGTTCGACCTGCTGCCCGAGACGAACCTGAGCGGACCCGCCATGCCGGCGCGGCCGGCGCATGTGATCGATGCGCCGAACGCCCAATTGCCGGCCAATCTGCGCCGCTTCGAACGGCCGGGCCGCATCCAGCTCAAGCTCGCCGCCGCGACCGTCGGCGAACTGGCGATCTCGTTCCCGCCCGACGGTGCGC
The DNA here is from genome assembly GCA_050186335.1 of Alphaproteobacteria bacterium. Classification (GTDB taxonomy): domain Bacteria; phylum Pseudomonadota; class Alphaproteobacteria; order Bin65; family Bin65; genus JBFWYO01. Next base: position 30,499 of record JBFWYO010000047.1, on the reverse strand, counting down.
TGGTCGAACTCGCCCGCGACGGCGACGGCAAGGCCTCGCTGGCGATGACCGCCGAGGGCGGCATCAAGCCGCTGCGCTGGCTGGTCAACGGCAGGCCGTTGGATGCCTCGCCGCACCGCCGCCAGGCGTTCTGGACGCCGGACGGCGACGGCTTCGTCAAGATCACCGTGATCGACGCGGAGGGCCGCTCGGCCTCGGCGGATGTGCGGCTGACGCTGGAATAAGTGGGCCGGATTTTCAGTTATTGGCGCCGCGCATCCGCGCCGAACCCGGCCCGGCGCGGCCATTCGCCCACCCCGCCGACCCTTGCCTGGCTCCGGCCAGTAGCATAATTTCCCGGCCGTCTGCTGCGCCGCGTCCGTCGGCGTGGGTTGAACTTGCCGCTGCCGCCGACCGCCAAAAAGGACGCCGCCCATGACGCCGCCCGATACCGCCGTGCCCCCGGGCGCGGAATTGAACCGCCTCGATCCCGCGCTGCGCGGATTTTTCATCGAGGAATTGACCGTCGGCCAGACGGCCGAACTGTCCAAGACCATCACCGAAGCCGACATCATCCTGTATGCCGGCATTTCCAGCGATACCAACCCGATCCATCTGTCGGAGGAATTCGCCAAGGAAACCCTGTTCGGCACGCGCATTGCCCACGGCATGCTGTCGGCCGGGCTTATTTCCGCGGTGATCGGCACCAAGCTGCCCGGACCGGGCTGCCTATACATGGGCCAGTCGCTGAAATTCATGGCCCCGGTCAAGCCGGGCCAAACCGTGCGCGTGAAATGCACGGTCAAGAGCATCGATCTGACCAAGGACCGCATCGTGCTCGAGACGATCTGCACGGTCGTCGGCGAAGTCGTGATCGAGGGCGAGGCGCTGATCAAGGTCCCCTCGCGCTACATCAAGCTGAAGGACAAGGACAAGCGGAAGGCCTAGCGGGGCGATCGCCCGCCGTCGCGCATCGGCCCGGCCGCGATCGGGAATCCCGCGTCATCCTCGGGCGTGTGCGTTCGCGCGACCGTTCCCGCACCTCACCCCGAGCCTGTCGAAAGGTGAATTCCGGCCAAGCTCATGCTTCGACAGGCTCATGCTTCGACAGGCTCATGCTTCGACAGGCTCAGCATGAGGAGTCTTTTTTATTCGCTGATTTGTCATCCCGGCCGAAGCGCTGCGTAGAGCCGGGATCCAGAGTCGTCTCCGCTTTTGCGATGGACCCCGGATCGGCGCGCCGCACGTGCGGCGCTGGTCCGGGGTGACAAGAAATGAGCTTATGCGGTCACGCCCGCTAAGACGGAGTGCCCCCGTGGTCGAGTCCTCGGGGGCACTCCAATCCGTAACAAATGTAACGTCGTTCTTGAATGTATGGCTGCCGATGCCATGTGCTGGGACGCCGCGCGTTGGGCTTTCGCGCGTCGCGCTCTTTGCATCGTCAATCGGATTGAAAAGCGCGGGGGGATCGCCGGGCGGTTGGTCGACCCTAAGGCACCCTAACCCTATGGTGAAAAGCGTAACAATCGTAACGCGACCTTAGGGTAGTGCCGTGGAGGCGGACGCGGACGCCCGCTATTGTCACCATACAAATTTGCGAAAATGCAACTTCCGGCGTGCCGCCGCTGCGACCGCCCAGCGCATTGCGGCGACCGGCCATCCGCCGGTATCATTCAATTATGCACCTGTCGCGCCATTACGCCGAACTGCCGGCCGCCTTCAAAGGCGGTGTGGTCGCGATCGGCAATTTCGACGGCGTGCATTTGGGGCATCGGGCGGTCATCGGCCTTGCGCGCGAGATCGCGCACCAGCTGCGCACCAAGCTCATGGTGCTCACCTTCGAGCCGCATCCGCGCAGTTTCTTCTTTCCCGACGGCAAGCCGTTCCGGCTGACCCAACTGCCCGGCAAGGCGCGCGAGATCGGCGCGCACGGCGCCGACGGCATCGTTGCCGTGCCGTTCGATGCCGAACTGGCCGCCAAATCGGCGGAGGACTTCATCGCCGACATTCTGGTCGACGGGTTCGCCGCCAAGCACGTCGTGGTCGGCTACGATTTCGTGTTCGGGCACCGGCGCCGCGGCGATGTCGCGCTGCTGCAGCAGCACGGCACGCGCGATGGTTTCGGCGTCACCGCCATTCCGCCGGTCACCGGGCCCGACGGCAGCGCCTATTCGTCGACGCGTATTCGCAATTTGCTCGGCGAAGGGAAACCGCAAGCGGCCGCCGTGCTGCTCGGCCGCGCATGGGAGATCGAGGGGCCGATCGCGCATGGCGATGCGCGCGGCCGCACGATCGGTTTCCCCACCGCGAACGTGGCGCTCGGCGATTATCTGCGCCCGGCGTTCGGCGTCTATGCGGTCAAGATCGGCATTGAACGCGCGGGCGCGCCCGAACAGTTCGATTGGCATGCCGGCGTCGCCAATCTCGGCCTGCGACCGACCATCGGCGACGACAAGGTCATGCTCGAAGCGCATATCTTCAATTTCGCCGGCGACATTTACGGCCGCACCGCGCGCGTGGCGATGATCGATTACATAAGGCCGGAGCGGAAATTCGCCGGGCTCGACGAATTGAAGGCGCAGATCGCCAAGGACGGCGACGCGGCGCGCGCGATCCTCGCCCATGCGTAAGCGTTTCGCGCAGCAAGGTTGAAGCAGACGCCATGGCACTGCATTTCTGGTTCGAGTTCGCGAGCACCTATTCGTATCCGGCCGCCATGCGCGTCGAACAGGCGGCGGCGAACGCCGGCGTTCCGCTGGTCTGGCGCCCGTTTCTGCTCGGGCCGATCTTCAACGCCCAGGGCTGGAACGATTCGCCGTTCAACATCTACCCGGCCAAGGGCGCCTATATGTGGCGCGACCTCGAGCGAATTTGCGCCGAACAGAATCTCCCGCTGCGCCGATCGTCGGCGTTTCCGCGCAACGGCCTGATGGCGGCCCGCGTCGCCGCCCTGCACGCCGACGCACCGTGGCTGCCGCGTTTCGTGCGCGCGGTTTACGCGGCGAATTTCGCCGACGACCGCAACATCGCCGAACCCGCCGTGGTCGCGGATTGTTTGCGCGCGGCGGGGCAGGATGCGCCGGCCGTGATCGGCGCCGCACAGTCCCAGGCGGCCAAGGATCGCCTGCGCGCGCAGACCGACGAAGCGGCCCGTCTCGGCATTTTCGGCGCGCCCACGTTCATGGTCGGCGCAGAGATGTTCTGGGGCAACGACCGGCTGGAAACGGCTCTAACCTGGCACAGGAGCCATCATCCATGAGGCCAGGACCGGTTACGCTCGAAGGCAGGCATGTGCGGCTCGAACCGCTCGCGCATCGGCACGCCGAAGATCTGCTGGCGGCGGCGCAGGACCCCGGCATCTGGCTTTACATGCCGAAGCCGATGCCGCGCACGCTGGCGGATATTCGCGCATTCATCGACGACGCGCTGAAGCTGCAGGACGGCGGCACCGTGCTGCCGTTCGCGCAGATCGACCGGGCCAGCGGCCGCGCGTTCGGCTCGACGCGCTACATGGATATCCGCGCGGCCGACGACGGGCTGGAAATCGGCTGGACCTGGCTCGGCACGGCGTACCAGCGCACGGTTCTTAACACCGAGGCCAAGTACCTGCTTCTCAGCCATGCATTCGATGCGCTGGGCGCCATCCGCGTGCAGTTGAAAACCGACCTGCGCAATGTGCGCTCGCAAACCGCGATCGCGCGCCTGGGCGCCGTGCGCGAAGGCGTGCTGCGCAACCATATGAGAATGTGGGACGGCTACATCCGCGACTCGGTCTATTTCAGCATCCTCGACCGCGAATGGCCCGCGGTGCGCGACGGGTTGCTGGCGAAGCTGGCCAAGTAGTCGGCAGCATCTGATCGCTTGTCGCCCCGGCCGAAGCGCGGCGGAGCGCCGGGGTCCAGGCTGCCGCCACCGTGTTGCCCGTACCCAGCTACGGCGAAGCGTAGCGGCGAGCCGCCAAGCCTTCGCGACCCATTCCGCGTTGCCGGGAGCGAGCGAAGAAAAGACTAACCGCCTAAAATAATTGAACAATTTCCACAACTTACCGCCTTGACCCAGGCCCCACGCAACAATATTATCCGCTCCCATGTGTACGCGTTTCCTCATCGCACGCGGTGCGACGCGAATTACGACCCCGGTCCTGCTGCAGGACCGGGCCGTCGTTGTTTGTGTCGAAACCCATGCGAAAGAGGCCGCGTGCCATGTTTGCTCCTGATCCATCCACCCACGTCCATTCCTATTCCGTGACCGCCGCAGCCGAGGCGTCCGTCATGCCGCGTATTCTCGACCTGTTCGCCAAGCGCGGGCTGATGCCGTTCTATCTCCATGCCGCGATCGGCGATGACGAGCGGCTCAACGTCGATCTGCGGGTCTGCGGATTGGAAAGCGAGTCCGCGCAACATGTTGCGCGCTGCTTGCGCCGGCTGGTCGCCGTCGAGCGCGTGTTGATGGCGGGAGAAACCAATAATGCCGCCGCATATGCAGAGGCCGCGCAATGACGACCGACTACCGTTCCACGGTGTTCCTGCCGAAGACCGACTTTCCGATGAAGGCCGGGCTGCCGCAGCGCGAGCCGGAATTGCTGCGCCGTTGGGCGGAGATGAATCTTTTCCGGCGTCTGCGCGATGAATCCAAAGGCCGGGAAAAATTCATTCTGCATGACGGCCCGCCATACGCGAACGGCAACCTGCACATCGGCCACGCGCTGAACAAGATCCTCAAGGACGTCATCAACCGTTCGCAGCAGATGCTCGGCAAGGACGCCAACTATGTGCCGGGCTGGGACTGCCACGGGCTGCCGATCGAATGGAAGATCGAGGAGAATTACCGCGCCGCCGGCAAGGACAAGGACCAGGTGCCGATCGTCGAGTTCCGGCGCGAATGCCGCGAATTCGCGCAGCATTGGATCGACGTGCAGCGGGCCGAGTTCAAGCGACTGGGCGTCGAAGGCGATTGGGACAATCCCTACACCACGATGACCTATCCGGCCGAGGCGCAGATCGCGCGCGAGATCGGCAAGTTCCTGATGAACGGCAGCCTGTATCGCGGCTCCAAGCCGGTGCTCTGGTCTGTGGTCGAAAAGACCGCGCTGGCCGAAGCGGAAACCGAATATCACGACCATACCTCGAAGACGATCTGGGTGCGCTTTCCGGTCGCGCGTCCGTCGCGCCCCGACCTTGCCGATGCCGCGATCCTGATCTGGACCACGACGCCGTGGACCATCCCCGGCAACCGTGCCGTGGCGTACGGCCCGGAGATCGACTACGCGCTGATCGAGATCACCGAGGCGCCGGCCGACAAATGGGCCAAGGTCGGCGAACGGCTGGTGGTCGCCAAAGCGCTGGTCGATGCGGTCGCCAAGGCCGGCCATATCGCGGCGTTTAAAATCCTCGCGGAATTTCCCGGCGCGGCGCTGGCCGGCACCGTTTGCCGTCATCCGCTCGCCGGCGCCGAAGGCCCAGGCGCCTACGGCTACGATTTCGACGTGCCGGCGCTGCCGGGCGGCTTCGTCACCGCCGAGGACGGCACCGGCTTCGTGCATATCGCGCCGGGCCACGGCGAGGACGATTTTCATCTGGGCCAGGCGCACAACGTGCCGGTGCCGCAAACGGTCGGCGAAGACGGGCGCTTCTTCGATCACGTGCGCCTGTTCGCCGGGCTCGATGTCTACGATTCGAAGGGCAAGGAAGGCAAAGCCAACGAGGCCGTCATCAAGGCGCTGGCCGAGCGCGGCAAGCTGCTGGCGCGCGCCAAGCTGGTGCATTCGTATCCGCATTCGTGGCGTTCCAAGGCGCCGCTGATCTTCCGCAATACGCCGCAATGGTTCATCTCGATGGAGACGACCAGGCTGCGCGAAACCGCGCTCAACGCCATCAATGAAACCCGTTTCGTCCCACCGCAGGGCCGCAACCGGCTCTATTCGATGATCGAACAGCGGCCGGATTGGTGCATCTCTCGCCAGCGCGCCTGGGGCGTGCCGATCACCGTGTTCGTCAACAAGAAGACCGGCGAGCCGCTGCGCGATCCGCGCGTGGTCGACCGTGTCTGCGAAGCGTTCGAGAAGGAAGGCGCCGACGCGTGGTTCGACAGCCCGGCGTCGAGATTTCTGGGCAACGATTACAGCCCGGACGATTACGAGCAGGTCGAGGACATCGCCGATGTCTGGTTCGACTCCGGCTCGACCCACGCCTTCGTGCTCGAGGCGCGGCCGGAACTGCAATGGCCGGCGTCGTTGTACCTGGAAGGCTCCGACCAGCATCGCGGCTGGTTTCATTCGTCGCTGCTGGAATCCTGCGGCACGCGCGGCCGCGCGCCGTACGATGCGGTGCTCACCCACGGCTTCGTCATGGATGAGCAGGGCCGCAAGATGTCGAAGTCGCTCGGCAACGTCACCGCGCCGCAAGAGGTCGTTGGCAAGCTGGGCGCGGACATCCTGCGCCTGTGGGTCGTCGCCTCCGACTATTCGGAAGATCTGCGCATCGGCCCCGAAATCCTCAAGCAGCAGGCGGACACATATCGTCGCCTGCGCAATACGCTGCGCTATTTGCTGGGCAATGTGGCCGGGTTCACCGAAGCCGAGCGCGTGGCGCCCGCCGACATGCCGTCGCTCGAACGCTGGGTGCTGCATCGCCTGTGGGAGCTCGACAAGCTTACGCGCCAATGCTTCGACGATTTCGATTTCCACACGCTGGCAAATGCGCTGCATCATTTCTGCGCGGTCGATCTCTCCGCGTTCTATTTCGACGTGCGCAAGGACGCGGTCTATTGCGACGGCAAGGACGATCTGCGCCGCCGCGCCGCGCGTACTGTGTTGAACGACGTGTTCGACTGCCTGACCGCATGGCTGGCGCCGATGCTCTGCTTCACCGCGGAGGAAGCTTGGTTGGCGCGGCAGGCCACGGCGCCGCGTCCGGGCAAGGAGAGCGTGCATCTGCGCGTCATCCCGGAAATTCCCGCCGCGTGGCAGGACGACGCGCTGGCCGCGCAATGGGCGAAGATCCGCGAGCTGCGCCGCGTCATCACCGGCGCGCTCGAGCTCGAGCGCGCGGAAAAGCGCATCGGCTCGAGCCTCGAAGCGGCGCCGGTCGTCTACTGCACGAACGCGCACCTCGCCGCGCTCAAGGGTATCGACCTGGCGGAAATCTGCATCACCTCGGGCGGTTCGCTGACCACCGAAGCGCCGCCCGCCGGCGCGTTCGCCTTGTCCGATGTGAGCGAAGTCGCCGTCGTGCCGGGCAAGGCGGCGGGCGCGAAATGCGAACGTTGCTGGAAAGTGTTGCCGGAAGTCGGCGCGCACAAGGAACACCCCGGCCTGTGCGACCGTTGCGCCGATGTCGTCGGCGGCAAGCGATGGGCGGCATGATGATGTTTCGTTTCGGCATGATCCTCGCTCTGCTGGTGTTCGTTGCGGATCAGGCGAGCAAATGGTGGATCCTCGAACGGGTGATGACTCCGCCCCGCACGGTGGAAGTGACGTCGTTCTTCAATCTGGTGCTGACTTACAATCGCGGCGTCAGCTTCAGCCTGTTCAACACCAGTTCGGCGGCCAACCCCTATATCTTCGCCGGCCTGGCCGTGATCATCGCCATCGCGCTCGCGGTCTGGCTGCGGCGCATCGAGTACCGGCTGCCGGCCACCGGCATCGGCCTGGTGATCGGCGGGGCGGTCGGCAACGCGCTGGACCGGCTGCGGTTCGGCGGGGTGGTCGATTTTCTCGACTTTCACCTCGACGGCAACCACTGGCCGGCGTTCAACGTGGCGGATTCCGCCATTGTCGTGGGGGCCGGCCTGCTGATCATTGATGCCTTGTTCCGCCGCCGGGAATCGCCTAAATAGTGTCCAAACCAAGCATTTGTGCGGCTTTCGGAAAGGTGCCCCTATGATTTCGATCAAGCATCTCTTGGCCTGCGGCGGGATTGGCCTTCTGCTCGGCGGTTGCGGCGGGCTTTCGGACCTCAGCAGCATCGTCAGCGGAACCAGCAAGAACGTCGACGATATCGACCTCGCGGTGAAGAACGCCCCGCTGACCTTGCCGCCGGACTACTCGCTGCGTCCGCCGCCGGAAGGCACCGGGCGCACCCAGTCGGTCCAGGCGACGCGCCAGGCGCGCACCGTGCTGACGTCGAACCCGACGCCGACCGGCATCAAGGAAGGCGAACGCAGCCCGGGCGAGCAGCTGCTGCTGCGCAACGCCGGCAAGAAGCGCGACATCACGCAGGACGTCGTCAAGCGCACCATCGACGTCGAAGAGAAGAACGAGAAGGACACGGAAAAGACCTTCGTCGACAAGGTGATGAACTACAACGACAAGGCGCCTGAGACGACGCAGGGCAATACCGATACCAAGAGCGCAGTTACGACCAAGCCGACGATCAAGAAAAAGGATAGTCTGTTCTAGCTGTCCGAATACGGAACAGAACGCCGAGTCGGGTGTCGGCGCGAGGCTTCGGGGGAGGAGCCGGCGCCGGGGAGTGCATGGCCTGCAGGGGACAGGTGCGTCGGATGGTGTCGTTCCAACCCCAGGAGGTCAGTGTTTGGCCGCCATGAATGGCTTCTTCAGCGTCGCCGCTCCTTTGCTGCGTCGAGCTGCGATCGTAATCGTACTGTCGCTTTCCGCCGCCGCCGCCGCGAGCGAGCCCGCGCCCAAGGGCGTGTTCAATCCCGCCACTTTCACCTTGCCGAACGGGATGCAGGTCGTCGTGGTCGAGAACCACCGCGCGCCCATCGTCACGCATATGGTCTGGTACAAGGTGGGTTCCGCCGACGAGCCGCCGGGCAAGTCGGGCATCGCGCATTTCCTCGAACATCTCATGTTCAAGGGCACCAAATCGCTCGGCCCCGGCGAATTTTCCAAGATCGTCGCCAATAACGGCGGCCGTGAAAACGCCTTCACCTCGCACGATTACACGGGCTATTTCCAGAGCGTCACGGTCGATCGCCTGGAAACGGTCATGCAGATCGAAGCCGACCGCATGACCAACCTGGTTCTTACCGACGATCAGGTGAAACCGGAGCGCGACGTCATTCTCGAAGAGCGGCGCACCCGCGTCGACAATTCTCCGCGCTCGATTCTGTACGAACAAGCTCGGGCCGCGCTGTTCGTGAACCATCCCTACGGCAAGCCGATCATTGGGTGGGAACACGAGATGCGCGGGCTGACCACCGACGATGCGATCGCGTTCTACCGGGCGCATTACGCGCCGAACAACGCGATCCTGATCGTCGTCGGCGACGTCACGCTCGATCAGGTGCGGCCGCTCGCGGAAAAATACTACGGCGGCATCGCGTCCAAGCCGATCCCGCCGCGCCTGCGCCCGCAGGAGCCGCCGCAAGTGGCCGCGCGGCGCGTCGAGTATCGCGACCGGCGCGTCACGCAGCCCAGCATCAATCGTTCGTATCTCGCGCCCAGCTATAACCGCGGCGAGACGCAGCACGCCTATGCGCTGCAGGTGCTGTCCAATCTGCTCGGAAACGGCTCGACCAGCCGGCTGTACAAGGATCTGGTGATCGACCGCAAGCTCGCCTCGTCGGCGGGCGCCGGCTACGACGCGACCAACTACGATCTCGGCACGTTCTACATCTACGGCGTGCCGGCCGGAGGCGTCGACGTGGCCCAGGTCGAAGCGGCACTCGATGCCGCGCTGGCCAAGCTGCTGCGCGAGGGCGTGTCGGCCGACGAAGTCGACATGGCCAAGCGGCAGCTCAAGGACGCGGCGATCTTCGCGCGCGATTCGTTGAACGGCCCGGCGCAAACCATCGGCGCCGCGCTGACCAGCGGCCGCAGCTTGGCCGACATCGAAGCCTGGCCGGAACAGATCGACAAGGTGACGCCCGAACAGGTCACCGCAGCCGCGCGCCACGTGCTGAATCTTCGCCGGTCGGTTACCGCGCTGCTGCTGCCGCCCTACGCCGCTTCACCGGCCAAGGACCAACCGAAGCCGCAGCCGACCGCCGACTGATTCCGATTTCAGGCCTCCAGCCCCGGTGCATGAAGCCATGAGCGCCCGTCGTCCGATTGCCCGTCCAATCGTCCGCCCCATTATTCGATTTGTCCTGGCCGTCGCGTTTGCCGGCTTCGCTTCGTTCGGCTTGGCCGCGCCCGCGCAGGCGCTCAAGCCGGTCAAGGTCACCAGCCCCGGCGGCATCACCGCCTGGTTGGTCGAAGACCACACCAATCCGATCGTGACACTCAATTTCGCGGTCGGCGCCGGCACCAGCATCGATCCGGCCGGCAAGGAAGGCGTCGTGCAAATGATGGTCGCGATGCTCGATGAGGGCGCGGGCGACCTGCCGTCCGAGGCGTTTCAAGTCCGCCTCAAACAGCTTTCGGCGCGCCTTTCGTTCGATGCCAGTGCCGACCGCATCACCGGCGGACTGACCGCGCTCAGCGCCAACCGCGACGCCTCGTTCGATCTGCTGGCGCTCGCCTTGCGCGCGCCGCGCTTCGATACGGCGCCCTTGGAGCGCACGCGCGAGCAGATGCTGTCGGAACTGCGCCGCGCCCAGACCGAACCTTGGTCGATCGCCCAGCGGCTGTGGTGGAGCGCCGCGTTTCCGGCGCATCCCTATGGCCGGCGCGCCGCGGGCACGCCGGATTCGGTCAAATCGCTGACGGCGGCCGATCTGCAGGCCCAGCATCGCATCGCTTTCAGCCGGGATACGCTGGTCGTCGGCGTTGTCGGCGACATTACCGCCGATCAGCTCAAGATTCTGCTCGATCGAGTGTTCGGTGCGCTGCCCGCCACCGCCGATCGGCCCAAAGTCGCCACCGTGGCCCCGGTCGCCACCGGCCAGATCGCGGTCGCGCGCCGCGAAAGCTCGCAGAGTGTGGTGATCTTCGGCCATGCCGGCATCGCCCGCGACGACAAGGATTTCTATCCGGCGTTCGTGATGAACCATCTGCTAGGCGGCGGCTCGTTCAGTTCGCGCCTGTACATGGAAATCCGCGAAAAGCGCGGCTTGGCCTATTCGGTCAGCACGTCGGTCAGCACGCTCGATCATAGCAACCTGCTGTACGGCTCGGTTGCCACCAAGAACGAACGCGTCAAGGAATCCATCGACCTGATCCGGGCCGAATGGCGGCGCATGGCCGAACACGGCGTCACCCAGAGCGAGCTGGACGGCGCCAAGGCGTTCCTGGTGCGCTCCTATGCCTTGCGCTTCAGCAGCTCGTCGGCGATCGCCTCGATCCTGGTCGGCGTCCAGCTCGACAAGATGGACATCGATTTCTTCGAAAAGCGCAACGGCTACGTCGAAGCGGTCACGGTCGAGGATATCAAGCGCGTCGCTGCGCGCCTGCTCAAGGCCGACAAGCTGACCTTCACCGTGGTCGGCAATCCGCAAGGGGTCGACGGCTAGGCGGAACGCGCGGCGCCGCCGAATTAAGAACAAGAAGACGGAGCAGCGCCATGGCGTTCGTTCAGGATATCTCCCACTGTCTCGCCGCCAAGATCGGCGGCGCCGGCTTGACCGACGCGGAACTGGCCGCCGCGATCGGCCGCGCCGAACCGGCACTGATGCGATTGCGCAAACAGCATGACGACGGCTCGCTGCCGCTGCTGCGTCTGCCTGCGCGGCGCGACGATCTGGCGGCGGCGCGTGCTGCGGCGCGCCAATTGGCCGGCTTCGAGACCATCGTCGTGCTCGGGACCGGCGGGTCGTCCCTGGGCGGACAGGTCCTGGCCGCCTGCGCCGGCGCCGCCGGGCAAAAGCTCGTGTTCATGGACAATATCGATCCGGACACGTTCGTGCCGTGGATCGAAGCGGCCAAGGCCGGCTCGGTCGGCTTCCTCGCGATTTCCAAATCCGGCAAGACCGCGGAAACGCTCAGTCAGTTTCTCATTGCGCGCGAAGCCGTTCTGCGTGCGCTTGGCGAGGCCGAGCTCAAGCGGCGCTTCGTCGTCATCACCGAGCCCGGCCGCCGCCCGCTGCGCGATCTGGCCGCCGCCGCGGGCATGACGATCCTGGACCACGATCCGAAGGTCGGCGGTCGCTACGCCGTGCTGTCGAACGTCGGCATGCTGCCGGCTTTGTTGCTCGGGCTCGATCCCGAGGAAATCCGCGCCGGGGCGGCGCTCAGCTTGAGCGCGATCCTGGCCAAGCATCATGCCAACGACTGTCCGCCGGCGTTGGGTGCGGCCGTGGCGTTCGCGCTGGCCAACAAGGGCGCGAGCATTTCCGTACTCATGCCGTACTCGGACCCGCTGCGGTTCTTCGCGCTCTGGTACTGCCAGCTCTGGGCCGAAAGCCTGGGCAAGCAGGGCCATGGCACGACGCCCGTGGCCGCCGTCGGCGCGGTCGATCAGCACAGCCAGTTGCAGCTTTATCTCGACGGACCGAAGGACAAGTTCTTCACGCTGATGCAACTGCATCGCGCCGGCACCGGTCCGCGCATCGGCGGGCCGGGCGGCGACGGCGAGATCGGCGTATTGCTCGGGCGTACCCTGGGCGATCTGATGGAGGCCGAGCAGCGCGCAACCTATGAAACCATGGCCCGCCACGGCCGTCCGGTGCGGTTGTTCCGGCTGGCGCAGTTGGATGCGCGCACCCTCGGCGCCCTGTTGATGCATTTCATGCTGGAAACCATCATCGCCGGTTACATGCTGGGCGTCGATCCGTTCGACCAGCCGGCGGTCGAAGAGGGCAAGCATCTGGCCCGCAAATACCTCTCGGAAATGTAGCCGGCGCGGCCTAAAATTGCCGTCCATGCCGATTCGTCTGCTGCCCTCGACCATCGTCAATCGCATCGCCGCCGGCGAGGTGATCGAGCGGCCCGCTGCCGTGATCAAGGAACTTGTCGAAAACGCCATCGACGCCGGCGCGAAGCAGATTGGCGTCGCCATGCGCGACGGCGGCCGGGCCTTTATCAGCGTCATCGACGACGGGACCGGCATGACCCGCGAGGAACTGCAGCTCGCGGTCGAGCGCCATGCCACCTCGAAATTGCCCGACGACGATCTGGTCAATATCCGCTCGCTCGGCTTTCGCGGCGAGGCGCTGCCGTCGATCGGCGCGGTCAGCCGCCTGAGCATCGCCAGCCGCGCGGCCGGTGCCGACGACGCCTGGCAGATCGAGATCGAGGGCGGAGCCAAGCACGAACCGGTTCCGGCCGCGCAACCGCGCGGCACGCGGGTCGAGGTGCGCGATCTGTTTTTTGCCACCCCGGCGCGCCTGAAATTCCTCAAGACCGAACGCACCGAGCAGGAGCACGCGGTCGACACGCTGCGCCGCCTGGCCATGGCGCATCCGGATATCGGCTTCACCATGAACGCCGAAGGCGGGCGCGCGCTGGTCGATCTGCCGGTTGCGAGCGGTGACCTGTTCGAAGCGCGTCTGGCGCGTCTCGCGGCCGTCATGGGCCGCGAATTCGCCGAGAACGCGCTCAAGATCGAGGCCGCGCGCGAAGGCGTCAGGCTGTCAGGCTATGCCGGGGTGCCGACGCTCAACCGCAACACCTCGACGGCGCAGTTCCTGTTCGTCAACGGACGGCCGGTACGCGACCGATTGCTGGCCGGCGCGGTGCGCGGCGCCTATCAGGATTTCCTGGCGCGCGACCGGCATCCGCTGGTGGCGTTGTTCGTCGAATTGCCGCCCGGCGAGGTCGACGTCAACGTGCATCCGGCCAAGACCGAGGTACGCTTCCGCGATTCCGGCCTGGTGCGGGGCCTGATCGTCGGTGCGCTCAAGCATGCGCTGGCCGGCGCCGGCCACCGCGCCTCGACCACCGTGGCGCACGCGGCGCTCGGCGCCATGCGGCCCGAGGGTGCGCCGTCGTTCGCCTATCGCCAACCCTCGTCGTCCTATCATCCGAGCAGCGGCCTGCGCGAAGCGGCCGCCTTCTACCAGGCCCCGCCGCGGCGCGAGGATCTTTTGTCCGGCGTCGCGCCGTCGGCGGCACCGGCCGGGCGAACGGTCGAAGCGCACGAACATTCGGGCGCTGCGGAATTTCCGCTCGGGGTCGCGCGCGCGCAGGTGCATGAAACCTATATTCTGGCGCAGACCCGCGACGGCGTCGTGATCGTCGATCAGCACGCGGCGCACGAACGTCTGCTGTATGAGAAAATGAAGAACGCGCTGGCCGAAGCGGGCGTGGCCCGGCAGGCGCTGCTGCTGCCCGAGGTGATCGAATTGCCCGAGGCGCAAGTCGGCAAGCTGGCGGCGCGGGCGGACGAACTGGCCGGGCTTGGCCTGGTGCTCGAAGCGTTCGGCCCCGGCGCCGTCGTCGTGCGCGAGGTGCCGTCCATGCTGGGCGAACTGGACGTGAAGAACCTGGTGCGCGATCTGGCCGGCGAGATCGACGCCATGGGCGACGCGTTCAGCCTCAAGGAGAAGCTCGAACAAGTGTGCAGCACCATGGCCTGTCACGGTTCGATCCGCGCCGGGCGCAGGCTCAATCCCGAAGAGATGAATGCACTCCTGCGATTGATGGAATCCACGCCCTACAGCGGCCAATGCAGCCACGGCAGGCCGACCTACGTTGAACTCAAGCTGTCGGACATCGAGAAATTGTTCGGGCGGCGGTAAGAACGCGCCGCGACCCCGCACTTGCCGGTGCGCGAAGCTGAAGGACGTCAGGGGCGGGACGGAAGCTGCGACAACCCTTGCTGTAGCCTCGGGGCACCACTCCGTCTAAAGTGCGCCGCCTCCGGAGTCCGGCCGATCCGGCCGTGTTCCGCCCGCCCAACTGCTTGTGCCGAGCCATTATTTTCGCCGATGTCCGTAGCGCCCCCAAATTCAACGACCGGCCGTAACGCCGCCTATCCGGTCGTCCTGCTCGCCGTGTTCATCGACATGGTCGCGTTCGGCATGATCATTCCGCTGACGCCGTACTACGCGCAAAAATTCGGCGCTTCGCCCGATGTGGTGACGCTGCTGATGTCGACCTTCTCGGTGTGCCAGTTGGCGGTGGCATGGATCTGGGGTTGGATCAGCGACAAATGGGGCCGCAAGCCGGTGCTGGTGTTGAGTCTGATCGGCTCGGCGCTCGCGTTCACCTGGCTCGCCTTCGTCGATTCGCTGCTGATGCTGTTCCTCGCGCGCGCGTTCGGCGGCTTGGTCGCCGGCAAGCTCGCGGTCGCGCAAGCCTATATCGCCGACGTGACGACGCACGCCCAGAGACCCAAGGCAATGGGCCTGATGGGCGCGGCGATCGGCATGGGGTTCATCCTGGGGCCGGCGGTCGGCGGATTGCTCGCGGGCGGCGATGCCAAGAATCCCAACTACCTGCTGCCGTTCCTGTCGGCGGCCGGCGTATCCCTGCTCGGTGTCGTGATGGCGATCGTGTTGGTGCGCGAGCCGGTGCGGCATGCCCCCGTCGGCGAGCGCGTGCCGCGCCTCAAGGCGATCACGACGGCGCTCGGCGAGCGGCGCGTGGCGCTGCCGATCGTTTTGCTGACGCTCGTGTCGATTGCATTGTCCGGTCTCGAATCGGTCGCCGCGTTGTGGACTGAGCGCGCGTTCCTGTGGGGTCCGCAGGAGAACGGCTATTTCTTCGCCTTCACCGGAATCGTGCTGGCGCTGATTCAGGGCGGCGCTGTCGGCCCGGCCAGCAAGCGGTTCGGCGTCGTGCCGCTGTGCATTTTCGGCACCTTGATCATGGCGCTCGGCCTCGGCGCGCTGCCGCTGGCCGCCATGCCCTGGGCGTTCTATGCCGGCGCCGCGGTATTCTGCCTGGGCTACGGGCTCGGCCACCCGTCGCTCAATTCGTATCTCTCGATCGCAACGCCCGCGCACATCCAAGGTGCGGTGATGGGCGCCTCGCAATCGGCGCAGTCGTTCGCCCGCATCGTCGGGCCGGCCTTCGCCGGATTCTGTTTCGCGCAGTTCGGCCGCGATGCCCCGTTCATTGCCGGGGCGGCGGTGCTGGCGCTGGCCTTTCTGTTGGCCTTCCTGCTCAAGCGGCCGGCCGAGGCCGCGCCGGCCAAGGCGTCCGACGCGGTCTCGTAACGCCTGCGCTCAGTAATACGGCGACGATCGACCCTTGAGTTCGCGCAGCACGTCGGTGCGGGTAATACCGATATCCTTCAGCTGCAAATCGTCCATTGCCTGCAGCAGCCGCATTTGTTCGCGCCGTTCGAGCCAACTCATCCAGGCGTCGATGCCGGCGGCAAGCCAGCCCAGCGGAAGGCGCACGGCACGGTGCGCGGCCGCGGGAGTCGGGTGCAGGTGAAGCGTGTCGGTGGTCATGGCGGGCTCCTGTCTGTTGCGCGGACCATGACACGAGCTTTTATTGATAGAAAACGATGATATCTTTGTCCTAGGATAAGTTTTTCTATCTATTGAGGCGCCCGAACCATGACCGGCACCCAGCGCCGACTGCCGCCCCTGAATGGGCTTCGCGCCTTCGAAGCCGCGGCCCGGCACGGCAATTTCGTGCGCGCGGCGCAGGAATTGAACGTGACCCCGGCGGCCATCAGCCAGCAGGTGCGCGGACTCGAAGCGCAGCTCGGCGTCGCGCTGTTCCGCCGCCACGGCAAGCGCGTCTCGCTCACCGACGCCGGGCAGTTCCTGATGCCGGCGCTGTCCGACGGTTTCGACCGCATGGCGCGCGCGACGTCGCAGCTCAAGGGCGGTGCGCTCAAAGGGTTCGTCACTGTCAGCATGCTGCCGTCGCTGGCGAATTGCTGGCTCGCCGCGCGGCTGCCGGATTTCCTGCAGCGTTACCCCGACATCGCGGTGATCGTGCGATCGGAAGGCAGGCGCGTCGATCTGCTGGCCGGCGAGGCGGATATCGGCGTGCGCTACGGGCGCGGCCATCATCCCGGCCTGAACGCCGAACTGCTGATGCGCGAAGAAGTATTCCCCGTGTGCGCGCCGTCGTTGCTGGACGGGGCGCGCGCGCTGCGCCGGCCGCGCGACCTGCGCCAGCACATGCTGCTGCACGACGCCGACGTGCAGTCCAACGAACATTGGGCGGTCTGGGATCCGTGGCTGAAGGAATTCGGCGTCGAGGATATGGACGTCTCGAAAGGCCCGCGCTTCACCGACTCGACGACACTGTACGCCGTTGCGATGGCTGGCGCGGGCGTTGCGCTCGGCCGCAGCGCCGTGGTCGGCGACGAATTGCGCGCGGGACGTTTGGTGCGCCCGTTCACGGTCAGTCACGAGGCGGCGTTCGCGTACTACATCGTGACCGCGCCGGCAAAAACCCGCGAGCCACGCGTGGCCGCGTTCTGCGACTGGATGCTGGCGCAGGCGCGCGCGTTCGATCAGCCGAGATAGCGCAGGAACGCAACCGCGGCGGCGCCGTAGCGACGCGTATCGAGCAGATCGAAGCGCGGCGGCGGGGCGAACTCCTTCTGCTTCGCGGAGAACTCCACGCAGACGATGGCGCCGACCGCGAACCAGCCGGCATCGGCCAGCGCGTTCAGCGCCGGGGAGACAAGATCGCTGCCGTAGGGCGGGTCGAGAAACGCAATGGCGCACGGCTTCGCGGCCGGCGGCGGCTTGGTCGCATCCGAACGCACAAAATGCGCGTGTTCGGATTCGCGCAGCTTTTCGGCATTGCCGCGCGCAAACGTAATCGTGCGCGCGTCCTTGTCGATGAAGGTCGCGAACGCGGCGCCGCGCGAGAGCGCCTCCAGGCCCATGGCGCCGGTGCCGCAGAACGCGTCGAGCACGCGCGCACCGATCAGCGGCGAAGCGCCGCCGGCGCCCCAGCCGGCGTGCGCCAGGATATTGAAAATCGATTCGCGCGTGCGGTCGGCGGTCGGGCGCACCGATTCGCCCTCCGGCGCCGCGAGCGCCCGGCCGCGATGCTTACCGCCGACGATGCGCATGGTGCTTCGGTCCAGGGCGGTTCGGCCGGTCGCCGCGATACTCGCGGCGCGGCTCGGGCAGGCGCAAACGCAGGCCTTCCGCCAGTTTGCCGAGGCCGCGGCCGATTTCCGACGCATCGATCTCGTCGACCGCGCCGATCGGCAGATTGACCAACTCGAACGGCCCATAGGCGACGCGAATCAGCCGGTTGACGCGCCAGCCGAACGCTTCGCAGACGCGGCGAATTTCGCGGTTCTTGCCTTCGCGCAAGGTCATGGTCAGCCACGCGTTCGAGCCGGTTTGCTTTTCGAGCGCTGCGTCGATCGCGCCGTAATTGACGCCCTCGATGGTGATGCCTTCGGCCAGCTTGGCGATATCGGTCGCGCGCACGAAACCGTAAATGCGCACCCGATAGCGGCGCGGCAATGCATTGACCGGCAGTTCCAACCGCCGCGCCAACTCGCCGTCGTTGGTCAACAGGATCAAGCCTTCGGAATTAAGGTCCAGGCGGCCGACCGAGACCACGCGCGGAAATCCCGCCGGCAGCATCTGGAACAGCGTCTGCCGCCCCTGCGGATCGCTGTGCGTGGTCATGACCCCTTCGGGCTTGTTGAAGCGCCATAACCGCGTGGGTGGGGCGCGCCGCACCGGCTTGCCGTCGACCACGATTTCGCTGGCCTCGGTGACCAGGAATGCCGGCGTGGTCAGCACCACGCCGTCGACCGCCACGCGGCCCTGCTCGATCCAGCGTTCGGCCTCGCGGCGCGAGCATACGCCGGCGCGCGCCAGGCGCTTGGCGATGCGCTCGCCCTTGCCGTCGTCGCGCGGCGTTTGCGGAGCGGATTTCACCGGTGGTTTAGCGCGCACAGGCGTCGACGAACGCTTGGAATATCTTGCGGTCGCCGTCGCTGATGAAGAATTCCGGATGCCATTGCACGCCCAAACAGAATTTGTAGCGCGGGTCTTCGATGCCCTCGATCACGCCGTCGGGCGCCACCGCATCGATCAGCGCGCCCGCAGGCACCGCCTTCGCCGCCTGGTGGTGCGCGCTGTTGACCGCCAAAGTCTCGGCGCCGGTGATCCGGTACAGCAGCGTGTTCTTCTTGATGCTGACCTCGTGCCCGGCCTGGTCGCGCGGATTCTTCTGCTCGTGCTCCAGCGCGTTCGGCACTTCGTCCGGTATGTGCTGGATCAGCGTGCCGCCCAAAACGACGTTGAGCAGTTGCTGGCCGCCGCAAATGCCGAGCACCGGCAGATTGCGGGCCAGCGCGCCGCGCGTCACGGCAAACTCGAACTGCGTGCGGCGGTCCTTGGTGGTGACTTTCTCGTGCCGCGTGGCGTCGCCGTAAATGGCCGGGTCGACGTCGAACGCGCCACCGGTGACGATCAACCCGTCGATCGTGTCCAGATACGCTTCGGCCATGTCGGGTTCGTGCGGCAGGGCGAACGGCAGCCCGCCGGTTGTCACTATGGCGCCGAAATAATTCTCGCGGCAGGCATACCAAGGAAACCTGGAATAGCCGCCGGGCTGTTCCGCGTCCAAGGTGATGCCGATCTGCGGGCGGGGCATGAGACTCTCATTACTGCGGCGGTCGGGGCGAGCAGGCCGCCGGGCGTTGATATGGGGCAAGACCGGCTGATCTGCAAGGCGCTTGGCCGCCGGCGGAATGGCGCTTGACCCTCCGCCGGCTCCATGTGCAACTACACTTATATCATGAACGCAGCCATCCGATGAACCCGCACGCGCCCAATATCGACGGCCTGGCCGAACTCGAACAATGCACCTGCCTCAACCTGCGCCAGGCCGCGCGCACGGTCACGCAGCATTACGAAGCGATGCTCGATCCGGTCGGCATCAAGATCACCCAGCTGCCGATCCTGGCGGCGCTGGCCGGCGCGCCGCTGACCATGAACCAATTGGCCGACCGGCTGGTGATGGACCGCACCACGCTGACGCGCAATCTGCGCCCGCTCGAACGCCAGGGCATGCTGCGCATCGAGCGCGGCTACGACAAGCGCGAGCGCCACGTGCAGGCGACCGAAGCAGGCATTGCCGCGCTGCGCCGGGCGCTGCCGATCTGGAAGAAGGCGCAGGCGGAAATGGTCGACGCGCTCGGACGCTTTCAGTGGGGCGTGCTGATGGACAATCTGCGTGCCACGGTGCACGCCGCCAAGGCGAAGTCCCATCGCGGGCGCGGCAAATGAGCGCCGATCGATGAAACCGGGGCCGATGGATCGCGCCCTCGCCGAAGCCGAGGCGGCCGCCGCACGCGGCGAAGTACCCGTGGGCTGCGTCGTCGTCGATGGCCGCACCGACGAAATCGTCGCGGCGTCGGGCAATCGCACCGAAGAACTGCACGATCCGACCGCGCACGCCGAAATGCTCGCGATCCGCGCCGCCGCCGCCAGACTCGGCGACGCGCGCCTGGTCGATTGCGATCTGTATGTGACGCTCGAGCCGTGCGCCATGTGCGCCGCAGCCATCGGTTTCGCGCGCATCCGGCGGCTTTATTACGGCGCCGTCGACGCCAAGGGCGGTGCCGTCGAGCACGGCCCGCGCTGGTTCACGCAGCCGACCTGCCTGCACCGGCCGGAAATTTACGGCGGCATCCGGGAAAGCCGCGCGGCCGAGCTGCTGCGAAATTTTTTCCGCGCGCGCAGATAGAGGTTCCGATGACCGACCATGTCGCCGCCTTATACGACCGGCATCCGATTTCGGCGCAGCAAGTGCTCGATAAGGTGCGCGCCGCGCGCGGCAGCCTCGAGGGACTCGAGGCGCAGCATCTGTTCCCGTATGACCAGGATCATTACGGCGGACTCGCCGCGAACGACGCACTGGCGGAACGCGCGCGGCTGAATCCGGATTCGCTGGCGCTCGATGTCTGCGCCGGGCTGGCCGGCCCCGCGCGCTACCAGGCGCGCTGCTACGGCAGCCGCATGGTGGCGCTGGATTTTCATGCCGGGCGTGCTGTCGGTGCCGCATTGCTGAATCGGATGGTCGGCCTCGACGGACAGGTTTCGGTGGTGCGCGGCGATGCGCAGGCCTTGCCGTTCGCCGCCGCCACTTTCGATGCCGTGCTCAGCCAGGAGGCGTTTCTGCATGTCCCCGACAAGTCGGCGCTGCTGAACTCTTGCCGACGCGTGCTCAAGAGGGGCGGCCGGCTCGCGTTTTCGGACTGGATCGCCGGGCGAGGTCTGAGTGACGCCGAGCGCGATCTGATGTGGCGCGGAATCGCGGCGCAGACACTGCGTACGGTCGAACAGTACCGCGTGTTGTTGCGCGACGCCGGCTTCGCGCACGTCGAAACCGAAAACCTCTCCGCAGAGTGGGTGCCGATCCTGCAAGAGCGTCTCGCGATGTACGAAGGTCTTCGCCAGGACGCGATCCGCGCCACGGGCCAGGATCCGCATCGGGATTACGTCGCGTTCTACACGGATTTCGTGCGCCTGGTCGAAAGCGCCCGGCTGGGCGGCGTGCGGGTGACGGCGGTCTGAATTAACCCCTTCATTGTCCGGTGCCGCCCCGTGATTTTTCGCCTCGCGGCGCGAATAATGCCTCACTGAACTTTATCGGTTCGTCGGAGGGGATGATGAAAAAGATTCTATGCGCGGCCGCCATTCTGGCGCTGACGAGTTCGGCATCGTGGGCGATGCCGCGGGCGACGATTTTGCCGACGATGCCGCAGAGCGCGCAAACCGTCGGATGGCTCGATGGCTTCTTCGGCTGTCCCGACACCTGGCTCTGGGTCTACGTGGCGCCCGGATCCGGTTGTAAGCCGAGTTTCGGCAAGATGGCGTACTGAGCGAAACACGCGCAGTTAACCGCGATTAAGTCGACGGCGCCGGCACACGCAACGGCGCCGTTCTCTTTTGCGACGATTATTTTCGAGCGCCGCCCGAGCGCCCAATCGCCCGCCAGCCGATATCGCGGCGGCAGAATCCGTCCTTCCAGTCGATTTTGTCGACCGCTTCGTAGGCACGCCGTTGTGCATCGGCAATCGTCTTGCCGAGCGCGGTGACGCCGAGCACGCGGCCGCCCACCGAAACAAGCCTCGCACCGTCCTGCCTGGTGCCGGCGTGGAATACCTTCACGCCGTCGAGCGCGTCGGCCGCCGCGATGTTCCTGATCTCGGTATTCTTCAAATAATCGCCGGGATAGCCTTTGGCGGCCATGACCACGCAGACGGCGGCATCGTCGTGCCAGCGCAGATCGAAATGCTTGAGCACGCCGTCGCGCGCGGCGATCAGCGCCGGCAACAGATCGGATTTCAGGCGCAGCATCAGCGGCTGGCATTCCGGATCGCCGAAACGCACGTTGAACTCGACGACCTTCGGCCCTTGGTCGGTGATCATCAGCCCTGCATATAAGATTCCCTTGAACGGACAGCCCTCCGCCGCCATCGCCGCCAGCATGGGACCGATCACGCGGGATTTGATCTGCGCCTCGACTTCGTCGGTGACCACGGGGGCGGGCGAATAGGCGCCCATCCCGCCGGTGTTCGGACCGACATCGCCGTCGCCGACGCGCTTGTGATCCTGCGCCGAGGCAAGCGGCACATAATCCTGACCGTCGGCGATCACCAGATAGGACGCTTCTTCGCCGTCCATGAATTCTTCGATCACCAGTTCGGTCCCGGCGGCGCCGAATTGCTTTTCCGTCATCATCGCGTCGATGGCGGCCAGCGCTTCGGCTTCGGTCAGCGCCACGACGACGCCCTTGCCGGCCGCCAGCCCATCGGCTTTGACGACGATCGGTGCGCCGTGTTTTCTGACATAGGCGCGCGCCGCGCCGGCATCGGTGAAGCGCTCATAGGCCGCGGTCGGAATCCGGTATTTCGCGCAAATATCCTTGGTGAAGCCTTTCGAGCCCTCGAGCCGCGCGGCCGCCTGCGACGGGCCGAACGCCTTGATGCCGGCGGCCTCCAGCCGGTCGACCAGGCCTTTGACCAGCGGCGCTTCGGGGCCGACGACGACGAAATCGATGCGTTCCTTCTGCGCCAGTGCGACGATGCCGTCGATGTCCTCGGCGCCGACCGCCAACAGCGTTGCGTACTCGGCAATGCCGGCGTTGCCCGGCGCGCAGAACAGGGCGTCGCACAGGGGCGAGGCTGAAATCGCCCAGCACAGCGCGTGTTCCCGGCCGCCCGATCCGATCACCAGCACGTGCATGCAGACTTCCCCCTTGCAACGCTTCGCTTTTGCAGGCGGCGGCCGACCCTGTCAAGCCGCGTGGCGCGCGGCGCGCCGTGGGCTATATTGCGCCCATGACCGACAGCCTGTCTGCCGCCGCATCGCCCGGCACCAACATGCCCGAATTCAGCGTCAGCGAATTGTCGCTGGCGCTCAAGCACATGGTCGAAAGCGAATTCAGCCATGTGCGCGTGCGCGGCGAGATTTCCGGCTTCAAGCGCGCGGCGTCGGGCCATCTTTATATGACGCTCAAGGACGACGAGGCGGTACTCGACGCCGTGTGCTGGCGCGGTACCGCCGGGAAGCTGGCCATCAAGCCCGAAGACGGCATGGAAGTGATCTCGACCGGCCGGCTGACCACCTATCCCGGCCGCTCGAAGTACCAGATCGTCATCGAATCCATGGAACTCGCCGGCCAGGGCGCTTTGCTCAAGCTGCTCGAGGAACGCAAGAAAAAGCTCGCTGCCGAAGGCCTGTTCGACGCGGCGCGCAAGCGCAAGATTCCGTTTCTTCCAAACGTCATCGGCGTGATCACGTCGCCCACGGGTGCCGTGATCCGGGACATTCTGCATCGGCTGGCCGATCGGTTTCCGCGCCATGTGCTGCTGTGGCCGGTTCTCGTGCAGGGCCAGGGTGCCGCGGAACAGGTCGCGGCGGCGATTGCCGGTTTCAACCGCATCGAAGCGGGCGGCAAGGTGCCGCGGCCGGATCTGCTGATCGTCGCGCGCGGCGGCGGCAGTTTGGAAGATCTCTGGGCGTTCAACGAAGAGATTGTCGTGCGCGCCGCGGCGGCCTCGGAAATTCCGCTGATTTCGGCGGTCGGCCACGAAACCGACACGACGCTGATCGACTTCGCGTCCGACCTGCGCGCGCCCACGCCGACGGCGGCGGCCGAAATGGCCGTGCCGGTCCGCAGCAAGCTGCTCGGCGAGATTCTCGATCATCAGCGCCGCCTGGTCGGCGGTCTGGGTCGGTCGATGGACGAGCGCCGCCTGCGCTTGGCCTCGGCGGCGCGCGGCGTTCCGGATCCGCGTCGCGTGCTGGAAGCCGCAACGCAAAGACTCGACGACCGGTCCGAGCGGTTGGCGAACGCGGTCGCCAACCTGGTCACGGTGCGCCGGCATCGGATCGAGCGCGCGTCGGCCGGGCTCAACCGGCAAAATCTGGTCCAGAAAATCGCTCATGGCGGCGAACGCGTGGCGCAATTGACGCGCCGGCTCACGCTGAACGGACGGAGGCTCACCGAGCAGGCGGAGCGCAAGCTCGCCTCGCTCGGCGCCTTGCTCGAAAGTTATTCCTATCAGCGCGTGCTGGAGCGCGGCTTTGCCCTGGTGCGCGGCGGCGCGGGTGCGCCGATCACGCAGGCGGCCCAAGCGGCACCCGGCAGCGACGTGACGATCCGTTTCGCCGACGGCGAGGTCGATGCGCGTATCGCCGGCGCCGGTCCGGCGTCGCCGCCCGCGAAGCCGCGGCCGGTCAAGCCGAAGCCCGGCGGCGACGGGCAGGGGAGCCTGCTGTGATGCGTGCCTTGGCGATCTTTCTGGCGCTGGTTTTCGGCGCGTCGGCGGTTTCGGCCCAGCAGCAGACGCCGCCGAACAAGATCCAGCCGACCCAGGACAAACCGGCCCAGGTCAAGCCGACCAAACCCGCAGCATCGAAGCCCGTCAGCAAGATTCAACTCAGAGGCAAGCTTGCCGCCGGCAGTCTGGTCATCGGGCAAACCGTGCCGGGCAGCACCGTCAAGTTGAACGACAAGCCGCTCGCCATTGCCGCCGACGGCTCGTTCGTGTTCGGGTTCGGCCGCGATTACGCCGGTGTGGCCGCGCTCGAGGCGGCTTTTCCAGATGGCGGCATCGAGCGGCGCGAGTTCAAGATCGCCAAGCGCGGCTATCCGATTCAACGCATCGACGGCTTGCCGCCCAAGCTGGTCGAGCCCGATCCCGAAACCATGGCGCGCATCGAAAAGGAGTATTTGCTGATCGTCGAGGCGCGCAAGGTGCGCTCCGATCTGCCGTTCTACAAAACCGGCTTCATCTGGCCGTCGCAGGGGCGCATCTCGGGCATCTATGGCAGCCAGCGCATTTTAAACGGCAAGCCGAGCCGTCCGCATTACGGCGTCGACGTTGCCGCCGGGCCGGGCGCGCCGATCGTCGCGGCCGCCGCCGGCACGGTGACGCTGGTGCACAGCGACATGTATTTCACCGGGCAGACGGTGATGGTCGATCACGGCATGGGCGTGTCCACGCTCTACATCCATATGAGCGCCATTGCCGTCAGCCAGGGCGAGACGGTCAAGCAAGGCCAGCTGCTTGGCCGCGTCGGCTCGACCGGCCGGTCGACCGGCCCGCATCTGCACTGGGGATTGAACTGGTTCGACGAGTCGCTCGATGCCGGTTTGCTGGTCGGCCTGCCGGCCTATCCGCTGGCGCTCAAGCCGGAAACCGGCACCTGGGATTTTCCGGTCCGGGGCCAGCGCATGATGGCGCGCCCGCCGCCGCCGCAACCGGTTATGCAGCCCCCGCAGCCGCCGGCGAAGCTCTAGGCCTGTCACCCCGGACAAGCGCCGCGTGGCGCGCAGATCCGGGGTTCAGGAGCGGCAAATACGGACCGACTCTGGATCCCGGCTCGCCGCTGCACTTCGGCCGGGATGATGGCTTGAATTTTACTTGAACAATTTCAACAGCGCGGCTTCCAGCGCGGTCGGGTCCTCGAACTCGAGCCTTACCGGCGCTACTTCGACCATCGCCTGCATGTCGGCATTCAGGCGCATGAAATCCTTCTCCGTGGTCACCGCCACGGCGTTCCGTTCGGCCGCCATCTCGAGCACGAACATGATTTCGTCCGGCGAGTAATCGTGATGATCGGCGAACGGCACCGCTTCGACCAGCTTGGCGCCCAGGTGGACCAAGGTCTCGAAAAATTTTTCCGGCCGGCCGATGCCGGCGAAGGCGACGACGCTGCGGCCGATCAATTGTTGGGTTTCGACGCCCGGCACGAAGCGCGCGCGTAATATCTTGCGGTTGCCGATCGCATCGACGATGCCGGATGTGTCGTCGCCGATCACCAGCACGGCATCGGCGCGTGCCAGGCCGGCTGCCAGCGGTTCGCGCAACGGGCCGCCCGGGATCAGCCGGTTGTTGCCGACGCCGAAGCCGCCGTCAAAAACCAGAATGGAAAAATCCTTGGCGATGCTCGGATTCTGGAACCCGTCGTCCATCACGATGACGTCGGCGCCGGCCGCTTCGGCGGCGCGTGCACCCGCGGCGCGATCGCGGGATATCCAAGTCGGTCCGCGGCGCGCCAGCACGAGCGCTTCGTCGCCGACCGCAAGGTGATCGTGTTTGCCGGGCTCGACGCGCAACGGCCCGCGCTCGCGGCCGCCATAGCCGCGCAGCAGGAAATGCGGGCGCTTGCCGGCATCGCGCAGCATCTGCGCAACGGCGATCGCGGTCGGCGTCTTGCCCGAGCCGCCGGCCGTCACATTGCCGATGCAGATGACCGGAATGCCGAGCTTCGCCGGTTTGATCCGCTGCGCCCGCAACCTGGCGACGGCATAGGCGATCTGTCCGACCGGCCATAGCAGGGCGGAGGTCACGCCGCGCCGACGCCAGAATTCAGGCGCGCGCATCGGTGCCTGTTCCCTGCCTGGCGGGCACGACATACGGCGTCAGCGCCGCCATGACCCGCTCCAACACGTCCTGCTGGCCAAGCACCACCTGATGCGCCAGCTCGGCGCGCTGGTCGCGCAGTTGGCGGTGCCGGAACAGATCCTGCACCGCGGCGGCGAGATCGGCGGCGTCCCGCACGACGATGGTGGCGTGCGCCTCGTCGAGCAACTGCGTGATCTCGCGGAAATTGCCCATGTGCGGGCCGTGCAGTATGGCGCAATCCAGCTGCGCGGCCTCGAGCGGGTTCTGCCCGCCGTGCGGCACCAGCGAACCGCCGACCAGTACGACGCTCGAAAGGCGATAGAAAATGCCCAGTTCGCCCATCGTATCGGCCAAATACAGATCCGTGTCCGCACGCGGCAGTTCGCCGCGGCTGCGCCGGAGCACGTTCAGACCAAGCGGCTTGAGCTCGCCTTCGATGCTGTCGCCACGGTCGGCATGGCGCGGCACGACGATGCAGAGCGGTTGTGGGCCGGCGGATTTGAGCAGCTTGACCGCGTTGCCGACGATCTTCTCCTCGCCTGCATGCGTGCTCGCCGCCATCCAGACCGGTCGCCCGATCACCGCGGACTGCATCTCGTCCAGCGCGTCGGGGTCGGCGGCCAGCGGCTTCGAGGTGAATTTCAAATTGCCCGGGCATTCGACGCGCCGCGCGCCCAGTGCGGCGAAGCGCTTGCCGTCTTCCGCGCTCTGCACCAGGCACAGATCGAACGCGCGCAGCATGCTGCCGATCAGGTGCGGCCAGCGCCGCCAGCGCGCGAACGAGCGATCCGACATGCGTCCGTTGATCAGCACCATCGGCACATTGGCGCGCGCGGTCTCGATCAACAGGTTCGGCCATAATTCCGATTCCAGCCACAGCGCGGCGTCGGGTCGCCAGTGGCGCAGGAACCGGCGCACCCACGGCGCGCGGTCGATCGGCACGAACTGATGGAAGGCGCGCGGCGGCAAGCGATCCTGCAGCATTTGCGCCGAGGTGACCGTGCCCGTGGTGACGACGACATGGAGGCTATCGTCGCCGTCGAGCAATCGCTCGATCAGCGGCAGGGCGGACAGCGATTCGCCGACCGAGGCACCGTGGACCCAAACCAGGCGGCCCGGCGGCCGCGGCCGCTCGGCGTAGCCGATCCGCTCGGCAAAGCGGCTGGCGTCCTCCTTGCCGCGGTTGCGCCGCTGCTGGAGCACGAGCCAGTAGATCGGCGCCAGGATCGTCGAGCCGAACCGGTACAAGGACAGCATCATGGCGACACCTGCTCGGTGCCGCGCGGTGCGGCCGGCCTCGGCGGCGCCGGTTCGATCGGCGCGTGACCGCACAGGCGATCGGCCCGGGCCGTCATTTCGTTCAAGGTATTTTCGAGCTGCAGGCGGGCGCGCTCGATCGCCGCCGCATCGGCATCGCGCGGCACATGGATCGGCGCGCTCGAAATAAAAACGCCGCGGCCGAACGGCAGCGGCAGAATGAACCGGTCCCACGAATTGAACACGATGCGAAAGCGGGTCGAATACGTCACCGCGAGGATCGGCACGCCGCCGAGGCGCGCCGCCATGACGATGCCGTCGGCGGCGCGCATACGCGGGCCGCGCGGTCCGTCGGGCGTGAAGCAGACGCACCAGCCGTCTTTGAAGGCGCGCAGCGCGTCCCGCAGCGCGCGCATGCCGCCTTTCTTGGTGGATCCGACAATGGTCGGAACGCCCAGCTTGGCCGAGGCCTGGGAGATCAGCTGGCCATCGCGATGGGCGGAAATCAGCATGGTCAGCCGGTCCGGCCCGTAGCGCAGCCGGAAGAAGAACATCATCAGCATGCGTGCGTGCCAAAAGCAGCCGATATAGGGCTGCTTGCCGTTCACTTGCGCACACCACGGTTCGCCGTCGAGCGTCTGCCAGCGCGTGGTCCAGTGGACGAAGCGCAAATACGCGACGACGATCGAGGCGATGATGCCGCGGGCGACCGGCGAGGAGATGATGCGTTTGGTGAGCTTCAAGTGCGTCCGGCCGCTTCGCGAACGCGCGACAGCGGCACCGGTTCGCTGTCCGACGCCATTTGCGTCGCATTGAGGCCGGCATACACTCCGCCTTTGGCGAGCAATTGGCGATGCGAGCCTTGTTCGACCACCCGTCCGCCGTCGACTACATAGATGATATCCGCATCGACCACGGTGGTCAGCCGATGCGCAATGATCAGCGTCGTACGTCCGGCCATGAGCGATTTCAGCGTCGCCTGCACCTGGCGCTCGGACTCGGTGTCGAGCGACGAGGTCGCTTCGTCGAGCAGCAGGATCGGCGCATTTTTCAGCATTGCGCGCGCGATCGCCAGGCGCTGCCGTTGGCCGCCGGACAGCTTTACGCCGTGCGCGCCGACCGGCGTATCGTAGCCGTTTGGCAATAGCAGGATGAAATCATGCGCTGCCGCGGCCTTCGCCGCCGCGACGATCTCGGCTTCGGTCGCGGTCTGCTTGCCGTACGCGATGTTGGCGCGCACGCTGTCGTCGAACAGGCTGATTTCCTGGCTGACCAGGCCGATATGCGCGCGCAGCGAGGCCAAGGTCACGTCGCGCACGTCGTTGCCGTCGACGGTGACGCTGCCGCTCTGCACGTCGTAGAAGCGCGGGATCAGGTTCAGGATCGTCGACTTGCCGCCGCCCGACGGCCCGACCAGCGCCACGGTGCGCCCGGCCGGTATATCGAGCGTCAGATTGTGCAGCGTCTCCAGATCCGGCCGGTAGGCGAAGGTCACGTCGTTGAACCGCACCTCGCCCTTGACCTCGCGCAGCACTTTCGCGTCCGGCTTGTCGACGATCACGGGTTTGTCGTCGAGCAGCTTGAACACGCGCTGCGCGGCGGCCAGGCCCTGCTGCAGATTGGCATTCAGGCGCGCCAGCTTCTTCATCGGCTCGTATGCCAGCAGCAGTGCCGTGACGAACGAGAAGAACGCGCCGGGTGTTTTGCCGCCGTGCAGCACCTGCCAGCCGCCGTAGATCGTGACCGCGACGATGGCGAACCCGCCGAGCGTCTCCATGATCGGGTGCGACGCGTTCTTGACCCGGTTGGCTTTGACGTTGAGCTTGAAAATCTTGTCGATGACGCCGGTCGCGCGGCCGGTCTCATAGTTCTCCATGCCGTACGCCTTGACGTGCCGCGCGCCCTGGAACGACTCGTCGAGCAAGGTCGTGAACTGTGCCATCTCGTTCTGCGTATTGGCGGAGACTTTGCGCATGCGCCGGCCGATGCGGATGATCGGGTAGAATGCGACCGGAAACACGAAGAACGCGACGCAGGCCAGGATCCAGTCCTGGTAGAACATCAGGCCGACCAGGAAGATCAGCGTCAGCGTGTCCTTGCCGATGCCGATCACGGCATCTGTGGTCACCGCGCGCATCTGCGTCACGTCGTTGGTGAAATTCGAGATCAGCTTGCCGGTCGACGTGTTGTGCAGATACGCCAGGTCCGAGCGGATCACGTGGTCATACATCTTGATCTGGATGTCGGCGATGATGCGCTGGCCGACATGGGCCATCAGCACCGCCTCGCCATATGTCGCGAAGCCCTTGGCGAGGAAGATGCCAAGAATGATCCCGCAAATGACGTATAGCTCCGCCATCGTGCCGCCCTTCATGGCGCCGTCCAGGATCGGCTCGATGTACTTCGCCATGGCCGCGGTCGCCGCAGCGGCTACGACCATGCAGGCGAGCGCGAGCAGCAGTCGCGGCCAGTGCCGGCGCATATACTCGCGCACGATGCGTTTGACGATCGGCCAGGTTTGCCGGTCGATGGCGAGGCGCTTCTTCTTTCGGGCGGTACTCAACGCGGGCGGCTCCTGCATGCTGGCGGCCGCGCGGACCATAGCACGCCCAGGCCGCGGGCAAAACCTTGGCGGGCTCCGCGCTTCGCCGCCAATCCGTTGAATA
>JBFWYO010000046.1:0-39623 GCA_050186335.1 Alphaproteobacteria bacterium | reverse complement strand
ACCTTAGCGCTCGATCGCCTTCATCGCGGGTTCCGGATAGCGCGTGCCGGAGGTGACGCCCGGCGGGAACGCCTTGTTCAGTTCGGCAAGCTCCGCCTCGCTCAACTTGATCGAAGCCGCCGCCACGTTCTCTTCGAGATATTTGCGCCGCTTGGTGCCCGGGATCGGCAGGATGTCCTTGCCCTGATGCAGCACCCAGGCCAGCGCCACTTGCGCCGGCGTGCAGCCCTTGGCGGCCGCGATCCGTTCGATACCCGGCAACAAAGCGAGATTCTTGGTCAAATGTTCGCCTTGAAAGCGCGGGTGCTCGTTGCGCCGATCGGCGGCGATCAGGTCCCCGGCACCCTTGATCGTTCCGGTCAGGAAGCCACGGCCCAACGGGCTATACGCGACATAGGCGATGCCGAGTTCGCGGCACAGCGGCAGGTACTTCTGTTCCGCCACGTCGCGCGTCCAGAGTGAGTATTCGGTTTGCAGGGCGGTCAGCGGATGCACCTTATGGCCGCGACGGACGGTTTCCGGCGCGGCTTCCGACAGCGCGATAAAGCGCACCTTGCCGGCTTCGACGAGTTTCTTCATGGCGCCGACGACGTCTTCGACCGGATTGATCGGGTCGGTTCGGTGGCTGTAGTAGAGATCGATATGGTCGGTTCCCAGCCGCTTCAGGCTGGCATCGCACGCTTCGGCGATATAGCCGACCCCGGGCTTCGCCTTGTCGCCGCCCGGCTTGTTGGCGATCGGCATGAACTTGGTTGCCAGAACGACCTTGTCGCGCTTGCCCTTGAGCGCCAAACCGAGCAACTCCTCGTTCTTGCCCTGCCCGTAAATTTCCGCGCTATCGAGGAAATTTACGCCCAACTCGATCGCACGGTGAATGGTCGCGATCGATTCGGGATCGTTCGGCTGGCCGTAGGCCATCGACATGCCCATGCAGCCGAGCCCGACGGCCGAGACCGATATTCCGCTCCTGCCCAATTTGCGCATTTCCATGGCACACCTCCGCTGAATTTGTTAATTGGCCGAAAGGCACCACGCCCGGCCGGGCAAGTCAATGGAGGCGGGGGAATACCCACATTAACCTAAACGCCGTGCCGCGCGCGTCCTGTCGCGATTTCGGCTATAGTCGCCGTTCTCGAAACGAACCAATGGCCGAACGCTCGATGAATCCGACCGTCAAAACCTTTTTCCACACGCCGACCTTTACCGCCTCTCACCTTGTTTACGATCCTGCTTCCAAGTACGCGGCGATCATCGATTCGGCGCTCGATTTCGACGTCAAATCCGGCCGCACCCGCACCAAGTCCGCCGACGAGATCATCGCCTTCGTGCGCGAAAATAAGCTGGTCGTCGATTGGGTGCTGGAAACCCACGTCCATGCGGATCATTTGACCGCCGCTCCGCATTTGAAGGCGCAACTGGGTGGGAAAACCGGCATCGGACGGCGCGTCGTTGAGGTGCAGGGCACGTTCGCCCGCATCTACAACACGATCGACGTCAAGACCGACGGTTCGCAGTTCGATCATTTGTTTTCGGACGGCGAGACGTTCAGCCTCGGCGGCGTGCAGGCGCGCGTCATGCATACGCCCGGGCATACGCCGGCTTGCGTGACCTACGTCATCGGCGATGCGGCCTTCGTCGGCGACACGTTGTTCATGCCGGATTACGGCACGGCGCGGTGCGATTTTCCGGGCGGCGACGCGGCCCAACTGTATCGTTCGATTCAGAAGATGTTCGCGCTGCCGCCGGAAACGCGGCTGTTTCTGTGCCATGACTACAAGGCGCCGGGGCGCGACCAGTTCGTTTGGGAAATCAGCGTCGCCGAGCAGCGCGCGCGCAATATCCATATTCACGACGGCATCTCGGAAGCCGAGTTCGTCGCCATGCGTACGAAGCGCGACGCGACGCTCGATATGCCCGTACTGTTGTGGCCTTCGGTCCAGGTCAACATGCGCGCAGGCCACTTGCCGGCGAAGGAGTCGAACGGCACGGCCTATCTCAAGATTCCGCTCAACGCCGTCTGACGCTCAGCTGACGATCATGCCGTCGTCGGCGGTGATCGTGGCGCCGTTGATGAAACGGCCGGCTTCCGAACATAGCAGCAGAATGAGCCCGTCGAGGTCGGACGCATCGCCCACGCGCTTACGCGGCAGCAGCTCTTTCAGCTTCTGGCCACCCGGCGTCTTCCAGTAGTCGGAGTTGATCTCGGTTTCGATGTAGCCGGGCGCGATCGCATTGACGTTGATCTCGGCGCGCAGGAATTCCTGCGCCATGCACTGCGTCATCATGATTACCGCGGATTTCGACATGGCGTAGACGCCGAGTTGCTTCATCGGCTTGATGCCCGCGGCCGAGGCGACGTTGACGATGCGGCCCTTGATGTTCTTCGCCAGCATATGCCGAACCACCGCCTGTGCGACGAAGAACGCGCCCTTGGTGTTGGTGTCGAGAATCGCGTCGAAATCCGCTTCCTCGTAATCGGCGATACGGCGCTGCACGTTGATGCCCGAATTGTTGATCAAGATGTCCAACGTACCGAAGGCGGCTTCGGCCTTCGCAATGCCGGCACGGATGCTGGCGACATCGGTCACGTCCATCTCGATGGGAAGCGCCTTGACGCCTTTCTTCGTGAGATCGGCGGCCAATTTCTCCAGCCGATCGACGCGGCGCGCGGCGAGCACGACGTTGGCGCCGGCTTCGGCCAGGACGGTTGCGAAACGCGCGCCCAGACCCGACGACGCACCGGTGACGACGGCATTTTTCCCTTTAAGCTCCAGCGTGAACGCCATAATCGCCTCCCGGATGTTTCGATTGACCCTCGATGGTGGCGCATGTCTATGATTTCGCCCCGCCCATGACAAGCGTCAGAGTTTTCGTCCGCCAGATGTCCGCCGCCCCCCAATTCCAGCCATGTTCGCTGCCGGCAGGCGCCGATGCCTTACGCGCCGAAGTGCGGGCGTTCCTGCGCCGCGCCTTGGCCGACGTGCCGCCGGAGCGACGGGCGCTCTCCTGGTCCGGCTTCGATGCGGGGTTTAGCCGCGCGCTTGGCGCGCAAGGCTGGATCGGAATGACCTGGCCGGCCGCCTATGGCGGTCACGGCCGAAGCGCACTCGATCGATATGTCGTCAGCGAGGAATTGCTGGCGTCCGGCGCGCCGATTGGCGCGCATTGGATCGCGGATCGGCAGAGCGGTCCGCTGTTGCTCAAATTCGGCACCGACGCGCAGCGCAAACAATTCCTGCCGCCGATCGCGCGCGGCGAAAGCTATTTCTGCATCGGCATGAGCGAGCCCAATTCCGGCTCGGATCTCGCCGGATTGCGGACCAAGGCGGTGCGCGACGCCGACGGTTGGCGCATCGACGGCAGCAAGATCTGGACCACCAACGCGCAGCATTGCCATTTCATGATCGCGCTGGTGCGCACGTCGAAGGACGATAAGGACCGGCACGCCGGGCTCAGCCAGTTCATCGTCGATCTGAAGTCGCCCGGCGTGACGGTGCGGCCGATCCGCGACATGAGCGGCGCCGAGCATTTCAACGAGGTGTTCTTCGACAATGTGTACGTACCCGACGACATGCTGGTCGGTCGGGCGGGGGGCGGGTGGGCTCAAGTGCTGTCCGAACTCGCGTTCGAGCGCAGCGGGCCGGAAAGGTACTTGAGCACTAACATGCTGCTGGTCGAACTGTTGCGGGCATTGCCGGCAGAGCGCCGCGCGCAGAACGGTGCGATCATCGGCCGGATCGTTGCGCGCATGGCGACGCTCAGGCAAATGTCGCTGTCTGTGGCCGGCATGCTCGATCGCGGGGAGGATCCGGGCACCCAGGCCGCCATGGTCAAGGATCTCGGCACCGGTTTCGAGCAGGAACTGGTCGAGCTTGCGCAAGGCCTGCTCGATCTACCGCCGACGCCGGCGGCCGACGCATTGGGCACGTCCTACCAGCGCGTGCTCGGCCAATTGATGCAGGCGGCGCCGAGCTTTTCGCTGCGCGGCGGCACGCGCGAAATTCTGCGCGGCATCATCGCGCGCGGGCTCGGCCTGCGATGACTGAAACCGCAAACCTTCTGCGCGAGACCGCGATGCGCCTGTTCGAGGGCGCGCTGACGCCGAATTTGCGTCGCGATGCCGCCGCCGGCAATTGGCCGGAGGCAGTATGGTCGGACATCGACGCAAGCGGACTGGCGCGCCCGTTCGGCCATGGTGGTGACATGAGTTGGCGCGATCTGTTTGGCGTCATATGGGCCTCCGGGTATCACGCCGCGCCCGTGCCGCTCGCGGAAACCATCGCCGCGGATTTCCTGCTCGCGCGCGCCGATCTGGCCGCCCCGCCGGGTCCGCTGGCCGGCGCCGACGTCAGTTTTTCGCGGGCAATCCGGCGCGACGAAGGCTGTGTCGTCAGCGCGGAGATCGCGATGGTACCGTGGGCGCGGCGTCTCGCGGGCGTCGTCGCCGAAGCGACATTCGACGGCGCCGCATATCTGATATTTTTGCCGAACGGCGCGTACCAGACGGAGGAGGGCAGCAATCTCGCCGGCGAAGCGCGCGATCGCATCCGCTTCGACCGTACGTTCGCACCGACCGCGCCGTTGCCGCACCCCGGCATGGTGCGCGATGTCTGCGCCGCGGTGCGCGCCGCGCAAATATCGGGCGCGCTCGACTGGCTGGTCGAGCACAGCGCACGTTACGCCAACGAACGCACCCAGTTTGGCCGCCCGATCGGCAAGTTCCAGGCGATCCAGCATCAACTCGCCGTGCTTGCCTGCGAAGCCGCCGCCGCGCGTGTGGCGGCGACAGCCGCATTCGCGGCCTTGGACCGCGGCGAAGCCGGGTTCGAGGTCGCGGTCGCCAAGCTGCGCGCTTCCGAAGCCGCCGGACGGGGTGCCGCAATCGCCCATCAAGTGCATGGCGCTATCGGATTTACCGACGAGCACGCGCTGCATCATCGAACGCAGCGCCTATGGTCGTGGCGTTCCGAGAACGGCAACGAGGCGTTCTGGGCCGAACGCTTGGGCGCCGTGGCCTTCGACGCCGGCGCGGACGGACTTTGGCCGCTGTTGACGGCGCGGCACCGGTAACCCCTGCCACCGATCGACTCCCGCTCTTTCCTCGAAGTCGAGGGTAACAGTAGGACCAGACGGCCGGCCTTATTCGGCAGCAGCTATTCCGCGGCCATCGTCACCGGCGCCGGTGCCGTGAATGCCTTCAGCAATTCGGCTTCGTGTTTCTTCGCGCGCGCCACGTGCTCGTCCTTGATATGGCCGTAGCCGCGGATGTCTTCCGGGATCGACGCCAGCGCCACCGCAACGGCGTGGTTCGCGGGCGTCAGTTTGGCGGCGATCTCGGCCATCAGCGCTTCGTAGTCGCGGATGAATTTGCGCTCCTGCTTGCGCTCCGCGGTGTGGCCGAACGGATCCAGCATGGTTCCGCGCAGGAACTTGAATTTCCCCAATAGGCGGAACGCCGACATCATGGAACTGCCGAACTCGCGTTTGAGCAATTTGCCGGTTGCTGGATCGCGCGGCGCGAAGGCGGGCGGCGCCAAGTGGAACTTGATCTTGAAATCGCCTTCGAATTGGTCGTGCAGCTTGGCCATGAACAGCGGGTCGGCGTGCAGGCGGGCGACTTCGTACTCGTCCTTGTACGCCATCAGCTTGAAGCCGTAACGCGCGACCGCTTCGGTCAACGACGTCTTGCCGCTAACCTTGGTTTGTTCGGTGGCGCGCACGCCGGCCACCAATTGCCGGTAGCGCGCGGCATAGGCTTCATTCTGGTATTTCACCAGGAACGCGGCCCGGTCTTCGATGGTTTCGTCGAGCGTCTTCGGTTTGGCGACGATGCTTGCCGTCGTGCCCTTGACGACCAGCGCGTCGACCGCGTCCGGTTCGTGGGCATAACGGCGGCCCCAGGCGAAAGCGCGGAGATTGGCTTCGACTTGTGCGCCGTTCAGCTTGATCGCCTGTTCGAGCGCCGGCCAGGGCAGGGGGATCATTTCCATCTGCCACGCGTAGCCGGTCAGGAACATGTTCACGGTCACCGCATCGCCCATCAGCGAGGTCGCGATGCGCGAAGCATCGATGTAGCGCGATTGCGATGCGTCGATCCGCTCGTTCAGGCGGCGGCGGATTTCGGCGGCCGGGAACACCTTGTCGGGGTTCTGGGTGAATTCGGCGGTCTGCACCTCGGCCAAATTGACCACGGCACGCGTATGGCCGATCGAAAGCTTGCTCATCGCTTCCGGCATCGCCGCGGTGACCATGTCGCACGCCAGCAGCGCCTTGGCCTGGCCGGGCGCGATCTGGCCGCTGGCCACCTGTTCCTGGCGTTCGGCAAACATGATCTGGCTCATCACCGGACCGTTCTTTTGCGACAGGCCGGTGATGTCCGCCACGGTACAGCCCTGGCCGGCGATGCGGCTGGCGACACCCAGAATCGCGCCGATGGTCACCACGCCGGTGCCGCCGATACCCGTGATCAGCAGCGGGAACGGCTCGGCAATCGACGGCAGGATCGGCGGCGGAACGTTCGCCTTGGCCGGATCCTCCCCGACACCCGCGCGTTTCTTGAGCTTGCCGCCTTCGACGGTGACGAAGCTCGGGCAGAAGCCCTTGAGGCACGAGTAATCCTTGTTGCACGCCGACTGGTCGATTGCGCGCTTGCGGCCGTACTCGGTTTCGACCGGCGTCACCGAGACGCAGTTCGAGACTTTCGAGCAGTCGCCGCAGCCTTCGCAGACCAGGTCGTTGATGAACGCGCGACGTTGCGGATCGGGGAATTGCCCGCGCTTGCGCTTGCGGCGTTTCTCGGCCGCGCAGGTCTGGTCGTACAGCAGCACGGTGACGCCGGGAATTTCGCGCAGCTCGCGCTGCACCTGGTCGAGCTCGTCGCGGTGGCGGATCGTGACGCCCGGCGCGAACTTGTCGCGCCAGTCGTATTTCAGCGGCTCGTCGTTGACGACGACGGTCTGCACGACGCCTTCGCCGTACAGTTGCCAGGTGATCTGCTGCACTGTCGGCTGGCCTTCGACCGGCTGGCCGCCGGTCATCGCCACCGCCGCATTGTACAGTACCTTGAAGGTCATGTTGACCTTGGCCGCGATCGCGGCACGGATGCCCAGGCTGCCGGAATGGTAATAGGTGCCGTCGCCGACGTTCTGGAACACGTGCTTGGTGTCGGTGAACGGCGCCATGCCGATCCACGATGCCCCTTCGCCGCCCATATGGGTGAAGGTGGTGGCGCGGCCGACATACAGCGCCAGCGAATGGCAACCGATGCCCGCCAGCGCCGTGCTGCCTTCGGGCACGTTGGTCGAGGTGTTGTGCGGACAGCCGGAGCAGAAAAACGGAATGCGCGCCAAGGCCGGCGCCCCCTTCGGGCCCGCGGCCGCGCGCTGCGCATTGATGGCGCCGAGCCGGGCGCGCAACGTCTCGCTGTCGGCATAGCGCATCAGGCGGGCGCCGATCGCGGACGCGACCATCATCGGCTCGTGATCGAGGATTTCCTGCAGCAG
Source organism: Alphaproteobacteria bacterium (assembly GCA_050186335.1). GTDB lineage: Bacteria > Pseudomonadota > Alphaproteobacteria > Bin65 > Bin65 > JBFWYO01. The sequence goes on along the minus strand of JBFWYO010000046.1, from coordinate 32,121 downwards.
CGTGGCGCCGTTCTCGTCGCGCTTGCCGACCACGCGCGGGCCCTTGCCGCCGACCCGGTCGTAGAGGATCGATTTGATCTGCGCCTCGACGAAATCGCGTTTTTCCTCGACGACGAGAATTTCCTCCAGCCCGTCGGCGAAGCGCATCAACCCATTGGGTTCGATCGGCCACGTCATGCCGAGTTTGTAGACACGGATGCCGAGGCTGCGGCCGAGCGCTTCGTCGATCCCGAGTTCGGCCAGCGCGCGCTGCACGTCGAGATAGGATTTACCGGCGGTCAGAATGCCGAACCGCGCCTTCGGCGGATCCCAAATCATCCGGTCGATGCCGTTCGAACGGGCGAAGGCGAGGGCGGCGGGAATCTTGAAATGCTTGAGCCGTACTTCCTGCGGCAGCCGGTCGTCGGGCCAGCGCGCGTTCAGCCCGTCGGGCGGCAGGATAACGTCGTTCGGAATCCTGAAACCGGGTCGGTCGGGGCGCAACTCCACGATGGAAGAGGCGTCGATATTGGTCGCGCATAGTTTGAAGCCGACCCACAGGCCGGAAAAGCGCGACAGGCCGAAACCGTACAAGCCGAATTCGATGAATTCGTCGACGCCGGCCGGCGCCAGCACCGGGATCATCGCGTCGAGGAACGAGTATTCGCTTTGCAGCGTGGTCGAGGTCGACTTGGAGGCGTGGTCGTCGCCGGCCAATAATAAGACTCCGCCGTGCTTCGACGAGCCGGCATGGTTGCCGTGCTTGAACACGTCGCCGCTGCGGTCGACGCCGGGCGCCTTGCCGTACCAGATCGAAAACACGCCGTCATATTTGGCGCCCGGCAGGCAATGCACCTGCTGCGTGCCCCACACCGAGGTGGCCGCGAGATCCTCGTTCAGGCCCGGCGTGAAATGGATATTGAGCGGCTCGAGATATTTGCGCGCGCGCCACACTTCGAGGTCGTAGCCGCCGAGCGGCGAACCGCGATAGCCCGAGATGAACCCGGCGGTATTGAGCCCGGCATTCTGATCGACCTGGCGCTGCAGCATCGGCAGCCGCACCAGCGCCTGGATGCCGGTCAGATACACCTGGCCGCAATCCTGGCGGTACTTGTCTTCGAGCGTAAAATTCAGGTCGAGCATTGGGCCTTCGATGTTGATCTGTGTTCAGGCGCGCCTAAAGCGATCACCGCACTTTGGCCTCGAACAGGCAATGCGCCGTGCCGGTGACCGCGGCGCAGGACACTTCGTGCACTTCGGTGCGCTTGCCCATCACGAGTCCGGAGACGGAAGTGAACATGCCGGCGATGGGGGCACAAACCGGGTGGGTGCAGCGGCCGAAACCGGCGACGAAGGGACTGTTGGCGACGGACAGCGACATGCGTCCCTGCTTGGCGAACTCGGCATCGAAGTCGAACGAACCCCAGCCGAGCTGGCCGGCCGTCTCCGCGATTGTCCGCATCAGCTTTTCGCCGTCGTTGGCGCCGAGCGATTGGTATCGCTTCGAGGAATTGGCGCCGGCTTCGACCAGCGATTCGCCAAGCGCCTTCAGCGCGTGGCGCCGCTCGTCCTCGGGCAGGCGCTTGAACATGCCCATCAACGCGTCCGGCCGGATCATCATATAGCGGATGTCTCCGTCGCGCAGTTCGCCGGCGGCATCCCGGTGTTCCAGTCTTTCGCGGAAACTCTTCATCAGCTTCTCCCGTTTCCGCGCTGATCTTACGACGCTTTGGCGAGCCGCGGTACCGGAGCTTCTTTGATCGGTAGATGAACGAGGGCGGCAAAAATACCCAAGGCAGCGCCGATCCACCAACTCGAATTGTAGGATCCGGTGGCGTCGCGCAGATAGCCGCCCAGCCACACCCCCGCAAAACTACCGAGCTGATGGCTGAAAAACACGAAGCCGAACAGGCTGGCCATGTAGCGCACGCCGAACATATGCGCAACCAAACCGGACGTCGGCGGCACGGTGGACAGCCACAGCAGGCCCATGGCACTCGCAAATATGAGCGTGCTGGTCGCCGTAATCGGCAGCAGCAGGTAGATCGCGATCATGATCGAGCGCAGGAAATAGATCCAGGTCAGCATCCAACGTTTGCTGAAGCGGGTGGCCAGGTTGCCGGCGACCAGACTGCCGGCGATGTTGAACAGGCCGATCAGTGCCAGCGCGTATGCGCCGACCCATTCTGGCACGTTGTTGTCGGCAAGGAACTTCGGCAGGTGGAACGTGACGAATGCGAGCTGAAAGCCGCACGTGAAGAAGCCCGCCGTCAGCCACAGATAGCTTGAATGGCGGAACGCCTCGCCGAGCGCCTGCGGCAGGGTTTGGGTGTCGGCGGCGTTCATCGGCGTACCCTTGCCGCGGATCGCGGCCGCCAGCGGGATGATCGACAGCGCCATCAGCGCGAACAGCAGCAGGGCGGTCTTCCAGCCAAAGGTGGTGAGGAAATAATGGCCGATCGGCACAACCAAAAATTGTCCGAGCGACCCGGCGGCGGTCACGACGCCCATGATTTTGGGGCGCTTTTCCGGCGCCACCAGGCGGCTGACGGATGCCAGCAGGACCGAGAACGAGGCGCCGGCCATGCCGAGGCCGACCAAAAAACCGGCGCTCAGGTGCATCATGGTGGGCGTGGTGCTGATCGTCATCATTGCCAGGCCGGCGGCAAAGATGGCGCCGCCCGCGGCCAGCGTGCGGGCCGAGCCGAACTTGTCGGCGACCATACCGGCAAGCGGCAAGGCGGCGCCCCACAGGATGTTTTGAATGGCAAAGGAGAGCGAGAAGATCTCGAGCGGCCAGCTGTACTCCTGCGCGATCGACGGGCTGAACAGGCCGAAACCGGCGCGAATGCCGAAAGTCAAAACGCTGATCAGGCACGCGCTGGCGATGACGATCAAGGGCAAATGATATTTTTGCGGCACTGTATTCACGCGGAATCCCCCGAATTCGTTGGCCTGGCCACTGCCAAGCGCGGGCAAGGTAATGTCAGTTTGCTGCGGCGCACAGTCGCCTCCCTTGCATAGCAGAGCTACAGAAACATAAATAACTGTAAAACATTGACTAAATATCTATGTGCATACAGTATGCACGGATGCGAACGGTTCGATCCCTGCACCGGCCGGTTCCCCTGCGCGAGCAAGTCTACGCGCAGTTGCGCGATCTGCTGCGCCAGGGTCGGTTCGCGCCGCGCGGCCGGGTCTCCGAAGTGGCGTTGGCCGATGCGCTTGGCGTCTCGCGCACGCCGGTCCGGGAAGCGCTCGGGCAATTGAGTCAGGAAGGATTCGTTGTCGCGCTGCGCCAGGGCGGCTTCGCCGTGCCCGAGGTGACCCCGGAGGATATCGCCCAGGTTTTCGAAATTCGCCGCCAGTTGGAACCCTACGCTGCGCGCCGCGCCGCCGAACGCGCCACGGCCGAGGGCTTGGCCGCCATGGCGGCCGCCATCGCTACCGAGGAGAAACGCTTCAACGATGTCAGCGAGGTGGGCGTCGTGCGATTCTCCGAGGCGAATGCGAAGTTTCGCTCTGCGCTGTTCGGCATGGCCGGCAATCCGCGCCTCGCGCGCTCGATCGCGACGTTCGAAGATTACGTTCAGTTCGTGCGCTGGCGGACGCTCGGAGACCTCAAGGTGCGCGGCATCGTCGTGGCCGGGCAGCGCGACATTCTCGATGCCGTCAAGGCGCGCGATACGCAAGCCGCCGAAGCCGCCATGCATCGCCAACTGGACAACGCCTTGACCTCGCTGCTCGACCGGATCGAGAGCGGGAAGGGAGTTTCGTAATGGCGGATTTCGTGCGTCGCGAATACGGCGAGGCCAAGCTGCAGGAAGCGCAACGCGTACTGGCCGGCATGTCGCGGGCGGCGGCCGAGTAGGGCGCGGCGCGGGATCGCGCCGCTCGGACCGAGGACCCTATCGGTTCGCCGGCGAATTCCCTGGCCCTCACGCCGAGCCGGCCACGCCTGCGGCCGTATCGAAGCAGGGGCAGCGGGCGTGGTGGGTCCGCGTGCCGTTATCGGAGTCGTGCGAAACTAGAAGATCCGCGCTATTGTTCGACATGCCTTTTCGATTCCGTTTTCATGCGCTTTGGAGTGCCGTCGCCTTCGTCCTGCTGTACGCCGCCGTGCCCCCGGCACCCTCGCGCGCCGAGGACGTTATCAGTGCAATCCACATTTATCCGCGCAACACGGTCTACACGCTGAGTTTCCTGCGCTTCGTCGAAAAGGTGAACGCGGCCGGAAAAAGCGTCGTGCGCATCGTGGTCAAGGGCGGCCCCGAAGCGATAGCGATGATCGAACAGCCGCGCGCCGTGCGCAACGGCGTGGTCGAGATGGGCTATCTGCCGGGCTATTTGTACGGTGCCGACGTTCCGGAGGTCGACGCCATGTTGGGCGCCAATCTTTCGGTGCGCGAGACCCGCGCCAACGGCGGCCGCGACCTGCTCAACGAGGCGCACCAGAAGCGTTTCGCCGTCGTCTACCTGGCCCAGATGGATGCCGGCATCGGCTATCACATCTACATGAAGGACGAACCGAAATATAAGAACGACTTCACGCTCGATATGAGCGGCGTCAAGATTCGCGACAATCCCCTCTTTTCGCCGTTCTTTCGCGCACTCGGAGCCGACGTCGTGGCGTTGAACGCGCCGGACGTGATGAGCGCCATCGAGAAGGGCGGTGCCGAGGCGGTCGGATGGACCTCGATCGGCGCGCTGGACAGCAATTGGCACCGCGTACTCGGCTACCGCATCGAGCCGCGATTCATGAACACCGATCTCGGCGTGATCGTCAACCAGGAGAAGTGGAAGAAGCTGACGCCCCAGTCGCGCCAGATCCTGCTCAAGATCGCCGCCGAACATGAGATTTCGAGTGCGACGGAGATGGCCAAGCTGGCCCAGGACGAACGTGCGGAGCTGCTCAAGCGCGGCATGAAATTCATGCAATTGCCCGAGGAAGCCGAAAGAGCGTTCAAGACTCAGGCGGCAACGGCGGTCTGGGATCGGATGCGCGAGCGCCTGAAGGCGCGCAACGACGAGGCCGCTTGGTCGCGCGTGCGCGAGAAATTCTATCGGGAATAAGAGCTAAATCCCCGCCCGTCGGGAGCGGGAGAAGGACGTTCAACCGATCGCGAATACGACCTTGCCGCGCGTGTGGCCGGCTTCGACCATGGCATACGCCTTGCGGGCATCCTCGAGCGCGAACACGGCAATTTCCGGCGGCGTAAGGGCACCTGTGGCGACCAGCGTCGCCATGCCGTCGAGCATGCCGCGCTCCATTCGCACGGGCGAGTTTACGATTGTCACGTCGGGCCGGGCGGGGGCGCCGGCGATCGGGGCCGCGTTCAAATAGACCAGCGTACCGCCCGGCCTGAGCGTGCCGATCGAGCGGTGATGCACGGTGCCGCCCATGGTATCGAAGACGATATCGTAGATCTGACCTTCGGCTGTGAAGTCCTGCTTCGCGTAGTCGATCGCGCGGTCCGCCCCACGCTTGCGGACGTATTCATGATTGGCCGCGCTCGCGGTCGCCGTCACCTTGGCGCCCGCATGCCTGGCAAGTTGGATCGCGTAACCGCCGACGCCGCCGGCTCCTGCATGTACCAGCACATGCTGGCCGCGCTTCGGCGGCGCGGTTTGCACCAGCGCCGCGTATGCGCTTCCGGCGGCAATCCCGGCCGCCGCCGCCTCGATATGCGAAAGCGTCGGGGGCTTCAGGCCGGCCATATGCGAGGCGACCGCGATCTGCTCGGCGTGCGTGCCGGGTTTCGCATGGTCCGCCGCCCCCCAGACCTGATCGCCGGGCTTGAGGTCGGTCACGCCCGGGCCGACCGAGCGCACCACGCCGGAAAAATCGCGACCCAGAATGTGCGGCATTTTCAGTTCGACCCGGGCGCGCAGATGGCCTTCGCGCATTTTCCAGTCGATCGGATTGAGGCTGGCGGCCTTGATGTCGACGACGATCTCGCCCGGCCCGGCCACGGGCGCCGGCACGTCGAGAACGTGCACCTGGTCGAGACCGCCATAGGCGGCGAGAGAGGCGGCTTTCATGCCTTGCTCCTGTTGCGCGAAACTTCCGCAAGGTCGTTCCAGACTTTCTGGTTCGTGATCTTGCCGTGGCGGACTTCGAACCGGTCGATGAAGCGGATGCCGTCGAACGCGGTGCCGTCGTTCCAGACGCCGAACAGCGCGCCGAAGCAATAGACGGTGCCGCCGCGCGCCGTTGCCACGGTATCGAAGCGTTCGTACTTTTTGCCGACCTGGCGATAGCGCGGCTTGGCCCAGGCGAGCAGGTCCTCGAGCGTGCGGATCTCGGCGCCGCCCGGAAACAGCATGCGGAAACCGGGGCCGAGATAGGTTTTCGCGCGCGCCAGATCGCGTTTTTCCATGGCGTCGAGATAGCGACGCACCACGAGCGCCGGAGTCACCGGTTTGGCCTTTGTTTTGCGCGGTTTCGCTTTCGCCATGGATCCGGCTCAGTCCTTGAAGCGCGAGATCACGTCGGCGGGTACGTCGACCGCTTTCATGCCCTTCGGCGAGTCGGGCGCCTTGACGACCCACACGCGCCGTTCGAAGCCTTCGAGCGCGACGCGCCCGTCGGCATGCGTGAGCTTGTGCTTGACCACGAAGGTCTTGCCGGCCCATTCGTCAACCCACGTTTCCATGCTGAGCACGTCACCCAGCTTGCTGGCGTTCGAATATTTGGCGCCGGTCTCCAGCAACGGCATGCCGGGCGCGCCGAAACCCATCTTCATTTCGGGATACGAAAGGCCGTTGGCGGTAAAGAGGCGTTCGGTCGCCTGGTCGAACCACATGTAGAAATGCGGATAGAAAACAATCCCGGCGGCATCGCAATGCGCCCACTCGACCTTAAAGGTTCCTCTATATACACGCACGTCGCGCCCCTCCATGAAGCTGCCCAGGATCAAGGGCGCGCAGTCTATGGCGCAGGGGCGGCGTTGAATAGTGCAAAGCCGGCTCGAAAAAGAGCCGAAAACTAATCGATGAAGCGCGCGCGGACTGCGTCGGGCACGCAGGCCGCCTTGAGACCGTTCAGCGAGCCCGGCACCCTGACGACCCACGCGCGCCGCTCGAACCCCTCGAGCGCCACGCGCCCGTCAGCATGGACGAATTTGTGCCGGATCAGGAACGTCTTGTTGCACCATTCGTCGACCCAGCTTTCCATCGCCAGCGTGTCACCCAGGCGGCAGGTGCACGCGTATTTGGCGCCGGTTTCGACCAGCGGCGCGCCCGGCACGTCGAACTCGCTGTTGAGTTCGGCATAGGACAGACGATTGGCGGAAAACAAACGCTCGGTCGCTTGATCGAACCAGGTGTAAAAGTGCGGGTAGTAAACGATCCCCGCCGGGTCGCAATGCGCCCATTCGATTTTGATCGTGCCCTTGTAGACCCGCACCGAATTTCCTCCTCTTATCGTGGACGAGACATCGAAGAAACGCGCCGCGCGCGACATGCGCCTCGCGTGTTCGGTTTCGATCGGATGCAATCGCAACCGGCGACGCAATGTCTCAAGGTTGGTGCTGTGCCAGTTAACGATCGTTGAAAGGGCGTCGTGCGCTTGCGGTTTCCGATGGGTCTCAAGGGGGGTGATCGCGCAAAAAAGAGGGTTAGCCCGGACAAGGCGGTCGGCTGGCAGAAAAAAAATTGAATTATGGTTCGCCGCCCGTCCGGGATGACGGGGAACGCGACTCGTTCGAAATGGCCCCGCTAACAAATGCTCTTTGGAAAAAATAACATTGGGCGCTGTTTAAAGGACTTGATCGACGGTGCGCTAATGTCGGTCGCGCTCGGCGCCGGCTTGCTGCCGACCTTTGCGCTCTAACTCGAAGCGTTCGCCATCGGGTTCGTGTCGATGACGATCGGACCGGAATCCCGCCTCCGGTCGATCAACCGAGACTTTGGCCACAATCCGAAGCCGGCCTGAAAACGCGGGAGTCAAGCCCCGCGTACAGCATTGCGCGACGGCGGCGCGGGATGCCCCGTTTCGGTGGTTGGGTTAAGATCGGGGCCCGCGCAGCGCGCCGAAGGAGTGATCGATGATCAAGGTTTATAGCTGGGTGACCGGCAATTCGCACAAGGTCCACATCATGCTCGAGGAGGTCGGGCTGCCGTACGAACTCCACCCGATCAATATTTTCACCGGCGAGCAATTCGCGCCGGAGTTTCTCAAGATTAATCCAAATAACAAAGTGCCGGTGATCGTCGATACCGAGTTCACGGACGGTAAGCCGATCGTGATTTTCGAATCCGGGATGATCCTGCAGTATCTGGCCGAGAAGACCGGCAAGCTGCTGCCCACGGAGCCGCGCGCACGGTACGAAGTTCTGCAGTGGCTGATGTTTCAGATGGCCGCGCTCGGCCCGTATGGCGGCCAGGCGCTGCATTTCCGCCAGTTCGCGACGCAGAAAATTCCCTACGCGATCGACCGCTATACCAACGAGATGACGCGCCTGTTCCGTATCTTCGAGGCGCGGCTCGCGGAGCGTCAATACTTCGCCGGCGATTACTCGATCGCCGATATCGCGATGTTCGTGTGGGTTCGCATGGAGCAGCGGCTCGGCCAGAGTTTCGACGACTATCCGAACCTGCGCCGCTGGCACGACATGATCGCGGCGCGGCCTGCGGTACAAAAGGGCGTTTCGGTGTTGACCGACCGCGCGCATAAGGGGCCGCTCAACGAAGACATGCAGTCGGTGTTGTACGGCGCCAAGCAGTATCAGCCGCACCTGACGAAATAGCGGACGCGTTGCGTACGTTCGCGGAACAGCGCTGATATGCGGCGCGCGCGTTCGCGCACCAGGCGCAGGGCTGTATACTAGTCTTAACTGCCAGTTTGGTTTCGCGGAAAACCACGGCGATCTTGTTGCACAGGAGACAATTATGTCGGTCGTCGCATTTCTCGGCTTGGGCGCGATCGGGCTGCCGATGGCGATTAATCTGTGTCGCGCAGGGCATACTGTGGTGGCCTACGATATGCGGCCCGAACGGGTTGCCCTGATGCAGGCCGAAGGCGCCAAGCCAGCGGCGACTCTGCGGGAGGCGGTGCGCGCGGCCGATACGGTTATCTCTGTCCTGCCGGGCGGCAAGGATCATCGCGAGATCTATCTGGGCGCCGACGGCATCCTGGCGCAAGCGCGCACCGGCATGCTGGTGATCGACAGCTCGACCAGCCAGATCGAACTGGCGCGCGAGATCGCGGCGCACGCAGGCCGGCTAGCCATCGACGCCATCGATGCGCCGATCTCCGGCGGCATCCGCGGCGCCAAGGCGGGAAAGCTGACTTTCATGGCCGGCGGCTCGGCCAAGGCAATCGAGCGCGCGCGGCCGATTTTGATGGGCATGGCGCAGGCGGTGATTCACACCGGGGACGCCGGCACCGGCCAGGCGGCCAAGATCTGCAACAACCTGATGGTCGGTATCAATACGCTCGGGATGTGCGAAGCGTTCGCGCTGGCTGAAAAAATCGGCTTGGACGCCGGCACTTTGTTCGAAGTGGCCAAGCAATCCTCCGGACAGAGCTGGGCGCTCGACAATCTGTGTCCGGTGCCGGGCCTGCTGCCGGACGCGCCGTCAAGCCATGGCTACGTGCCGGGCGGCGCCTCTGCGCTGCTGCTCAAGGATTTGCAGTTGGCGCAAGCGGCGGCCCAGCAGGCCGGCGTCGCCAGCCCGCTCGGCGCTGCAGCCACCGCCCTGTACGCGATGTTCTGCGCCAACGGCGGCGGCAACGTCGATTCCAGCGGCATGATCAATTTCCTGCGTGGCAGGAAGACCGAAAAATAGTTCCACCGAACGAACCCGGAAACATGAGGGTAACCCGATGATCGACCTCTACTACTGGCCGAGCGTGAACGGCCGTAAAATCACCATCGCGCTCGAAGAGATGGGGCTGCCGTACAACATCATTCCGGTCGATTTCACGCGCGGCGGCACGCGCACGCCGGAATTCCTGAAAATCAATCCGAACGGCAAGATGCCGGCGATGATCGATCAGGCGCCGAAAAGCGGTCCGCCCATTACGTTGTTCGAATCCGCGGTCATACTCGCCTACCTGGCGGAAAAATCCGGCAAGCTGATGCCGTCGGACCTGAAAGGCCGTTACGAGGTGCTCAAATGGCTGGTGTTTCAGGCCGCCAATGTCGGGCCGATGATGGGTCAGATGGCGCATTTCCACGATTACGCGCCGGAAAAAATCCAATACGCCATCAACCGGTATTCGCGCGAGACGGAACGCTTGTACAAAGTGCTCGACGATCGTCTTGGCGAGGTTCCGTATCTGGCCGGGGATTACTCGGTGGCCGACATATCCTGCTGGCCGTGGATCATGCCGGAACGGCAGGAACAGAAACTGTCCGACTGGCCGAATCTTTCGCGCTGGCACAAGGAAGTCGGCGACCGGCCCAACGTTCAGCGCGGCAATACCGTCCGCCGCGACCTTCAGAAACCCGGCGTGCTGAATCTGACCGACGAACAGCGCGCCTCGCTATACGGTTGGCAACAGAAGCCGCGGTGACGGCAGGCTAAAGTGGAGACGAAAACATGCTCAAGATTCTCGGTCGCAGCAATTCGATCAATGTACAGAAGGTCCTGTGGTGCTGCGACGAATTGAATTTGCCTTACGAGCGCGAAGATTTCGGCGGAGCGTTCGGCAAGAACCAATCGCCCGAATATTTGCGCCTGAATCCGAACGGACTCGTGCCGACACTGATCGACGGTGATTTCGTGCTTTGGGAGTCGAACGCCATCGTGCGTTACCTTTCGGCCAAATACGGTGCCGGCACGCTTTGGCCGACCGATCCGCGCGAACGCGCGATGGGCGACAAATGGATGGATTGGCAAATCTCGACGCTGTTCGCCTATCTGCGGCCGGTGTTCTGGACGCTGATCCGCACCAAGCCGGAGGACCGCGACATGAAGGCGCTCGCGGTCAATCGCGACAAGCTGGCGCAGCTCTACGCCATGATGGACGATGCGTTGGGCAGAACGCCGTATCTGTCCGGCGAACGCTTCTCGATGGCCGATATCCCGGCCGGTCTGACGACGTTCCGCTGGTACGTGCTCGACATCGAGCGCGAGGATTTCAAGAATCTCAAAGCCTGGTACGACCGAATCGCGGCCCGTCCGGCGTTCAAGAAACATTCGACGCTGCCGCTGACGTAGAGCGGGTCGTGGCACGGCGACAAAAAAACGGGGCCGATCGGCCCCGTTTCTCGTTTCGAACTGCATCAATTGTCGCCCCGGCCAAAGCGCAGCGGAGCGAAGGGGTCCAGGGTCTAACCGACTTTACCGCTCCTGGACCCCGGACCTGCGCAAAAGGGCGTTTGTCCGGGGTGACAATCGAAAGATTTATTTCTTCTTTTCGTTGCGCACTGGGTTGCGCAGCACGCCGATGCCTTCGATTTCCACTTCGCACACGTCGCCGCCCTTCATGTAGACCGGCGGAACGCGCGCATGGCCGATGCCGGCCGGCGTGCCGCTGACGATGATGTCGCCCGGCATCAGCGTCATCGCCGACGAGCAGGTTTCGACCAGCGTTGCGGTGTCGAAGATCATGTCGCGCGTATTGGCTTTCTGCATGACCTTGCCGTTGAGGCGGGTTTCCAGCTTGAGGCCCGAGGCACCGGCCGGCACTTCGTCGGCGCTCACAAAGTCGGGACCGAAGGCGCCGGTGCCGTCAAAATTCTTGCCCATCATCCACTGGGTGCTCTTGAACTGATAGTCGCGCACCGAACCGTCGTTGAAGATCGAATAGCCGGCGACATATGACAATGCCTTGGCTTTCGGAATGTGGCGGCCCTTCTTGCCGATCACGATCACGAGTTCGCCCTCATAGTCGAACTGCGGCGACAGGAACGGGGCGAGCAGCGGTTGGCCGTGCGCCACGAAGGTCGAAACGAAGCGGTTGAACAGCACCGGGTACTTGGGCGCGTCCTTGTACGGGCTTTCCTTGGCGTGATCGAGATAGTTCAAGCCCACGCAGATGATCTTGGACGGATTGGCGATCGGCGGCAGATAGGTAATCGCCCCCTTGATGACCGCCTTGCCCTTGGCGTTCTTGGCCGCATCCTTGGCCGCCTTCAGGCCGCCCGGCATCGCCAGCAGCGCACCCAATTCGTTCGGCAGTTTCGGTGCCGCAATCGACAGGTCGATCAGCTCGTCGCCGCGCCGGACGGCGAGTCCGGACTTGGCACCCTTTTTGAACGCAACGATACGCATGGTCATTCCCTCATGTTGAAAATTGAAAACGGTCGCGAGCCGCGAAGTCGGTTCATTCCGGATCGCCGAACGTCAGATAGTCCCACATCCGCTCGTAGACGCCGCCGGCGCTGACCGCGCGCGCCTTGACTTGTTCCGGCGTCAGGATGGCGCCTTCCGCATTCTTGCCGATGGCGAGCGCCGCCAGTTCCGTGTGCGCCGCCTCTTCGAGATAGAACGCCATCACCAACGCTTCCTCGATCGTGCCGCCGGTCAGGATGCAACCGTTGGCGCGCATGACGATGGCTTTTGCCTGTCCCAGCGTGTCGGCCAATTTCGCCGCCGCACCGTCGTCGCGCAGCAGCGCCGGGTCGTCCCACAGCGGCGGATGCGGCGCGAAGTAGGTTCCAAAGCCGATCCGCGCCTGGGGCGTCAGGCGGAACGTCGAAAGCGTCATGACGTCGCGCAGGAAGGTGCGGATGATGCCGTTGACGTCCGGCCGGCGCTTGTAGATTTGCTGGTGGCACCGCACCTCGCCGAGCACGCCCTCCGGCAGCGAGCCCTCGATCGGCACCACGGTGCCGCGCTCGCCGACGCCGATATTGCCCATCGGCTTGGGTGCGCAAACCAGGAAGCTCTTGTCGTCGAGCCGCGCCGAGACGTGCCCATAGGCATGGCCCAGCCCGTGTCGGGGCAGGGCGCGCGCCGCCTTGCGCACGCGAATCTGCGTCTGTTCGATAGGCTCGCCCAGCTTGCCGAAAATCGTTGCCATGTGATCCTATTTCTTGACTGTGTCGAATTCTTCGATCTGCGGCACGGCGCCCCACATGCAGAACGAATATTGTTCGAACGGAAATTGCCGGGCGCGCCAACCGTCGCCGTCGTGCAGGTGGCGCACGCCATGGGAATATTCGTAGATGATCCTGCCCGGTCCTTCGAAGTACAAAAACATCGCGCTGGACGACGGATGCCGCCCGGGACCGAACATGATCTTCACCTGGTGCTTCTGCAGGAAGTACCAGGACTTCATGATGTCGTCGATGCCGTTAACCTGGAAGTTGATGTGCTGGATGCCCGGCCGGTCGGTCGGGAACAGCGCGACCCGATGATGGACGTGATCGAAGCTCATCAACGGGGCCGGTCCGATCCAGTCATTCACGCGCATGTTGAAATGCTTGCACCAGAACGCCTCGTCGCGCGGCGCGTTGCTCGATTTCAGGCCGACATGGCTGAAATCCTGGATCCCCGCGTCGCGCGCGCCATAGTAGCGCTCCCCGCTGTGGTAGGGCCGGACGACCAGGTCGACCTTGTTGCCGGTCGGATCCTTGAACGTGGCGAAGCGCAGCACGCGCCGCTCGGCCGCTTCGGCATCGGTACCCTGGCGCACCGCGTGGCCGGCGGCTTCAAGTTCGGCGCTCGCCGCCGCCAGTTCTTCGACCGTACGGACCTCCAGGCCGAGCGTGTGATCGCTCGGATCGCCCTTGAAGTAGACGATGTTGTGATCGCGGTCGTCGCCGCGCACGTAGGCCGCATTCTCGTCGCGCCGTACGACTTGAAGCCCGACCATGCGCGTGGCGAAATCGACGCAGCGCTCGATATCGTCGGTGCCCATGCGCACATAGCGGATGTCGATCAGGTTGATCATCGCCGTCTCAGTATTGGCCCTGCGGTTCCAGTCCGAACCGGTGCTGCCCGTACATCGAGCCGACCGCGTCCCAGTTCAAGCTGACATGGGCCGCAATCGCATGCACGTCGCGCCAGGCGCGCTGGATTTCGGTGCTCAGGTACAGGCCGTGGCCGCCGAGCGCCGTGAACAAGCCGTCGATCGATTGTTTCATGGAGCGCGTGACGAAGGCGTGATTGCGCCGATTGCGCATACGCGAGGGCATCGAAACGATGCCGTTCTTGATCACCTCGGCATAGGTCTCGCGGCAATCGTTCTTTTGCAATAGTCGCGCGGCATCGACATTGGCGGCCGCTTCGGCGATGCGCAGCTGCACGGTCGCGAACTCGATCATCTTCATGCCGGCGCCCTTGACGGCGCCGCGCGTGGCCCGTCCCGACGTGGTGTCGATGAAATCGTCGATCGCCGCGCTGACCGCACCGATGGACGGCGTCGCGAGCGAGTAGGGGATCAGGGCCAGGAACGGGATCTGGAACAGCGGATCCTTGTTGACCGCCGTGCCCGGCGCGTTTGGGCTCGACGCATCTTCGAAGTACAGGATGCGGTGCTCGGGTACGAAAATATCGTCGATGAACAGCGTCTTGGTGCCGCTGCCGCGCAGACCCACCGTGTCCCAGCTGCTCTGATCGATCTTATAATCCTTCGCCGGCACCAGCATGAAGCCGGGCTTCGGCTTCTCGCCGTCTTTCTTGGGCGGGATCATCGCCCCGCAAATCGTCCATTGCGAGCCGTCGCAGCCGCTCGAAAAGCCGAACGAGCCGGACAGGCGGAAGCCGCCGTCCACGCGCGTCGCCTTGCCGGCCGGCGGATATGAGCCGGAGATGACCGCCCAGGGCGTGTCGTCCCAGACATCGTGCTGCGCCTCATCGGCGAACTGGCCCAGAATCCAGTTGTGCACGATGTAGAGGCCGGTGACCCAGGCGGTCGAGGCGCAGCCGCGGCCGATCTCGTAACTGATATCGACCATGGCGCCGAAATCGTACTCGTAGCCTCCGAAGCGCTTCGGCTGCATGGTGCGGTACAACTCGGCGGAGCGGAATTCGTCCAGCGTCGCCTCGGGCACGCAGGTCTGTTGTTCGGCCTCGCGCGCACGGCTGCGAATGGCCGGCGCGATGGCACGGGCGCGGGCGGCCAATTCGTCCGGGCTCGGCATGTTCGGGGTGGTTTGAATGGACATCGTCTCTCCGCGATTTCCTCCGGGCACCGTCGTCTCGATCGCGGCACCGCTATTTTGGTCCAGAATGGGCCGAAACCGGCCCGTTCGCAACCGCGCCGAACCCTACATAAGGGTCCGCGCAATGCCGCCGTCGACCACCAGATTCTGGCCGACGATATAGCCGGCCTGGGCGCTGCACAGGAAGGCGCAGGCGTCGCCGAATTCGCTGGCGGCACCCCACCGCCTGGCCGGGCTTTGCGCTTCGGCCTCGGCGCGCATCTGCTGCGGCGTCTTGCCGGCGGCGGCGGCGCGCTTGGCGGTATTGATGACCATGCGGTCGGTCTCGAACGGGCCGGGCAACAGATTGTTGATCGTCACGTTGTGCAGCGCCACGTCGCGCGCAACCCCGGCCACGAAACCGGTCAATCCGGCGCGCGCGCCATTCGACAAGCTGAGGTCGGCGACCGGCACCTTCACCGAATACGATGTGATGTTGACGATGCGGCCGAAGCGGCGCGCGATCATCGCATCGACTGTCAAACGGATCATTTCAATCGGCGCCAGCATGTTGGCATCGATGGTCTTCAGCCAGTCGTCGCGGCGCCAGTCCCGGAACGCGCCGACCGGCGGTCCGCCGGCGTTGTTGATCAGGATGTCCGGCTCGGGGCAGGCCGCCAGCGCCGCCGTGCGGCCCGCTTCGGTCGCGATATCGCCCTCGACCGCGGTCACCCGCACGCCGAATTCCTTGCGAATCTCGTCGGCGGTTTGCGCCAAAGCATCCTTGCCACGCGCCGTGATCGTCACATCGACACCCTCGCGGGCAAGCGCGCGGGCGCAGGCGCGACCCAGGCCTTTACTGGCGGCGCAGACGATCGCCGTGCGGCCGCGGATGCCGAGATCCATCGCGTCACCTCTTTGTATTGTAGCGCTGTTGCCTGCTGCATACCCAACGGCGCGCGCTGCCACAAGGCATAATGAGGAGTCGGTAACGATCGCCCGGCGTCCCGGCTTGCGTCCCGGCCCGACTCGCGCTATTTATAAACTGACCGGTCATATTAAGAATAAACCCGCCGTCTTCGGAGTCCCGCATGTCGCATCAGTTCCCCAAGCCGAAAACCGCGGATTGGCTTGCCCTCGGCGCGGCGGATAACGACGCTTGGCCGGCGCCGTCGACCTTGCCACACGCCATTCTGCCGCTGTCATGGGAGAACGGCGATCCCAAGCTCTGGGCGCTGTACCAGACCGCGCTGCGCGACCATTACGATCTGTTTCGCGACGTCGATTGGTCGTCGCTCGATCCGACGGCGTTTTCGCCGGAGCAGCGACTTGGGCTGGCATATTGGTTCGCGATCGACGCCGTCTTCGAGCAGGCCGGCACGACCGTGTTCGCGCGCGCCATGATCGGCGCCTACGAGGAACGCGAAGAGGAATGCGTGCGTCGCATGTTGCAGACGATCACGCGCGACGAAGGCAATCATGATCTGATCGGCAAGCTGGTCTGCGACCGGTTGCTGCCGGGATTCCCATATCGGTTCAAGCCGCAATCCGAAATGGAATTTGCCGCGATGCGCAACATCGCCTGGGCGCAGGAAAGCATCAACCGGTTCTGGACCGGGTATCTCGGCGCCTACGAGAAATACCGGTTCCAGGTGCTGCTCGCGAGTTTCGCCTCGGGCGAGGCGGTCGGTACGCTGACCTACGGCAATCTGTCCAAGCAGTCGACGCATCCGTTGTTCCGCCAGGTGATGGGGTATATGGCGAAGGACGAATCGCGCCATTTCCAGACCGCAAGCTATTTCATCAAGCGCTATATGCCGCACATGACGCCCGCCGAATCGCAGGCCGTGGTGCGAAATCTCGGCGCGTCCTATGCCTATTTCTCGCTGTTCATGGCCGAGCGCCCGAACCCGCAATTCTGGGCGCACCTGCCGTCGTCGTGGCCGCGTTGGCACGAGACGCTCGAACATCACGCACGCAGCGCCGGGCTGGCGATCGCCGACGGCAAGACCAAGAACGCGTATTGGCGTGAAGGTCTATTACGCGTGAAGTCGATGACCGACCAATTGGGCTTGCGCTTCCTGGCGATCCCCGAACTGGGCATCGACGGCGACGACGCACCATTGTCGATGGACGATATTCTCGTGGTCGGTTTTTAGGCCGACGCGGCGGGCAGGGGAGGGCTCGATGTCGATGACGACGATTGCGGAGGCGCTGCGCAGTTCGGCGCATCGTCGCCCGGATCACTTGGCCTACGCATACGACAAGCTCGAGCATAGCTGGGCCGAGGTCGACCGTCGCGTCGATCGGCTAGCGAACGCGTTGTGCGCGATCGGCATCGGCAAAGGCGACGTTATTGCGTCATGCTGCCACGATGGCCCGGTACTCAACGAAGTGCTGTTTGCGGCGGCGCGCATTGGCGCCATCCGGGTCGGACTCAATTACCGCTACTCCGCCAAGGAATTCGCCCAGGTCGTGCAGCATTGCGGCGCCAAGCTGGTGTTTCTGCAGCGCGATTTTGCCGCGCTGGCGGCAGATCTGCCGAAGCACGTCCGCACCGTCGACGCCGGCGACGCGCAAAGCGACATGGCGGCATACGAGGCCCTGCTGCAGAGTGGTGCCGCAACTCCGCCCGATGCGCAGGTCGCGGAAAACGATGTCGCCCAGATTTGCTATACGACCGGCTCGACCGGCGAGCCCAAAGCCGCCGTGTGGACCCATCGCAATTACATGCATTCGACCTGCCACACGCTGCTCGATCTCGGCATGGAGCGCAACGATACCTGGCTGCATTGCCTGCCCGGCGCCGGCGTGCCGTGCGTGCTGGATACCTGGAACGCGGTGCTCGGTTTTACCAACGTCATCATGAAGGCGTTCGAACCGAAATCGTGTCTGACCCTGATCCAGAAATACAAGGTTACGCGCACCGTCTGGGTGCCCACCATGCTGCTCGGCGTCTGCACGGTGGCCGAGCAGTCCAAATTCGATCTTTCGTCCGTACGTCGCATTTCGTACGGCTCGGCGCCGACGACGACTGCCCTGATCAGGCGTGCGCTGCGAACCTTCGCCGGCGTCAAGTTCGACCAATGGTACGGTTCCACCGAGGGTGCCGGTGGCTGGTACACGCAGCTGACACCGGAGGATCACGATCGCGCGCTCGCCGGCGCCGAGCATCTGCTGCAATCGTGCGGCAAACCAATGCATCACGCCGAAATCAAGATCGTGCGCGCCGACGGCTCGATTTGCCCTCCGGGCGAAGTCGGCGAAGTCTGCGTACGCGGCCAATTCGTCATGAAGGAGTATTTCCGCAACCCCGATCTGACCGCCGAAACACTGCGCGGCGGCTGGCTGCATACCGGCGACATGGGCAAACTGGACGACGAAGGCTACGTGTTTCTGGTCGATCGCAAGCAGTTCATGATCATCACCGGAGGCTACAACGTCTATCCGGTCGATGTGGAAAACGCGCTCGCCGCGCACCCTGCGGTCGCCGAAGTGTGCGTCTTCGGCGTCCCCGACGAGAAATGGGGCGAAGCGGTCCACGCGCTGGTCGTGCTGCGGCCGGGCCAATCCGCAACGCAGGACGAAATCGTCAAATGGTGCCGGAAGGATCTTGCCGCCTTCAAGGTGCCGAAGTCGATCGAGTTTCGCGACGCGCTGATGCGCGGTCCGACCGGCAAAGTGCTCAAGCGGGCGCATAAGGAAGAGTACTGGAAGCATGCCGAGCGCTGAACCATGAGTCGGCGGCGCGAGCCCGCCGAAGTGACCGATGCCAAGCGGCTGCGCATCGAGCGCGCGGCCGCTGCGCTGTTCAGCGACAGCGGATATCTCGACGTGTCGATGGATGCGATTGCGGCAAAGGCCTGCATCAGCAAGGGCGCGCTGTATTATTACTTCGAGAAGAAGTCGGATGTGCTGTTTGCCATCCTCGCGCGCAGCATGGATGCGCTGATGGATGGGCTGGAGGCCGACCTGTCGGCGCTGCCGCCCGGGCGCGAGCGGCTGCGCCGGATCGTGCGCCGGCAGTTGTCGTACTACAGCGCGCATCTCGCGGAGGTGCGCACGCTCCTGAACGACCGGCACTGTCTGGATCGCGCGCAGCTGCGCGCGATCCTGGCCAAGCAGCAGGCCTATTTCGATATTGTGCGCCGCGCCGTCGACGAGGCGATCGGGCGGGCCGACGGGCCGCGCGCCAAGGTCGGCGCGTCAACGCCGCTGACGTTCGCGCTGTTCGGCATGTGCAACTGGATCCCCGGCTGGTTCCGGCCGGGCGGCGCCATCGGCATCGACGAACTGATCGACATGACGACCGAATTGTATCTGAACGGCCTGGGGCATTTCGCCCGCGGCCGGACCGGCCAAGGGAGCACGCCAGCATGACAAAACGCCTGCTCGAGCACTATTACGACGAAATGTTCGTCGGGCAGTTCGAGGTGACGCGGCGACGCACCGTCACCGAAACCGATGTGGTCAACTGGTGCATGTTCACCGGCGACTGGTTCCTCATGCATTCGGATGCGGTCTATGCCGCCGAAAGCATGTTCGGCGAGCGCATCGCACCCGGCTTGATGATTCTGGCGATCTCCGGCGGACTCGTGCTGCCGGCCGAGACGCGCACAGTCATAGCAAATTACGGCTGCGACCGTATCCGTTATCCGCGACCGACCTTCATCAACGATTCGATCAACGTGCGGGTTGAAATCACCAAGCTCGAAGATCGCGACGCCGCGTCCGGCGTCATGGATATGCGCTGGGATATCTTGAATCAGAACGGCTCGGAAGTGTGCGTCGCCGAATTCAAGGCGCTGATGGCGAAACAGGGAGGGCAGTGACCATGGCCGACTACAAGACGCTGCTGGTGAACGACGCCGACGGCCTGCGCACGATCGTTCTCAACCGGCCCAAGGTCATGAACGCCGCCAATCCCGAAATGCTGCGGGAGCTCGCCGCAGTGTTCGCCGATATCGAATCCAACGACGCGGTGCGCTGCGTGCTACTGACCGGCGAGGGCAAGGCGTTCTGCGCCGGCCGCGATCTGTCGTCCGCCAAGCCGAACGAGGACGCGTACGCGATCATCACGCGGGAGATCAATCCGGTCCTCAAGCAGATCTACGATTGCTCGAAACCGACCATCGCCGCGGTCAACGGCGTCGCCATGGGTGTCGGCCTCGGTATCGCGCTTGCGTGCGACATCGTTTACGCGGCGGACAATGCGCGCCTGTCGTCGCCGTTCGCCAATCTGGGTGTGGCGCTCGATTCGGGCGGGCATTTCTTCCTGCCGCGGCTGATCGGTTACGGTCGCGCGATGGAAATGGTCTATACGGCAGACACCATACGCGGGCGCCAGGCCGAAGCCTGGGGTCTGGTCAACCGGGCAGTGCCTGGGACGAAGTTGCGCGAGTGGGCGACAAGCCTCGGTCGGCGCATCGCTGCCGGTCCCTTGCGCGCGTTCGCCGGGCAGAAGAAGCTGATGAAACGCTCGCCGTCGCTCGACTACACCGCCTGTATGGATGAGGAGGCGCGGTTGCAGGCTTCGCTCGTGGGGGCGCCGGAGTACAAGGAAGGCTTGGCGGCGTTCCGTGAGAAGCGCCGGCCCAATTTCCGCCGCACCTGATGACGTCGGCGGCACTTTGCGCCAGAATACCGGTCGTGGATTGCCGCCGCCGGAGACCGACATGAACAGCCTGCACGTTCGACCGCCCAACGCCGCCGCGACGCTCGGCTACGAACTGCCTGAGTACGCTTTCGCGCCGCCGGAGGAAATGCGGACCGGGCGGCGGGTGCGCCATAAGGTCGTTGTCGTCGGTGGCGGATTGACCGGCTTGACCGCAGCGTGCGACCTGGCGCATCGCGGCATCAAGGGCGTGCTGCTCGACGAAGACAATACGATCGGCGTGCGCGGCTTTGCTTCGCGCGGCCCCTGCGTCGCGCGCAAGTCGCTCGAAATCTTCGACCGGCTCGGCATCTACGATCGCATCAAGGCGAAGGGCGAAACCTGGCATGTCGGCCGCGTGCTGAGCGGCAACGACGAGATATATTCGTTCAACCTCGATCCCGATGCGAGCACCAAGCAGCCGCCGTTCGTCAATCTGCAGCAGTATTACACCGAGTGGTTTTTGGTCGAGCGCATCCTGGAGCTCGGCAATATCGAGCTCCGCTGGAAGAATCGAGTCACCGGCGTACGGCAGGAAAAGGACTTCGTCGTCCTGACGGTCGAAACGCCGGATGGCACTTACGAAGTCGAGGCCGAATGGGTCTTGGCGGCCGACGGTGTCGGCAGCCCGGTGCGCGAGGCCATGCGCATCAAGCCGGTCACCGAACATGCCGAGGATCAGTGGTGTATCTCGGACGTGCGCTTCAATAAACAATTCCCGATGGAGCGCTGGGTATGGATCGAGGCGCCGTTCAACGGCAACCGCGCGTGCTGGCAACACAAGATGGCGGACGAAGTCTGGCGCCTGGATTTCCAGATGGCGCCGGATTCGGATCCCAACGATGTCAGTCGGCCGGAGATCGCCGCCGAGCGCATCCGCGAGCGGCTCGGGCCGGATGTCGAATTCGAGATCGTCTGGGTCGGGCCGTGGATGTATCGGACGCACCTGATGAACGATTTTCGCGCCGGCCGCGTGTTCTTCCTGGGCGACGCGGCGCATCTGATGAGTCCGTTCGGCGCGCGCGGCGGCAATAGCGGCATTCAGGATTCCGATAATCTCGGCTGGAAACTGGCGCTCGTACTCGAAGGCAAGGCGCCGGAGCGCCTGCTCGATACCTATACCGAGGAGCGGCGCCCGGCGGCACAGCACAATATCCAAACCACCAAGCGCGCCGCGCGCTTCCTGGCGCCGGTCAATGCCGCCGAGCGCGCCATCCGCGGGGCGGTGCTCGGCCTGTCCAAGGATTTCCCGTTCGCCCGCGCGCTGGTCAATGGCGGCCGGATGTCGGTCGCCTATGCCTATGACAGCATGTCGACATTCGGTCCGGGCGGCGGCCCGGCTGCGATCAACCCGCGTGTGCGCCGGCCGAACGGCCAGAAGGGATATCTGTTCGATCTCACGCGCAACGGCGCGCAGTTCCTGGGCCTGTATTTCGCCGGCAAATCGACGGGCGCATGGCGGGCGATCGAAAAACTCAACGGCGGCGCGCTGCCGCTGCAATCCTATCGCGTCGGGCCGGCGAAGGGCGATGTGGGCGATATCGACGGCTGGCTCGCGCGAACATTCGATGCGAAACCGGGGACCTTCGTGCTGTTGCGGCCGGACCAGCACATCTCGGCGATCCTGTCGCAGGCGAGCGCCGGTGCCGTGCAACGAATGCTGCGCAAGGCGCTCGGCTATCCGACCAATCGCTAGGACGTAGCCGACATCCGCGACTTGAAGTCGTAATCCTTAATCGCGTGCGAGATCACGATCCGGTATTCGGCGAAGATGTCGCGCTTGCCCTTCGCCATGCCTTTCTTGTGCTCCATGTCGTCGCGCCAGGCCTTGATGGCGGATTCGTCGCGCCAGTACGACACGGAGACGAATTTTCCGGGCTTGGCGACGCTTTCGAACCGCTCGACCGAGATGAAACCGTCGATGTGCTGCACCAGTTCGTGAAGATGCGCCGCGATCTCGGCGTATGCGGCATCGAGCCCGGGCCGCAAGCGATACTCGATGATGGCCACGTGCATCGATGCCGCTCCCGTCAGCGCTTGCGCGCGATCGTAATACCGTCGCCGACCGGCAGCATCGATAGGTCGACGCGTTCGTCCTTGTGCGCAAAAGCGTTGAACTCGCGCGCGCCGTGCGTGGCCTTGACCAGTTCGATGCGCACCGCTTCCGGGCGATTGGAAAATTGCTTGTGCAGCATCTCATCGGTCCAACGATGCGGCACAACGCCCTGGAACAACACGTTGTCGGCGATCATGATGCCGCCCTGGCGCAGTAGCTTGAGTCCGCGTTCCCAATAATTGATGTAGTTCCACTTGTCGGCATCGAGGAAGATCAGGTCGAACCAGCCGGTCTTTCCTTCCTTGATGAGCGCATCCATGGTCTCGACGGCCGGGGCCAGGCGCAGTTCGATCTTCTGATCGACACCGGCTTTCTTCCAGTATTTACGCGCGAGGTTGGTCCATTCCTCGCTGATGTCGAGCGCGATGATCTTGCCGTCGGCCGGCAGGGCAAGCGCCATAGCCGTCGAGCTATAACCGGTGTAGACGCCGACCTCCAAAATGTGCTTCACGCCGAGCGCTTTGATCAGCAGCGCCATGAACTGGCCCTGCAGTCCGGAGATTTGCATGGCGAAACGCGGGTCCTTGCGCGTTTCCTCGCGCAATTCGGCGAGCACCTTGGGCTCGCGGTAACTGACCGAGCCGAGATATTCGTCCAGTTCGTCGTTCATGTGGATGGTCGTCGAACTCATGCCTTCCTCCGCCGCAAATTATCGAATCCGATGCTTTGTGCCGCACAGCTTACCTACCCGTAGAATAATTTCGGCAGCAAAAGCGACAACTGAGGGATGAAAATAATGATGGTCAGGCGGACGATGTCGACCGTGATGAACGGGAAGATGCCGCGGAATATCGTCGTCGTTTTCACGTCACGCAGTACCGCCGAGAGTACATAGACGTTCAGCCCCACGGGCGGCGTGATCAGGCTGATTTCGGTCACCACGACCGCGAGAACGCCGAACCATACCAATACCCAGCGTGGGTCCATGTCCGGAAACACCAGCGCTTTGACGATCGGGAAGAACACCGGAATGGTCAGCAGCAGCATCGAGATACTTTCCAGGATGCAGCCGAGGGCGATGTAGATCAGGCAGATCAGAACGATCACCATGTAGGGGGAAAGCTTCATGCCCTCGACCCATCCGCGCAGCCCGTCGGGCAGGCCGGCGCGGCCGATGAAATTCGAGAAAATCAGCGCGCCGATGAGAATGAAGAACAGCGTCGCCGAAGTGCGCACGCTGTCGATCAAGACCTCCCGGATCAACGTCCAGTTCAGTTGTCGGCGCGCGAGCCCCAACAGGATCGCTCCGCCGGCGCCGACGCCCGCCGATTCGGTCGGCGTGAAAATCCCGAGATAGATGCCGCCCATGACCAGGCCGAACAGCGCAAGCACGCCCCATATGTCGAGCAGCGCGGCGATCTTTTCGGACCTGGTCGCCTTTTCGGCGCGCGGGCCGGAGTCGGGCCGCCGCCAGACCGACCAGAGGACCGCGCACATATACAGGATGATGCCGAGCAGACCCGGCAGGAATCCGGCGGCGAACAATTCGCGGATGCTGGTCTCGGTCATCAGCCCGTAGATGACCATGATGACGCTGGGTGGAATCAGGATTCCGAGCGTGCCGCCGGCGGCGATCGAGGCCGTGGCGAGACTGTCGGAGTAGCCGTACTTGCGCATCGAGGGCATGGCGACCTTGGCCATGGTAGCGGCGGTCGCCAGGCTCGAGCCGCACACCGCGCTGAAGCCGCCGGCGGCGACCACCGTCGCCATCGCGAGCCCGCCGCGTCGATGGCCCAGATACGACTGCGCCGCACGGTAGAGTTCGCTCGAAATGCCGGCTTTCGAGACGATGTTGCCCATCAGAATGAACAGCGGCAGGACCGAAAGTTCGTAATTCTGGACCGTCTTGACGAACGTCGTCCCGACCATCGACGAGGCCGCCGTGAGGTTGGTTAGCGCCATAAAGCCGACAAAACCGATCGCGCCCATCGCGAAGGCGATCGGTACACGCAGCACGATAAGGACCAGCAGAATGGCAAAGCTGATCAGCGATAGTTCCATGCGCCGATTCCCCTGGTTCCTGGCCCGGCCGGTCGGTCAGGCAGCGTCGTTTGTTGCTTGGCCGTGGGCTCGCCGCCTGGGCGACATTGGGCCGCACCCGCGCGCATAGCGATAAGCGGTGAAGGCGAGCGCAATTGAGGACGCCACGCACATGAAAAACAGGAAATAGGTAACGTAGAAGATCGGGATACCGAGATACTCGGTTATCTCGCCGGTCGTGCGATGGCGTTCCGCGACGATCCAGACGCGCCACGAGGCGAGGCCGCAGAATAGCGCGCCGATCATGCACATCACGAACTGCCGCGGATTGATCGTCCAGTTGGGCGACCACATGTCGATCAGGTCCACGGTGATGTTCTGTTCGCGCGCGCACACGGAGGGCAGCACGGAAAACACCGCAAGCGCCATGATTGCAACCGTCAGCTCGGTCGCGCCCGGCAGCGGGTGGTTGAACAGCTCCCGGCCGGTAACGTCGATTACGGTGAGGATGACGAGAACAAGCAGTAAATAGGCGGCAAGAGAGTCCAACCCCGCCGAGAGCTTCCGCGCCCAGGCGGGGTTGGGATCCGACAATATTTGCCGCGACGTCGACTCAGTCGTCATGCACGGTTATTTCTGCAGGCTCTTGGCGACCTGGCGCAGTTCCGCGAGCGCCGTTTTGGCATCGAACTTGTTGCCGACCATGGCGATATACTGGTCTTCGACCTTCTTGGCGATGGCCGCGAACTCCTTGGTCATTTCGGCGTCGGCGATCTTCACATTGAGGCCTAGTTTCTTATTTTCCTCCATCGCCGAATTGTCGGCGATGTCCCACATCTTGCCGGCCGCGGACGCGAGCTTCTCGCCGGAACACGCCATCAGCGCGGCCTGTTCGTCCTTGCTCATCTTCTTGAACTTGTCCGGATTAAAGGTGTAGCCGAAGCTGCCGTAGTACATGCCGCCGGGGATGATCACGAAATTCTTGACCACTTCGCGCAGGCGGAAGCTTTTCGAGGTTTCGAACGGCATGAACACGCCGTCGGCCACGCCGGACGACAGCGTCTCATACACTTTCGGCGCCGGCACGTTGACGCCGACCACGCCCAGTTCCTTGCCGACGGCGGACGCGATGCCGCCGGGCACGCGGATTTTCATGCCTTTGAGGTCGGCCAGCTTGGTAATGGGCGTCTTGGTCTGAATCACGCCGGCGCCGTGCACCATCAGGCTGATCAGCATCACGCCCTTATGTTCGTCCAGCTTGGCGAGGTGCTTGTTGTGGATGCGCCAATAGGCGATTGAGGCGGCTTCCGAGCCGACTCCGAGGCCCGGCAGTTCGACCAGCTGCGTGGCGACATACCGGCCGAGATTGTAGCCGTGGAAAAACCACGTCATGTCGATGACGCCGTCGCGCACAGAATCCATCATGTCGGGTGGCGGGATTTGCGGGTACTCGATCTTGGCGGTTAGCTTGCCCTTGGATGCGTCTTTCACGCAGCTCGCGAACGACGGCAGCACGACGGAATTGACGCCGTGGGTCGGCGGCGCCCATGACCCAATGGTGATCACCGTGTCGGCCTGCGCCGGCAGCGCAGCCGCGAATACCGCGGCACCCGCCAACAACATCGATTTCAATGCTTTCATGTCGCTCCTCCCATACGCTAATGTGTTGTTTTACCTAGCAAACGTTAGGTTGCTCAATTATTTGAAACAGAAAATTGACGTAATGATTCGGACAAGTCTAGGGCTAAATGTCCGCTCTAAGAACGAGTTCGCGGCGGGCGCCTTGCATCGAAGCGAGTCCGACCGGGCACATCGAACCGGCGATCTCAGCGCGATCGCTTGATCGGATCGAATCCTTGGTCCGGCGGATCGCCCGGCTCGATCGCGCCGACCATGAGCGCGACGCCGGGCCGGGATGCCGTGGTTACATTGGAAATCAAGCGTTTCCCCCGTATACTGAAAATATTCAACACGCGCGGGGTCCGTCCAAGCCGCATCGGGCGGCCAGGCCGGGAGGACACATGTCAGGACAAAACCAGGTGGCAAGCAACGAAGGCCCGCTGCCGATCCGCGGCCTACATCACTGGGCTTATAAATGCCGCGATGCCGAGGAAACCCGGCATTTCTACGAGGACATCCTGGGCCTGCCGCTGGTCCACATCATCCGCGCGGACGACGTACCGAGCACCGGCCAGCACTGCCCTTACGTGCATCTGTTCTTCGAGATGACCGACGGCTCGTGCGTCGCGTTCTTCGATCTGGGCGACGACATCGCACCGGATCCGTCGCCCAACACGCCGGCCTGGGTGAACCACATGGCGCTGCGCGTCGATTCCGTCGAGGCGGTGCATAAGATGAAGGCGCACCTCGAAGCGCACGGGATTCCGGTCGTCGGCGTCACCGATCATCATTTCATCAAGTCGATCTACTTCTTCGATCCGAACGGGTATCGGCTGGAACTGACCTACCAGGACGGCACTGAGGAATACGTCGCGAAGGCGCGCGCCAAGGCGCACAAGGTGATGGCCGATTGGAACAAGGAAAAGGCCGCACGCCGCCTGCGGGTCGCCGCCGAATAGGTCGTACGCATGGCGCCGACCTCGTCGAGGGGCGGGCCGTTACGGTCTGCCCCTTTTTCGTGACCGCAGAATGCGGGCTGGAAAACGTGCAATTCCGGCCTATAGTTACCGCTGCCGATTATACGCACGCAACGCCACCCGTGCCCCGGGGGTCGCAGCAGGAGGAAACATGAGCCAAGTTCAAACCAGCACCACCAGCAACAAGGGCCCGCAACCGGTTCGCGGTCTGCACCACTGGGCCTACAAATGCCGCGATGCCGAGGAAACCCGGCATTTCTACGAGGACATTCTCGGCCTGCCGCTGGTCCATATCATCCGCGCGGAAGACGTGCCGAGCACGGGGCAGCACTGCCCGTACGTGCACCTGTTCTTCGAGATGACCGACGGTTCGTGCATCGCGTTCTTCGATCTCGGCGACGACATCGCACCGGATCCGTCGCCCAACACGCCGGCCTGGGT
This sequence comes from Alphaproteobacteria bacterium, assembly GCA_050186335.1. GTDB lineage: Bacteria > Pseudomonadota > Alphaproteobacteria > Bin65 > Bin65 > JBFWYO01. The sequence goes on along the minus strand of JBFWYO010000046.1, from coordinate 4,314 downwards.
GAACCACATGGCGCTGCGCGTCGATTCCGTCGAGGCCGTGCAGAAGATGAAGGACCATCTGGAAGCCAACGGCATTTCCGTGGTCGGCATTACCGATCATCATTTCGTAAAGTCGATCTATTTCTTCGATCCGAACGGCTATCGCCTCGAGTTCACCTATCAGGACGGCACCGAGGAATACATCGCCCAGGCCCGCGCCAAGGCGCACAAGGTGATGGCGGACTGGAACAAGGAGAAGGCCGCGCGTCGCTTGCAGGTCGCCGCCGAATAGCGGCGCCCGGTCAAACACGACCAAGTCGTCCGCCCGAAATCACGGGAATTCGTTTCTTTGCGCGTGGCGTGCGGGGTCGCTGTATGATCGCGTCATGCGCCAACAAGATTCCGCGCGTTAAATGAAATTGTTCTCGAACCGCCGGCGCCCGGTCCATCTCGGGCCGTTTCCGCTCGAGCGGCTGATGCGAGCGGACGTCTTGCCGGCGACCGACCGGCCGGCGCGGCCGCCCCGCCTGGGGGCGCCGCTGCGCGGCCTGACCGGCCATATGCTGAGCTATTTGCGCCTGTTCGAGCAGGTCGGCGACGGCGCCGTGGCGCCGAAGCAGGCACCGCTGCCGGACGATCCGCGCGCGCTCGCGAATGAACTGAAATCCGCCTGCTACTTTCTCGACGCATCGATGGTCGGCGTTTGCGCCGCCGACTCCGATGCCTGGTACCTGCGCGCGGACGACGGCGCGCGGCTTGCGCCCTACCACAAGAACGCGCTGATCGTCGTCGTCGAGCAATCGCGCGCGGTGGAGGCGGGCAATCTGGCCGCCGGCTGGCTCGAAAATGCCGCGGCGGATCACGCGACGCTGCGCGCCGGCGAGATCGCGCTGGTCGTTGCCGGTTACATTCGCCGAATGGGATTTCCCGCGCGCGCGCATACGCGCAACGAGAGCGATGTCGATGCGGAGGCATTGGCCGAGCGCGCCGGTGTGGTGTTTCGGGAGCGCGGTCGCGCCGTGTGTCCGTTCATCGGCGGCAATTTCGCGCTCGCCGTGGTCACCACCGACATGCCGTTGGCGGCGGATCGGCCGATCGTGCCGCGTCGGGGCTTGGCGCGCGTGCTCAGTGAATCTGCGCCGCATTGGTTCGGGCTCGGCGGCGTCGACCCCGGCATGGACCGAAGCCGCCGCCTGCGCCGCCCGTCCCATCTCAGCAGATACAAGATGGAAAAGATCGCGCGCGTCGAGCGGCCGACGACATTGATTCTGGACGACGAAGTGCCGCGCGTGCCGAAACGCGCCGCCTTCTTCGAGCGCGCGCTGCGCGGCGATCTGGGCGACAAGGCCCAGCGCGAACGCGCGCGGTTCGCGACCAAGCATCCGTTCGCCAATGCGATGGTGCCGCTGATGCGCGCGATGGTGCCGCTGCAGGACGGGCCGGTCGCCGACGAGGTCGATTCCGCATGCGACGACCCGGCGCGCAACGCCAAGGCGATCAAATCGCTGAGCTATTTCCTGGGCGCCGATCTGACCGGCATCTGCCGCGCCAAGGAATATGCCTGGCATTCCCACCGCGAGGACGGCCGCCCGATCGAACCCGCACACGCCAACGCCATCGTGCTGCTGATCGACCAGGGCTTCGAAACCATGGAAGGGGCGTCGGGCGACGACTGGATCAGCGGCGCGCAGAGCATGCGGGGCTATTTGCGGGGTGCCGAGATCGCCGGGCTCATGGCGGCGCACATTCGCGCGCTGGGCTTCGCGGCGCGCGCGCATTCGAACCTGGACAGCGACGTCAACCATATCCCGCTGATCCTCTGGGCCGGCCTGGGCGAAATGAGCCGCATCGGCGAACTGGTGCTCAACCCGTTCGTCGGCCCCCGATTCAAATCCGCCATTGTCACCACCGACATGCCGCTGACCGAGGACCTGCCCGTCGATTTCGGCCTGCAGGACATGTGCTCGAAGTGCATGAAATGCGCGCGCGAGTGTCCGTGCGACGCGATCTCGTGGGGCAACAAGGTGATGTTCAACGGCTACGAAATCTGGAAGCCGGATGCCGAACGCTGTACGCGCTACCGCGTCACCAATCCGCACGGTTCGGCGTGCGGCCGGTGCATGAAGACGTGCCCGTACAACCACGAAGGCTTGCTGGTGCACAACACGTTTCTCTGGGGCGCCATCAAGTTCCCGTTCCTGCGCAAGTGGATCGCCAAGCTCGACGACAAGGTCGGCAACGGCCGGCGCAACCCGGTCAAACAATGGTGGCACGACCTGGAAATGGTCGACGGCGTGTGCGTGAAACCGAAAGGCGCCAACAAGCGCGAGCTCGATCTCTCTAAGCGGCTTGATCGGGCCAAGCAGAAGATCGCCTATTACCACGCCGACATGATGCCGCCGCCGAATGCCCAGGACATAAAAGTACCGGTCGATCGGAAGCAGGCACTGGCCGCCGCGTCGCTGCTGGAAACACCGGCCGATGCGCTCGCGCGGCGGGCGCTGGGCGGCGCCAAGCCGAAGCATTACAATCCGACGCCGCCGGCCGATTTGAAATAGCCGGCACGAACAAGGGAGCGCCGCCATGCTGCGCGAACGCATCGAAGCCAAATGGATCGACTGTTTCGTGCGCACGTTCGATCTGTGCAAGATCAAGCCGGGCGATGCGGTTGCGATCCTGTCCGAAACCCAATCGCGTCCGGTCACCGTGCATCTGGCCGAACTGGCCGCGCTGCGTCTCGGCGCCAAGCCGTTTCACGTGATCATGCCGACGCCGCCGGTCGAAGACAGTATTCCGGTGCGTTCGACCGGGCGCACGCTGGCGGTCCAGGAATTGCCGCCGGTGGTCAGTGCACTCTGCCAAGCCAGCATCGTGATCGACGTGACCGTCGAAGGCATGCTGCATACGCCGGAACTGAAGAAGATTCTCGCCGCCGGATCGCGGCTGTTCATGATCAGCGACGAGCATCCGGAAGTGCTCGAGCGCCTGATGCCGGACCCGGCCTTGCGCGAGAAAATCGAACTCGGCGTCAGGATGATCGGTGCCGCGAAGGAAATGCGCGTGACGTCGGATGCCGGCACCGATCTTCGCGTCAATCTCGACGGTGCATTCGGTCGGGGCTCGGCCGGATTCGTCGATCAACCCGGCCGCGTATCGTATTGGCCGGCGGGGTTGTGCCTGTGTTTCCCCAAGCCGCACGCGGCCAACGGCACCGTGGTGCTGTCGCCGGGCGACGCCAACCTGACGTTCAAGCGCTACATCGAACGGCCGGTCACGCTGCGCGTCGAGGACGATTACGTGGTGGCGATCGAAGGCGAGGGCCTGGACGCCGATCTGATGCGCAGCTATTTCGCGGTGTGGAACGATCGCGACGCCTACGCCGTCTCCCATGTCGGCTGGGGCATGAACCCGGCCGCACGCTGGGACTCGCTGGTCATGTACGATAAGCGCGACGTCAACGGCACCGAGTTGCGCGCCTTCGCCGGAAACTTCCTCTATTCGACCGGCGCCAACGAGGAAGCCGGAAGATTCAGCCGCGGCCATTTCGATCTGCCGATGCGCAACTGCACGGTCTCGCTGGACAATACGGTCGTCGTCGACAAAGGCCGCGTGCTCCCGCCGCTGGCGTGATCGCCGTTGACGATCTCGGCTTTGCGCTGTTGCAGGGGTGAGATTGAACGTGCGTGCGTCGCCTCATGCTTAGCCGCGTGCGCCCCGTCCGAACGGAAAAATGGCCGACGCATGCTGTGTCGTCAATTGGTTCGGTCGATCAGCAGCTGCAGCGTCTTTTTCAGGTCGGCCGCCTCTTTCGCGGAGTAGCCGGCGAGCACGCCGCGTTCGTGCTCGCGCGCGAGATCCATCAGGGTCCCGGTCTTGCGCTTGGCGGCGGCGGTGATGGCAACCTTGACGCGCCGTCCGTCGCCTCGATCGGCTTGGCGTTCGACCCAGCCCGCGCGCTCCATGCGATCGATGATCTTGGTCAGGGTCGGCTGCTTCAACAGCGTGCGGTCGGCCAGATCGCCGATCGTGCGCGGCGTCGCATAGATCGAGGCCAGCACGCGCCATTCCGGAACCTGCAGCCCACGCGCCCGGACGATCTGATGGAACTGGCGGCTCGCCTGCAGGCTGGCGCGGGCCAACAGATATAATAGGTAATCGTCGGCGAAATTGGCGGGGTCTGCGGCGCCGGCGGGCACGACGGGATCTGGACGCGCACGCGCGACCCTGGCCGGGGCGGGGCCGGAAACCGTGCCGCGCTGCTTGCGAGCCGGGTGCATGCTGTCGCCTCCATGAGCCTCTTGCCATTTATATGATTTTTCATATAAATTGTGGAGC
>JBFWYO010000045.1:0-39991 GCA_050186335.1 Alphaproteobacteria bacterium | reverse complement strand
GCGTCGCAGTGCAGCGTTATCTTGCTTCGAAGAAAGTGCCGCAGCTGTTCGGCTTTTCCGGCATTCCGCTATTCGGCGATCCGAAAAAATCCCCGTGGAGTGTCGGATTCCTGCCCAGCTATGACTTCGAAGGCAAGGCGTGCGGCAAGTTCATTCGTGCCAACGTCAAGGATCCGAAAGTCGTTATGATGTACCAGAATGACGACTTTGGTAAGTCGATGCTGGCCGCCGTCAAAGCGGGGCTTGGCGATGCGGCGAAGTCGGTCGTCAAGGAAACCAGCTATGAGGTTACGGATCCCACTGTCGACGCTCAGATCATTGCGCTCCAGGCCACCGGCGCCAATGTCTTCATGATTATCGGGACGCCGAAACATACGAGTCAGGCAATTCGCAAGAGCGCCGATTTAGGCTGGAATCCGCTGAAGTTGATCCTGTCGGGCACGGCTTCAATACCTTCGGTGTTAAAACCGGCCGGCCTCGACAAGAGCATCGGTACCGTCGCCGGAAAGATCCTCAAGGACTACTCGGATCCCATCTGGGCCGACGATGCGGGCATGAAGCGGTATGGCGCCTTCATGAAGAAATATGGCGCCGATCTCGATCCCAACGACAATCTCGTCGCGCTTGGCTATACGGTCGCGCAGACGATGGCGCATGTCATCAAGCAGTGCGGCGATGAACTGACACGTGAAAATGTGCTGAACCAGGCGTGCAATCTCAAGAAATTGGTGCCTGATCTGATGATTCCCGGCGTGGAGCTCAGCACGACACAGCAGAACCGGTTCCCGATTCATCAAATGCGGATGGCGCGCTTCGATGGCCAATACTGGAAACTGGTCGGCGATATGATCAACGAATGATTTGGCGCGTTCCGTTGGAAGCGGCGATGGCAATTCATAGCGCGGCCAATTACCCGCTTTCTGTCGCTTCCAGCGGAAGCTAAATTGCGCTCCCTGGACTGAGCAGGCTGATTGTTCCTCGTCGGACGATCGGCGGCACGGAGCGCAAGCGATGCAGACTTGAATGAAGCTCGAGAATAGGCCTGATTGCGCCGCGCAATTGTGAAGAACACGATGGGACACATCATGCAAGTGAAGCAGGAAGTTGGCGATCTGATTGCGCTGGCCGCTCCATTGTGGGCCGGAGAAGCCGAAATCGTGCGTACCTATTGGACCGCGCCGATGCGCAGCGCAAAAACAGACATGCTCTGGCTCGCGCGGCAGTGCTTCAAGGAGTTCTGGGGTTCGGGTGTGGGCAAGTTCGATCGCGGTGGCGTATTCCTGGGAACGCTGAAAAACCTGGTCAACAATACACCCAACATCGATGTTTCGCTCGATCGGCATGAAATTCTCGACACGCTTGAAGGTCTACGCGCGGAGTTTGCGCATTACTGCGCATTTGCCGATCTGTACGACGCCATACGCCCCAAGGGCACGGCACGCATTCATCCGGCGATTTTGGAAAGCTGGCCCGAGGAAGACTCTCTGACCGCGTTGCGTTACCGGCACCAGGATACGTATGGTGCCATCGGCATGCGGGCCTGCAAGTTCACCGAGGGTGGCTATTGCACGCTTTTTTCCGAAGGCAAGGCGCTTAAGGGTAAAGGCGGCATATCAGACATGATTGCCGATGCGTGCGCGAAAGTTTTCGACGACGAATTCGATCATATGCTGGCCGGCATCGGCGGAATCGCCGACGAACAGCTCAGCGGCGCTGATTGGCAACTGCTTGGCCAATTGGTGGAGGAGCAATTGCAGCACCGCATCCGGATGCGCAACGCGCAATTCAGCTTCCCGCTTTCAGAGCAACGCGTTCAGGCGATTTTCCGCAAGGAAATAGAGCCGCTGGCATTCGATTACGAAAGGGCGCGGCTTGCCGCCTGATCGTTTGTGTCCGCCGCCGACTTGCCGGTCGATGGGCGGCGCTTTCGCATCTGCGCGGTCTTCAGCTTGTAGACATGTGTGATCGGCAAAAGCCTCGTTCACTTGTCTTACGGCGCGAACTTCGGATAATCGGCCATGCGCGCAACTTGGCTATCTGCTGGAGCACAGAGTCCACTCGGCTCGAACGGTCAGGAAGCGCCGTGCATTGTCGGGTATGGCTTCAGACTCATTTGTGGGTGATGCGTGTATGCCGGTTTCGGTCTGCGTGCTGGAAAGTCTGCAGTTTGCAAATAGGTGCGTATGTGCCGATAGAGTGTCGAATCATCTAACCATGATGGGAAACGGTCGCATGTCTAGTTCAAGCAATAAAGATGGCGGCGTTCGGAAGTTCGCAGATGTCTACCCTGCGATCAAACAGCGCTTTGACCATTACATGGCATCAAGCAAGTGGATTTCCCTGCCGAAGCTGACGCCTGCCATTGCCGCTCTGTGGGTCGATCAAATGTCGCTGTGGACGCGGACAGTGTTCAAATTTCGCGGTCACGTCTATTCGAACTGCCCGCATCCGGAACTCCGGCGCGCCTTGCTCGAAGTTCTGTCGGAGGAGGACGTGGAGGATCCCAGGGTGGGCATGAACCATCGGCAGCTCCTGGCGACCAGCCTCGGCCGGGCCGCCGGGCGAACGCTTTCCGATTTGCAATCCGTCGAGCCGCTGGCAACTACGTTGATCACGTTCGACGTGCTCTACGGCATTGCGGATCGAAGCTGGGAAGAAGGGATCGCGGTCGCATCGGGTCTCGAACGCGTCGTTCGTGACAGCGGGTACTTTGGCTTCGAGCTCAATCGCTTGAAACGCGATCTTGGCTGGACGGACAAAGACGTGGCGTGGTTCTCCGGTCACGACGCCGCGGACGAAGAGCACGGCAGCATCGTCGAACTGTTGGATAAGTACATCACCGACGATCGGAAGTGGGATTTGGTGGAAGAAGCCATCGTCGAGGCGGGTATCGCCTGGTGGCTCTTGTTCGATGGCGTCGTTGATGCGCACAAGCATGGAATCAAGGCAGTGCGCGGAAGAAGCTGTAAAGGCCTGAGCTTCGAATTCTGAGCGCACGACAGCCGGGGGGCGGCGCGATCGGTGCAATTCGGCGCTCCGTTGGTCAGGCATTGCCCCGGCGTTACCCAGCCATCAAGCCACGGACGGCAATCATTATGTCGTGGCGCGAGATTTGGCAGCTGCAAATGCGGCCGAAACCCTGACCAGTTCGCGCATAGCCATCTTGAGCATGTCCTTGGAGACCTGGCTCGTCAGCGTGCCGTTGGCGTCGAACGCCTTATCGGCAAACGGTATGCATACGGTATCGGGAATGACGATGCACCGCATCACCTGGAACGTTTGACGCAGATGATTTTGCGCGCGCGATCCGCCATACATTCCCAGGGCACAGGATATCAAAGCAACCGTCTTTCTCTCGATTGCCGACAAATTCGCTTCGTCTTTATGCGGTCGCGACACCCAATCGAGCGCGTTCTTGAGCAATGGGACGACGCCGCCATTGTAATCGGTCGATGAGATCAGCAGCGTGTCATAGCCCTTGACGAGTTCCCTCAGTTCGTAGGCCCCGCGGGGCAATCCCTGTGCCATCTCCTGATCGCCGTCGTAAATCGGAATATTGAACGAACGTAAGTCGATTTCCCGAACCGTTGCGCCGAGCAACTGCAACTCCGCAGTGGCGGCGATAAGCAATGCCTGGCTTAGCGAACCTGTTCTGCCGGTTCCCGAGAAGGCCAGAACATCCACGGTCATCGTTGAGCCCCCATCGCCAAGCAGAGTTCGCCTTTTCGCGTATTGAGCATACTCCTGCGCGGCACCAAAACGCGGCTGCAAACAATCAGGCGGCGCGCTAGACAGCGTCGCCTGCCGCGGGTGCGTCCCTGATGACCTGGCGGCTGCATGTGGGTACGGTCGATCCCTACGCCGGCGCTTTCGGGATCGGCAACAAACCCTTCATGCCGTTCACGTGCTTGACGACCTCATCGCCCTTGACGACCTTCAAATGCATCGATCCGATCTTCTCGACCGTGAAGGTGGCCGTTTGGCCGATCTTGATCCATTTGTGCAAATCCTGCGAGCAGCCAAACCCCACAGTACCCGTGCCGATCAAATCGCCTGGGTAAAGATCCTCATTGTCCGAGGAGTAGGCAACGAGCTGGGCAGGCGTGAACGCGTGGGGCGCGCCCGTCGTGCCTTCGAACCAGAGTTCCCCATCGACTTCGATTCGGCATTTCAAGTTGGCAAAATCGATCTCGTCCGGGGTCACGAGGCATGGTCCAAGTGCAGTGTGAAAGTCTTTGCGCTTGGTCGGACCAAACGGCTCGCGTTTGAACCCGTCGCGGGCGCTTGAGTCGATCAGGATTGTATAACCGCCGATGTGCTCGGCGGCCTGTTCGAAAGTAAGATTGCGGCCCTGCTTGCCGACGATAATGCCAATCTCCAATTCCAGATCCAGCAACTCGGTATAGTACGGCCACGGCACCGGATCTTCCGGCCCTCGGATGCCAGCACAGCTGCCTTTGTAGTAGGGCGGATTCGTGTACCACAACGGATCGCGTACCCAGGGCTTGCCGCCGACCAGAGGCATGAATTGCGCCTTGGTCATATGCTCTTCGTAGATCGAGAAATCGCGGAATGACAAAGGCCGGGGCAACGGCGCCAAGAGGCGCACTTCGTTGCGTTGATAGATGAGCCGCTCGCCGTCGACTCCCGCTTGACCGGGATGCTTAAGTGCGTACGCAATTGCGGCTGTCGCGGCTTTTCTGCCCTCCGCGCCCGCGCGGAGCCATCCGATCATGTCCGTCGGCGTGCGCAGATTCGCCATCTCCTTCGGCGTCGGCTCGCTGGTCTCCGCGGCGAGATACCGGCCAAACGCGGCATTGAGATCTATTACCCGTCCCGTTTCGTTGCCGTCGGCAAAGGCTCCGAGCCTCGTCATGACGCCGACCGGCGTCGCGATTTCGAAAGTCACGATCTTCATGCTGATCACCCTAGCTTTGTCGTCGTGTGCAACCTCAAGCCGCCTCGGCGCAGGTAGCTTTGCTACCACTTTGTCGAGCGTCGCGGCCTCCTAAATTCGGTAGTTCGAACGACAGAGAAAAGCCGACCGAAGGAGCCGCCGGTCTATCTAAACCTCTGAGAGTGTTGGATACATATGGATACATAAACCGTCAATGTTGAATTTCCTTATGCCCAAAAAGGCTAAAAACCTTGTTGCCTTTGGACCAAACTGATATTCTGTGTATTCATAGATTCATGAAACGTATGCAGTCGGATGTTTGTGGGCGCTCTGAATTTTGCCGTCGGATTCACGAAATCGCGTTCCGCGCGAGACGCAACCGACAAGGGCCGACGTTCGGAAGATTATGGCGCCGTCATAATTGGTCGTGGCCGCTGGCCTTAAGAGAAATCGCTAACACGCGTGAGCGAACGGAGGGGACTGACATGAATGCACCGGCACTCTATTTCGTGCGCTTCTGGGTAAATCCGGCAAGTCACAAGAAGGTTTTCGACTATCTCGATAATGTTCATTTGAAAGACGTGGTCAGCCAGCCTGGCTTTCTTTGGGCGCGTCGCTACAAATTGGCTCAGGTCGATCCGGATGGGTGGCCCGGATATCAGATGCTTTATGCGGTGGAATCGCTCGCGGCGCTGGAAATCTATTTCAAGAGCGCTACATCGGCGCGGTACAGGGAAGAGGCCGCTCGGCTGGGTCTCATGGATGACAAGGTCGTAAAAATGGAACGTCTCTGGGGCGCGCTCGAGAAGGCCGTCGATCGGTAGGGCATATGGACGTCGCTTCCGCGGCGTCCGACCGATACGCGATTAATTGGCGTCACTGAATTTCTCAACGGGTAGCCTGTGGCTGACAGTCAACAAGTCGATACGCCCAATGTCTGAACACGGAATGTGTTGCCGACAATTCTGGCGAAACGGGAGGAGTCGAATGCTTACGACATTGCACATAGGTTTACGCAGGGCCTTGGTTGCGTTGGCCGCGATCGCGGCAGTTTCCGGCCCCGCGGGCGCCGCGGACCCAGGGCTGACCGACAACGAGATCACTATCGGTATGTTCAATCCCCTGTCGGGACCGCTCGCCGCGTTCGGCGTCGATCCGCTGCAGGCGGCAAAGATGTGGTACGAGGAAATCAACAAGAAGGGCGGCATTCACGGCAGGAAAATCAAGATCTTGACGGAGGACGATAAGTGCAATCCGGTCGAAGTCGTGACCGTTGTGAAGAAGCTGGTCTCGGTCGACAAGGTGTTCATCGTCCATGGCGGCGCTTGCACCGCCGCCACCGTCGCGGCGCAAGAATTTGTCCTGCGTGAAAAAGTCCCGTTCGTCATGATCAATGCCGCGGGTGACAGCGCCGTAATTCCGCCGACGCGCTATGTTTTTGGCGCCTTCGGCGGCACGCAACGCGTAGTGGGCGCGACCATTGTCGAGTTTGCGGCAAAGGCTCTCAAGGCGAAGCGAATCGCCTATATCGCGCACGACGACGAATTCGGCAACGCGAACTGGTCGACCGCAAGCGCCACGGCCAAACGCCTGGGCATCGAGGTGGTCGCCGTCGAACGGATTTCGCCGCGTATCGCCGACGTCACGGCGCCGCTGCTCAAGATCCGGGAAGCCAAACCCGACGTCATTATTTCGACGGCTTATCCATCGCCGGCGGTCTTGATTGCGCAGAAATATGCCGAGTACGGCATGACCAATATTCCGTTGGTCCAGGCCGTGCAGGGCGTGCCCGTCCCGGCAATGTTCGCGAAGAATGTCGGCAACGACGCTGCATTGATCAATTTCTACTATGGAATTGGCAACAACGAACTGCCGGAAGGACCGAGGCAGCAGAAATGGATCCAACTGTATAAGCAATACTATCCGGATCGTACGCCCGCCGCGTTCATGGTCAACGGCATACCTTCGGCGATGGCGGTCACTCGCGCGCTCGAAATGGCCGGTCGCCAACTGACGCGTGAAAAATTCATCGATGCCCTCGAGAAGCTCGATTTCGACACCGAGATTCTGGCGGGTCCGATTGCCTTCAACAAAGAGCGCCGGGACGGCCACCGCGCGGCGAAGTTCGTCAAGTTCAACGGAAAAACGCATACGTTGATGCCCGATACGTACTTCTGGAACGGCAAGGACGGTCTGTGACGGCCGATAAGTGGGTGTGCTGCGGCTGTCTGTGGTAACCTTGCCAATCGGGCAGCCGCAGTGGCCAATCGCCTAATGTGGGTAATCCGGGTGCAATTTTCGGGGGTTTACATCACGGGCCTGGCCAATTCCGAGAACCTGATGCCACCACAGTGCGGGTCTTCGTGCTTCAACCTTAACTAGGACAGGGAGTCTCACATGCAGATCAAGCGATATCACCACATGGCGCTTCGATGCCGCGATGCGAAGAAAACTTTGCACTTTTATACAGAGATCTTGGGCCTCCAATTGACCGCGGCGGCAGGAAGCGATTACGTCGGTTCGACGAAGGAATTCAGCCCCCATATCAATCTGTTCTTCCAGCTGGCCGATGGCAGTCTGCTGGATTTTATCGATGTCCCGCTCTCGGAGCCGGCACAGAAGGATCCGAACACGCCGGCCTGGGTTCAGCATCTGGCACTTGAAGTCGAGAATATGGACACGCTGCTTGCGATGAAGGGCAAGCTGCAAGCCAACGGAGTGGAAGTTCTCGGCCCCGTCGACCACGGATTCTGTCAGTCGATCTACTTTTTCGACCCGTCGGGACATCGGCTGGAACTGGCATGGAACAACGATCTCGGGATTCTCGATCGTTTGTCGAAGGTGGCAAAAGAATCCGTTGCCCAGTGGGAGAAGAAGAAAGCCGAGGGCTGGAGTGAGATCGCGCGCGCAAGCTAATCCGCACGTGCGGGAGCCTCGTCGCTTGGCCTGGCGGTCTTGCCGGATCGACCGCCAGAAGGGGCTTTGCGTTGGTTGCGGATTTCATCGACGGTCTTCGGCGCCGCCCATGAAATCATTCTGAACGAACGAGGCATTCTTGCAGGTGAAGTCGCGTACCGAGACCATCGCCATCAACCTCCGGGATCGCATCTTGCGGGGCCAAATAAAGGCGGGGACCCATCTTCAGGAGATTCCGGTCAGTCAGGAACTGGGCGTATCGCGCACCCCGGTTCGTGCCGCGTTCGCCATTCTTTCGTCGGAGGGATTGCTCGAGTATGCGCCGAAGCGCGGCTATACCGTGCGCAGCTTCACGCTGGTGCAGGTTGTCGAGGCGCACGAAGTGCGTGCCAATTTAGAAGGCATGGCGTGCCGGCTGGCGGCCGAGCGCCGGCTCGGCGCGAATGCGTTGGCGACGCTCGAGCGCATTCTCGCGATCGGCGACGCCATCCTCGAGCGAGGTCGATTTCAGGAGGAGGATCGCGAGGCCTGGGCCGAGATGAACGACCAGTTTCATGGCGCCATCATCGACCTGGCCGGAAACCGCGTGCTGGCCGAGTTGATCGATCGTACATGCCGGATTCCGCTCGGCTCCCATCGTGTATTGCATTGGTACAAGCCCGAAGGAATCAAGGCTTCGCATGATCTCCATCACCGAATTTTTCACTATATCCGAGCCGGCAATGTTGTGAATGCCGAGGCGGTGATGCGCGAGCATATCTTACTCGGCATAGATCAAATTCGCCTTCGTGCCGAGAGCACGGATGCTCCCGCTGTCAATGTCGCTTCGCAATTCGATTGACCGCAAGAGTTCTGAATACGCTTAGGGAGGTAATTCATGTCGTTTGCAGCTCGTCTCAAGGCAAGGCTTGCGACGCTGGCCATGATCGGCGTGCTCGTCGCGCCTGCCACTGCCGCAGAACCTGGACTCACCGACACTGAAATAACGATCGGCATGTTCGCGACGATGTCGGGCCCGCTCGCTTCTTTCGGCTTCGATCCGCTGCAAGCCGCAAAGATGTGGTACGAGGAGGTAAATAAGAACGGCGGCATTCACGGGCGCAAAATCAAGATGCTCGTGGAAGACGATAAATGCAATCCGAACGAAGCGGTCGCAGTTGCAAAAAAACTCGTTACTGTCGACAAAGTATTCATGTTGCATGGCGGCGCCTGCAGCGCCGTTGCGGTCGCGATGCAAGAATTCGTGACGCGTGAAAAAATCCCGTTCGCAATGATCAATGCCGCGGCCGACATCGCCGTCTTCCCGCCGACACGATATGTCTTCGGCGCATTTCTCGGAACGCAACGCACGGTCGGCGGAACGATTATGGAGTTCGCGGCGAGGGAGCTAAAGGGCAAGCGAATTGCTTTCATCGCGCATGACGACGACTTCGGAAATTCGCACTGGGTGGCGGCAAAAGCCGCCGCGCAGCGGTTCGGCGTCGAGATCGTTGCCCTCGAACGCTTCTCGCCGCGGGCCGCCGACGTGACCGCGCCGATGCTGAACATACGCGCGGCCCGTCCCGACGTGATAATCTCTACCGTCTATCCGGCGCCCGCGGTGTTGATAGCGCAGAAGTACGCGGAATTCGGGATGACCGATATTCCGTTGGTCTCCGCTGTGCAAGGCGTGCCGTTTCCGGCCTTGTTCGCGAAGAACGTGGGCAATGATGCGGCATTGAAGAATTTCTATTACGGATCGCCGTTGAATGATTTGTCCGACGGTCCGAAACAGCGGAAATGGGTCGAGCTTTATAAACAGTATTATCCCGACCGCACGCCGAGCGTATTCATGGCCTACGGTCTTCCTTCGGCAATGGCGATTGCACGGGCATTGGAGAAGGTCGGCCGGGATTTGACGCGCGAACGGTTCGTCGATGCCCTCGAATCCGTTGAATTTGACACCGGTGTGATGGCAGGTCCGGTCGCTTTCGCCAAGGATCGTCGTGACGGCCATCGCACATCGATATTCATGAAATTCGATGGAAAAAGCCACACGCTGATGCCGGGATCGTATGTCTGGAACGGCAAAGACGGTTTGTAAGTCAGCGGCGGCGAGAAATCAGTTAATCAAGGGCAATCACATATCGCTGTAAATCCGATCACGGGCTTCAAGAGTTGAAGGACTGCCCCGCCGAAGTGGGCGGATCCGGCGAGGTGATGCCCGAGTAGTCTCAATTGCGATCGGAATGCGGTCGGACAATTGCGAGGTTCGCAGCGCGAGCGTGTGCCTCGTGCGTATGAGCGTTGTATCTGCGCTTGGCGCCGGCCGCGCCCACGATCGAAGCTCTTCTTTGCGCCTTGACACATTTCAAATGCACCCCGAAGATTGCTTTGTTTGAATTATTCGGCCGCACGCGTCGTTATTGGATCAACACCGGTTCCCACTACCCAGGGAGGGCGATCATGGTTCGCGTTGGCACTTGTTCAGGACAATCGGAGCGGGCGTTTGTCGGCCGCGTACTTTTGGTGGGTGCCGCTCTGGCAATTTGCCTCTCCTCGATCGCATCGGCACAGGAAGTCGATCGCGTCCGTCATGGGCTGCAGATCGGCGCGCTCGGCGCACTGCGCCTCGCGCTCGCGGACGTCGAGGCAAAACATAAGCTGAAATACGAGTACAAGGATTTTCGCGACAGCACGGCGGCGATGCTGGCCGTCGAGCAGGGCGAGATCGATATCGCCAACACCACGCTGCAGCACGTCGTGCGCGCGATGGACGAAGGCATTCCGGTGGTATGGGTCGGAGGCTGGGGCGGCGGCTACAATGTGCTGGTCGCTTCCGCGTCGCTCGGACTCAAGAAAGGCGATTGGAAATCGTTAGCCGACTTGGCCAAGAAGCGCATGGCCGACAAGAAGCCGGTCAAGATCGGCGTGCCGACCGGCTCGATGCAGCACCTCAAGCTGGTGGTCGCCCTGCGCGGCGCCGGGATCAATCCGGACAAGGACGTCGAGATCGTCAACATCCCGTTTCCGACCCACGCGCGCGCCATCGAAGGCGGCGAAGTCGATCTGGCGATGACGCTGGCTGTCTTCGGCGCTTTGTCGATCAACAGCGGCAAGGGCGCCATATTCGATCACATCTTCGATAAGGAAGCCGGCAAGCAGGAAATCGGTTTCATCGTCAAACGCGAAACCATCGAGAAGAAACCGGATTACGTTCAGCGCATCGTCACCAGCCACGTCGAGGCGATGAAGGGCTTTATGACCGACCTTAAGAAGCAGATTGAGCTCGAAATGAAATATCTGAAGCTGCCGGAGCCGGTCGTCACGATGGTACAGCGTGATTTCCTGCGGCTGAACTACCGCACGAATGTCGCGGATATCGCGTTGATGGCCAAGCAGATGCACGAAATCGGCTGGGCCAAGAAGAACCAGTCTGATCAGGCGGCGAAATTCGTCAACTTAAGCTTCATGGCAAAGGCTACGGGCGAATCCCCGGACGCGCTGAGCCGCTGGTAATCGTATCGATGCTGTACCATCAGCCAAACTCGCTCGACGAAGCTTTGCGACTGCTTGCCGAGATCGAAGGCGCGCGTTGCATCGCCGGCGGTCAGACGTTGGTGGCCATGCTCAACGCCAAACTGGTCGAACCGGAGGCGCTGATCAGCTTGGCCCGCATTGTGCCGCTTTCGACCATTTCGACGGTTGAGAACGGCGCGTTGCGTATCGGTTCGATGGCGACGCACGCGGCCGTTGCGACGTCACCCATCGTCGTGCGCGATTTTCCGATGCTGGCGCAGACCGCGCATGCCATCGCGCATCCGGCGATCCGGAACTTCGGCACCATCGGGGGAGCGGTCGCGCACGGCGATCCATCGGCGGATTATCCGGCGGCTCTGGTTGCGTCGGATGCGGTGATCGAGATCGCCTCGACAGTGGGCCGACGGCAGGTGGCGGTTGCGGAATTTTTCCAGGACTATCTGACCACTGTACTCGAGCCCGGCGAGTTGATCGCCTCGATCACTGTCCCACGCCCGCCGAAGAACACGACCGGCAGCTATTACAAGCTGGCGCGCGTCGACGGTGATTACGCTACGGTCTCGGTCGCGGCGCAGCTCGGGGTGCAGGGTGGCAAGTGCAGTCATATCGCTGTAGCCATCGGTTCGGCTGGCCCGCGGCCGGTACGCTTACCCGCGGCGGAGGCGAAGCTGATCGGCCAACCGCTGTCGGATCAAGCGATCGGCGCTCTGGGCGCCGCGTTGGCCGAGGCAAGCGATCCGATCGACGATGTGCGCGGCTCGTCGGACTATCGCCGAGCGATGATCTCGCCCTTGGTCCGGCGCGTCGTTTCGATGTTGGTCCGGCGTTTGGAAGGCGCGTCCTGATGCAAGTCAATCTCACTGTCAACGGCGAAGCGGAACGCGTATCCGCGGAACCCGTGCAAACACTGCTCGATCTGCTGCGCGAGCGGCTTGGATTGACCGGCACCAAACTCGGCTGCAATCAGGGTGTGTGTGGCACCTGCACCGTATTGATCGATGGCAAGCTGGCGCGGTCATGCCTGCAATTGGCCGTTGCCTGCGAAGGCCGTGAGATCGTCACGATTGAAGGCCTGTCCGACAACGGCAAGCTTTCGCCGCTGCAGCAGGCTTTTGTCGAGTCGGGTGCCGTGCAATGTGGCTATTGCACGCCGGGGATGCTGATGGCAGCCAAAGTGCTGCTCGAGGAACATGCGCAGCCGACGATCGAACAAATCCGCTTGGGTCTCTCGGGCAATCTGTGCCGGTGTTCCGGCTACACCAAGATCGTCGACGCGGTGACGCTCGCCAGCACACGAGGTGGAGCATGAACAGCGTCGCCAAGAGTGCCGTCGGCCAGCGCTTGCCGCGTTTGGAGGCCAACGAAAAGGCGCTCGGCCAGGCGCAGTATATCGACGATATGGTCCGGCCACGCATGCTGCACGGCGCGATCCTCGGCAGCCCGATTCCTCATGGTCGCATCGTCAAATGGGACAAGAGCCGCGCGCTCGCGTTGCCCGGCGTCAAAGCTGTGGTGCTCGGTCCCGAGTTGCCGCCGCATCACGCCGGTGCCTTCATCAAAGACGAGATGATCATGGCGCGCGATGTCGTGCGCTATATCGGTGATCCGGTCGCGGCCGTGGCTGCCGTCGATCTGGATACCGCGCGCCGCGCCTTGACGCTAATCGACATCGAATATGACGAACTGCCGGCCGTGTTCGACGTCGAAGCGGCCCAGGCTCCGGACGCGCCAATCATCCACGAGAATTTCGACAAGTATGTGAAAGTTTTTGCGGCCGATTATAGCGGTCGCAACGTGTTGTCGATCTCGACCATCACCGAAGGCGATGTCGACATCGCCTGGAAGGATTGCGACGTCATCGTCGAAGGCGTCTACGAAAGCCAGGCGCAGGCACACGCCTATCTCGAACCGTCAGGCGCGATTGCCGAGTTCGACGCCGCCGGAAAGGTGACCATCTGGTCGGCCACGCAAAGCGTGTTCAAGGTCCAGGCCGCCGTCTCGGAGACAATGGGCATTCCGATGTCCAAGGTGCGCGCGATCGCCACGCGCATCGGCGGCGGCTTCGGCGGCAAAGCCGAGCCCGGAACCCAGCTAATTGCCGCCGTGCTGGCGCGTGAAACCGGCCGTCCTGTGAAGGTCGTGCTGTCGCGCGACGAAGAATTCACCATGATGCGCGTGCGGCATCCCGCGAAAGTGCGTGTCAAGACCGGTGCCAAGCGCGACGGCACCCTGGTCGCGCGCGAAGTCGAAGCGGTCTACGACGGCGGCGCGTACGCGGACGACAGCCCGGGCGTGCTCGGCTTTGGCGTGTTGATGGCGCGCGGACCTTATCGCATTCCGCACGTCAAATGCGTCGGCCGCGCGGTTTACACGAACAAGCTCCGTACGGGTGCGTTCCGTGGCTTCGGCAATCCGCAGACCGCATTTGCCGGCGAAGCCAACATGGACGATCTTGCCGCCGAGCTGAACATGGATCCGCTCGATCTGCGCCACAAGAACGCGATGCGCGCAGGCGATACCTGGGTCGGCGGGCAGAAGGTCGAGGCCTGCGGCCTGATCGAATGCATCGAAAAACTGCGCGACAGCGCGCAGTGGCAGAAGCGCCGCGCTGAGGCGGCAAAGTCCGCGCGGCCGGGCAAGAAACGCGGCATAGGTGTTGCATGTCTTGCGCATATCAGCGGCGTGCTGGGTACCAGCGCCATCGTGCGCATGCTGGAGGACGGCACCTTTGCGCTCAACACCGGCGCCGTCGACATCGGCCAGGGATCTGATACGACGCTGGCGCAGATTTGCGCGGGCGTGCTCAAGGTGCCGGTCGAACACGTCAATCTGGTAAATCCCGACACGGATGCGTCGCCGTACAACTGGGGCACCGGCGCCAGTCGCGTCACCTATACGGTCGGCCGCGCCGTCGTCGGCGCGTCGAACGTGGTCGTCGACCTCATCTTGCAGCGCGCTGCGATGATTTTGGAATGCGCGCCGGCCGATCTGGAACTGCGCGAAGGAAGTCTGGTCGGCGTCAAAGGCGTGCCCGGCAAAGTGGTGCCGTATCAGGCCATCGCCGGCTTTTCGCACTACGCCGTCGGCGGCCCGATCATGGGCAGCAATGCGCTGATGTTCGACGGGCCAGGCTTCGATCCGAAACGCGCGGTCCTCAAAGGTGTCCCGTTCTCGAACCTCGGCGCCTACGTATTTGGCGTGCAGGCCGTCGAAGTCGAGGTCGATGAGGTCACCGGCCACGTCGAGGTGCTCGAGGTCTGGGCGGCGCACGATGTCGGCAAGGCAATCAACCCGCAATCCGTCGAGGGCCAGATCCAGGGCGGCGTTGTGCAGGCGATCGGCTACGCGCTGACGGAATCGGTGGAATGGGACGGCGGCCGCGTGATCAATCCGAGCTTCATGGATTACAAGATTCCCGGTTCGCTCGACGTGCCATACCAAATTCATCCGATCATCGTCGAACATGCCGAAAGCTCCGGCCCGTTCGGCGCCAAGGGTGTCGGCGAGCCGGGGCTGATCGGTATCGCGCCGGCGATCCGCGGTGCCATTACGCATGCCGCCGGAGTCACCTTATCCGTGATGCCGTTCTCGCCCGAGCGCGTCTGGCGCGCGCTCGAAGGCGGTAGTTAGATCGATACCGTGGCCGATCGGGTCAGCCAGCCAGCGACCAATCCCGCGTCCCCGCCGGCGTCGTCCATGACGACGCCCGCCCACTCGAACCAGCCGCGCCGCCGCCCCGCCGCCACCAGGGCGCGCAATGCGCTGGTCTATTTCGCGTTCCCCGGCGCTGTCCTGATCGTCTGGCAGATTCTCGCCACCGCCGGCCTGTATCGCCGCGCGATCCTGCCGCCGCCCAGCGACATCGCGATCGTCATGTTCGACCTTGTCACTGGCTCGCTCGACATCGCCGGACGGTATACGGGCACCTGGGTCGACCACACCCTGTCGAGTCTGTGGCGCGTCTATGCCGGGTTCCTGTGGGGCGGGGCGCTCGGCGTGCTCATGGGCCTGCTGATCGGCCTGTCGCGTGTCGTCGAGCGGGTGTTCGATCCGACAATTCAGGTCTTGCGCAATGTGCCCGTCACTGCGTGGGTACCGCTGTCGCTGATCTTCTTCGGCATCGGCAATCCGCCAGCGATCTTCCTGATCGGGCTCGGCGCTTTCTTTCCGGCCGTGCTGAATTCGACGCACGGTGTGCGCCAGTTGAATCGCACGACTTATAAAGCGGCCCTGATGATGGGCGCCAACCGGCAGGAAATGCTGCGGCGGGTCATTCTGCCCGCCGCCATGCCGTCGATCCTAACCGGCTTGCGGCTCAGCATGGGCATCGCCTGGGTGCTCGTGGTAGTGGCGGAGATTCTCGCCGTGCGCAGCGGGCTCGGTTATTTGCTCAACGATGCTTATCAATTTTACCGCAACGACGTGGTGATAGCGTCAATGTTCAGCATCGGCGTGCTCGGCTTCCTATCCGACCGCATCGTTTTATTCATCAGCAATCGGCTGCTCGAATGGAATCGGCTGGAGAGTTTCGATGGCTGATATCATGCTTCAGCGCGTGACCAAAACCTTCGACAGCCGCAACGGCACCGTGACGGCGCTGGCGAATATCGATCTCGAAGTCGACCGCCACGAATTTGTCGCTATCGTCGGCGCCAGCGGCTGCGGCAAATCCACCTTATTGAATCTGGTCGCGGGTTTCGATGCCGCCAGCGGCGGCGCCGTGCTGGTGGACGGCAAGCGCGTGACCCGGCCGGGCCCCGACCGCGGCGTGGTGTTTCAGCAGAGCGCGTTGTTTCCCTGGCTGACCGTGCGGCAGAATATAGGGTTCGGGTTGGAACTGGCCGCGAACAAGGCTCGCCAGGTGCGCGGCCCGAGCGTCGAGGCGATTCTCGAGCGCGTCGGGCTGACCAGGTTCGGCGATCATTTTCCGGCGCAGTTGTCGGGCGGCATGCGGCAACGCGCGGCCATCGCCGGCGTGCTGGTGATCGATCCCGCGGTGCTGCTGATGGATGAGCCGTTCGGCGCACTCGACGCGTTGACCCGTTCGCTGATGCACGATTTTCTGATGGAATTGTGGGAAGAGAACCGCAAGACCGTGATGCTGGTGACCCACGACATCACTGAGGCAGTCTACTTGTCGGACCGACTGGTGGTCATGGCCGGTCATCCGGGGCGCATCCGGGAAATCGTGCCGATCGATCTGCCGCGCCCGCGACGCTATGATGTGCAGGCCACGCCCGAATTCATACGCCTGCGCGATCACGTGACGCGCATCGTGCGCGAAGAAGCCGCCTTGGTTTCGGCGATTGATGCGACCGAAGCCGGCTGAACATTGTGGGAGCTTTGCGATGGATCTACCCAAGGACACGCCCGAATATGCCAAGATATTCATGGCGGGGCTCAAGGAAGCCAACGTGTCGATCGTGGCGGCGCTGCCCGAATCGCTGCTCGGTAGTGTCTACCGGCTGCTGCGCCAGCAGAACGACATTCGCTTCGTGCCGGTCACGAACGAATCCGAGCTGCCGGGCATCTGCGTGGGGGCTTACCTGGGCGGCAAGAAAGCCGTCATGATCATGGAGAATTCGGGCCTGCGCCAAGCCTGCGAGCCGATTGCGCGCTTTGCATTTAGCCACGCCATGCCGATGGTCATCATCATGGCCTTTCGCGGCGAATGGGGCGAACGCAACTGGTGGGGCCACAATCACGCACAGACCATGGAGCCGCTGCTCAATGCGCTGCGCATCCCGTACCGCTTCGTGCGCGAACATCATGAAATAAAGCCCGCCATCAAGAAAGCCTTGCTGCATGCCGACGGCAGTCAATGGCCGGTGGCGTTGGCGTTCACCGGCAATTGCGTGGAGGTCCCGGCCTATGCAAAGGATTGATGTCATCAAGGCGATCGCGTCGATGGTCACGTCGGACGATCTGTGCATCAGCTCGATCGGCGGACTGTGGGACGATTGGTGGAACTATTCGCCGCCAGGCGATAACACGTTCTACCCAGGCATCCTGGGCTCGATCACGACAACGGCCATGGGCTTGGCGTTTGCCCTGCCGCATCGACGCATCATCGCGTTCGAAACCGACGGCTCGGTCTTAATGAATACCGGAGCCATGTGCACCCTGGGCTGCGAACGGCCGCCCAATTTGACGGTGCTGGTGATGGACAACGGCATCTACGAGAACATCGGCGGCCCGCCCACGCACACTTCAAGACATACGGATTTGGGCAAGATGGCCGAGGGTGGTGGCTGCATCAACGTGGTCACGGCGCGCGATCTGGCAACCGCGACGAAGGAATTTCAGCGCATGCTGAACGACAAGGAGATGGGCTATCTGGTCGCCAAGATTCAGCCCGGCAAGCAGCCCTGGGACTGGAAAGACCGCAAGCCGACCGACGGCGTCGAGGACAAGTATCGCTTCATGCGTTAC
Source organism: Alphaproteobacteria bacterium (assembly GCA_050186335.1). Classification (GTDB taxonomy): domain Bacteria; phylum Pseudomonadota; class Alphaproteobacteria; order Bin65; family Bin65; genus JBFWYO01. The sequence continues at coordinate 22,227 of JBFWYO010000045.1, read as the reverse complement.
GTCGAGAAGCTCGAGAACATCGTCATTCACCCAGGCGCGCCCCAGAACTAAGCGGCGCGCGTCTATTGCGGGGCGACGAACGGCCGGCCCAACGCACCCGGCATGCGCGATCGGCGCGAGAGGAACACCAGCGCACCGATCGCCAACACGTATGGAGCCATAACAAAGAACTGGTAAGGAATGTCCGGGTTCAGCGTCTGGAGCCGGATCTGCGCCGCGTCGATGGCGCCGAAGAACAGCGCGGCGCATAAGACCCACAGCGCGTTCCAGCGACCATAGACGACGCAGGCAATCGCGATGAAGCCGCGCCCGGCCATCATGTCCTCGACGAAATTGCCGATCTCGGCGAGCGATAAATAGGCGCCGCCGATGCCGGCCATGGCGCCGCCGAACAGCACGCAAGACGCGCGCATGCGCCCGACGTTGATGCCGGCCGCATGGGCGGCGTCCGGTGCCTCGCCGCACGCCCGGATCGCCAGACCCAATCCGGTCGCGCGCACGAACCACCACACCGCGACGGCGAGTGCCAGCGCCAGATAGACAAGTGCGTGCTGCTTGAACAAGACCGGCCCGAGCCACGGCAGTTCGGCGAGCGTGCCGAAATCCGGCCGGTCGAATGAAGGCAGGCGGACCGCGCTGTTTGCGCCGAGCGTCAGCCGAAATCCGTATCCGGATAGGCCGAGCCCGAGCATCGCCAGTGCTATGCCGGACACGATCTGGTCCAAATGCCAGCGCAGACAGAGCAGGGCATGCAAGGCTGCAAGCGTCACGCCGCTGACGGCGGCGCATGCGATGCCGAGCCATGGCGAGCCGGTTTGCAGCGCGGCCCACGCGCCCACAAAGGCGCCTGTCAGCATAATGCCCTCGATGCCGACATTGAGCACGCCTGCGCGCTGGGCGACGGTTTCGCCGAGTGCCGCGAAAAGGATCGGGGTTGCCAGTCGAAAGGCGGCGGCAAGCAGACCGACCCAGAACAACTGATCCATCGGTTCCGAGCCCTACGCCGCCGGCTGCGCGCGGCGCCATCGCGCGCCGGCGAACAGGAATGCCACGATCACGACCGCATCGATGATCCACAGCAACGGGAACGGTATCGCCATTTGCCGTTGCAGCGCGCCGGCGCCGACCGTCAACGCGCCGAACAGCAGCGCCGCGAACGGCACGGCCAGCGTGTTCAGCCGTGCCAGCAGCGCTACGGCGATTGCCGTGATGCCCAAGCCTGGCGCCATGTTCTCCTCGAGCCGGTGAAACACGCCGGCGACTTCGACGCCGCCGGCCAAGCCACACAAGGCGCCGCTTGCGGCCATCGAAAGTATAATGATTCCACCCACACCGATGCCGCCCGCCGCCGCCGCGCGCGGATTCTCGCCGACCGCCATGAGGCGAAAGCCGAAGCTGGTGCGTCGCATGACGACATGAACGAGGAGGGCGAGGGCGAGCGCCACGAGCACGCCCGCGTGCAATTGCCCCGCCTCGATCAGCTCCGGCAGTTGCGCCGCCTCGGGAATCGCGCCCGAGCGTGGCATGATCTTCTGGCTTTCCTGCAACGGCCCACGCACCAGCCAGGCGAGCATCTGGAACGCCACGTAATTGAGCATGATGGTGACGATGATCTCGCTGGCATCGAACCGCGCGCGCAACCAGCCGGCCAGGGCGCCGTATAATCCGCCGGCCAGCGCGCTCGCCAGGAGCAGCCACGGCAGGCCGATTGCGCCCGCATCGCCCGCCCACTGCAGGGCGGCAACACCGCCGATCGCGCCAATCATCAATTGCCCGTCACCGCCGATATTGTACATGCTGGCCCGGAACGCGATGGCGATGCCAAGGCCGGCCAGGGCCAGAGGCACCGCGCGCGTGATCGTCTCCGCGACGCCATCGATGCTGCCGAACGCGCTGCCGAACAGGACCATGCCGGCCTGCAGCGGATCGCGCCCCGCCGCCAGCAGGAACGCGGCCGACACCAAAAGAGCCGCGGCCACGCAGGCGATGACGATGCCGGCGCCGCGGCGCATGTCGGACGGGTTCATGCGCTGGCGGTTCATGTGCCGGTGATCCAAGCGCCGATCTGCTCGGAACTGGTCTGCTCGATCGAAACCGGTCCGTGCAGCGCACCCCGCGACAGCACGGCGACCCGATCTGCGATTTGCCAGATTTCCCCCAGATCCGAGGAGATCAGCAGAATCGCCAAGCCTTGGTCGCGCTTGCGCAGCAGTAGTTCCTGCAATTGCGCGACCGTGCGCACGTCGAGGCCGCGCGTCGGGTGCGCCGCTATCAACACGCGCGGCTCGCCCCACAATTCCCGGCCGACGACTAGTTTCTGCTGATTGCCGCCGGACAAAGCGGCCATTGGCTCGCGCGTGCTGCCGCGCAACTGAAACCGCTCGCGCGTTTCCTCCACCTGTCGGCGCGCGAAGGATCTCCGCATCCAGCCATAGCGCGCCCAACGCCGATCGAACCAATGGGAGAGCGCGAAATTCTCGTCCAACGGACGCTGCTGTAGCATGCCGCTGACATGCCGATCATGTGGCAAGTGGCGTAAGCCGAGCTCGCGCCGATGACGCGCCGAGGCGCGCTCGGCAAGGACAGTTCCGTTCAGGGTGATCGTGCCGTGCGTCGGCGCGCGCAAACCCGCGATCGTTTCGGCCAGTTCCTGCTGGCCATTGCCCTCGACCCCGGCAATGGCGAGGATCTCGCCATAATGCAATTCGAACGACGCGCCGGCAAACGCGCTGGTGCCGTTGTCGCGTGCTATGGCCAGGTTCCGTATCTCGATCGCGACCGCGCCCTTGGCATGCGGCCGACGCGCCAGGGCTTGGGGTGCTTCGCCGCCGATCATGGCGCGCACCAGCATTGCCCGGTTGCGCGCCATTAGCGGCGCCGCGTCGACGATGCGGCCGGCGCGCATTACAATTACGCGGTCGCAGACGGCGAAGATATCGTCCAGCTTGTGGCTGATCAAAATCACCGCCACACCCGCGCGCTTCAGATTGCGAATGATATCGTAGAGATGCGCGCGTTCGACTTCGGCCAGGACCGATGTCGGTTCGTCGAGTACCAGCAGTTTGGCCCCGCGATACAGCGCGTTCAGGATTTCGACGCGCTGGCGGCTGCTCATGTCCAGCTGACCGGCGCGCGCCCACGGATCGATCGGCAGGCCGATGCGGCTGGCCAGCGCCGCGATGGCGGCGGCGTGATCGCGCAGGCGCGGCGCGAGCGGCGCGAGCCGTGCATCGCCCAGCATAATGTTTTCGACGACGGTCAGCGACGGCACCAGCAACACGTGCTGGTGCACCATGCCAATGCCCAGAGCCGCGGCATCGCGCGGACTGTTGAAGCGGACTTCACGTCCGCGCACGGACACCGTCCCGCTGTCCGGGGCGAGCAGGCCGGAAATGACGTTCATCAGTGTCGATTTGCCGGCGCCGTTCTCGCCGAGCACGCCCAAGATCTCGCCGGGCTCGATCCGCAGATCGACGCCGTTGTTGGCGACCAGTTGGCCGAAGCGTTTGGTGATCCCCGCCAGTTCGAGGAGCGGTGCCGTCGGCGCCGTGGCCCGGTCGGCAATCACCGCGTCAGCGAATCTTCGGCAAGTCGGCCACCCTGCCGGCTTTGATGTCCTCGACCAGCTGGCGGATCTTGGCCTTGTCCTCGGCCGAAATCTTGTCTTCGAATTTATAAAACGGCGCCAAGCCGAGCCCGTCTTCCTTAAAGCCGAGCAGATAATTCTTCGCTTCGATTTTCTTGCTCAGCACCAGGCCAACCGCCATGTCGATGTTGACGTCCATGCGCACGATCGCCGTGGTCACAATGGTATCGGGCGCGAGCGCCGCCGCATCGAACGCCGAGCCGATGGCCATGACGTTCTTTTCTTTCGCGGCCTGGATCGTGCCCATGACGTTTTCGTTGCCCGTCGATGTGACGACATCCGCGCCGCGCTCGATCAACGACAGGGTCACCTCCTTGCCCTTGGCCACGTCCGAGAACGAACCGACATAGGCGGAGAGAACCTTGATATCGGGCCGCATGCGCTTGGCGCCGCGCTCGAAGCCTTCGTTGTATTCCTGGATGACCGGGACCGGGATGCCGCCGATATGGCCGATCGTGCCGGTCTTGCTGGCCAATGCGGCCACCGCACCCGCCACGTAGCCGGCGTCGCCCCAGCGGTTGTCGAACGAGGCAAGGTTGGGAGCCGCCGCGACCTTTGCCGTGTTGACGATGAACCAAGTCTTCGGGAAGCGCTTATGCACCTTCATCGCCGGTTCGGCGAACTGGAACCCGTGGCCGATGACGATGTCGTAGCCGTCGCGCGCGAAACTGGTCAGCGCTGATTCGATTTGCGCCGAGGCGGTGTTCTCCTGAATCGACACCTTGATCTTGTACTTCTTTTCGGCCGCCTTGATCCCCGCATTGGCGGCGGCATTGAACGTACCGTCGGTGATCGGCCCGGGCAGCACAAGCGCTACCTTTGCCGTTGCGTTCGGCTGGGCGTGCGCCTGCCCGCCGATGCCCAGCGCGAGTGCGGCCAAACCGACCAGGAAACGCTTCATTGCTCGATCTCCTTGCGCTACGGGTTGGAACGGTGCGCTCAGCGGTTATTGCGCTTGCGCAGTACTGCCAGCACTTCGTCCGCGGTCATCACGTCGCCGAACTGCTGGATGAAGGTTTCGAGCGCCGCGCGATGTTCGTCGTCCGAAAGTGCCGCTGTGCAGTCCGACACCATGACGACATTGAAATCGAGCATCATGGCGTCGCGGCCGGTCGTCTCGCAGCAGACATTGGTTTTCGTTCCGGCGATCATCACGTTCTCGATCTTCAGACCGCGCAACACGCGCTCCAGGTTCGACGAGCCAGGCACAAGTGCGCTGTAACGATTCTTGATCACGTGTAGGTCTTGATCCGCCACGCGCATCTCATGCCACACCTTCTGGCCGGGCGCGCTCGGTGACAGGCTTTCGATCGTGCGCTGGCGCAGATCCTCGGCGACGAAATTGTCGAAGAACATGCCCCAGTCGGAGCCGTCGGCGGTATGCAGGTTCGCATGATTGACCCAAATCACGATGACCCCCAGCGCGCGGGCTTCGTCGGCCAGGCGGTTGATGTTCGGGATGATGCCGCGCGACGTCGGCACTTCGGCGGGTGAGCCGGGCTCGACAAAGGTGCTTTGCATGTCGATGACGACCAGCGCCGAACGCTTCGGATCCAGACTGTCGAATAGATGATAGCGTCGACGCCGCGCAAGCACACGCTCGACGATTTCCTGTCTGATTTCCACGTTATGCATGGTGTACGCGGCCTTCTTGCCCGATTTGGAACGAGAACTTCAGAACGACAATCCGTCGGAAAATATCCACAGGACTTCGGTCCGGCTGGCGGCGGCGTTTTCCCACCTGTGGGGTACGTCGCTCTTGAAATGGATGGTATCGCCGGCCGCGAGGTTCCACCGCGCGTCACCGACGTAAAAAGTCACCGCACCCTTGACGACGCAGCAGATTTCGTCCCCCGGGTGAGTCATCGTGGTGCGGCCGGAATGCGCACCGACCTTGAGGATTCCATAACGTGCTTCAAGCACGCCGGGCATGAAATTGCCGCTCAAATCCTGTAGCGTCAGTCCCATTTCCGGATATTCCAACACGTCGCGCTGATCCGAATAGATGACTGACGTGCGTCGCGGCTCCGCGCGAAACCGATCGACCAGAAAACCCAAATTCTCCTGCAACGCCGACGCCAAGTTGATGGCGTGTACCAAACTGGGCTTGAGCAAGCCATTCTCGATCTTGCTGATCGTGCTGGCCGGTACGCGCGCGAGTTTGGCCAAACCATTGATCGTCAAGTTCCGCTTGAGCCGGATCTGGCGCAGGCGCTCGCCGATCGAATCGCCGCTTGGTTTGCCGGTCCGCGCCCGGGACGCCGTCTGTGCTTCGGATGCTGGGGATTTCGATGAGGACATGGGTGCTTAAGCTCGCACGATATCGTTTAGGAACGGCTCATCGGGCAACGCCATCTCGGTATCCAATAGCTTGCCGCAGCCCGGGCAGCAGAACGTGCGCAAGATCACTTCCGGGGCGCCGGTATAAGCCTTGCCGCCCGCGCCGCGCATGCTCCGTTCGTGCAGCACGGCGTGCTGCTTCCAGCCTTCGCCGGCCGGTCCGAGTGCGTGGCCGCAGGCGCGACAGGCGATCCGGTCGCCCGTGGAGGTCGGCTTGACTTCCAAATGGGTCGATACGATGCGCGTCATTCGGCGGCCTGTCGGTTCACGCGCACGGCGCGCAGGCGCTTGCGCAGCGTATCGGTGGCTTTAACATCGACGGCGCCATTGCCGAGTACCACGCCGTAAATGTCACGCGCGGCGTCAGGAGAAACAATGCTGGCGGCAACGTCGATACGAAGCGCTTCCGGGTCGCGGTCGAGCGGATCGCCGTAGCCGCCGCCGCCGTTCCAACCCACGTACAAGACGTCTTTGTCCATCAGCGGATAAACGCCCCACGAAATGTCTTCCTGACGGCCCGGCATATCCTCGAGCCGCTGCGCAAAGCTGGGATCGATATTGCGACTTGGGTCCAATTCGTTGTTGTGCACCCAGACATACTTGTTGGGCGCGCCCGGATAGCCGCCGGCCAAGCCTTCGCTCATCGAATACTTGGCACCCTTGCCTGAGATCACGTAGTGCAGCCCACCATCCGGCGCGTCGTGCGGTACCAACGCCAGTTCCATGCCGGTGCCGCCGCGGTAGGTTCCCGGGCCGCCCGAATCGATCAGTCGGCGGCGGAACAGGTAGCGCAGCGGAAAGATGTTCTCCATGGTTTCGACGTTGGCCATGCGCGAGATCGGATTGGGAATTTCGCCGCCCACGTCGACCCCGTCGGCAAACGCGCGCGCACCCCCGGCACCGGCAAAAGTTTCGGTCAGAATGCCGATCGCTTGGCCGCCGCGTTGATTGCGCCCGAACATGAAGATGGCAAAATGGTTTGCGTGCCATACGGCGGTCGCTTCGTCGCGGTACTTTTCGCTTGCTGCCAGCATCTTGCCGATCGTGGCGCACGCCGCGTTGTTGACCGACTGGATGGCACCCACGGTGGCGACCGAAATCGGCGCCGGGCGTGTGCAGTTCACCACGGTGCCCTCAGGCGCAATCATCTTGATCGGCCGGATGACGCCTTCGTTCCAGGTGATGTCGTAGCAGAGCAGCGGAAATAGCGGGGCGAACAGCCCACCCAACGACGCCCACTTCGTGCAATTGATCGAGAACGGCGATTGCGGACTGGAACCGGTGAAATCGAACACCAGTTCATCATCCTGTTTCGTCATCGTCAGGACGACCTTGTGCGTCTGGCCTTTGACGTCCATGTACTGGCGTGATTGCCACTCGCCGTCCGGCAATTCGCGCAGGCGCGCGCGCAGCAATTGTTCGGATTGCTCAATCAGCGTGCGGCACGCTTCGTCGACTGTCGCGTGACCGTATTTTTTGATCAGCGCGAGCATTCGGTCGCGCGCGACGTTGTTGCAGGCGATCATCGAGCGGATGTCCAGCGTCACCATTTCCGGCGAGCGGACCATGTTGAGCAAGGTATCGAGAACGTCCTGCCGTACTTCGCCGCGATCGACCAGCTTGAGGCCGGGCGAACTGATACCCTCGGTGTAAATGTCCTGAGAATCGGGGCTGAAGCCGCCGGGGTTCATGGCGCCGATATCATATACATGCACGAAGCAGGCGCTCCAGGCGATGAGCTGGCCTTCGTGGTGGATCGGCGCAACCAGGTAAATGTCCGATGTGTGCAACGCCGCGGTGTACGGGTCGTTAAGCAGGTAGACGTCGCCTTCGTGAATCTGCCCCTTGAAGCGTCGGATGATCGCTTTGCATGCCTCGGCCGCGCTGGTCAGGTGATGCAGGAAGCCTACGCCGCCCATCAACAACGAGCCATCGGCGCGATACAGCGAGACCATGAGATCATGGCCTTCGTTGGTGATGGCGCTGCCGGAGACGTGTTTGAGCGTAATCACCGCCTCGTCGACGACGCGGTAAAGGCGGTGGCGGATGATCGAAAATGTAATCGGATCCATCGTCTGCCTCTCAACCAAACTCTATCACGACGTTACGATAAGGGTCCATTCGCCCGGTCTGGTCCGCCTGCACGACGATCGTCGTAATCGGGGTGTGGATGACTGCGGGGCCGCGAATCACGTTGCCGGGCTCCAGGCGGGTGAAGTCGTAGATGTCCGCCGCGCCAAGTCCGTTGAGTTTCTCAACGAATACCTGCCGTTGACCCATCCTGGCCGCGTCAGGGGACACGCCGCGCAGTGTTTCTTTCTCGATCTTCGGCCGTGGCATCAGGCCGCGCGCGGACAGGCGGAACGAGGTCATTTCCATGCCGGCTTCGCGATAGGCCGAGCCGCGCCCGTATTTTCGCTCATAGAGTGCTTCGAAGTCGTCCATCAAATGCTGCACGCTCGCATCGTCGAACGCGCCGCCGCTACGCACCGGGGTCGTCACTTCATGGACCTGGCGCGAATAGCGCAAATCGACCGACCAATCGAGTTGAATGCGCTTATCGTCGAAGCCTTCGTTCTTCAGTTCGCGGCGGGCACGCTCGATCATCGGCGCGTAAAGCTTGTTGATCTCGGACGCCTTCGTGGGTGCGGGCAGCGTTTGCGTGACCGAATACTCGTGCACGATATCGGCCGCGACGAGCCCAAACGCGCAATTGACCGACGCCGTATAGGGCACGATTACGCGTTTGACGTTCAGTTCCTGGCCGAACACGCCGCATAGGAAGCCGCACGTGCCGCCGAACGCATGCAGGACGAAATCGCGCGGATCGAGGCCGCGTTCCACGGTGATTTCGTGGATCAGATCGGTGATTTGCGCGGCCGCCACGCGATAGATGCCGATCGCGGCCTGTTCGACCGACATGCCAAGCGGATCGGCGATATCGCGTTTGAAGATGCGCCGCGCACCTTCGACATCCAGCGTCATGGCACCGCCGAGAAATATCTTGGGATCCATGTAGCCGATCAGCAGCATGACGTCGGTCAACGTGGGCTCGGTGCCGCCCTTGCCGTAACAGATCGGTCCTGGGCGGGCACCCGCGCTCCGCGGCCCGACCATCGGTATCTTGGTGTTGCGATCGAGCGAAACGATGCTGCCGCCGCCCGATCCGATTGACACCACTTCGATCTTCGGTGCGACATAGTGGAATCGATCGACCATCGGCTCGCGCGCGAACTCGATCTGCCGGTCCTGTATGACGCCGACCTTGAAGGTCGTGCCGCCCATGTCGGCAGCAATCACGTCGTCGTCGCCCATCAGTTCGCCGAGAAACTTCGCGCCGATCACGCCGGCCGCAGGCCCGCACTCGATCATACCGACCGCGCGCTCGGCCGCTTCGCCCGCAAGAAGTAGGCCGCCATAGCCTTGCATCACCATGACCGGCCCGGCGTACCCGTGCGTCGACAGGAGACCCTGCAAGCCGGTGAGGTAATCCTTGGTAATGCGCCCGGCATAGGCGTTGATGACGGCGGTCGACGTGCGCTCGTACTCACCCGGTACCGGAGCGATGTCGCTCGACAAGGTGACGAAGGCGCCGGGTGCCACACGATTGACGGTTTCCTTGACGCGTCGCTCGTGCGCCGGATTGAACACCGACCATAGGAAACAGACGGCGATCGCCTCGACGCCCTTGGTTTCGATGAGATAGCGCACGGCTTGTTCGGTGGCCGCGTCATCGATGTCGCGCACGACCGCACCTTTGTAATCCATGCGTTCGGGCACGCCGCGGATGCGATCGGCCGGCACCAACGGCGCTGCACGTTCGGTCGCAACCGGATGTTTGATCTCGTTCTCCGGCAGGCCGGCCCAGCGGCCGTAGGCGCCGCGCGTGACCAGCAACGTGTCCTCAAATCCAGCGGTGGTGATAAGCCCCGTGAGCGCACCGTCGCGCGTCAGCACGGTGTTGTCGACCACCGTCGACCCGTGCACGAATAATTGCGTTTCGGCGAACAACTGCTCAATTGTAATGCCCATCGCCGCCACGCAGGTGCGCACCGAATCTATGACGCCGTCGCCGAAATTGGGCGGCGTCGAAAGTGCCTTGCCGATATGCACTTTGTCGCCGTCGGCGAACACGATGGTGTCGGTGCAGGTGCCGCCGACGTCGGTTGCGACGATGTATCTTCTTTGCTTGGGGTTGGTCATTACGTCCGTATTTTCTCGTTATGTCCTGCGGCGTCAATCCGTGCCGCTCTTCTGGTCCTTGATCCACAGCACGCGGCCGGCGCGCTTGCCGCGGTTGGCAACCACGCGGGGCGCCTGGTCCGCCAAATGAATGGCATCGCCGGTCGAGAGTTCATGGGAACTGCCGTCCGGCAGGCTGAGGTGTACCTTGCCTTCGAGCACGAAGGCGAAATGCGTGCCCGTTTCGGCCTTACGCGACATCAACATATCGGTCGCCGGCGGCAGCGTGATCAGGCGGCCGCGCATCTTGGGCTGAAATATTTCGCTGATATTGCGCTGCACGCCGGCATCGGGCACCCGCCCGGAATCCGTAGCGCGCGTGACATGCACGGAATTGCTGGCGCGGCGCGCCAAGGCCACCACCTCGTCGATGGAGACGCCCAGCGCGTCCAAAATCGCCACCACCGTCAACAAGCCCGGATTGGCACGCCCGGACTCGATGTTGCGCACGCCGGTGACGCTGATGCCGCTCTGCTTGGCCAGTTGACTGAGCGATTGGCCGCTGCGTTCGCGCAAAAGCCGGATTTGTCGGCCGATATCGCGCAGTTGCGCCCGTCCGAACGTGCGTTCGTCGGCTTTCATGAGGCCTCGATGGTTTGGCGCAGGGCAGTGGCAAATTCGTCGCCCAGCGACTTGGCCTTCTTCTTCATGATGCCGAGCCCGAATTTGCCGAGCCTGCCGACGACCGATACCTCCGAACTATATGCGACGGTTGTGGTGCCTTGATCGGTTTGTTCGAGCTTCATCTCGCTGACGGCCGACATTGAACTCATCCGTCCGCCTTCCTCACCGCGCGTTACGGCACTCAGAAAATGCGGCGGCTTTTGTTCGGTCAATTCGATTTCGACGGCGAAAGTGGTGTTGATTGGACCCAAGCCGACCCGAATGCGGGACCTGTATTTGTTTGGGCCAAGCACTTCGACGCCCTGGCAGCCGGGAATGCATGGCGCCACTTTCTCGGGGTCGGTAATCACGGTCCAAACCTTGTCGATGGGTGCGGCGACGGTGAAACTTTCTTCGATCTTCATGATGCCTGGTTGTCGCCTTGTGCCGGGCCGATTGGCGCGGAATTACGCGCTTTTGTTCATCTTTCGAAGTTGACGGCGCTATGTCAAGTAGTGTTTTTTTAGCGTAGCATTTGAAATATCATGCAGCGCCCCGAACCGAGCAAAAGTGGGCCAGGAGACGTCGATGGGTAGCATTATTCTGCGTCAGGAGTCCGAGATACCGCTGGTCAACCTCGGCCCGTTCCGCGCCGGTGAAGCCGGCGCCAAGGCCGCGACCGCACAGGCGATCGGCCGGGCACTGGAAACGATCGGCTTTTTCGGCCTGGTCAATCACGGCTTGCCGGACAGCGCGGTCGACAGGGCGTTAGCCGCAGCTCGGGAATTTTTCGCGCTGCCGATCGCCGACAAGCTGCATGTAAAAATCAATACCTCCCATCGGGGCTACATGCCGATGGCGGACCAGCATCGCGCGGAGGCCAAGCGGCCGAATCTGAGCGAATCGTTTCTGGTCGGCCCCGAGCTCACCGCGGACGACCCGGATGTGATCGCCGGCAAGCCGATGCACGGGCTCAATCAGTGGCCGCTGGCGCCGGCGTCGCTGCGCCCGGCGCTCGATGCGTATTTTGCCGATGCGTCGCGTCTCGGTTTCCAACTGCTGGAACTCTTCGAAGCCTCGCTCGAGTTGCCCGACGGATTTTTCCGCCGCTGCTTCCAAAAGCCGATGCCGTTCATTCGCGCGCTTCACTATCCGCCGGCGCCCGATCCTCGGCCAGAGGATTTGTTCGGCTCGGCGCCGCATACGGATTTCGGTTTCCTGACCATCGTCACGCAGGACGACGCGGGCGGGCTCCAGGTCGGCCGTCGCGACGGCGCCTGGGTCGACGCACCGCGCATGCCCGGCAGTTGTGTGGTCAATATCGGCGACATGCTGATGCGCTGGACCAACGACCGGTTCGTTTCGACTCCGCATCGTGTGCTGAATCCCAAGGCGCGCGAACGGTATTCGCTGGCGTTCTTCTTCGATCCGGATTTCGACACCGTGGTCGAATGCCTGCCGTCGTGCCAGGGACCGGGCAATCCCGCGCGCTACGCGCCGACGACATGGGGATACTACATCACCGAGCGGTTCAACGCGAACCACGCCTACCGCAAGGAAGCCGTGTCCTAGGTCCGCTTCAGTTTCTGACGAATCCGGGCAGGAATAACGACACCCACGGCACGAAGACCAATAAGGCCAGACGACATACGTCGGCGAAGATGAAGGGCGTCACGCCCGAGAAAATCTTGCCCGTGGGGATGTCGGGCAACACGCTACGCAGGACGAAAACGTTCATGCCGACCGGCGGCGTGATGAAACTGATCTCAGTCACCACGACCACGATCACGCCGAACCAGATCAAATTGAAGCCCAAGGCTTCGACCAGCGGCACAAACACCGGGATGGTCAGGATGATCATCGACATGCTTTCGAGAATGCATCCCAGTATCACGTAGATGATGAGGATCATCAGGATCACGCCCATCCGACCCAGTTCGATCGAGCTGACGAATTCCTGCAGCGCCTTCGGCATGCCGAGCGCGTTGACCAAATTGGCAAACAACAGCGCGCCAATCAGTACCGTGAACAGGACCGACGAGGTGATCGCCGTTTCTACCAGGGTTTCGCGGAACGCCCGCCAGTTCAGGCTTCGCTTGCCAATGGCGAACAGGAAGCCGCCGAACGCGCCGATGCCGGCGGCTTCGGTCGGTGTGAAAATGCCCGCATAGATGCCGCCGATCACGATAATGAACAACGCGATGACGCCGAGAACCCCCGACAGCGACTGCCAGCGCACCCGCCAGGGTGTGTATTCCGCCGGCGGGCCGAGCTCCGGCCGGCGCATGATGGCGCCTTGCACCGCCAGCAGGTAGAACAGGATGCCAATGATGCCCGGCAGGATGCCGGCGGCGAAAAGTTTGCTGATGCTGGTGCCCGTCATCAGCCCGTAAAAGACGAACACGACGCTCGGCGGGATCAGAATGCCCAGCGTACCGCCCGCGGCGATCGAGCCGGCCGCAAAACCCGGTTCATAACCGTATTTGCGCATCGACGGCATGGCCACCTTAGCCATTGTCGCAGCGGTCGCCAGGCTCGAGCCGCAGATCGAACTGAAGCCGCCGCAGGCGACGATGGTCGCCATCGCCAGCCCGCCGCGGCGATGGCCTAGAAAGGCGTTCGATGCGTTGTACAGGCCTTCGGACAATCCGGCGCGGCTGACGAAATTGCCCATCAGAATGAACAGCGGGACGACCGACAATTCGGACGTCAGCACCGTGTCGCGCGCGACCTGGCCGGCGAGCGACAGGGCGGGATCGATGCCGCGCACGATCGCGAATCCGCCGACGCCGACGATCGCCATCGCGAAGGCGATGGGGATGCGCAGGAACGTCAACAACAACATCACGGCAAAGGCGATCAGCGCGGCGGTCATGGCGGGAAACCGAATTTCAGGCTGGGTTAAACGGAACTGGCTGCGTCAGGCGCAGCTTGCCTGAAGGTCCGATAAATCTCGATCAGTGCGGCGAGCGCGGCGAGCACGCTGAGAAAATAGGCGAACGGTGCTTGCGGCAACTTCAAGTACTCAGTCACGTCTCGAGAAAGGCGAATTTGATCGGCGTAGACCCATAGGCGCCACGCGATGATTGCCAGCACGGCGGCACTTAAGACGCCGACCACGGCATTGCGGATGGGGCGAATGCGCGGCGGGACGACATGATCGAGCAGATCGACGCAAATATGCGAACGTCGCAAACTGACGATGGGCAATCCGGCGTAGATCAAGATCGCCATCAGGATCTCGGTGATTTCCGAACTGCCCGGCAGCGGTAACTTGAATAGATACCGCCCGATTACGTCGACGACCGATACCAACATGATCCCGGTCAGAACCAGCGCAGCGAAGGTGCTGAGGCCTTCGCGCGCGGTTCCTGCGACCCCCGACTCGCTCCGATTCTCGACGGCCATGGCCGCGTTCCGGGGCGTCGGCTATTTCATCGCCTTGATCTTAGCGATGTCGTCGCGCAGTTCCTTGAGCACCGCGGCCGGATCGGCCAGGCCGACTTCCTTGGCGCGCTTGATCCAATCCAGTTCGATGTCGGCGATCTTCTTTTGCAGTTCGGCGGCGACCGGTGCCGGCAGATTGGTGATGGTATTGCCGCTCTTCTTCAATTCCGCAGCGCTGACTTTGTCGGAATCGTCCCAGGTCTTGCCCATATGCACGGCCATCGGTTCGCCGGTCACTTTGGCGAGCATTCCTTTGTGCGCGGCGCTCAGGCTGTCGTACTTGCCCTTGTTCATCACCACTGCGAAGCTCGCGGTGTAGAGGCCGCCCGGCGTATTGTAATGATATTTCACCACGTCGCCGAGCTTGAAGCTGCTGATTGTCTCGAGCGAGAAGAACACGCCGTCGGCGACGCCTTGGCTCAGAATTTCGTGTGCTTTCGTGGCCGGCGCGGAGACCGCGACGATGCCGAGGCGCTTGGCGATCTCGGACTGGACGCCGCCGCCGGTGCGGACTTTCATCCCCTCGAAATCCTTCAACGACGCGATCGGCTTGCGCGAATGGATCATGCCAGGGCCGTGCGTGAACACGGTCATGACGTGAACCCCCTTGTATTCGTCCAATTTCGCGAAATATTTGGCGTGCACATGCCACAGCGCACGCGACATGGTGGCGCCGTCGCCGTCCACATTCGGCAGTTCGACGATCTCCGGCAGGACAAAGCGGCCGGTCGTGTAGCCGTGAGTGATCCATGCCATGTCGGTAATGCCGTTCCGTACGCGGTCGTACAACGCGCGCGGATCGATCGGCGGATAGGACATTTCAATTTTGATCTGTCCGTCGCTGACCGCTTCAACTTGTTTGACCCATTGCGGCCAGCCATTCGTGTTCATGGCATGGCGCGGGCCGGCGTAAGTTTCCAGCCGGATCGTGACCGATTCGGCCTGCACGCTCGCTGTTGCTGTCGCACCGGTCAGCAAAGCCAATGCGCAAATCGTGATAACATTCTTCATGATTCCCCATCTCCCTTATCGCGTAACAGGACCATCGGCCGTGACCAACGTGACACGCGCAACGCCGACGTGATAGTTTCATACTGTAACCGAGCGAGAAGCCAAATGAAAGTCCTGGGAGTGCCCATTTGCGCGTCACGCGACGCCAGCATCGCCGTTAGGATGCTGCGTATTCACACCACCTGCCGCGCCTAGAGGCACCTGATGCGAAAGTTTCAAGATATCGAGGTAACGACGCGCGGCGCGGTCGCGCGGCTCGCGATCAATCGTCCCGAACGCTTGAACTCGCTGCGCATGACCATCACCGACCGCGAGATTATTGCGGCACTCTCGGCCCTGGAAGCTGACGAACAGATCCGCGTCGTCATCCTGACCGGTACGGGGGAGCGAGCGTTTTGCACCGGTTGGGACATGGAGGCGATCGACGAGGCGCCACTCGATAAGCTGGAATCGTTGGTTCGCGCCAATCTGGAACTCTTTTTCAAGATATGGAATCTACGCCAGCCGGTCGTCGCCGCGATCAACGGCTATGCGATCGGAGCGGGCTCCGGCATTGCTCTGGCGTGCGACTTGGCGCTGGCGGCGGATACGACGCGTTTGGGCGAACCCGAAATCCGCCACGGCGCGTTGTCCCCGTTCCTGATGTTGCCATTTCTCACGCATGGCCGTATCGCCCATGAAATGTACTACACCGGCGATCTGATGCCGGCCGACGATCTGCTGCGTGCCGGGCTGGTCAACCGGGTGGTGCCGGCGGCCGAGTTGGAAGCGGCGAGCTGGGCCTATGCTGAGCGTCTCGCAATTGTGCCGGCGTTCGGCCTGCAGATGAAAAAGCGCAGCCTGCGACTCGCTTACGACATCATGGGTGCCAGTGTCGCAGTACGCCAGCACGCGCTGGCCGATACGATGGTCATCGGCGCCAACACGCCCGAGCAGACGCGCCTGATGGATATCCTGATCAAGCAAGGCATGAAGGCCTTTCTCGAAGCGCGCGACGGCCCATTCAAAAAGTGATCCCACCCGACACCATGCGCACCGATGCCGGCGACATCAATATCGGACGGTTTCTGAGCAAACGCGCGCAGTTCGACGGCGATCGCGTCGGCCTCATCGTCGGCGACCGGCGCCTGACGTTCCGCGATTTGAACACGGCGGCCAACCAGGCGGCGCATGCGCTGTTGGAATTGGGTGTGACACGCGGCGAGCGGGTCGCCGTACTGATGCGCAATGGCGTACAGTACCTCGCGACATATTACGGCTGCGCGAAGATCGGCGCCATCCTGTGCGGCATCAACTGGCGTCTCGCGGCGCCCGAGATCGACCATGTGCTGCGCGATAGCGAAGCCAGCATACTAATCTACGATCCCGAGTTTGCACCCGCGGTCGACGCGCTGCCGTCGCCCGCACCTAAGCTGTTGCCCGCGACGGCGCGGCCAAATGTGCCCGGTACGGCGTTCGATGCTTTGTGCGCCATCGCGTCGCGCGCGGAACCCGAATCGCTCAACGATATCGCCGATACGCCACTGGTTCTGGTCTACACGTCCGGCACCACGGGTCATCCGAAGGGTGCCGTGCTGACCCATCGGCAGATGTTCTGGTCGTCCACGACCATGGCGGCGTCACATGATTATCATTGGGGCGACGTCAGTCTCGTACCGACACCGTTGTTCCACGTCGGCGGCTTGTCGTTTGCGACATTGTTTGTGCATCTCGGTGCAACATTGCTGGTGTTGCCGGCCTGGGAACCGGGCGCCGTGCTGAAGCTGATCGCGCGGGAAAAGGTCAACCACTTCTTCGCTGTTCCGGCCATGCTGCGCGGCTTGCTGGAGCATGCAGACTTTCCGCGCACCGATTTGTCCAGCGTGCGGTGGATTCTGTCCGGGGGTGCGCCGATGCCGGTCGAGCTTATCCGCGCGTTCGAAGCGGCCGGTATCCGGCTGCAGCAGACCTACGGCGCCACGGAAACGGCGGGTCCGGCCACGTTGGTGGATCTCGGTCATACCTTGTCCAAGGCTGGCTCGATCGGACTGCCATATTTTCACACCGAGGTGCGCGTTGTGAATCGACAGGGCGTTGAGGCGGCGGTCGGCGAGGTCGGCGAGCTGCGTATCCGCGCGCCGCATCTGATGACGGGTTACTGGCGCAACGTAGAGGCGACGCAGGACGCGTTCGACGACGGTTGGCTGAAGACCGGCGATCTCGGCCGGCGAGACGAAGACGGTTACCTGTACGTCGTGGATCGCGCCAAGGACATGATCATCTCGGGCGGCGAGAATATTTACCCCGCCGAGATCGAGGCGGTGCTGCAAACCCATCCCAGCGTCATGGAAATCGCCGTCATCGGCGTTCCCGATGCGCAGTGGGGCGAGATTGCCTGTGCGATTGCAGTGCCCAGGCCCGGACAAGTGCTGTCGCTCGGCGATGTGCGCGGGTTCTGTGAGAACAAGTTGGCGCGCTACAAGATTCCACGTCGGCTGGTCGTTTCGTCCACGGCCCTGCCACGCAACGCGACCGGAAAACTACTCAAGGCCGTATTACGAGAGCGTTACGCGGTCGCCGCTTAAATCGGCAAAACGTTGTACTCGTGTGTGCATGTTTTGCAACGTTGCACCGCCGAAACACTTGTTGAGCGTAACTCGAAATGCGATCGCGCGGCGCGGAATGGCGGTTTCTTGACAATTTCAAATGCCGATGCGATCCTTCTTTTATTGAAATGATCGATATCGCAAAATGTGAACGATGTCGTATCGCTGGCGTAATCGCGGCCGATCGATCTGACACCGACTTTGGCCGGCCGATAACTGGGGAAAAAATTTAGATGTATCGCCTTGCTACTGTCACTCATCGGACCCGCACCTTTCCGGCTCTTGCCGTCGAGAATCTCTTGATCGACGTCAATTACGGATACGAGTTCTACAAGCGCGAAAAAGGCGTCAGGAACTTCTTCAAAGCGCGGCACGATTACACGATGTTGGACATTCTCGAGGAATGGGAGTTGTTCGACTCCGAATGCGACCGGATGGCGGAGTTCTTCGCATCATCGGGTGGCAAGGGCAATGTCCCCGCGTCGTTGCTTTATAAACCGGATGATGTGCGTCTGCGTCCGCCGATCATGTACCCAAACAAGATCCTGAACGCAGGATCGAATTATTATGATCATGCGTTGGAGATGGGCGCCGCAGCACCCGACCGCGACAAGCATGAACCGTATTTCTTCTACAAGGGCTCACGGCATAATGTGATCGGCAACGGCGATACGATCTATCTGACGCCGCGCAGTAAGTATATCGACTGGGAAGCCGAACTGGCGCTGGTCATCGGCAAGAAGGCCAAGAACGTGCCGCTCGAGCGCGCGCTCGAGTATGTCGCCGGGTTCACCTGTTACAATGATGTTTCGGCGCGCGACCGAATGATTCGCCGCGGCGAAACATTCGATTACGACTGGTTTGCCAACAAGGGCAACGATACGTTCTGTCCGATGGGGCCGTACATCACGCCGACGCGCTATATGAAGAACCTGGCCGATACGCGCATCCGCTGCATCGTCAATAATGAAGTCATGCAGGACTACAGCACCAGCGACATGGTCTTTAAGGTCGCGGAACTTATTGCCAACGCGTCTTCGATCACCACGCTTTCCCCGGGCGATGTGATTGCCACTGGGACTGGCGCCGGGGCGGGTATGGCGAAAGGAATTGCCGTCAAGCACGGCGAAATTCACAAGGTGTTCGAGCACATGTACGCGGGCAAGGCGCGACTGCTGCGGCCGGGCGACCGTTGCGTCGTCGAAATCGACGGGATCGGCCGCCTGGAGAACAACGTGGTCGGGCCGGAGACGCGGCCGGAGCCCGGATTTCCGGCGGACTGAAGGACGAATCGGCGTTAGACTGGTTTACGTATTTCGTATCAAACAGAAGAGGCAACGGCGATGAAGACGAAGCAAGTGTTGCTTGCGGTTGGTCTGAGCATGGCGGCCGCAATGTCCGCGAACGCGGAAAGCATTCAGTTGAAGGCGGGAACGTTCCTGCAAGCCAACGACAATTTCTGGTATCCGCCGATCCAGAAGTTTCTCGATACGGTCAACGAGAAAGGCAAGCCGGTCAATCTGTCGATCAATATGGTCGCGGCGGGCGGCAAGGGCATGTCGCCGTTCGAGATGGGTAACGCGGTCAAATCCGGCGTGATCGACCTCGCTCATTTGGCCGGCACGTTCTACAACAAGATCGTACCGCTGGGGGACGCGCAGAAACTTTCGACGATCAGCACGGCCGAAGAGCGCAAGAACGGTACCTACGCCTTCCTGGAGCCGATCTATAACGAAAAGATGAACGTGCATTATCTCGGCCGTTGGGGCGAGAAAGTGCCGTTCCATATCTACGTCAACAAGAAAATCGAGAAGGCGGATTTCAAGGGCTTCAAGATTCGCGGCACGTCGGTCTACCAGGCGTTCATCGAAAAGCTCGGCGGTACGTTGGTCCTCACGCCGCCGGCCGAAGCCTACACCGCGGTCGAACGCGGCGTGGTCGACGGGCTCGGCTGGCCGCTTTGGGGCATCGAAGCGTGGGGCTGGCACAAGGTGCTGAAATACCGGATCGAGCCCGGGTTCTACTCGTCCGACATCAGCGTGCTGGTCAATCTGGCGACCTGGAAGAAAATGTCCAAGGCGCAGCAGGACGTATTGACGAATGCGATGATAGCGCTCGAAAACGAATTTCCGCTTATTCGGGAAAAAAACAGCGAGGCGGCGCGCAAGATCCAAGCGGATGCCGGCATGCAAGTAATCAAACTGAGCGATGCGGAAGCCGCCAAGTGGCTCAAAGCGGCCGAAGAAGCCGGCTGGGAGGATCTTGCGAAGAAAGATCCGGCAAACGCCGCGAAAATTCGTGCGTTGACGACCAAATAGCGTAACCGTCTGCGCGCGACGCGGCGACCGCAGATTCGGTCGCCGCGTCGGCGTGGAGCGGCAGAGCTAATGTCCACGATGTCCGCACTCAAACGAATTACCGACGTCACCGACCGGTTATGGTTCGGCATGACGGCGCTGTTCGGCATCTTGATGGGCCTGCTCATTCTTCTCATCGCCGTCGAAATCGGCATCCGATTCTTCGGCTTGGGCTCCCTGCCGTGGCTGATTGAGATCGTCGAGTATGTCATGTGCGGGGGCACGTTTCTTGCGGCCCCTTGGGTTCTGCGCCAGGGCGCACATGTTCGCGTCGATATCTTATTGACCGTGGTGCCGCAGCGCATCGGCCGGCGCATCGAACAGATGACCGATCTCGGCGGCTGCGTGATTTCCGGCGTGTTGTTCTATTATGGCTGCATCGCCGTGCTGCAATCGTTCCGCGCCAAGGAAATGCTCTATAAATCCTGGTGGACGCCCGAATGGATCGTGCTGGTGCCGGCGCCTATCGCATGCCTGTTGTTGCTGCTCGAATTCATCATGCGATTTCTTCGCGTCGACGGGGTAGTGTCGGACAAAATCGACCCTACCAAACGCGCGAGCATCTGAGCCGTGGATTGGCAAAGTGCCCTCGCTTTAATGCTGGGTCTGGTGTGCTTTCTGCTGGCGCTCGGCATGCCGGTGGCATTTGCGTTCTTCCTGACCAACATCGTCGGAGCGATCATTTTCCTGGGCGGTGCGGCCGGCTTGATCTGGCTGCTGCGTGGTTCGGTGGCTGCGATCAGCAACTTCAATTTGGCGCCGATCCCGCTGTTTTTGCTGATGGGCGAAATTCTGCTGCAGACCGGCTTGGCTTTCAAAGCCGTCGACGCGATTGACCGGCTTATTCGGCGCGTGCCCGGGCGGCTCGCCGTGGTGGCGGTGACCGGCGGCACCGTGTTTTCCGCACTCTCGGGCTCGACTATCGCGACCACCGCCATGCTCGGCCACGCGTTGCTGCCGGATATGTTGAAGCGCGGCTATCATCCGACCATGGCAATGGGGCCGATCATGGCGATCGGCGGCGTGGATATGCTGATCCCGCCGTCGGCTTTGGCCGTCCTGCTCGGAAGCTTGGCGCGCATTCCGATCGCCGAGCTCTTGGTTGCCGGCATTTTGCCGGGCTTGATCATGAGTGTGCTGTTCATCGGTTATATTGTCTTCCGCTGTTGGTTGAATCCGGCATTGGCGCCGCTCATCGAAGAGCGGACACTGACCGGCCGCGAACGCTGGATGCCGTTTGTTATTCACGTGCTGCCACTGCTCCTGATTTTCGTCGTCGTCATCGGCAGCATTTTTGCTGGCATCGCTTCGCCGACCGATTCGGCCAGCCTCGGTTGCGTCGCGACCGTTTTAATTGCGCTTTGCCATCGTGTATTGACGTGGAAGATCTTGCTCAATTGTCTCATCGATATGGTCAAAGTCACGACGATGATTTTCTTCATCATCGCTGCGTCATCGACCTTCTCCCAGATTCTGTCGATCTCGAATGCAACCGATGGCGCGCTGGCAAACTTGATGGGCTTGAAGTTCACGCCGCTGACGGCGATCCTGCTCATGATTGCAATTTTGCTGGTGCTTGGCTGTTTCATCGATCAGGTCAGCATGATGCTGCTGACACTGCCGTTCTTCATGCCGTTGGCCGTGCAATTTCAGATCGACCCGATTTGGCTCGGGGTCGTATTCCTCATTTCCATGCAAATAGGGCTGCTGACGCCGCCCTTTGGCCTGTTGCTGTTCGTCATGAAGGGCGTCGCGCCGCCGGAGATCAAGGTGCAGCAAGTCTATATGGCGGCGCTGCCGTTCACCCTTTTGGTGATGCTGGTTCTGGCGCTTGTCGTCGCGGTCCCATGGCTCGCGACGTCGCTTCCGAAGCTGATCAATTGAGATTTACTTGGACTGTGAGCGGCATGCCAGGGAATCAAATTTCCGACTGGACGAACGCGGCCGCGCGCATCCTGCACGAGGAGCGCTGCAGTTGTAATGCGATGGAATCGTT
>JBFWYO010000044.1:0-40079 GCA_050186335.1 Alphaproteobacteria bacterium | reverse complement strand
TGCTGTACCACACGGTCTAGGAGCCGCCGAGGATCGGCGCCGCGGCGGGCACCAGCCCCATCACCATGCCGACATAGGCGAGCACCTTGGCCGCGCGCTTCGGCCCGTAGACGTCGCGCACGATGGCGCGGCCGACGACGATGCCCGAGCACGCGCCGAGCGCCTGAAAAAAGCGCCCGACGATCAGCTGCTCCATGCTGTCCGCCAGCGTGCAGGCAAGCGACGCGATCAGATACACCGCCAGACCGATCAGCAGCGTCGGACGACGGCCGAACCGGTCGGATAACGAACCGTAGGCAAGCTGCGCCACGGCGAAGCCGACGATGAACACGCTGACCGTGAGCTGCGCGGTCGGCACGTCGGACTTGAAATAGCCGATCAGGTTGGGCAGCGCCGGCAGAATGAGATCGACCGACAGCGCCGAGAACGACACCAGCGCGGTCAACAGGACCGGAAACCCGCGCGCGGTCGGCTGCACCTGATGCTCGGCGGCGGCGCCCGCGATCAGCTCGGGATCGGCGGCGGAGGCCGCGATCGACGGGTCGGTCAGGCCGGGATCGCGATTCGGCTGGGACATGCTGCGCTCGGCGGGGGACGGGCGCGCACCTTATAGGCCCCGCACCGGGCGCTGCAAACCGGCACCGCTTCATGGGCGCCATGCCGTCCGGGGCGCCGCCCTGCTAGCGCCGCCGGCGCCGCCCGCCGGCTTCGATCGCAAGCAGCTTTTCCTTGCGCGGCAGGCCCCAGCGATAGCCGCCCAGCCCGCCATCCTCGCGGATCGCGCGATGGCAGGGCACCACGATGGAAACCGGGTTGGTGGCGCAGGCGCGGCCGACCGCGCGCTGGGCGCTCGGCTTGCCGAGCCGGGCGGCAATCGCGCTGTAGGTACGCGTCTCGCCCTGCGGGATTTCGCACAGCTCGCGCCAGACGCGCCATTGGAACGCGGTTGCGCGCACGTCGAGCGGGAGTTTCTTGTTGGCCGGCTTGCCTTCGACCTGGCGCACGACGGCGGCGACCCACGCGCCGAATTTGCCGCCGACGCCTTCGACGCCATCGGGCGAGATCGCGGCCTGCGGAAATTCGGCCCTGAGTTCGGCCGCAAGTTTCCGCCTGTCGTCGCCGAGTGCCACGAAGCACACGCCGCGCCCGGTCGCCGCGACCAGGATCAAGCCCAGGTCGGACGGCGCGAACGCATAGTGCATGACCGCCCCCGCGCCGCCCTTCTTATAGGTCGCCGGCGTCATGCCGAGGCTCCGTCGGGTGTTTTCGTAGACCCGGCTGGGCGCGCCGAAGCCGGCCTCGTAGATCGCGCCGGTGACGTCGCTGCCGTTGCGCAGCAATTTCTTGAAGCGCTTGCCGCGAATCTGCTGGGCGTATTCCTTGGGCGAGACGCCGAGCGATTTCTTGAACGCGCGCTGCAGATGAAACGGGCTCAGACCGACATGTTCGGCGATCGCGCCGAGCGTCGGCGGCTGTTCGTCGTAGCGCTCGATGTAGGCGCAGGCGCGCCGTATCGACTCCGTCAGCGCATCGCGCGGCGGCGCATCCGGCCGGCAGCGCCGGCACGGGCGGAACCCGGCGCCGCGTGCATCGCCCGGAGTGTCGAAGAAGCGCACGTTCTCGCGCCGCGGCCGGCGCGCGGCGCAGGACGGGCGGCAATAGATGCCGGTGGTCGCGACCGCGTAGACGAAATCGGCCGCCGCGCTGTGCGCGAGCACGGACGCCCAACGGGCTTCGGCGGTATCGACAGCGGTCGGCGCGAGGGCGGACTTGAGCATGGGCAAACTTTAGCCCGCCGCGCCCGGGCCGACTATCCGATCCTTGCGGCGCATTTTCGTGACGGCAATTTCGCCGCCTATGCTTCGACCCGCGTCGCCCCGGACAAGCGCGGCCGCAGCGGCCGGGCGGACGATTTCGGTGTCTCAGCCCGATGTCGGCCCGTACCGATGCAGGCTTTCGCCGTGGCGACGCAGCCAGGCGCGGCCCTCCTTGGTGTGCGGCGTGAGCCGTTCGACCACGCGCCAGAAGCGCGCGCTGTGATTCATCTCGACCAGATGCGCAACCTCGTGGGCGACCACATAGTCGCGCACCCATTCGGGCGCCAGCAGCAGACGCCACGAAAAGCTCATGCGCCCGGAGCTCGCGCAGCTGCCCCAGCGCGTGCGCTGGTCGCGGATGCCGATCGCGGTCACGCGGCGGCCGGCCAGTTCCGCCTTGGCCCGCGCTTCCGGTCCGAGCACGCGTTTGGCTTCGCGGCGCAGCCAGTCGGACAGGCGGCGCGCCAGATGTTCGTCGTGCGACTTGACCCAGATATGCGTATCGGTGATGCGGACCACGCCGCCGCCGTCGATCTTCGGCACCGCTTCGATGCGGCGCGGCAGGCCGAACAGCGGAATCTCGCTGCCCGCCGCGAACGGCACGCGCGCCGGCATGAGCGCCAGGCGGTTCTGCACCCAGACGGCTTTTTCGGCGGCGAACTTGAGGCCCTGTTTGAGCGAGGCGCGGCGCGGCACCACGAGCACGACCCGGCCGGACGCGTTATCGACGGAGAGCGAGTAATAGCGGGCCCGCGCGCTGTACCGCACGGTCAGGGCGATCTCGCGGTCGTCCACCAGAAGCGCTTGATCGGTCACGCGGACTCGTTGCTGCATCGCGCCCAATATAGCACGAAACCGGCGCCGCGGATCGACGCCGGCGGCTAGGCGTTCAGGCGGATGAAATCGCGCACTTGCGGGTAGATCTGTTCGCGCCAGCGCTTGCCGTTGAAGATGCCGTAATGGCCGACGCGTTCCTGCAGCAGATGCTTGCGCCGCGCGCGCGGTATGTTGCGGCAAAGATCGTGCGCGGCCTTGGTCTGGCCGGTGGCGGAGATATCGTCGAGCTCGCCCTCGATCGTGAACAGCGCGGTCTTGACGATCGCCCCCGGATCGACCGGCACGCCGCGCCAGCGCATGCGGCCGAGCGGCAGATCGTGATCCTGAAACACCCGCTTGACGGTCTGCAGGTAGAACTCGGCCGTCAAATCCATGACCGACATGTATTCGTCATAGAACTTGCGGTGCGCCTCGGCCGAATCGCCGTCGCCCTTGATCAGGTGATGATACATGCGCATGTGCGCGCCGAGATGCCGGTCGATATTCATCGACATGAAGCCGGAGAGCTGCAGAAAGCCTGGATAGACCTTGCGGCCGAAGCTGGGCAGGCCGAACGGCACCGGCGAGACGACGGTTTTCTCGAACCACTCCAGCGGGCGCGCGGTGGCGAACGTATTGACCTTCGTGGGATTGACCCGCGTGTCGATCGGCCCGCCCATCAGGATCATCGACGCCGGCTGCATCGGATCGCGCGCGGCGGCCATCGCCGAGGCCGCCATGAGCACCGGCACCGAAGGCTGGCAGACCGCGATCACGCTCGCCTTCGGCCCGAGCTTTTGCAGGAACTCGATCACGTAATCGACGTAATCGTCGAGATCGAAGGCGCCCTGCGACAGCGGCACGTCGCGCGCGTTCAGCCAGTCGGTGACGTAGACGTCATGATCGGGCAGCAACGCCAGGACCGTGCCGCGCAGCAGCGTCGCGTAATGGCCCGACATGGGCGCCACCAGCAGGACCTTCGGATCCTTGCGTTTGGTGTCGCGCGCAAAGCGGCGCAGTTCGCAGAACGGCTTGGCGAGGATTATTTCCTCCGCAACCGCGACCGGCTTGCCGCCGACGAGGGTTTCGGCGATGCCGAAACCGGGGCGCTTGTAGTTGCGGGTGGAACGCTCGACCATTTCGCAGGTCGCGGCCGCGGCGCGGCCGGCGTGGGAATATGCGAAAGGCAGGTTGGGATCGCTCAGAATGCGTTGGCCGGCCTCGGCCATGAAGCGCAGCGGCATCAGCGAATTGCGATGCCACTCGTACAGCGCGTAAAGCATTCAGAAAAAACCTCGTTGCAACCCCAGGCGGCGCCGCCTCCCCCAAGCATGGAAGTGTCGAACGGGTTTATTGCGGCGCGAAACGGTAGCCGGTTAGCCGGTGCCGGGCAATGTTTAAGTTTTATGTCTGAACTATTCGGGCTCCCAACGAGCGCCGAAAACGACAGAGTCCGCAATGGCTTGGAGCCTCGCCGCGGATCGGCGCGGCCCGCGACGCGGGCGCCGCCCGACGCGCGGGGAGCCGTGGACGATTGTGCAGCTGCAAAAATTGCGGCTGCGCTCGGCTACGGCTTGAGGTTGGCTTTCAGCAGCTCGGCCATCTGCTCGGCAGTCAGGTTGTGGCGCAGATGCGTGACATACTTGCCGTCCGGATCGATCAAGTAGGTCAGCGTGGTGTGGTCCACCGTATAGTTGCCGCTGGCGTCGGGCTCCTTCTTCGCCGCGAACACGCGGTAGGCGCGCATGGCCGCCTTGATCTCGTCTTCCGTGCCGGTCAGGCCTACGAAACGCTTGTCGAACGCGTCGAGAAATGCCTTAAGCTGTTGCGGCTGGTCGCGCGCCGGATCGACGGTGATGAAGATCGGTTGCAGCTTGTCCGCTTGCGCGCCGAGCATCGACAGCGCATCGCTGATGGCCTGGACCACGACCGGGCAGAAATCCGGGCAGCCGGTGTAGCCGAAATTGACCAGCATGTAGCGGCCGCGAAAATCCGCGTCGGTGCGGCGAACGCCGTTCTGATCGACCAGCGAGAACGGGCCGCCGATCGCGCTGGCGGTCGGGGGGCGATCCGGCGGCGGCGGCGCGGTCAGCCGTTCGACGGCGAGATAGCCGACGACGAGCAGAAAGGCCAGAATTGCGCTGAAGATCAGCTTGAGGTTTCGGCTCATGGCGTTGGCGGGCCGGTTCGGTAGGTTTCGGGCGGGCGAATGTTTCGATTTCGCGAGACACGCACCTTATTAGTATAGTCTTAGCGGTCCGCCGAGGGCAGGTGGCTTTATGCCGCGCCGCCGATGCGGACGAATGGAGCGAGCAGCATGCGAAGAATCCTGGCAGCGATCCTATTGGCCCTGGTCGCCGCGGCGCCGGCGGCCCGGTCGCAGGGCATCTCGAGCTTTTTCGAAGACCGGATGGCCGACGCGGTGCGCAACGGCAACGTGCAAGAGGCGCGCGAGGCGCTGCTGAAAGGCGCCAACCCGAACAGCAAGGCAAACAGCGAGTACTATTATCTGATCGAGGCGACGCGCGCCAACCAGGCCGGCATCATCCGGCTGCTGATCGAGCACAACGCTGACCCCGCCACGCGCGACCAGTTGGGCAATACCGCCCTGCATTGGGCCGCCGAAGGCAACAAACCCGAGATCGCGCGCCTGCTGCTGGGCGGCCGCGCCGACATCAACGCGCAGGATCGCAACGGGCTCACGCCGCTGATGAAGGCGGTGCAGGCCAATCACCCGGCGGTGGTGGAACTGCTGCTGCGCGAAAAGGCCGACATCGCGCTGACCGATTTCACCGGCCGCAGCGCGCTGGATATCGCGCAGCGCGAGCGCCGGACGCAAATCGCCAACATGCTCAAAGCCGCGCAGAAAAAGTGACGCCGCGGCCGAGATTGTCGTTCACGGTGACGATGTGCCAATGCACGTCGCCGCCGGCGACCACGTGATCGACGCGCGTCAGCGAGCAATTGTCGACCGCAAAGCTGAGCGCCAGGGGCGGCGGCAGGCCGAGCGCGTGGCCGAGCGCCGCGCGAATCGTGCCGCCGTGCGCGACCGCCACGATATGGCTGCCGGAATGTTCGGACGTCACCCGGTCGATCGCGGCGGTCACGCGCTTCATCATGGCGGAAAAACTTTCGCCGCCCGGCGGCACGTGATCGGCGGGCGCGATCCAGAAGCCCGACGGCGGCGCGTACTTGGCGAGGATTTCGGTCCGCACCTGGCCCTGCCATTCGCCGAAATGCTGCTCGGCCAGATCCGGCAGGACGAATTCGCGCGCGACCGGAACCCCGTGCGCGCGGATCGCGTGGGCGGTTTCCCGCGTGCGGCACAGGTTCGAGGTCAGCCACACCGCGTCGCGCGGCAGCGCCTGCGCCAGCGCCTTGAATTTCGGCGTGTCGGAGACGTTGCAGGACAGATCGGTTTGTCCGTAGATGCGGCCGTCGTCTTCGGTGACGGGCGCGTGCCGGATCCACCACCAGCGGGTGACGATGCGCATGAAGTTTCTTACCGGGCGATGACGGCGGCGGCAAGCACCGCCAGCTCGGTCGCCAGCAGCGCCGCCGCCAGGCCCGGCATGGTCAGCCCGCCGAGCTCGTCGCGGCAATAGCGGCCGACCGCATAGGCCGTGGCGGCGCCCATCAACGCGGCCAGGATGGCGCCCCAGAAGCCGAGGAACAGCAGCAGGAACACGAACGCCAGCAGCGGCGCGAGCCACGCCAGCGCGCGGCCCTCGGGCAGCGCCAGGCCGCCGAGCCGCTCGTCGTCCGCCGCCATGAACATGTCGGTCAGCATGGCCAGCGCCGCCGCCGCCGCGGGTGCGGCGGCGAAAA
The DNA here is from genome assembly GCA_050186335.1 of Alphaproteobacteria bacterium. Lineage (GTDB taxonomy): Bacteria > Pseudomonadota > Alphaproteobacteria > Bin65 > Bin65 > JBFWYO01. Next base: position 33,618 of record JBFWYO010000044.1, on the reverse strand, counting down.
TGAACGCCATGCCGGCCCAGCTGCCGCCGGCCATCGACCACAGCACGATCTTCAGCAGCACGGCGAACAGCAGCGCCGCGACGCCGTAATAGCCGAACCGCTGTTCCGCCATTGCGGCGCGGCGCGAGGCGGGATCGACGCCGGCGGCAATGCCTTCGGCGAACGCGGCGAGCATGACCTCGGCGCGCAAGCCTGTGGTCAGCATCATCACGAACGTGGCAAAAAGCGCAGCGGCGATGGATGGCAGACCGATGAACCGGCAGACGAAGAACGCGACCGCGCCCGCGAACGCGATGGCGAGCGCGGCGAGCGGAAAGAAGCGGCGCGCGCGCGCGTTGTCGATTTCATCCGGGTGCAGTTCGGCGCCGCGCGGCAGGCGCAGCAGATACCCCAGCGCCGCCGCGACCTCGCGCAGCCAGCCGCGCGCGGCCTGGTTGATCCTGTTGGAATCGAATTCGACTTTGGTCATGGCGGCAACCGGTTTGGCGCTCCGTCGTTCCGGTCGGTTCAAGGTACGGTAAAGATGGCGATCGACCAACCACGTTCAACCGAATTCCGCCTGGCCGACATTCGCGAAGCCCTGCCCCGGCTGCGGCCGGCCGATCCGGCGGCCGCTTCGGCTTCCATGGCGCACAGCGCCGCGCTCGGCCAGGCCGGCACGCCGGCGGCCGAATTGCGCGCCTGGCTGGCCGCCTGGCAGGGCCGCGCCGAGCCGCGCATCGAGCGACCGCGCATCGTGCTTTTCGCCGGCGTTCATGGCGCCACCGCGCCGGCGCGCGCATGGGCGCACGCCGACGCGCGCGCGCGCATCGATGCGTTGATCGCCGGCACCGGCCCGGCAACACCGCTCGCCGAGCAGGCCGACGTGGATCTGCGCGTCTATGAAATCGCCGTCGATGCGGCCGCGCGCGCGCCGAGCGAAGCGACGATCGCGCGCGCCATCGTCTACGGCATGACGGTGGTCGATCCGGGGCTGGATGTTCTGGCCGTGGCCACCCTGTCGCCGGGCCTGCAGTGGCCGGCGGAGGGCAGCGATCCGTTCGATGCGCTGTGCCGATACGGCGGCGAGGAAATAGCCGCCGCCATGGGCGCGCTGATCGCGGCACGCATGGCGCGGACGCCGGCGATCTGCGACGGCATGGGCGCGCGGCTGGCGGCGATGCTCCTGGAGCGTGCGCAGAAAGGCGCCGCCGACCACGTCCGTGCGGCGCGCAACGCCGCGGGGTTTCGTCACGGCGCCGTGCTCGACGGCGCGGCCGCCGCCGACACCGACGCCGCCGATGCGGCGGCGGCGATCCTGGCGCTGCGCGCGCTGCTGGCGCCGATCCGCCAGAACTGACTATTCGCCGATCTGCAGGATCAGCCCGCGCCGGCGCGCGGTGCGGAAGAACAGCATGAACGCGGCGGCGCCCGCGCCGAGATAGACGAGATTCAGCAGCACGGCATTGATCAGGAGATCGACCCGGAACACCTTGTCGACCAGGACCGAGCGCATGCCTTCGAACACATGCGAGGCCGGAATCGCGGCGGCGACGTGCTGGAGAAATTCCGGCAGCACGGAGATGGGGTAGTAGATCCCGCACACCGGCGCGAGCGCGAAGATCGCCAGCCAGGCGAGGCTCTCGGCGCCGAGGCCCCAGCGGAACAGGATCCCGCACACGACCAGCCCCATGGCCCAGCCCATGACGATCAAATTCAGGAAGAACGCGAGCAGCGCGAAGCCCATGTCGAACACGGAATAGTCGTAAAGAATCTGGGCCAGGAACGCGGCCGGCACGATGCCGATCAGCGTTCGGATCAGCGACATGACGATCAGCGTGATGAGAAACTCGTATGGCCGCAGCGGGCTGACGAAAATATGGCCGAGATTGCGCGACCAGATTTCTTCCAGGAAACAGATCGCGACCCCGAGCTCGCCGCGGAACAGCACGTCCCACAACAGCACGGCGGCGATCAGCACGCCGGCCGCCTGCGCGACGTACGAGCTGTTGCCGGCGAGGAAGATCGTCATGAAGCCCCAGAGGATCATCTGCATGACCGGCCAGTACATGAGTTCGAGCAGCCGGGGCCACGAGCCGCGCAGCACGTAGATGTAGCGCATCATCAGCGCATAAATGCGCCGGAACGAAAACGCGCGGTCGGGCGCAACCGAGATGCGCGGCGCGATCGGTTCAGCCATGCTGGTCTCCCGCGGGCGGCCGTGCCGTTGGAGCAGCCGCCGCGACCGTCATCGGCTGCGCCTCCGGTCCGCGCCGATTGCGCGCGATATCGAGGAACACATCCTCGAGATTGTCGCGGCCGTATTTTTCCAGCAGCACCTGCGGCGTGCCCTCGTCGACCACGATGCCGGCGCGCATCATCATGACGTGGTCGCACAGCCGTTCGACCTCACCCATATTGTGCGAGGCCAGCAGAATGGTCGCGGCGCGGCGCTTCTGATAGTTCTGCAGATAAGTGCGGATCCAATCGCCGGTGTCGGGATCGAGCGAGGCGGTCGGTTCGTCCAGCAGGAGTATATCCGGCTCGTTGATCAGCGCCTTGGCCAGCGAGACACGGGTCTTCTGCCCGGCCGACAACGTGCCGGTCGGCCGCTTGAGGAACTGCTCGATGTCGAGTTCCTTGGCCAGATCGCGAATGCGTCGGTCCGGCTGGCGCACGCCGTACAGCCGCGCGTAAACCATCAGATTCTCGCGCACGGTCAGCCGCTTCGGCAGATCGACGTAGGGCGACGAGAAATTGATGCGCGGCAGCACGCGGTAACGATGGTGTAGAATATCCTCGCCCAGGATCCAGGCGCCGCCCGAGGTGGGCAGCAAGAGGCCGAGCAGGATCGAGATCGTCGTCGTCTTGCCGGCGCCGTTGCCGCCCAGCAGCGCCGCGGTTTCGCCGCGTCGGACGTCGAACGAAACGCCGCCCACGGCGGTCACCTCGCCGAAGCGCTTGACCAGGCCTTCGACGCGGATGCCTTGGTCGGTCATGGCCACCGGCACGCCCATGGGCGGGCCTGCCGAAGCCGGTCGGTTGCGGTTATAAACATGGTGCGCGGGTTCATGGATGGGACGGGACGAGCGGACCGGTACGACCAGACTGGTACGACGGGATTGGTTCGAACAGGCTGGGCCGCCAATAGGAGCCTAATATGATGCGTCAGGACAGTTCCGACAATGGCGCGCGTAGTCTGCGCCCGCAGGGGCCGACCGCCTACGGGCGCGTGCGGCTGCGCACGCTGGTCTATATCCGCTGGATCGCGGTGGCGGCGCAGCTGACCACGATCCTGCTGGTGCATTACGCGCTGGGCTTTCGCCTGCCGATCGTCCTGGCGCTGGTCTTTACCGGCGCGTCGGCGCTGCTCAACATCGCCGTCACGGTGCGCTACCCGCTCGGCATGCGGCTGAGCGACCGCGTGGCGGCACTCTATCTCGCCTACGACGTGATCCAGCTGTCCGCGCTGCTGTTCCTGACCGGCGGCCTGCAGAATCCGTTCTCGGTGCTGATCCTGGCCTCGGTCATCGTGTCCGCCACCGTGCTGTCGCGCGGCTCGACGATCGGGCTCGGCCTGCTGGCCGGCGTGTGCATCACCCTGCTGGCGCTGTGGCATCGGCCGTTCCCGTGGCAGGACGCCAGCTTTCAGTTGCCCGATTTCTATATCATGGGCATCTGGCAGGCGCTGATCGTCAGCGTCATGTTCATCGCCTCGTATGTCGGCAGCGTGGCCGAAGAATCGCGCCGCATGTCGGACGCGCTGGCGGCGACGCAGATCGCGCTCGGCCGCGAACAGCGCGTCTCCGAACTCGGCGCCTTGGCCGCCGCGGCCGCCCACGAGCTGGGCAGCCCGCTGGCGACGATCGCGGTGACCGCCAAGGAAATGGCGCGCGACGTGCCCAAGGACTCGCCGCTGGCATCCGACATCGCGCTGCTGATCGAGCAGAGCAACCGCTGCCGCGACATTCTTGCCGATCTCGCGCGCCGCCCGCCGGACGACGGCGGCGAACCCTACTCGCGCATGCCGCTGTCGGCGCTGGTCGAGTTGGCCGGGCAGCCGTATCGCGACGATGTCGGCATCGAATTCGACGCCGGCGCGAATTCGATTTCGGCGCTGTCGCGCGAGCCGGTGGTGACGCGCAGCCCGGAAATCATCCACGGGCTCGGCACGTTGATTCAGAACGCAGTCCAGTTCGCCGCGACCGCCGTGACCGTCGAGACGCGCTGGGACGACAACCGCGTGACCGTATCGGTGCGCGACGACGGGCCCGGCTATCCGCCCAACCTGCTCGATCGTTTGGGCGAGCCCTATATTTCGACGCGCGACGAGGACGGCGAGCATATGGGGCTGGGCATTTTCATCGCCAGCAACCTGCTCAACCGCACCGGCGCCGCGCTGACGTTCCGCAACCGGCCGCAGGGCGGGGCGCACGTGACGGTTGCGTGGTCGCGCAGCGACCTGGAAAATTTCGGCAAGGTTGGGCATGCTGATTCCGCGGAAACCCAAGCTGCGGCATAAAACATAGGAATTTCAATGGATAAGCCGAGCACGGACGGAAAAAACGAGCGCACGCTGCTGATCTGCGACGACGATGCGCCGCTGCGCAATCGCCTGGCCCAGGCGATGCAGCGCCGCGGCTTCAACGTCGCGACCGCGGGCAGCGTGGCCGAAGGCATCGCCGCCGTGAAAGCGCAGGCGCCGGCGCTGGCGGTGATCGATCTGCGCCTGGGCGACGGCAGCGGGCTGGACGTGGTCAGCGCCGTGCACCAGGCGCGCCCCGATGCGCGCGTGATCGTGCTGACCGGCTACGGGAATATCGCCACCGCCGTGGCCGCCGTGAAAGCCGGCGCGCTGGACTATCTGCCCAAGCCGGCCGACGCCGATCAGATCGAAGCGGCGCTGCTCAACAAGGACCGGCCGCTGCCGCAGCCGCCGGAAAATCCGATGTCGGCCGACCGGGTGCGCTGGGAGCACATCCAGCGCGTCTACGAGCAATGCGACCGCAACGTCTCGGAGACCGCGCGCCGGCTGAACATGCACCGGCGCACCTTGCAGCGGATTCTCAACAAATACGCGCCGCGCGAATGATCGGCGGCCGGATTCCTCGTCCCGAGTGATCGCCCAGCGATCGTATCGAGGCACGGGCGGCGGCGAGCCCGCCCGCGCCGCTACCGCCGATGAAACCACCAGCCGGTTTCGTTGATCGAATAGATCGGCCGGTAATGGAAGATGCGCGTGGCCTCGACCACCTGGCCGATCTGGTTATCCAGCACCCACGCCTTGCCACCGACATAGACGACCAGGATGGCGTGCGCCAGCCGCAGGTTTTCGTCCTGCAGCACCACCAGCCGCATGTGCTCGCGCGGCACGCCGAGCAGCGCCAGCGTGTAATACTTCGCGATGGCATAATCCTCGCAGTCGCCGTCCTTCCTGAAAAACTCGTGCGGCGTCGCCCAATAGTCGGAGACGCCCCAGTTGGCGATATCTTCGATGTACGGGAAGCGGTTCATGTGCGCGTTGACTTCGCGCAGCTGCGTCAACACGTCTTTGTCGCGCAATCGTTCGATCAGCTGCAGCCAGCGCTCGCGACAATCGCCGATGCCGCGCGCCACGCACGGCGACGGCTCGGCCTTCTGGGACGCGGCGAAACGCTGCATCATGCCGATATATTTCGGGAAGATCGAAATATTGGGTTTTCTGATTTCGGTCGAGCCGAACAACGAGGGCGTCGGCAATTCGGTCGCGCCCGCGCCGCCGGTTGCCGGCAACAGGCACAGCAGCGAAACGGCCAAGAGCCGACGGCAGAGTCCCCCAAACGATGCGTGCACGGTCAATCCCAAAATATTAACGCTAGTCTATTGTATTCACCGCCTGTAAAAGAGTTCTTAATGGACAAGGGCGCAAATTGCCTTTAATTCAATGGCTTACCGATTGTTGGCACGGGACTGAACGTGGCCGAAGAACCCCAGCAGCTTGACGATCCGTGGTCGCCGCAGGCCTCGCGCGCGGCGCGGCTGCGCGTGGGCGGCGTTGCGATCGTGCTGCTGGTGCTCGCCGCGGTCGCGGCATTCGTCAGCTTTCGGTTCATCGACGGCGAACGCGAGCGCGAGATGACCAGCTGGCAATCGCGCCTGCGCCTGGTGGCCGCGAGCCGGTCCGACGCCGTCGAATCGTGGTATGCGGCGCAGCAGCGCGAAATGGCCGGCATCGCCGACAGCACTTCGACGCGGCTGTACCTCATGCAGATCGTCGAGAACAAGCCGGAAGACCGCGAACGCACCCCGGAAGCCGAATATCTGCGCAACCTGTTGACCGTCACCGCCGACCGCGCCGGCTTCAAGGCGCCGTTGCCGGGGCCGAACGTGCCGGCCAATGTCGGCCGCGTCGGCGTTGCCGGTATCGCCATCATCGACGCCAGCGGCCGCCCGATCGTGGCGACGCAGAACATGCCGCCGATGACCGCCGACGTGATGCGCTTCATCGCGAACGCGGAAAAAGCCAAGCCAGCCGTGCTGGATATTTTCCTCGGCAGCGACGGCCATCCGGCCATGGGCTTCCTGGCGCCGGTGTTTTCCGTCCAGGGCGAGCGCGTGGCCGCCGACCAGATCGCCTGGGTGTTCGGCATCAAGCCGATCGGCAACGAATTGTACCCGCTGCTCAAGCAGCCGGGCATCGACGAAAAGACCGCCGAGGCGGTGCTCGTGCGCAAGGCCGGCGCCGTGGTCGAGTATCTGTCGCCGCTCAAGGACGGCTCGCCGGCGCTGAAGCAGAAGCTGGCGCTCAACACGCCGATGCTCGACGCCACCACGCTGACCGCGGTGCCCGATTCGTTCGGCGTGTTCCGCGATTACGCCGGCAACCAGGTACTGGCGACCGCGCGCGCGATCGCCGGCAGCCCATGGACGCTGATCTACAAGATCGACCGCAGCGAAGCGTTGGCCGACAGCGATGCGCGCCTGTCGCGCATGCTGATCATCCTGCTGCTGGCGACCGCGCTGCTGCTGCTGTTCGCCTTCGCCTTGTGGCGGCACGGCGCCTCGCGGCGCGCCTCGGTCTCGGCGGCGCAGTACAAGAACGCGGCGACGCGGCTCGAGCACCAGCGCAATTTCCTGCGCGTTCTGACCGACAACCAGCCGAACGCGATCTATATCGTCGACGAGGCGGACACCGTGCGCTTCGCCAACGAACCCGCGGCCAGGCGCATCGGCCTGGCGGCGCCCGACCTGGCCGGCAAGACGCTGGCCGCCCTGTTCGGCCCGGTCCTGGCGCGGCGCATGGAACGGCTCAATCGCCTGGCGCTGGAAACCAACAAGCCGCTCTCGGACATCCACCGCGAAGACACCGGCACGGCGGTGGCGATCAAGCAGTCGCGGCACGTGCCGCTGTCGGCGTCGGCCGAAATGCCGAAGAGCGTGCTGGTGGTGGAAGAGGACATCACCACCGCCGTCACCGAGCGCGAGCGGCGCGAGGAGAATCTGCGCCGCCTGGTCGACGCGCTGCTGACCGTGGTCGACCGGCGCGACCCGAACGCCGCCGATCATTCCAAGCGCGTGGCCGATCTGGCGCGCGCGGTCGCCGGCGAAATGGGCCTGGCGGAGAACCTGATCGAGACCGCTTCGTTTGCCGGCAGCCTGCTCAACCTCGGCAAGATCATGGTGCCCGAGGCGATCCTGACCAAGCCGGACAAATTGACCGCCGAGGAACTCGAACAGGTGCGCAAGGCGGTCGGCGCCGGCGCCGATCTGATCGAAGGCATCGACTTCGGCGGTCCGGTCGCCGAAACCCTGCGCCAGGCGCAGGAACGCTGGAACGGCACCGGCACGCCCAAGGGCCTCAAGGGCGACGCCATCCTGCCGACCGCGCGCGTGGTCGCGGTCGCCAACGCGTTCGTGGCGATGGTCAGCACCCGCGCGCATCGCGCCGGGCTGCCGATCGATCAGGCGCTCGCCGTGCTGATGGGCGAAGCCGGCCAGGCCTACGACCGCGCGGTGGTCGGCGCGCTGATCAATTATCTCGACAACAAGGGCGGCCGGAAGAACTGGATGTAACGGCCGCGGCCGCGCGCGCCGCGCGGCTCCGCTCATAAATTCCGAACGCAAGCAAACTGAAATGTCACCCCGGCCGAAGCGCAGCGGAGAGCCGGGGTCCAGGATGCCTGCGCCTGCCACAGCCTGGATCCCGGGTCGCGCTGCGCTTCGCTCCGCTTGCCCGGGATGACATAAAATGAATATCATATGCATTTTATGCGCGTGAATCGCTGCGCCTGGCGTCGCTTCTCGCCCTGTACCTTCCCTACTTCCCGGCGCGGATGAAATCCGCGGCTTTCTCCGCGATCATGTAGACCGGCGCGTTGGTGTTGCCCGACGTGATGGTCGGCATGATCGAGGCGTCGACCACGCGGAGACCCGCCAGCCCGTGCACGCGCAACTGCGCATCGACGACGGCCATCGAATCGCCGCCCATCTTGCAGGTGCCGACCGGATGGAAGATCGTCGAGCCGATTTTGCCGGCGGCCTCGGCCATCTCGGCGTCGCTCGCGACCGACGCGCCGGGCAGAAATTCCTCCGGCTTGTGCGGCGCGAAGGCTTTCGATTCGAGCACGATGCGGCGCGTGAGCTTGATCGAATCGACCGCGACCCTGCGATCGTCCTCGGTCGAAAGATAATTCGGCTGGATCGAAGGCGGCGCGCGCGTATCGGCGCCGGTCAGACGGATCTGCCCGCGGCTGGTCGGTCGCAGGTTGCACACCGAGGCGGTCAGCGCCGGGAACGGGTGCAGCGGATCGCCCAGCTTGTCGGTCGACAGCGGCTGGATGTGATACTCGACATTCGCGGTGTCGCGCGACGGATCGCTTTTGGCGAAGCAGCCGAGCTGGCTGGCGCCCATGGTCATCGGCCCGGTGCGCTTGAGCACATATTCCGCGCCGATCATGGCGCGCCCGAACAGGGAATTCACGCGCTCGTTCAGCGTGCCGATGCCGGAGAGTTTGTAGATCAGCCGAAGCTGCAGATGGTCCTGCAGGTTTTCGCCGACCCCGGGCAGATCGTGCACCACGGCGACGCCCTTCTCGCGCAGGATGTCCGCCGGGCCGACACCCGACGCCTGCAGCAGATGCGGCGAGCCGACCGCACCCGCGGTCAGCAGCAATTCGCGCGCCACGTCCGCGCGCTGCAACTTGCCGTCGCGCCAGAACTCCAGCGCCGCGGCGCGCCTGCCGTCGAACACGATTTTCGCCGCGTGGGCATGCGTGAGCAGCGTGAGATTCGGGCGCTTCTTGACCGGATTCAAAAAAGCCCGCGCCGCACTCCACCTGAAGCCGTTCTTCTGCGTCACCTGAAAATAGCCGCAGCCCTCGTTGTCGCCGCGATTGAAGTCTTGGGTGCGCGGAATGCCGGCCTGTTCCGCCGCCGCGACGAACAGATCCAGCACCGGCAGCCGGATGCGCTGCTCGGTGACCGCGAGCGGCCCGCCGGCGCCGTGAAATTCGTCGGCGCCGCGCACTTGATCTTCTGAGCGCTTGAAATAGGGCAGCACGTCGTCCCAGCCCCAGCCTTCGTTGCCCATCTGGCGCCAGCCGTCGTAATCGCGCGCCTGGCCGCGCATGTAGATGTGGCCGTTGATAGAGGAACAGCCGCCCAGCGTCTTGCCGCGCGGATAGGCGATCGAACGCCCACCCAAGCCGGCGACCGGCTCGGTCTTGAAGCACCAATCCGTCTTCGGATTGTGCATGGTCTTGAAGTAGCCGACCGGGATGTGAATCCAGGGATAAGTGTCTTTCGTGCCGGCTTCGAGCAGCAGCACGCGCACTTTCGGATCGGCGGTCAACCGGTTCGCCAGCACACAGCCGGCGGAACCCGCGCCGACGATGACGAAATCGAACTTGCCGAAGGAGGCGGGGGTTTCACTGCTCATTCCCTGCCCTCCCTGTGCCGTCCGCGTTTAGCGCGTCGGGATCGGGGTCGCCCCCGAATAATCGTAGAAGCCGCGGCCGACCTTGCGGCCGAGCCAGCCGGCTTCGACGTATTTCACCAGCAGCGGACACGGTCGGTATTTACTGTCGGCCAGACCGTCGTACAGCACCTGCATGACCGCCAGACACGTATCGAGGCCGATGAAATCGGCCAGCTCCAGCGGGCCCATCGGATGGTTGGCGCCCAGGCGCATCGCGGTGTCGATCGCGTCGACCGAGCCGACGCCTTCGTACAGCGTGTAGACCGCCTCGTTGACCATCGGCAGCAGGATGCGGTTGACGATGAAGGCCGGAAAATCCTCCGACATCGCGACCGTCTTGCCGAGCTTCTGCGAAAGCTCCTTGATCGTCGCGAAGGTTTCCTCGTTGGTGGCCAGGCCGCGGATCAGCTCGATCAGCTTCATGACCGGCACCGGGTTCATGAAATGCATGCCCATGAACTTTTCCGGCCGGTTGGTCGCCGTGGCCAGGCGCGTGACCGAGATCGACGAGGTGTTGGTGGCGATGATGCCGTCCGGCTTCAGCGTGGCGCAGACCTGCTTGAGGATTTCGCGCTTGATCTGCTCGTTCTCGGTCGCGGCCTCGATCACCACGTCGCAATCGGCGGTCTGATCGACCTTGCCGGACAGCTTGATGCGCTTGAGCGCCGCGTCCATCTCCTGCTCGGTCAACAGGTTGCGCCGGATCTGGCGCATCATGTTGTTGGTGATCAGCTGCATCGCCTTGTCGAGCTGCGCCTGATTGACGTCGATCAGGATGACGTCGTGGCCGGCGACGGCGGCGACGTGGGCGATCCCGTTGCCCATCTGCCCTGCCCCGATGACGCCGATTTTCTTGATAGCCATAGCGGATGTCCTGTTCTGAATGTCGTGTGCGGGCCGCGCCTGGCGCGCGACGCCGATGCGTCTATTTGCGGATTTCGACCTTGCCGAGCTCGTCCGCGAGCTCGGGCAGCGCCTTGAACAGATCGGCCACGAGGCCGTAATCGGCGACCTGGAAGATCGGCGCTTCCTCGTCCTTGTTGATCGCGACGATGACCTTGCTGTCCTTCATGCCGGCCAGATGCTGGATCGCGCCGGAGATCCCGACCGCTACATAAAGATCCGGCGCGACCACCTTGCCGGTCTGGCCGACCTGATAATCGTTCGGCACGAAGCCGGCATCGACCGCGGCGCGCGAGGCGCCCACGGCGGCACCCAGTTTGTCCGCCACCGCCTCGATCAGCTTGAAATTATCGCCGCTCTGCATGCCGCGCCCGCCCGAGACGACGATGCGCGCGGAGGTCAGTTCCGGCCGGTCGGATTTCGACAGTTCCTGGCCGACGAAGCTCGACTGGCCGAGATCCTTGGCCGCATCGATCCGCTCGACCGCCGCATTGCCGCCTTCGGCCGCGACCGCATCGAATCCGGTCTGGCGCACCGAAATGATCTTGATCTTGTCCTTGGATTGTACCGTCGCCATGGCGTTGCCGGCATAGATCGGCCGGACGAACGTATCGGCCGAAACCACGCCGCTGATGTCCGACAGCATGGCGACGTCGAGCAGCGCCGCCACGCGCGGCAGGAAATTCTTGCCGAACGAGCTGGCCGGCGCGAGCACGTGGCCGTAATTGGGCGCCAGTGCCACGACCAGCGCGGCCAGGTTTTCCGCGAGATCGTGGCCGAGATACGGCGCATCGGCGTGCAGCACCTTGGCCACGCCCGGCACCTTGGCCGCGGCCGCCGCCGCATCGGCCGCGCCGTTGCCGGCGATCAGCACATGCACCTCGCCGCCCACCTGGCCGGCGGCGGCGATGGTCGACAGGGTCGACGCCTTGATGGATTTGGCGTCGTGTTCGGCAACGACGAGAACGGACATCGGAGTCTCCTCGGCACTCTTTTGTGGCGTGCGACCGCGCGGTGGATCGGCGCGGCGGGATGGCGGCAGTCACCGCCGCCTGCGGCCGGAGGCGGCCCCGGCCGGGCGGCGTACGGCTAGAATACTTTGGCTTCGGTCTTCAGTTTGGCGACCAGCTCGGCGACCGAGCCGACCTTGACGCCGGCTTTGCGCTTGGCCGGCTCTTCGACCTTGAGCGTGACCAGGCGCGGCGCGATATCGACGCCGAGATCTTCCGGCTTGATTGCCTCGATCGGCTTCTTCTTGGCCTTCATGATGTTGGGCAGCGACGCGTAGCGCGGCTCGTTCAGGCGCAGATCGGTGGTCAGCACGGCCGGCAGGTCGATCTTGATGGTTTCCAGACCGCCGTCGACTTCGCGGGTGACCGTGGCGGTGGCGCCGTCGATCGCCAGCTTGGACGCGAAGGTGGCTTGCGGCCAGCCCAGCAGGGCTGCGGCCATCTGGCCGGTCTGGTTGCAATCGTCGTCGATCGCCTGCTTGCCGACAATAATGAGCTGCGGGCTTTCCTTGGCGGCCAGCGCCTTCAACAATTTCGCCACGGCGAGCGGCTGCAGTTCGGCGTCGGTCAGCACATGGATGCCGCGATCCGCGCCCATCGCGAGCGCGGTGCGGATGGTTTCCTGGCACGCCTGCGGGCCCATCGAAACGGCGACGATCTCGGTCGCCTTGCCGGCCTCTTTCAGGCGCACGGCTTCCTCGACGGCGATTTCGTCGAACGGGTTCATCGACATTTTGACGTTCGCGGTCTCGACGCCGGTGCCGTCGCTCTTGACCCGAATCTTGACGTTGTAATCGATCACTCGTTTGACGGCGACCAGCAGCTTCATGATGTTCCGCTTATCAATAAATCAGCCGGCCCGCTTGCGCCGGCCGGCGATGATTCCCGTGCCCGATGGGGATTGCAACCCGGGCGCCAAATTTTCGCAGCGCAACATAGGACCATGAAAAGGGCGTGTCAACGCCGCCTTGGCCGCCAAAAAACCGATGCAAATCAAATAATTAGGCTGATTTTCGGGGGCCCCGAACGCGGCCTCAGCGATGCTTGCCCGGCACCCACAGGATATCGGCTTTGCCCTGGTCGTTGAGGTAGCGCGCCAGAACGAACAGATGATCCGACAGGCGGTTGGCATATTTGACCGCGATCGGGTTGACCCATTCGGTTTCCGCGGCGCGGGTCATTTCCCGCTCGGCGCGCCGGACCACGGTGCGCGCCAGATGCAGCCACGCCGACGCCGCGGAGCCGCCGGGCAGGATGAACGATTCGAGCGGCTTCATGGTTTCGTTCATGGCGTCGATCTCGCGCTCGAGCCGATCGACCTGCTCTTGGATGACGCGCAGCGGCGGGTATTTCGGGTTCGGATCGAACGGCGTGCACAGGTCGCCGCCCAGATCGAACAGATCGTTCTGGATCCGCGCCAGCATGTCGTCGGCCGCGCGCTCGGCCAGCCGCGCGGTTTCCAGCCGCGCCAGGCCGAGCACCGAGTTGGCTTCGTCGGTCGTGCCGTAGGCGGCGACGCGCGGGTCGTGCTTGGCCACGCGCGCGCCGTCGCCGAGCGAGGTTTCGCCGGTATCGCCGCCGCGCGTATAGATTTTGGTGAGTTTGACCATCCGCCCGCCCCCGCGCGCCGCCTCAGCCGCGCGTCGTCCACCAGAACAGCAGCAGCAGGACGATGGCCGTGGCCTGCAGGCCGACGCGGTAGCGCATCAGCTTGTTGCCCCATTTGGCGTTGAATTCGCCGCCGCGGCTCATCGCGATGATGCCGACGAACAGCACGACCACGACCGCCGCCAGGACGATGCCGATCACGATGGGAAATACCGCGGACATGCCCGAGATATAGTCCTTTCCCGTCGCGCTGCCTAGGCCGGCGGGTTGGGCCAGTTGCGCGCCCGCGCCGCGGCTGCGTCGCGCGCCCGCATGTCCTGCAGCGTCTTGAGGATGCTGCTGGTGTCGTCGCGCAGTTTGCCGTACGACGCGCGCTCGCATTCGGCCGCCAGCGCCACGCGGTAATGCCCGCGCGCCAGCGCCAGATCGCGAATCCGCGCCAGCTGGCCCAGATGCGTCTTGAGCGACAGGCGCCCGGCGCGCTTATCCTCCCACTGCAGCAGATCGGGCTCGGCTTTCAACCGGCCGACCAGCCGAAGCGTCTCCGCGACGGTGCCGGCGGGCCGCGGCGCGCCCAGTGCGCCCGCCGCGCCCGCCGCGTCGTCGAGCTCGGCTTCGCCGCGTTCGTGCTCAGGCAGGGCCGCGCGCAGCGCCGCGATACGCGCGAGGATTTTCGGCTGCTTCTTGAGCCGCGAGGCTTCGACGTAGACCGCGTTGGCGCCCATGCTGTCGCAGGCAAAGCTGCCGCGATACGCCGCCGCGGCGCTGTGTCCGGCCGCGATCAGCGCGCAGAATTGTTCCTGGTGGGCGGTCAAGACCTCGGGCCGGGGCACGGAAACCGGCGCCGGCACGTCTACCGTTACATTGGTAATTATATACTTGACAAAACATCCGGGTTTTGCGATGTTCGTCTCAACAAGGAACGCACGCAATGACCGACCTCAGCCGAGCCATCTACACAGACGAAACCGCAGCCCGCGCGCATCTTGAAGCGTTGCGCTGGCCGAACGGCCCCACCTGTCCGCATTGTGGCGAGACCGAGCAGATACACCGCCTCGAAGAAGGCCCGCACCGCTCAGGCTTGCTCTATTGCCGTTCGTGCCGTGGTCAGTTCTCGGTGACGGTCGGCACCGTGTTCGAGCGTAGCCATATCCCGTTGAACAAGTGGGTACTGGCTACGCACCTTCTGTGTGCATCCAAGAAGGGCATTAGCGCCCACCAGCTGCACCGTATGTTAGGCATTACGTACAAAACCGCTTGGTTCATGGCGCACCGCATCCGCGAAGCCATGAAGGTCGAACCCACCGGCCCGTTAGGCGAAAGCGGCGGACCTGTCGAGTCCGACGAAACCTTTATCGGCGGCTCCAATCGCAACCGCCACAAGCAGCACCGCAAGAACAAGCCCCGCACCACGGTCAAGGACAAGACGCCCGTCCTGTCGCTGGTCGAGCGCAACGGCGAAGTCCGCTCATTCAAGATCAAGGGCGCAACCGTGGCCGATGTGCGCGGCGTCCTGGTCAAGAACGTCAGCCGCAAGGCTCACCTTATGACCGATCGCGCGGTCCACTACCGCAAGACCGGCAAGGAATGGGCGAACCACTCGATGGTTGACCACTCCCGCGAGGAATACGTGCGCGGCGACGCCCATGTGAACACGCTTGAAGGCTTTTTCAGCCTGCTCAAGCGCGGCATCAACGGCACCTTCCACCATGTCTCGGAACAGCACCTAGAGCGTTATCTCGCGGAGTTCGATTTCCGCTACAACGCCCGCAAGATCACCGACGACGAACGCGCCGCCAAAGCCCTTAAGGGCATCGAGGGCAAGCGCATCACCTATCGGCGGATTGACTAGGCGAGAGAAGCCTAAGCCCCGCCATATGTCCCCAAAAGCCGTGCTTTCCCGCCTGTTGGCGAGGACTCGACTCAAGCGCCCCATTGGCTGAGAATTCGCACTCAACCAATGGAGGTAAGCATGAGCTTTTATCAGGCCAAAAAGGCGCTCGAAGATAATTCAAAATACATAAAACTGGCGGCAGACCCAGCTATGTACAACATCAATTCTGCACTTCTTAATCTGACGAAATCTCTAACGGCAATGGACGCAAAGATTGACCAGCTTCAGGCGAGCCTTGTTCACGTATCAAAGCAGATAGCGCACATAAAATAGCCTGGGCCTCCGTTGCTGTGGCGCAGATCGCCGCATCCCTAACCCTGGTTAGGGCATCTTCGATTGTCATCATGCCTTTCGTGCGCCTTTCTTGCGCGGCTTCGTCGCTTTTTTCGGCTTCGGCTTGGTAGCCAGCATCTTACTCAACACAACGTCTCTTTTTTGGTCGTCGGTCATGACATCAATCTCTACGGTCTTAAGTGACGCCCACCTGCGCGCAATCGGCAACGTCGCCGTTCAGTGGTCCATTTTAGAATACCACATGGAACAAGCGATTTGGGCGCTCGGCTCTTTAGCGACACTAAACGGCCGGGCGCTCACGGCGCAAATGGGGAACAAAATGCGCCGCGACGTGATCGAATCATTGGCTAACGAATTTATCGTAGATGAAGCCTTGCGCGATCGCCTCGATAAAATTCTATCGAATGTCAAAGAACTTGGCGGAGAACGAAACCGTGTTGTTCATGCACTTTGGGGTTCAACAAGCACCCCCAACGCAGCACGCGCGCACACTACAACTTCATACGGCACAACGAAAACAGTCGCCAAGGACTGGACACCGGATGAAATTGATGGCCTCTCGGCAAGAATCTCGAAAGTCTCTAATGATATTCGAATAATTCTTCCGCTTCTGGGGTCATGGGTTCAATGGGCCACCGAAGAGCCGCTAACTCCTCAGTCGCGTCGAACATCCAAGGTTCTGCCTCACGATTCTCCGTAACCTCAACGCCGGCCTGTCTTTTTCTGGGTACACGCTTCACGGCGTTTTCTCAAGTATATAATTACCGTTACATTTGTTACCATTTTTCACCTTAGGGCTTAGGGTACATTAGGGTTGCAATTTTTCGGCCGAATACCTCGCCGAATTGGACCCAGGGCATTTATACCATCTACAAATAGAATGGTAAAGCGGGAAATTGTAACACCATCTGCGTGGGTGCATTTGAACTTCAAATGGATGGCCCCTCGATCGTATTTCGGATCGAGCAGATCGCCGTGACTGATCGGACTGATCGTGCGATCCGCTACCGCAACACCGGCAAGGAATCGCAACACCGCTCATTGGTTGATCATTCCCGCGACGAGTAGGTGCGGGGCGATGCTCGCGTGAACACGCTCGAAGGCGTTTTCAACCGGCGCACGCCTGCGCTATTCGATCAGTTCGAAGGCGGCCAGTTTTCCGGCGCGGCGATCGAAGGTCGCCGTGGCGTCGCAGCCGAGCCGTCGATTCGATTCGGCGATATAGGCATCGGCGAAATCGTGTCCTTGATTTGACGCCCGCAGCGCGGCCCACGCGGCATCCGGATCTTCGACCGCGAATTCCGCCGTTTCGAGCAGGCGCTGGATGGTCGACTGCAATTCCGGCGCATCGAGCTTGTACCGCGCGGACAGGACCCAGACGAGTTCGCACAAGACGACGCGGTTGATCCAGCCCGGCTGCTCCGCCGAGCAATGCGTTTCGATATAGTCGGCCGCCTGCCGTGCCTGGCGCGGATCGTCGCCGACCAGCAAACGCACGAGCACGTTGGTGTCGAGCCCTTTCACGATTTGCGCCGCCGGGCGCGGTCCAATCGCGCCAGCGCGCCTTCGCGCACGGCCGCATCCATGTCGCGGTCCGAAACCGGCCGGCGCGGGGCGTGGTGCTTGAGCAGGCCTCTCAGATCGGCGGCGCGCCGTTTGGCGGCCGAGACGGTCACACTGCCGTCCGCCTCGACGATGAAGTTCAGCCGATCGCCGGGCTGCAACCCGAGCCGGTCGCGCACCTCTTTCGGGATCGTGGTCTGCCCCTTGCTCGTCAGCGTGGAAACGGGCACGGCTGGCTCCTTACCGGTTTATAATTCCTTACTTGATGGTAAGGCAAATGTCCGCCGTCGACAAGACCGGCGGACCGCCGACCCATTGCGTGCGAACGCACGGAGGCGCGTTACGGAGGAGTGCCGCGCGCGTAATACAGCTAGCCGCCCGGCCGAGATAAGCCGGAACGGGACCACTCGGCGGCTGATGTCCGCCTAGCCCACAACAGCGGCGCCGAAGCGGACATGACGCGAGGGCCGGTCTGTGCCAATTGCAGACATTCGGCTTTGTCTCTTCGCCCCAATAATTGTCGGCTACTCGAGCCCGGCCTTGGCGAAGCCATCGAGATAATGCTGCATCGGCTTCGGCGTGCAAGGCAGATTCTGCTCCACCCAAGCCCTCGAAACATTGGGCTGCACTTGTTTGAGGCGTGCCATCGCCGCCCGCGCTTCTTCCAAGCGGCCGGCCTGCGCCAAGCCCGCGCATAATTGACGTTGGGCGCCGAGATATTCGGGGCGCTGGTGCACGACGTCCTGCGAATGCTTGACGGACTCCGCGTAACGCCCCGCCTGATAGTGGGCCTGGCCCATGCCAACCTTGAAAAGAAGGTTCTGAGGATCGTTTGGGCTTCGGCTCATTGCTTGGGTGATATGCTCGATCGCTGGATCAGCCTGACCATCGAGGGCCAGGGCATAACCGAGAAAGCCATGCGCGGCAGCGAAATTCGGGTTGAGGTCGAGTGCGCGCTGAAACTCATGGACCGCTGTTTCGGTTTGCCGGCGCGTGGTGGCGAGTTGGCCGAGTGCGAGGTGGGCCCAGGGATCGCCGTCATCGAGCGCGGCAGCTCGCGTGGCCGCGGCGGCAGCCTCTTCCACGTTTTCCGAAATCGCGCTCCAGCCGATAAAGCCGGAAATCAATAGAGCGACAGCGAGCATGCTGTGGGCAGGCGCATAGTCTTTGTGCCGCCGCACCGCGTCTCTCAACATCGCAATGGCGGCTTCGCTGTCGACCGGGGTCATGCGCCAGAAGATCGTGCTTGCCCGGGCGACCAGTTCCCATGCATCGAGATCCGCCGGCGACCGAGAAAGCGCCCGCGTGCCTTCGGCTTCCAATAGACGAGGCTCGATGGCGGCGACGACATTCTTCGTAATCTGATCTTGCAGATCGAAGACATCGGCGATGTCGCCGTCGTATCGATCAGCCCATAGATGATTGCCAGTCATGGCGTCGATGAGCTGGGCGGTGATGCGCACGCGCTTCCCGCCCTTTCGGACGCTGCCCTCCAAGACGTAGCGCACGTTCAATTCGCGGGCGATGCGCTTCACATCGATTGGCTTGCCCTTGTACGCGAACGATGAATTGCGGGCGATCACAAACAACCAGCGAAGCTTCGAGAGGCCCGTGATGACGTCCTCGGAAATTCCATCCGCGAAGTACTCCTGTTCGGTGTCCCCACTGATGTTGGCAAAGGGCAGGACAGCAATCGCGGGGCGATCGGCGCTTGTACGCTCGGACTGTGGTGTCTTTGTTCCAAGCGGCGCCGCATGCTCGGCAAGCTCGATTCGGTGGATGCCGATTGGTCGTGCGATGTTTTTGACGGTCTGCTCTCCCATATCTTCAAAACCAAAGCTCAGCTTGTCGCGCACCTGATCATAGACGTTGCGGGACACGAGGATACCGCCGGGCGCGGCAAGGGCCTCCAAGCGCGCCGCTACGTTGACGCCGTCGCCATAAATGTCGTTGGCGTCGCTGATGATGTCGCCAACGTTGATTCCGATGCGGAACTCGATGCGCCGATCCGGCGGCACATCCGCATTGCGCTCGATCATGCCGCGCTGAATGTCAACCGCGCACCGAACTGCATCGACGACACTGACAAATTCCACCAACATCCCGTCGCCGGTCGTTTTGACGATGCGTCCCCGGTGCTCAGTGATTTTGGGGTCCACCAATTCCTTACGATGGGCCTTGAGCTGGCGAAGCGTTCCCTCCTCGTCGATGCCCATCAACCGGCTGTAGCCGGCAATATCGCCCGCCCAAATCGCGGCAAGCCTTCTGTCGACGCGTTCCTCGGCCATGTTGCTCCTCGCGAATATCGGCTTGGAGACCCCGGAGCTCCAACCAGTCGTAGGATCATTAATTTTACGCATTTCAAGGTACGCCGGGCGGTGAACGTCGGCAATACTGGCTCAATCACTGTTTTACTGCATGACACTATGGCGGTCGCGCTGGCCGCTGAAGCTTCGGGCACAACGGAAAACGGGACGACCACGAAGCCGATGACGTTTTCGCAGTTTACCGATGCGATGAAGAAGGCCGGCCAGATTTCGCCGGCCTACAAGCCTTCGCAGGGGCAGGTTTTATTGCGGCGGCTATGGCAGGCGAACTGCGCACGCCCTGGGCTATCGCGCAGTACGCTGGTCGCGGCCGACGAATTGCTGACTTCCCAAGCTGAATATCCGCCGTCGCAACGGATCATAGATAGTCCTTACGCCGCACCCGGCCCGCTCCACACCGCGCGCGGAATCAGAACCTTGCCGTCGAACAGGCGCCGCGCGGTGCGCAGCAATGCCGCGCGCGTAATCTCGATGCCGCCGGGGCCCTTTTTCGTCTCGAGCTGCACGGTGAATTCGCCGGTCGGGTGTTCGACCGAGATCACCTTGGTGTCGCCCGCCGGGAGCACGGCGCAATCGATCGCCGAGCCTTCGAGCACGCAGGCGGTTGCAACCGACACCGCGCCGAGCACGCCGATCGCCTCGTGGCAGACATGCGGGATGAAGGTGCGCGTGGAGACGGCACCGCCGTCGCGCGGCGGGGCCACCAGCGTCATCTTCGGCACCACCTTGCCGGCCACGTCGCCCAGGCGCATCAATTGCCCGGCCTGCAGTCGGATCGCTTCGATGCGCTTTTTAAGCTCTACATCGGCGTTGAGTTCGGCCGGGGTTTCGTAGCCGGTGCGGCCGACATCCTTGGCCGCGAAGCACACCACCGGCATGCCGTTGTCGATGCAGGTGACGGCGATGCCGTCGATCGTATCGCGCGCGCGCCCGGTCGGCAGCAGCGCGCCGCAGGTGGCGCCGGCGATGTTGGCGAAATCGAGCAGGATGGGTGCGGCCGTCCCCGGCACGCCGCCGATCGCGGTTGCGCCGTCGTACGTCACCTCGCCGCCGGGCGTCTGCACCGTGGCGGTGCACAGCGATTTGGTGTTGACCATATAGACACGCACTTTGGTTTCGCCGGCCGCGGCCTTGACCAGCCCCTGTTCGATCGCGAACGGCCCGACGCCCGCGAGAATGTTGCCGCAGGTCGGCGAGACATCGACCTTGGCTTGGCCGACCACGATCTGCGCGAACAGATAATCCACGTCGGCGTCTGCGCGCTGCGACGGTGCTACGATCGCCACCTTGCTGGTCAGCGGATGCGCGCCGCCCATGCCGTCGATCTGGCGCGCGTCGCCGCCGATCGCCGCCAGCAGCACCCGGTCGCGCAGGCCGGGCTCGGCCGGCAGGTCGCGCGCCAGGAAATAGGCGCCCTTCGAGGTGCCGCCGCGCATCATCACGCACGGGATCGGCGTCTGGCGCGTCATCGGCTCAGCCTTTGAGCAGGGATTTGTCGCAGCTGGTGTCCTGGCCGCGCACCGGATCGTTGATGGCTTCCTCGAGCGAGTGCGCCCATTTCCACTCGCTGGACGGGCGCACGTAGCCGTCGGAGCCGATCTGATCGAGGCCCCAGAAGATCTCGAGCCGATGCCCATCGGGGTCGCGGAATTCGACCGCGATCTGCACGCCGGCGCGCCGCCGCCCCTCGAAATCGATTTTCACCTTGTGCCGCTTCAGGTGCTTGCTGGCGCGCAGCACTTCGTCGAGCGTGCCGACCTCGAACGCCAGATGATTGAGCTCGACGTTCGGCGACGCGCCCTTCATCGAGCCGACCAGCGCCACGCCGTGGTGATCGGCGTTGCAGCGCATGAACACCATGCCGCCCGGCACCATCGCTTCGGGATAGACGTCCGAAACCGAAAAGCCGAGCACCTGGGTGTAGAACTCCACCGAGCGCGCGAGGTCGCTCACGTTGAGCACGACATGGCCGATCTTGGAAATGCGGAACGGCAGGCCGAGCGGCCGCTGCAAGGTCTTGAGTTTTTCGGCATCCATGGGCATCGCTTCCTCCTGCTGCATTCGGCCACGCCGGGCGTCGCGGTCCAAGTGCAAACCCGTTCGCGGGCCATCGAATCGAATTATGCCGAGGCGCTACCGCCGGCGCGAGACGGCAGCGCGCCGCAGGCGCTAGACTGCGCAACGTTGGAAAAGCGCGGCAGAGGGGAGCTGGGCGTGACGATCGGGCTGCGGCATTTGCGGGCGTTCCTGGCCGCGGGCGAAACCGGCGGCGTGGGCAAGGCGGCGGCGCGGCTGCGCCGGACGCAATCGGCGATCTCGCGCTCGATTCATATTCTGGAGCGCGAGCTCGGCGTGGCGCTGTTCGAGCGCCACCCGGCCGGCATGGCGCCGACCGAGGCGGGCCGCGCGCTGCTGGCGCGCGGCGCCGCCGCCGCCGCCGAATTCCGCGCGGTTGCCGACGATATGAAGGCGCTGGAGGTGCGGCGCGTGCCGCCGGCCGCCTCGCCGGTGTTTGCGATGACGGTCGACAACAGCCGCTTCGAGGCGTTCATCGCCGTGACCGAGGATCATCACGTGGCCAGTGCGGCGCGCCGGCTCGGGCTGACGCAACCGGCGATCAGCGCGTCGATCCGCCAGCTCGAAGCCAGCCTCGGCGCCAAGCTGTTCGAGCGCAGCCTGCAGGGTTTGCGGCCGACGCCGCTCGGCGAGGCGCTGGCCGTGCGCGCCAAGCGCGCATTCGCCGAACTGCGCCACGCCGCGGCGGAGATTTCCGCGCTCCAAGGCGCGCTGGCCGGCACGGTTGCGGTCGGCGCGCTGCCGTTCGGGCGCACCATTATCTTGCCGCGCGCGATCAACCGGCTGCTCGACGCCAATCCGGGCCTGCGCGTCGCCACCACCGAGGGACCGTTCGACACGCTGGCGCGCGCGCTGCGCTCGGGCGATCTGGATTTCATCTTCGGCGCGCTGCGCGAGCCGCCGCCGGCCGACGATCTGGTCGGCGAACCGGTGCTGCGCGATAAACTCTCTGTCTTTGCGCGCAAAGCGCATCCGCTGGCCGGCGAGACATCGCTGCGCTTCGAGCAGGTGCGCAAGCTGCGCTGGGTGCTGCCGCGCCAGGGCACCCCGGCGCGGCATTTGTTCGACGGATTGTTCGTGCGCCGCGGCCTGACGCCGCCCGACGACGTGATCGAAACCAGTTCGCTCGCCATGGTGCGCGCGCTGCTGATGGAAAGCGATCGGGTGACCGCGCTGTCGCGCCATCAGGTCCATTACGAGCTGGCCTACGGCATGCTCGCCGAACTGCAGCTCGATCTCGGCGAGACCGGCCGCCCGATCGGCTTTATGCGCAGAACCGGCAGCCTGCCGTCGCCCGGCGCCGCCCTGCTGATGGACGCGATCCGCGCGGTTGCGGCGGCGCACGCGCAGGGCGGCCGATAAGGCAAATCGAAGCCGCCGCTAGCGTTTGGCAATGGCCGCGTTCCGGCCGGCTCGGCTAGGATCGCGCAGTATCGTTTCAAAATCGACATCCGCGAGCGAAAATGGCCGAGACCAGCAAGCAGACCGCGCTTATCGTCAGCGCCCATTCCGCCGATTTCGTGTGGCGCGCGGCGGGCGCGATTGCGCTCCATGCCAGGCGCGGCTACCGCGTCGTGGTGGTTTGCCTGTCCTATGGCGAGCGCGGCGAATCGGCCAAGCTGTGGCGCGTGCCCGGCATGACGCTTGACCGGGTGAAGCGGGACCGCCACGTCGAGGCCGACCGCGCGGCGAAATTGTTGGGCGGCGAACTCGTGGTGTTCGATACCGGCGACTATCCGATGCGGCTGACCGACGAGCATTTGTACCGGCTGGCCGATCTGTATCGCGAGCTGCACCCCGAATTCGTGCTCACCCATTCGCTGGCCGACCCGTACAATTTCGATCACCCGCTCGCCGCGCGCATCGCGCAGGAGGCGCGCATCGTGGCGCAGGCCCACGGCCACAAGCCGGGCGAGAAAGTGCTGGGCGCCCCCCCGGTCTTTTTGTTCGAGCCGCACCAGACCGAGCAATGCGGCTGGAAGCCCGAAATATTCCTCGACATCACCGAGGTGTGGGAGCTCAAGCGCCAGGCGATGGAGATGATGGCGGCGCAGGAACATCTCTGGGACTACTACACCCGCGTGGCGCTGCAGCGCGGCGTGCAGGCGGCGCGCAATTCCGGCAAGTCCGGCATCAAATACGCCGAGGCGTTCCAGCGCGTGTTCCCGCAAGTGACGGATCGTCTCGAATGAGGTTTTGGGCATGAGGCACGGGGCATGAGCAACATCGCGGTCCGCAACATCGAGCGCGCCGATCCGGCGCTGATCGCAGCGCTGGCAGAACAGGGCGTCGCCACCGTGCACGAGGCGCAGGCGCGCACCGGCCTGATGAAACCCTACATGCGGCCCATTTACAGTGGCGCGCGGATCGCCGGTAGCGCCATCACGGCGCTGTGCCCGCCCGGCGACAACTGGATGATCCATGTCGCGATCGACACGATGAAAGCCGGCGACGTGCTGGTGGTTGCGGTCACCAGCGAATGCACCGACGGTTATTTCGGCGAACTGCTGGCAACGTCGATGCAATCGCGCGGCGTGCGCGGGCTGGTGATCGACGCCGGCTGCCGCGACGTGCGCGAGCTGACCGAGCTGCGCTTTCCGGTGTGGTCGCGCGCGGTCTCGGCCCAGGGCACGGTCAAGGCCACGCTCGGCTCGGTCAACGTGCCGGTCGTGTGCGCCGGGGCCGCGGTGGTGCCGGGCGACGTGATCGTCGCCGACGACGACGGCGTCGCCGTGGTGCCGCGCGAGACCGCGGCGAAAATCGTCGCGGCCGGCCAGGCGCGGCTGGCGCGCGAGGAGGTGCGGCGCAAGCGGCTGGCCGCCGGCGAGCTCGGCCTCGACATCGACCAGGTGCGGCCCGAACTCGAGAAAAAAGGCCTGCGCTATATCGACGGGCCGGTTGCCTGGCGCCGCCCGCTCGAAGATTGAAGCGCAGCGGCAATCGCCCGCGCCGAAGGAGCCTGTCATGAGCGCACTTGCTTTCAAGACCATCGGCCTGATCGGCTTCGGCGAGGCCGGCGGAATTCTCGGCGCCGATCTGGCGCGCCAATTCAAGGTGCGCATGTACGACATCTTGCTCGACGACCCGGCGCACGGCGACGCGATGCGGGCCAAGGCGGCATCGGCCGGAGTCGAGATCCGGGCCACGCATGCGGACGCGGTGCGCGGCGCCGATCTGGTCATCGCCGCGGTCACCGCCGCATCGTCGGGGCTGGTTGCCGCGACGGTCGGCCCGCACCTCAAGCGCGGGCAGATTTACCTGGACATCAATTCGGTCTCGCCCGAGGCCAAGCGCGCGAATGCGGCTGCGGTCGAAGCCAGCGGCGCCGACTATGTCGAGGCTGCGGTGATGGCGGCGATCGGGCCCAAGCGCATCGCCGTGCCGATGCTGCTCGGCGGCAGGCGGGCAAACGAGCTGGCGGCCGCGCTCGCGCCGATCGGGTTCGACGCCACCGCCGTGGCCGATACGATCGGCGTCGCCTCGGCGATCAAGATGTGCCGCAGCGTGATGATCAAGGGGCTCGAGGCGCTGACCATCGAATGCCTGCTCGGCGCGCGCCGCTACGGCGCCGAGGCGCAGGTGCTGGCCTCGCTGCACGGCACGTTTCCGAGCATGGGATGGGACAAGGAGCTGCCCGACTATCTGGTCGGCCGCGTGGCCGAGCACGGCAGGCGCCGCGCCGCCGAGATGCGCGAAGCCGCCGCCACGCTCGAAGACGGCGGGATCGCGCCGCGCATGGCGACCGCCACGGCCGGCCTGCACGATTGGTTCGCGGCGGCGCTGGCCGAACGCGGGCTGGCGTTCAAATCCAACGCCGGGTTCGACTGGCGCCAGGCGGTCGACCCACTGCTCGACTGCCGCACCGACGCGGCCAACCGCGCGCGCGCCACCGCCGATCGATAAACTTCCGGCGCGCGGTGGATGGAGCCTGGACCCCGGGTCTTCGCTGCGCTCCGCCCGGGGTGACATTGGGAACAGGGGTCGCGTGATTATTTTGTCGCCCCGGACAAGCGACGCGCAGCGGCGCGCCGATCCGGGGACCAGGGAGGATGGGTTCGCGCGGTGGATCGAGCCTGGACCCCGGGTCTCCGCGATCGCTCCGCCCGGGGTGACTGGAGGAGAGGATCATCGAGAATTAATTTGTCACCCCGGACAAGCGACGCGTTAGCGGCGCGCCGATCCGGGGACCAGGGTGGTTGTGTTCGCGCGCTGGATCGAGCCTGGACCCCGGGTCTTCGCTGCGCTCCGCCCGGGGTGACATTGGGAACAGGGGTCGCGTGATTATTTTGTCACCCCGGACAAGCCCGCTCCAGCGGCGCGCCGATCCGGGGTCCAGGGTGGACGGGTTCGCGCGGTGGATGGAGCCTCGACCCCGGGTCTCCGCTGTCGCTCCGCCCGGGGTGACGAGATAAAGCGATTCGGCGCCACAATCTCGCGCCGTCCTGGCCGCCCCGTTCAGCCTTCGGCCAGCTGCACGATCGCGCGATACGGGCCGACCGGGTAAAACTCCATCGTCAGCATGCCCTTCTGCACCAGCGGCAGCTGGCCCAGTTTCTGCCGGGCCTCCTCCTCGCTCACCGCCTCGCACACCAGCACCGCGCCCTTGCCGTCCTTGCGCGCATAAAGTTCACGGATGAAATCGCCGGCCCATAATTTCATCGCCATCTTGGCTTCAGGCGCCAGGAGCGGCGCGAATTCCTCGGCCGTGTGCTTGGTGCTGCGCGTGGCGACGACGACGATTTTCATGCGGTGCTCCCTCGGTTGATCGGATTTGACGTTTCGGTATCGCGCCGTGCGACGGCCGGCCCGCCCGCTAGCAGGCCCAGCCGCGCTTGGCGAGCGCGCACAGATCGCCGACCAGCCGGCTGAGCTGGAAGAAATCGCGCGCGTGGCAGGCGCGCAGATTGTCCTGCGCCGGCTTGCTCCCCTCGAGCGACTGGATGACGCAATTGACGATGCCGTAATTGTCGAGGAACTGGACGTGATTGCGGTCGCGGCATTTCAGGAACGCGGTCCATTCGTCGCCGTCGCGGCCGACCACGCTGTTGGCCTGCTCGCGCGCGGCCTTCCAATCGCACGCCTGCGCGCCGCCGGCGGAAGCCGCCACGATCGCAAGCGCAAGAAAAAGCCGGCGGAAAAATCGCTGCATGAACCTTATCTGCCTGTTCCAGGCAATACTAAGCGCAGGCGCGGGGGCGCGGCAAACATTAGTTGCATCAACTGTTGGAAATTCCACATGCGCGGAACGTTTTTGCGCCGATCATATGGGCGGACACGAATTAAGTGCATCAGCCAACAATGAATGTCGCATCACTTGGAACTGCTGCGACTTATTCAAACAAGCGGGATGAAAATTATCTACGCCTGAAAAATTTCGGGTCATTGAAGATTTTGGATTGCCCGAAGTTTCTCCAGAACTGCCTTGTATTCCCTTATATCTTTTGAACCTGATATTTTGGGAAACATGTCAAGATGTCCAACATAGCCCGCCAACTCGTCGAGCCTGCCCACGTATTCATGCGGTTGATTTAGTGCTCCGTGGAAAATAGCTCTAATTTTTCGACGATACACACGTGGCGGAGCAGGCTCTTCATTTACGACAACACCAGTCACCCGCTGTTGCGAACCCTGCGATCTAATACGAGTCTTCTTCTCGTTGATTCTAAGATTATAATGCGCGTGAAGAGTCCTTTTTGCGTGCAATAACGCAGCTTGAATTCGGGCCCCGGCATTACCACTAATAGTTATATCGTCTGCGTATCGAGAATAAGACATACCTCCCACGGCACAGTAATCAGTCATTTGCTCATCAAACCGATACAACAACGCATTTGATAACGTGGGGCTAGTGGGGGCACCTTGCGGCAAGCAGCCTCGCTTCGTCACCAATTTGGATAAGACAAACGCTTCAATCTCGTTGTACCCATTTTCTATAAAAAGCTTTGAAACAAGCTCGATCGTCAAACTAGGGAAGAACTGCTCAATATCAATGCTACCAACGTACGCCTTTCGACAATGAGGCATCGCGTTTGTAACCACAGACTTTCCAGGCACGAATGACGTTACGGAACCATGAATTGGTATATCTGGAAGCAAATAGTCCATTATAAACCATTGCAACACTTTCAAGAATATTCGTGGACTATCAATCGAGCGTACCCCGCCACTTTTTTTGGGGATCAGAAACCGCCGATAGTGCCGATCAGAATTATGAACGATTTGAGAAATTAGCTTAGGCGAAATACCAACGGCTGTTCCCAATCCAACATAATCAAAATTAAAGGTATCTTCGGACGAACCACACGCCGTTGCTAAATCGCCCAGCGATTCGAACGATAAGTATTTTGGGAAGATGTCGTATCGGGACGCCGCAGTACCAGTTCTTGCAAACTGCTTTGAGATGCGCGGCCAATAAACCTGGCCGGGAGCGAAGCGTCGGCCGGGTTTATTGGCCGCGCTTCCTTTTACCACGATCCTTGCGTCCTCCGACGGCGAAGCGCCATCAAATTCCACATTATCGTCCCGATACGACGTTCGCACTCTAAGCTTATACGCGTCTCGTAGCAAGAATAGGCGAAACTTGTCGCGAATATGCCTTATGTACGCGGGTAGATACTTACCGCCATCATAAGTAAGCGAATAAAGGCGAATTCTCTCATATTCAAAAGAACGTACGCGTCCCAAATCTTCCTGATAACTGAGAAATTCTTCATAATCACTCACCGAAGGAAGATCGCCACCGTCTGAAAAGATCTTCGAAAGAAAACCTCGAACTTCTGTTGAAAGAGTCGGCTGCAAGACACCGACTGCGAGAAGAGTGAATTGTGGATTGAGGATTTTCTTCATGGCGAAGACTTTCTTGGACGGCCGCGCCTGTCCATCGTCATTACACCGCGCCTTGAGGACAATCTCTTAATAATATCATTTGAGTCATAAGCGGCAAAATTTACGAATTCCAGCTTTCCAAATCCATTCACTGCCGCAGCTGGTCCTTCGTTCAGATAGCTCCGATACTTCTTATATTTCTCGTTAATCAGGACAATACAGTCTGTATTTCCATTTTTTCGAAGAACGCCATCACGATGAACAAAATGCCAACTAAAAAGACCTAACTCGCAGAATGCACCAACGCTATCTGCGATAATAACCACAGCATTGCAGTAGGACCGAATAAACTCGAGTTCATTGTCTTGCGCATTGATCCCCAAATCGAGGCGCGAATTCTCTAATCCGTCATCTTCTCCAAGGATAACTTCGAATTTGGCCGCGGCTAGGTCTCTATACAACCGCTCACGTAATCGAGCTGACGGTCTACAGCGAGTTTGACGCAAACTTGGGCCACACAAGAAAACAATAAATGGCAAGCCGCTCGCCGCCGCGATTAATTCACCTCTGTGGCTTTCGATAGCCCCCGATACTGACATGAACTTCTTGTACGATTTATTTCCACCCAAATCATCTTGCCCGATTTAGACTTTGTCCCGCAAGATCCCAACGTATTTCTAGAAACGGCAATTTCTCTTGAATCTATCAGCATGGCATATGGAATATTATTGGCTTTGACTTGAATATTTGCAGTCGTCTAGTTCCAAATGTTATTAATTCCTGCGCTCCAGCAGCCCGCGCGCGATCACCTGGGCCTGGATTTCCGCCGCACCCTCGAAAATATTGAGAATGCGCGCGTCGCACAGCACGCGGCTGATTTCGTATTCCTCGGCGTAGCCGTTGCCGCCGTGCACCTGCAGCGCATTGTCGGCGTTCGCCCAGGCGACGCGCGCGGCCAACAGCTTCGCCATGCCGGCCTCGATATCGCAGCGCCGCTCGCCGTCGCGCTCGCGCGCGGCAAAATACGTCAGCTGGCGCGCCAGCATGGTCTCGACCGCCATCCAGGCGAGCTTGCCGGCGACGCGCGGGAAAGCGTAGATCGGCTTGCCGAACTGCACGCGCTCGGTGGCGTATTTCAGGCCCAGTTCCATGGCGTTCTGCGCCACACCGACCGCGCGCGCCGCGGTCTGGATGCGCGCGGACTCGAAAGTCGCCATCAGCTGCTTGAAGCCTTCGCCCTCGACGCCGCCGAGCAGGTTCTCCGCCTTGACCTCGAAATCGTCGAAGCCGATTTCGTATTCCTTCATGCCGCGATAGCCGAGCACCTTGATCTCGCCGCCGCTCATGCCCTTGGCCGGGAACGGGTTCTCGTCGGTGCCGCGCGGCTTTTCGGCCAGGAACATCGACAGCCCCTTGTAGCCGGGCTGGTTCGGATCGGTGCGCACCAAGAGCGTCATCACGTCGGCGCGCGCGGCGTGGGTGATCCAGGTCTTGTTGCCGGTGACCTTGTAGATATCTCCGTCCCTGATCGCGCGGGTCTTGAGGCTCGCCAGGTCCGAGCCGGTGTTTGGTTCGGTGAACACGGCGGTCGGCAGTATTTCGCCGCCGGCGATCAGCGGCAGCCATTTCTTCTTCTGCGCCTCGGTGCCGCCGGAGCGAATCAGTTCGGCGGCGATTTCCGAGCGCGTGCCGAGCGAGCCGACTCCAATGTAGGCGCGCGCCAGTTCCTCGGTGACGATGCACATCGAGACCTTGCCGAGGCCGAGCCCGCCCCACTCCTCCGGCACGGTCAGCCCGAACACGCCGAGCTGCGCCAATTCGTCGATCACCGACATCGGGATGAACTCGTCCTTGCGGTGCCAATCGTGCGCGAACGGAATGACTTTATCTTCCGCGAAACGCCGGAACTGCTCGCGGATCATCACCAGGGTTTCGTCGTCCAGGCCGAGTTCGCCGAAATTGCCCGCGGCCACATGGCGCGCGATTTCCATCCGCACGGCGTTGCCGTTGCCGCGCGAAACCAAAAGGGCGACCGCGCGATCGGCCGCGAGATCGAGCGCCGCCGCGGCGGCGTTCATGTCCGCGGGACGGACGATCTCGACCTGCGAGATCGCGATGCCGCCGGCCATCTGCGCGAGATACTCGCCGAACGCCGCCTGCACGATGAGTTGTTCGAGCGGCGAAAACTTGCCCGCCGCCTGAATGCGCTCGGCCCAGTGCAGGGTTTCGCGCAGGGCGGTGACGTAGGTCGACAGCCAAGCATAGCCGTGCGCGGCGAACTGTTCGGCTTCGAGTTTCGCGGCATCGATGCGCCCGCCGGCGGCGACCGATTGGCGCACGGCTTCGCGCGCCGAGGCCGCGAATTTTTCGGCCGCGCGCAGCGCCTGCGTGCAGGTCGGCAGCAGGTTCGGAATAACGAGCTGGTCGTCGGTTGGATTTTGCGCGGCGGCACGTTGGGGCATCGGATCCTCTTGAGCGGCCCCTCACCCCGGCCCTGTCCCCGCAAACGCGCGGAGAGGGCGGGTCCCGCGTCAGCGGGAGGGTGAGGGGTCGGAGGGGCGCGCGGCCGTCGCCCGGTTAGGTACGCACTATTGCTTCGGGCAGTTCCACCCGGCCCAGAAATCGGTCGTCGGCGGGTGCAGATTGCCCGGCGGCAGCAGCTTCATCAGGTGGGCGCGGTTTTCCGCAGCCTCTTTCTGCGCGCTGCGGTCGATCGCCTCGACGCTGTGCGCGTTGTTCGGATCGGCCCGGCGGATCATCGCCAGCGGCACATAGCCGACGGTCGCCACGGCGAGCTTGCCGCTTTTGGCGTCGGGCGCGAGGCCGAGCAGCAGCATGACCGTCGACCGCCGCGGCAGGCCGATCTGGTTGGAGACGAAATTGCCCAGCGAATACGCGATGAAGCCTTCGCGGCCGTCCTTGGCGACGTATTTCTCGAACGGCTGGATGACGTGCGGATGCGTGCCGATCACCGCCGTCGCACCCGCGTCGATCGCCTGGCGCGCGAGATCGATCTGCGGCTGTTCCGGCTGATGCTGATACTCGACGCCCCAGTGTGGGGCGAGCACGACCGCGTGAATATCCGGCCGCGCGCGCAGCGCCGCAATTTCCGCCAGCACCTTGTCCTTGTGCGCGTAGCAGTTGAGCACCTGGCTGAACCGGTCCGGCACATCGTTGGTGCCGTAGGTGCAGCCAAGCCACGCGATGTTATGGGTGCCGGCTTTCGATTCGACCTTGGTGACCGTGTGCCACGGCGCGTCCATGCCATCGCGCTTCTTGGTGCCGGTGGTATTCAGCCCGGCCTGCTTCAGCGCGTCGAGCGTGCGGTCGGCGCCGAGCGCGTGACGATCCAGCGCATGGTTGTTGGCGGTCAGAATCACGTCGAAGCCGGTCTGCTTGAGCGCCCGGGCGATCGACGGGTGGTAGTTGAACATCGGGTAGCCGGAATAGACCGCCTTGTCGTAGCGCGTCTTCGGTTCGCGCACTTCGCGGCCGTTGCTGACCACGTTGTAGGCCGCCGGGCCTTCGAGGTTGGCGAACGCGACATCGGCGGCGCCGATCAGATCGGCGACCGGGCGCATCAACGGCAGGAACCCCTGCTCGTGCTTCGCCGCATAGGCCTGCACCGTATCGTGCAGCAGCACGTCGCCGACCGCGGCCACGGTGAGCAGCTTTTTGGGATCGACGTCGGCCGAATAGATCAGCATGGCACCCCCGGGGCGGATCGCGGTCTTGCCCGGCACACACTGCGCGGGCACTGGATCGGGGGCCGGAATCGTGGCGCGCACCGGCTTGGGCTTGGGCTTGGCCGGTTTGGCGGGCTTGGCCGGCGGGTCGGCGAGCGGCAAGGCGGATTGCGCGAACGCGGAACCTAGGCCGGCAACCGCGACCAGCGCGCAGGCAAGCCCTGCCGCCGTCCAGCGTGCCATCGCAGATCCGGCCGAAAGCCCGGCGCGCGCCGCCGCAAAGCCCATCGAATTACTCCCGTTCCAGGGCTTACGCGTATATCGCATCTTCCAGCGTGCGCAAGCCCGGACGTTTGGCCTGCACGAGCACGGCCATGTTGCCCGGCTTGTGCTGGTTCTTCTGCATCTTGGTGTGCGCGCGCGGGATATCAAGCCACGAGAACACTTCCGACATGCACGGATCGATGCGCCGTTCGATGACCAAACGGTTGGCCTGCGAGGCCTGCAAAAGATTCGCGAAATGCGAGCCCTGGATGCGCTTCTGGCGCATCCACACGAAGCGCGCATCGAACGTGATGTTGTAGCCGGTGGTGCCGGCGCAGAAGACCACCATGCCGCCCCGCTTGACGACGAAACACGAGACCGGGAACGTCGCCTCGCCCGGGTGCTCGAACACGAAATCGACGTCGTTGCCCTTGCCGGTGAACTGCCAGATGGCGCCGCCGAACTTGCGCGCCTCTTTCATGTAGTCGCCGTAGGCGGGTGTGCCGACATCCGGCATGCGGCCCCAGCATTTGAACTCGTTGCGGTTGATGACGTGCTTGGCGCCGAGCGAGAAGACAAAATCGCGCTTGCTGTCGTCGGATATGATGCCGATCGCGTTCGCCCCGGCCGCCGCGCATAATTGCACCGCCATCGAGCCGATGCCGCCCGAAGCGCCCCAGACCAGCACGTTATGGCCCGGACGCAGGATATGCGGCCGATGGCCGAACAGCATGCGGTACGCGGTCGCAAGGGTGAGCACGTAGCAGCCGCTTTCTTCCCAGGTCAGATGGCGCGGACGCGGCATCAGCTGGCGGTCCTGCACGCGGCAGAACTGGGCGAACGCGCCATCCGGCGTCTCGTAGCCCCAGATGCGCTGGGACGGCGAGAACATCGGATCGCCGCCGTTGCATTCCTCGTCGTCGCCGTCGTCCTGGTTGCAGTGGACGATGACTTCGTCGCCGACCTTGAATCGTTTCACCTTGTCGCCGACCGCCCAAACGACGCCCGAGGCGTCGGAGCCGGCGACGTGAAATTCCGCCTTGTGTACGTCGAACGGCGAGATCGGCTTGCCGAGCGCCGCCCACACGCCGTTGTAGTTGACGCCGGCCGCCATCACCATGACGAGCACGTCGTGGCTGTCCAATTTCGGTACATCGACCACTTCGACCTGCATGGCCGATTCCGGATCGCCGTGGCGCTCGCGCCGGATGCACCAGGCGTACATCTGCCTGGG
>JBFWYO010000043.1:0-40762 GCA_050186335.1 Alphaproteobacteria bacterium | reverse complement strand
CCCTTTACGCCCAGTAATTCCGAACAACGCTAGCCCCCTTCGTATTACCGCGGCTGCTGGCACGAAGTTAGCCGGGGCTTCTTCTGCGGGTACCGTCATCATCTTCCCCGCCGAAAGAGCTTTACAATCCTAAGACCTTCATCACTCACGCGGCATGGCTGGATCAGGGTTGCCCCCATTGTCCAATATTCCCCACTGCTGCCTCCCGTAGGAGTCTGGACCGTGTCTCAGTTCCAGTGTGGCTGATCATCCTCTCAGACCAGCTACGGATCGTAGCCTTGGTGAGCCATTACCTCACCAACTAGCTAATCCGACGCGGGCCCGTCTAAAGGCGATAAATCTTTCCCCCGGAGGGTGTATACGGTATTAGCCATCCTTTCGGTTGGTTATTCCGTACCTTTAGGTAGGTTCCCACGCGTTACTCACCCGTGCGCCACTCGTGTATTGCTACACGCGTTCGACTTGCATGTGTTAGGCCTGCCGCCAGCGTTCGTTCTGAGCCAGGATCAAACTCTCAAGTTAATTGAGCCGAAAACGTGTATCGCGCGATGACTGACGCCATCCCGTGACCAACGCGTTCGGTTGAAGTATCCCGCTCGCACTTGCTGTTCACATGGTACGTTCCACCAGCCGAAGCCGGTGGACGTGTTTGCGTGATGCGATTGCGAGCAGATAGTGCCGACTTCGGCACACCGCCGCCTTCGCATCCCTTCCCATATTCACTAGTCCAAAGAGCGAGCGAAACCCGCGACTCGTCGCCGACGGGTCTTGCTATTCCAGCGTAAATCTGGAGTGCGTAACAGCCCGTCCGGCAACCGAGGTTGCTGGCCCGCGCTGTTTGCGAGGCGGTATTTAGGGATTTCACCGGGGTGAGTCAAACGAATTTTTGACGGAATTCGGCTGAAATCTTGCGAATTTATGTGGATAAGTCAAAATAACTTTTTATTACAAAGAGTTATAGGAGGCTGCGGGGATTGAGACCGGTCCACGGCGCGGCTCGCCAGTAAATCGGCCGCCGCGACCAGTAAAAACCGCCGTGCCGTTCAGGATTTGCAAAGGAGATTGCCTAATAATGCGTTTAATCGGGAAATACCGTGTCGCGCCGATCGTATCGTTTCACGATTGGAATGCACCGGATGAACGTAGCGCGCGCGGTTTAATGGACTTTACATGATTCTGCTTTGCGGAATTGGCCCTTGCCGGTAAAAAGGGCCGGGACCGGGGCGGATTTTGGCCGCCGCCCGATCGCGCGGCGGTTTCTTGAGGCGGGGCAGTATGGGCGAGTACGACAAGACGCAACGATTCAGCCTTGTCGGTCGAGATGCGCCCGCGCAAAGCAGCGCCGATAATGAATTTTCCGATGCCGCGCATCGCCGCCCGAAGCGCCCGGCGCCGTCACCCGCCGCTCCGATTTCTCCCACCGTCGCCACGCCGGCCCGTGAAAAAACGAAACGCCTGCGACCGGGCGAACGAATGCGCACGGCCGCGATGTCCGCGCTGTTGTTTGCCTTCGCTGCCGGCGGCGCCTTTCTCGCCACCGGCGTCAATGCGCCGGCGCCCGCCCGCACGACACTGGATCCGCCAGTCGACGTGAAGTCCGAGAACGCGCTGCCCGAGATCAAGCTCGCGCCGTCAATTCTGCATTCGCTGGGCGACTTCGAGTACGCCATGGCGCCGCGCACGGCCGATCGCATCGTCCGCGTGCAGCGCGGCGAGACGCTTCAGTCGCTGCTCACGCGCGCCGGCGTCGAGCGCGACGAGGCGCAGTCGGCGATTACCGCCATCAGCGGCGTGTTCGACGCGCGCAAATTGCGCGAAGGCCAGAAGATGGCCGTGACGTTCGGCGTGCTCGGCAGCGACCAAGGCCGGTTTCTCGGCATCAAGTTCGATTCGGCGTTCGATCGCACCGTATTCGTGCAGCGCCAACGCGCCGGCGATTTCGTCGGCAGCGAAGTGAAGAAAAAGATCGACACCGAACTGACCCATGGCACCGGCGAGGTCGACACCAGCCTGTTCCAGGCCGGGCTCGCCGCGGGCGTGCCCGCGTCGATCATGATCCAGCTCATTCATCTGTACAGCTATGACGTCGATTTCCAGCGCGACATCCAGCCGAAGGACGGTTTCCAGATGCTGTATGAGACGTCGCGCGACGAGAAAGGGCAGGTCGTGCGGTTCGGCGAGGTATTGTTTACCTCATTGACTTTGCAGGGTAAATCGATGCCGCTCTACCGCTTCACGCCAAAGGACGGATCGACCGACTATTTCAACGAGCGCGGTGAAAGCGTCAAGAAGGCCTTGTTGCGCACGCCGATCGACGGCGCGCGGCTGACCTCCGGTTTCGGCCTGCGCCAGCATCCGATCCTCGGCTACACGAAACTGCATCGCGGCGTCGATTTCGCCGCCCCGCAAGGCACGCCGATCTACGCCGCCGGCGACGGGTCGATCGAAAAGGCCGGGCCCTATGGCGGCTATGGCAATTATGTGCAGCTCAAGCACAATTCGGAGTATTCCACCGGCTACGCGCACATGTCGCGGATCGCGCCGGGCCTGTTTTCCGGCAAGCGAGTAAAGCAGGGACAGATTATCGGCTATGTCGGCACGACCGGCATGTCGACCGGACCGCATCTGCATTACGAAGTGATGTTTCGCAAGAATCAGATCAATCCCATGTCGTTGAAACTGCCGACGGGGCAGAAGCTCGCCGGCAAGGATCTCGAGCGTTTCGTGATCGCGAAAAAGCGTCTGGACGACGCCTACGTTGCACTGGTCAACGGCGACAAGGACAAGATCGCCGGGCTGCAGTTGAAAATCCTGCCGCCGACCGTCAGCATCGCCGCCAGCCCATGTTCCGACGATGCGACCGATCCGATCAACGGGCGGGCGTGCTGAAGCACGTATCCGTCACCCATCGATTGCGCCGCCGATTCACTTAGTCAAACAACGCGATCGCTGTGTCCATGGGGATCCGCGCGCAGCTACTCGGCCGCGACGCGGGACGGCGATTTTTCCCGGCGCAGTTCCGCGGTCGCGCGGAGCATCACCTGCGTGCCGGCAACGATGGCGAGGCCGGCCATGACCGCGGCCACGGCATAATCCGGCCAGCCGGTGCCGGTCGCGAACACGCCGCTGGCGGCAACCAACACGGCCACATTGCCGATCGCGTCGTTGCGCGTGCAGAGCCAGACCGATTGCCGGTTGGCGTCGCCGTCGCGATGGCGGAACAGCAGCACCGCCATGCCGACGTTCGCTGCCAGCGCCAGTGCGCCGATCACGCCCATCGGCGTCGCGTCGGGCAAGCGCCCGGCCATGGCGTGGAGCACCGCGTTGCCGGCTACGAACAAGCCGAACGCACCCATTGCCAATCCCTTGACGAAGGCCGCCAAGGCCCGCGCGCGCAGACTCATGCCGAGCACGAACAGGCTGACACCATAGTTCGCCGCGTCGGCGAAAAAATCCACCGCGTCCGCCTGCAGTGCCACCGATGCGGCGGCCATGCCGCCGATCAGTTCGACTGCGAACATGGCCGCATTGACGATCAGGGCGATCCACAGGACGCGGCGATAAGCGGTGTCGCCGGTTGGGGGTTCGGCTGCGTGATGTCGGCAATGCGCGCTCATGATCGGCTCGCTAGCGGCCTCTGGAATGGGATGGCTCGGCGACGTGCGCGAGCATGTCCGCGATGACGCGGCTGATATGCGCATCCTCGGCACGGTAGAACACCTGCTTGCCGCGCCGCTCCCCGCGCAGGATGCGCGCGGCGCGCAACAGGCGCAAGTGATGGCTGACCAGGGACGGGCTCAGCGCCAGGCGTTCGGCGATGTCTCCGACCGCCCGCGGGCGCGTCAGGCAGGCCAGGACGATCTTGAGTCGGCTCGCGTCGCCCAGCAGACGGAACAGGTCCGCCAATTCGGCTGCGCGGTCGTCGCTCAACGGTGCCGCCTTGGTTCGCACAACACGCTTCCCTGGTTTTCTACATACATATGAACATCTATTCATATATATGTCAATAGGGCATCCGGAGCATACGACAGGACCGGCTCGGCGGTCGGCGTTTCGGATGGTCGCCGCGCGGAAATGCGCACGATCAGGTGCGCGGGACCGGATCCCGAGATGCGGCACGCGTGCCGCGGACGTTCGGCGGACGAGGCATTAGGCGCGGAAATACCGCCGCAACCTTGGGCGAGCTTTTGTCGGGCCGCGCTTCCGTGCGCACGTCCGCCGTGCCGAAGTCGGCGTCGCGGTGTTACTTTTTGGCGCCGATGCCCGGGCCGGTGATGGTGCCGTCGGGCGATATGACCAATTTCGCCTCCGGCGCGTCCTGCATCGTCAATTGCGCCATGAGGCGCGCGGCGGCATGGGTTGGATCCAGCGTCGGCGTGCCCGGATAGTTTTGCTTGGCGCTGTGAATCTTGGCCGACAGCACGGCGCCGCTCTTGGCGACGACCAGATCGAGCACCGGCGCCATGCCTTGGTTGCCGTGCAGGTTGAAGCGCCCGTAGGTCCAAAAATTGCCGAGGCTGTAGGCGATAAAGCGGCCCTTATACATATCGACCGCGCGCGGCACGTGCGGGCCCTGGCCGATGACGGTCGAGGCTCCGGCGTCGATCATGCGGCGCGAAAACGCATACACGTCGCCGCGGTTCTCGCCGAGGAACATCTCGGTCTGGCGCGGTACGCGCGTGGCGTTCGCGCCTTCGCCGCCGCCGTGATGCGTGACGATGACGATGTCGTGGGTCTTCTTCAGGTTGGCGACGATCTTCGCCGCGCGATCGTGGTTGTTGAGCGGCAGCGTGTTGGGCACCGCGGAGAAGCCGACGAAGCCGACCTTGGTGCCGTCCTTGAGGATCAGCGTGGCCGTGCGGCCGGAAGGCACTTCGGACCCACCCACCCCGATGCCGCGCGCCTGCAGCGCCTTGATCGTCGCCACGCGGCCGGCATTGCCGAAATCGCCGCTGTGGTTGTTGGCGACCGACATCAGGTGAAAGCCGATATCCTTGAGAATATCGGCGTGCCATTCGGGACTCTTGAACACGTAACAGGTCGTCGGATTGCGGCAGACCTTCATGTCCGGCTGGTTGCCGCCGTCGAAC
This sequence comes from Alphaproteobacteria bacterium, assembly GCA_050186335.1. GTDB lineage: Bacteria > Pseudomonadota > Alphaproteobacteria > Bin65 > Bin65 > JBFWYO01. The sequence continues at coordinate 35,672 of JBFWYO010000043.1, read as the reverse complement.
AAGGCGCCTTCCATGTTGCCGAAGATGATGTCGCCGCTGCGCAACACCCGCAGCAGCGGCGCACCGATGATCGCCCCGATATCGGCGCCTTTGGTCAGCTTGGGATCCATCACCGGCGTCGGATAGTTGCTGCCCATCATGATGTCGCCGACCGAGATGATCCGGTAACCCTTGGTTTCGGCTTGCGCGGTGCCGCATGCGGCGATGGCGACGGAAACGACGGCGACGAGTCGGGCAAACCTGTTCAGCACGGGCATTCTCCAGCAGATGTCGGATGGCGGCAGTATGGCGAAGCGCCGGAACGACGGCAAGCCGAGCGCTCGCGGATTGCCCGGATTCCGAGCTAGGTCCGCTTCAGAACAGATGCTGGCCACCGGTGATGAAGATTTCGGCGCCGGTGACGTAACCGAAATCCGCGCCGCACAGCCGGTATACGACCGACGCGACTTCGTCGGGCGTACCGAGGCGATGCAGCGGTATGCGCGGCACCAGCTGCTCGTATTCGGGCGCCAGCATCGCGGTTTCGATTTCGCCCGGCGCCACGGCGTTGACCCGCACGCCAAGCTGGGCGAATTCGACGGCCATCTCGCGCGTCAACCCGGACAGCGCCGACTTCGATGTGCTGTAGGCGGAGCCCGCGAACGGGTGCACGGCGTGGCCCGCGATCGACGTGATGTTGACGATGGCGCCCTTGCCTTTGTGCAACTGGCCGGCGAACCCGCGCGCGAGCGCCAGCGGCGCGAACAGATTGAGTTCGAACACCTGGCGCCACAAATCGAGGTCGGCATTGAGCACGCCGAGACGCTCCTTGAACGGCGCCTTGGGCGAAACGCCGGCATTGTTGACCAGCGCATGCAGCGGCGCGTCCTGCAACAAGGCGCCGACGTCGGCGACAAACCGCTCGACCTCGGCAGGATGCGCCAGATCGACGGTGAAATGATCCGACCAGTTCGGATCGCGCTTGCATTCCTCGGGCACGGCATCGCGCGAACACGTGATGATGCGCCACCCCTCCTGCGAGAAGCGTTTTACCGTCGCGTGGCCGATGCCGCGGCTGGCGCCGGTCAGGATCAGTGTCGGTTTGCCGTCCGCCATGTGCCCAGCTTAGCGAATGACCGCGCGCAGAGGCAGGTGCCGGAGGCTCATTTTTGCAGGCCGGGCGGCGTGCGCAGTCCGGCGACCTTGAACGGGTAGGTCTTGCCGTCGTGCTCGGTCACGGAGACATACTCGCCGACGACAAACTGGTGCCGGTCGAACTTGAAGATCGGCTCGTCGTCGTCATCGCCCTTCTCGTAGGAGAAGGCCCACTTGCCGTCCTTACGGTGGATCAGCGTGCCCTGCTGGTCGTCCTCGCCGGGCCAGAAGCGGCGGACCGTGCAGGCCTGGTGGAATTTCTTCCACTCCGCCTGGTCAAGCTGGCCCTTTGCGTCCAGCGGCGCGGTGAACTCATACCCATGCCGCGCGCTGCCCTCCGGGAACTCTTTGGTTCGTGCCAACTCCAGGCGGATCAGTTTCAACGTCATGGCGTTTCCCTTCGGTTAGCTAGCGCGGCGAGGCTTGCTCGACTTGCGCTGCGGATGCGATTCGACGAAATGCTTCAACACCAGCAGAAGCTTTTGGCGCTTTGCATGGTCGCCCGCGTTACGCGCGCGATGAATGTCGTCGAGTATCATGCGGCGGATCGCGGGCACGCCGTCGGGCGTATGAAGCAGGTAGCAGCCCATCTCGGCGGCGACAATTTGCGGAATGTGTTCGTGTAGCGCAATGGCCTTGATTTCGCCCTCGTTCAGCTCGCAAAAGGCGAGACAGTCCTGAAATGTCAGCATGTGAACCCGCTCCATCCTGTTTTTTCAAGATGCGCGCGAGTGGGCGCAACCACATTGATCCGCATCAATCGGACGGCGTATCGCTTCCGCCGATGGCCTGGACGGCGAGCGCCGCAAGCCGGTCGATCGGCAGGCGCGCGTCCAGCCGCCGCCATTCCATTTCACCCAGGCGATACAAGACTTGCCGGTCGACGACTTCCGGCGTCGCGTCCGAAGCGTCGCCGCGCCGCGCCGAAACGCGTGCGCGCAGCACGTCCGTCGGGGCTTCGAGCCACAGGCCGACGAACTTCACCCCCGCCTCGGCGGCCACCGATTCCAGCAGCGCGCGTTCGTCCGGCCGCGCCGAGACCGCATCGACGATGACGGCGTGGCCGGCCGCCAGCACGCGGCGGGCGCGCGCGGCAAGCCCGGCATAGACCTCGCGCGACCGCTCGGGCGTATAGCGATCCGCGCTCAGCCGCGCCAGCGGCGGCGCCCCGGCCAGACGCTTGCGCAGCACGTCGCTGCGCAGGATGACCGCACCCGGGGACGCGCCGACCCTGGGCGCCAGGGCGCGCGCAACCGTGCTCTTGCCGGTCCCGGACAGGCCGCCGACCGCCATCATCACCGGCGGCCGGGCCTCCAGCAGTGCGAGGCCAAATGCTAGGTAGTCCCGCGCTTGCACGCGGCTCGTGGCGGCGCCGTCGCGTTCGGCCGCCGCCGCCGCGACATGCGCTCGGATCGCCGCCCGCGTGGCCAGAAATAACGGCAGGGCCGCGAGTCCTTCGAAATCCTCGTCGATCTCGAGATAGCGGTTGAAGGCGGCATTGGACTGACGCGGCAGACCGCGCATCGCCATGTCCATCAGGAAGAAGGCGAAGTCGTAGAGAATGTCGATATTGGCCAGCGCGTCGCTGAACTCGATGGCATCGAACAGCGTCGGTTTTCCGTCGATCAGGCAGATGTTGGCCAGGTGCAGATCGCCGTGACAGTGGCGGACCAAACCGGCCTGCCGCCGGCGATCCAGCAACGCGTCGAGTCGGCCGACCCGGTCGAGGCACGCGCGCTGAATGGCGGCAATCCGGTCGGCATCGAGTATGCCGGGACTAAGCGCGGCGAACGACGCGCCGTTGCCTTCGATCGTCGCGCGCAAGCCGGCGGCGCCGCCGAAATCCGGCGTCGGTTCGGCGATCCGGTGAAACACAGCGACCGCCTCGGCCGCCGCCTCGGCGATGTCGGCACTAAGCTCGCCGCGCTCGGCCAGCCGACTCAGCAGCATGGTGTCGTCGAAGCGGCGCATTTCGACCACGTAATCGACCGCCTCCCCCGCCCCCCCGAGGCTCAACGCGCCGTCGGCGCGACGCACCACCGGCACCACGCCCAGGTAGATTTTGGGCGCCGTGCGCCGGTTGACGACAACTTCGCGCTCACATGCTGTGCGCCGCTGCTCGGCGGTCGAGAAATCGAGGTACGGAAACTTGATCGCGCGTTTCAGCTTGTAGGCGCGGTCGCCGACAAGAAAGACCGTCGAAATGTGCGTGTCGATGCGCACGACCGCCCCGCCTCCGCCATGGGTTTCGGGGCGAGCGAGGAAGGCGATGACATCGTCCTGGTGAGTGTCGGGCGCCATAATGAATGTAAGCCTGCCGAATTCAGCGGCCGGCGCCATGACCAAGATCAACGCCGGGGACCGAACCTGCTCACTGGTGCGCGATCGCCGGGTGAATCTCGACGATGTCGTCGGGGTCCTGGTGAATGATCACCTCGGCGCCGGGAAACGCGCGGATGATATCGGCCTCCACGGCGTCCGCGATCTCGTGCGCCTGCCGCAGGGTCAGATTACCGTCCACTTCCAGATGCAGTTGAATGAACAGCGCCAGACCGGCGCGCCGGGATCGAAGATCGTGCAGCGCCTTGACCTCCGGATGCAGACTGACGATTTGACGAATTCGTTCGCGTTCCGCGTTCGGCAGCTCGCGGTCCATCAGCATATCGAGGGAATCACGCACCACGCGCGATGCGCTGAACAGCAGATACCCTGTGATCATGATGGCGAAGATCGGATCGAGGTACGGCCAGGACCAGAACATGGAAACGGCAAGCGAGACGATGACGCTGCCGTTAATCAACAGGTCGCCCTGATAATGCATCGAATCGGCGCGCACGGCGACCGACCGGGTCCGGCGCAGGACATAGAATTGAAACGCGACCAGCAAGAGCGTCAACGCGATCGCAAATAGCATGACGCCGATCCCGATCCATTCGTTGCTGATCGGCTTCGGCTTGAAGAACCGCGTGACCGCCTCGAACAGCAGCAGCAGGCCGGACCCGGCGATGAACGCGGCCTGCGCCAGGCCGGCCAGCGGCTCGGCCTTACCGTGGCCGAAGCGATGCTCCGCGTCGGCCGGCTGCACGGCATGATAGACCGCCAACAGCGTGACCAGCGATGCGCCCGCGTCGAGCAGCGAATCGATCAGCGTCGACAGCAAGGCGACGGAATCGGTCAACAGCCAGGCGACGATCTTGGCCACGATGAGGATCGCCGCGGTGGAGACCGACGCGATCGAGGCGAGGCGCATCAGCCGCGCGTTGCGGGCGTCGAGGTCGGGTTCTGCAATCGCGGGTCGCACGTTGGTCATCGGCCTGATATATTGGCTGGCCCTTGGGGATCGGGGCCGTGGCGAGGCATCGGCATTATCATGATCGCCCGCACGGGACGATACTGCGAGCATAAATTAAGGAGCGGGCGTCATGAAACCAGCCTTGGGTCGCATACTTTTTGCGATAATTTTGGTCGCTGTGGCGCCCGGGCTCGCTCTGGCGCAGGCCGGCCAGACCGTGGACGAGCCGGTCAGCGCGCGCCAGCGGCCGATCGAGAACGTCATCAATTATCCGTTCGGCAATCAGAAAGCGCTGACGCTGCAGGCGGTCAGCCAGGCGATCGTGCGCGCCGGGGCGCGGCGCGGCTGGTCGGTCGTACAGGTGCGGCCGGGCGTCCTGGTCGCCACGCTGAACATCCGCTCGCACCAGGCCGTCGTCGACATCGTGCACACCACGACCGTGTTCTCGATCACCCACAAATCGAGCGTCAACCTGCTATACAACGCATCGCGCCAGCTCATTCATCGCAATTACAACAGCTGGATCACCAACCTGCGCGGCGACATCATGAGCGAAGTATCGAGCCTTTGAGGCGCGATCGACGTCACGGAAACAACGTTTCCGTGGTCCAGCCGTCGCCCGCGCGGCGATAAATCAGCCTATCGTGCAGACGGAATTTGCCGTCGCGCCAGAATTCGAAATAGTGCGGTGCCAGCCTGAAGCCCGACCAATGCGGTGGACGCGGCACCTTACCGATGCCGAACTTGGCGGTGAAACTGGCGACCCGCCCCATGAGTTCGGCCTTGCCGCGCATCGGCCGTGACTGCTGCGATGCCCAGGCGCCGATCTGGCTGCCGCGATCGCGACCGGCGAAATAGGCATCTGCCTCGGCATCGTCGACGGCCGAAACCGCCCCCTCGGCCCGAATCTGGCGACGCAGGCTCTTCCAGTGAAAGCACAACGCGGCACGCGGGTGTCCGAGCAACTCCCGGCCTTTTCGGCTTTCGAAATTGGTATAGAAAACCAACCCGCGATCGTCCCAGCCGCGCACCAGCACCATGCGCTGGCTCGGCTGGCCGTCCGGGCCGACCGTGGCGAGTGCCGCGGCGGTCGGATCGGCCGGCTCGCTTTTGTGGGCTTCGTCCAACCAGGCGCGGACCAGATCGAACGGATTGGGCAACGGGTCAATGGTCATGGATCGGGTTTTACGATGCGCCAGCGGCCACCGCCACCGGCTTGTGATTGAAGTCACTGCCAGGGTAGCGCCGAGGCCTTATGAATATGATATAAGTTAATCATCGGGTGCGCTGCGGGCATCGCCAGGAATTGGAACCCGCGCGCGCCGTACTTTACCGACGCAACCAGTTTGAAGGGACGGGACCATGAAATACATCGGCATCGCCTTGGCGTTTGTAGCGACCCTGGGCACCACCGCGTGCGACAATCAAACCACCGGCGCGGTAACCGGCGCCGTCGTCGGCGCGGCGGTCGGCAGCACGGTCGGCCGCGGCACGGGTCGCGTCGCGGCGACCTTGGTCGGGGCGGGCCTCGGCGCCTTCGTCGGCAGCCAGATCGGCAGGCGCCTCGACGAGCGCGACCGCGCCTATGCTGCGCAGAACGCGAACCAGGCGATGGCCGAAGGTAACGTCGGGCAGCCGTACCAATGGCGCAATCCCGACAGCGGCAACTACGGTCAGGTGACGCCGGTCTCGCAGCCGTATCAGACCTCCGGCAGGACGTGCCGCGATTTCACGGAAACGGTGACGCTGGCCGACGGCTCGACCGATACGGTCAAGGGCCGCCGTTGCCGGAACCCCGACGGCAGCTGGGAATTCGTCGGCTAAGCCGGCTCTCAAAGACGCGATCGAACGGCCGGGCTCAACGCCCGGCCGTTTTATTTTGCGGCGAGGTCTCGCCCTCGAGCAGCGCCCGGATCGAAACCGCCAGGCGACTGTGCTCGGCGACGTCGGCTTCGGCCAGCACGCCGATAAGGCGGGTGCGCCATGCCGGATCGCCCTTAATCGACTCGGCTGCGCGTCGGGCCACGGCCAAATCGAGCACATCGAACAATTCGGCCAGGGTTGCGACTTCAAGATCGCGCGTCAGCACCCAGCCATTGGATTCCAGGCGCGCAACGAAGCCGCCTTGCGCCAGCATTTCCAGCAGCGGCGAAAGGAACGCGCGCTCGACTCCGATGGCGCGGGCGATGGCCTCGCTGTCCATGCTGCCGCCGGTCTTGCTTCGGTGCAGCAGGGTTTCGAGAATTTGCAGCGCGAACGGCAACCGCAGCCGGCGCGGCACGGCGCCCTCGGCGTTGAGCGCCGCGGAATCGCGCCATTCGGGGATGGAGGCTGCGATCTGCGCGCCGAATAGAATGGCGGCCCACACCAGGTAGAGCCAGACCAGAAACAGTGGGATTACCGCGAGCGCGCCGTAGATCGTCTGATAGGACGGAAACCAGCTGAAATAGAGCGCAAAGCCGTTGCGCAACGCTTCGATCAGCGCGCCCAAAACGATGCCGCCGATCAAACCGTGGGTGAAGCGCACCTTGCGGAACGGAATGATGATGTAGGCGAGCGTCGCCGCCGCGACGACCAGCACGAACGGCAGCAGCCGCAGCAGGAAGCCGCCGACGCCGCTGAACGCCTCCAGGCCGACCTTAGCGCTGACCACGGCGATATAGCCCGAGAGCGCCACGCTGCCGCCGACCAGAAGCGGCGTCATGGTCAAGATCGCCCAGAAGATCACCAAGCGCTGCATGATCGGGCGTACGCGCCGCTGCCGCCAAATGGCGTTGAACGCGGTCTCGACGGTGTCGAGCACGATCAAGGCAGCGCCCGCCAGGAACACGACGCCGACGGCGGTCAGCGACCCGACATTCTTGACGAACTCGTCGAATTTTTCGCGCATTACGTCGGCGCTGATCGGCAGGAAATTCTCGAACAGGAATTGCTGGAGCTGGAGGCGGATCGAATCGAAGACTGGGAAAGCGGCCAGGATGGCGAAACTGATCGCCATCATCGGCACGATCGCCAGCAACGTCGTGTAGGCCAGCGATGCGGCCGTGCTGAAGCAATGATCGATCCAGAAGCGCACGCCGACGTGACGGATCAATGCCCATAGGTTGGGTCGCGGCGGAGGCACGAAGGCGACGGTCTCGGTCATCCGCTCATGATAGGCCGCGCGCGCAGCGCGGCAAGCCGGAAAGGCGCGGCAAATCCACCTTTATCCGCATAAGTATCTGATCCTTTGGGAGTTTTGCCGGGGCATGAGCATTGACCAGCCCCTTTCGTCGTGTAGGATGCCGCCAAATTCAAGCAGCGCCTGGGGGAAATGCAGTACATGGGCCTGATGGACGGCAAAAAGGGCCTGATCATGGGCGTCGCCAACGATCGGTCGATCGCCTGGGGCATCGCCAAGGCGGTCGCGGATCAAGGCGCCGAACTCGCGTTCACCTTTCAGGGCGAAGCGCTGGAGCGGCGCGTGCGCCCGCTCGCGGAACAGGTCGGCTCGAAGCTCGTGCTGCCCTGCGACGTGACCGACGCTGCGAGCATGGATGCGACTTTCGCTGCCGTCGAAAAGGCCTGGGGCCGGCTCGATTTCGCCGTGCACGCAATCGCCTTTTCCGACAAGGAAGAGTTGAAGGGCAAATACGTCGACACCAGCCGCGACAACTTCATCAAGTCGATGGTGATTTCCTGCTACTCGTTCACCGATGTGGCTCGGCGCGCATCCAAATTGATGGACAAGGGCGGCAGCCTGCTGACGCTGACTTATTTCGGCGCCGAACGCGTAATGCCGCATTACAACGTGATGGGTGTCGCGAAAGCCGCACTGGAGGCCAGCGTGCGGTATCTGGCGGTCGATCTGGGCGACCGGGCAATTCGCGTGAACGCGATTTCCGCCGGTCCGATCAAGACGCTGGCCGCATCGGGGATCGGCGATTTCCGCTACATCCTGAAGTGGAACGAATACAACGCGCCGTTGCGCCGCAATGTGACCATTCAAGACGTCGGCCGTTCGGGCATGTATTTTTTGAGCGATCTCTCGAGCGGCGTCACCGGCGAAGTTCATCACGTCGATGCCGGCTATCACGTGGTCGGCATGAAGGCGATCGATGCGCCGGACCTGACGATCAATCGCGAAGGCAGCAACGAATAACGCGCGTCGGCCACGGCCTGCGCAGACTTTGAGCGAAACCCTAGAGCTATAGACATGGCCGGCAACACGTTCGGACATCTGTTCAGCTTCACCTCATGGGGTGAAAGTCACGGTCCGTCGATCGGCTGCGTGGTCGACGGCGCGCCCGCGGGGATTCCGCTGTCGGAGCCGGATATCCAGGTGTGGCTGGAGAAACGGCGGCCCGGACAATCGCGCTTCACGACGCAGCGCCAGGAGCCGGACACAGTGCAGATTTTGTCCGGCGTGTTCGAGGGCGTCACGACCGGCACGCCGATTTCGCTGCTGATCCAGAATATGGACCAGCGCTCGAAGGATTACGGCGACATCAAGGATCTGTTTCGTCCCGGGCACGCGGACTACACATACCTGAAGAAATACGGCGTACGCGACTATCGCGGCAGCGGTCGTGCCTCGGCGCGCGAGACCGCGGTGCGGGTGATGGCGGGCGCCGTGGCGCGCAAGATCCTCGGCGCAGGCATCGTCATTCGCGGCGCGCTCGTTCAAGTCGGCCCGCACAAGATCGACCGCGCGAAATGGGATTGGAGCGAAACCGGCAAAAATCCGTTCTGGTCGCCGGATGCGGCGATGGCGGCGAACTGGGCCGACTATCTCGACGACGTGCGCAAGCGAGGCTCGTCCGCGGGTGCCGTCATCGAAGTGCATGCGTCGGGCGTGCCGGTCGGCTGGGGCGAACCGATTTACGACAAACTGGATAGCGATCTGGCGCGCGCCATGATGAGCATCAACGCGGTCAAGGCGGTCGAGATCGGCGACGGATTCGCGACGGTCGAGCTTCCGGGCGAAACGGCGCACGACCAGATGCGCGCCAAGAACGGCAAGGTGGAGTTTCTATCCAACCACGCCGGCGGCATCCTGGGTGGCATTTCCAACGGCCAGGACGTCGTCGTGCGTTTCGCGGTCAAGCCGACCTCGTCGATTCTGCTGCCGCAGAAAACTGTAAATGTCAAAGGCGAGAACGCCGACGTGACGGTCAAAGGCCGGCACGATCCGTGCGTCGGAATCCGCGCGGTGCCGGTCGGCGAAGCCATGATGGCGTGTGTGCTGGCCGATCACATGCTGCGCCACAAGGCGCGACTCGGCTGAGAATTCAAGCGGCACCGACGGAAAAGCCGATCCGTGCGAGATTTCGCCGAATGCGGGACGCGCATCGCGGGGCGCGCGGCTGGAATGCGAGCATCTGCGCCCGAATCGGCGCCGATTGCTCCACATTGCGGTCACAAAGTGGGTGTTGGATAGTACGTGCCATGTGAGCGCGGACGAGCAAGCGCCGGGTACGCATCGACGATACCGGCGCAAGCATTCATGAATCGGAACTTTGGCGCCGGTCGATTGTTTTCACGCCTGCGGGGTCGATGCGCGATGCCGCATTGCGACCGGATCCGACGCTCGTATCGAGACGCCAATTGAGGGAGTAAGCGATGCAATCGAGATTGAAGTCCAAGCTGCTCGCCGTCGTCATTGCGGTCGGCGCCAGCGCGTCGGTTTCGTGGCTGGCCGGCCCGTCGTCGGCGCAGATTGCCGAAAATCGCGTACTCATCCCGGCGGTGCAGAAGGCCGAACTGGTCGCCTCTAACATGCAGCCGCAATCCTATCAGATCATCGTGACGGGCACCGTGCCCGGGCCGGGCTGGGGCGACGGCGACCTGATCCCGACACGCAAGGGCGCACCCGCGAACGGCATCTGGGAATTCCGCTTTGTCGCGCGACGCGGAGCAACGACCGGCGCGCAACCGGAACCGCTTGTCGCCGGCTACCGCGTGCCGGGATCGCAGACCGTCGCGCCGCGCGGCGTGCGCGTGCAGACCGCGCGCGGCGTGTTCACGCAAATGTTCGATCGTCCGGCGACCGACGCGGCACCGCCGCCGCCACCCAGTCCGACCGCCGTCCCGGTCGCACCGCCACCCGCCGCGGTGCCGCCGGCCGCGGTACCGCCAGCGACCACCGGCACGCAACGCGAACCGCCCCGCATGGCAAGCGGCTGCCTGCGGCCGCTGCAAAGCTGGGTCGGTCAACGATTGGTGCGGGTATTGGACGACCAGAAGCTCGACGGCGTCAAAGAACTCGAATTGTGCCGTCCCTACGTCGTGATCTCGCCGGAGCGGCCGTTCACCGACCGCATGCACAATCCATCGCGGCTGCGCCTGCAGATCGACGAGCAGAATATTATCCGCGCCGTTTCGATGGGATAGGCGGCGCACCCTCGGTGCGGCCCGAGCCCGCTTGACGCTCGGCATGGCACCCTGTTCTGTAGCGGGAACCCTCGTCTCAACAGGAGCCGCCCGATGCCCCAACCCAAGCATATTTCCAAGCTGCCGGTGCCCGCCCGCGGCAAGATCGTCGACGAGGACATCAAGGCATACTTCGCCAAGTGCGACGAGAAGATCGGCTTCGTGCCGAACGTCCTGCGCGCCTATACGTTCAAACCGGACCGCTGGCGCAGCTTCGTGAAAATGTATCACGCGCTGATGGACAAGCAGACCTCCAAGCTGTCGCCGCTGGAGCGCGAAATGATCGCGGTCGTCGTCAGTTCTGCGAACCGTTGCTACTATTGCCTGGTCGCCCACGGCGCCGCCGTGCGCAAGCTGTCCGGCGATCCGCAGCTGGGCGAAATGCTGGTGATGAACTACCGCGTGGCGGAGCTTTCGAAGCGCCACCGCGCGATGCTGGATTTCGCCTGGAAGGTCACCGAAACGCCCTACCTGATCGAGGACCCCGACCGTCAGGCGCTGCGAAAGGCGGGCTTCGACGACGAGGACATCTTCGACATCGCGGAAGTCGCCGGTTTCTACAACATGTCGAACCGCGTCGCGTATGCGACCGACATGATGCCGAACCCCGAGTATCACAAGCTCGACCGCTGACCGCGGCGCCCGCAATGGCTTCGTTCCGCCGGACCGCGCGCACGCTGCAGGCGATCTTCGTGCTCGGGTTCCTCAGCCTGGGCGGCGGGCTGTATTTCTACGCGACCTATCTGGCACCGTATCGCGACATGATCCCGGCGCAAGGCGAAGTGATCGGCATCAAGCGCGATACGGTCAAGCGCGGCGACAAATGGCAAACCGAGTTCGCGCCTATTCTGCGTTTCACCGCCGCCGACGGCCGCGTCGTCCAGACCGCCCCGAAGGCCGGACCCGGCGAACCCCCGAAAACCGGCGACAAGATCGAGCTGCGCTACGACCCGGCCGATCCGGCGCGCATCGTGATCGGCGGGCCCGGCGTCAGCCCAGCCGTGCCTGCGGCATTCGGCGCGCTCGGCGTGATCCTGTTGATGGGCGGGACATTCGTCATGAGCCGGCTGCGCAAGCAAACGCGCAAGCGCCGCTAGCGTCCGCGATGAAACACGCCGACAAGTTCCAAATGCGGCGACCATAGGAACTGATCGACCGGCTGAACGAATTCGAGCCAGTAGCCGCCTTCGATCAGGATCAACGCGTCGCGCGCGAAGCTGACCGGGTTGCACGACACCGCAACGACGGTGCTGACGCGCGATTGTGCAAGCGCTTCGGCTTGCGCGCGAGCGCCGGCGCGCGGCGGGTCGAACACCACCGCGTCGTAATGGTTGAGTTCGTTGGTCGCCAGCGGCTTGCGATCGAGATTGCGCAGCTCGACGCCGACATTCGGCAGCATCGCCGCCCGCGCCGCAGCGCGCAGGCTGTCGATCATGCTTTCGTCAAACTCGACCGCGTGCAGCTTGACCGACTTCGGCGCGGCGCCGGCAAGGCTGAACGTGAACGTGCCGCAGCCGGCGTACAGATCGGCGATGCGGCGCGACCCGGCGCACGCTTCGACGACGAGCTTCGCCAGCGCCGCCTCGCCCTCGCGCGTGGCCTGCAAGAACGTCGCCGGCGGCACGGCGATCTCGACCGCGCCGAACCGCACCGTGGCCGGCCGCAGCGCGACCACGATCTCGCCCTGCCGGCTTTTCGGGTGGGCGCGGCTGAGGCGCACCAGACCGGCCTCCCGCGCAAACCGCGCGAGACGTTCGTGGTGCTTCGCTAGCTCGGCGGTCGTTGTGACCAGCACATCCAAACCATGCGTCAGCGCGTTGACGACGATCTCGGCGTGCGCGGCCAGCGGCAGGACGTCCATCAGCAGCGCGCGCAAGCCCGGCAGCAGCGCCACGATCGATGGCATCGTCACCGGGCATTCGAGCAGGTCGACGACCTGGTTGCTGGCACGACCGTTGAAGCCCAGGATCACGTCGTCCTTGCGCCGCACGGCGGTAAAATCCGCGCGCCGGCGGCTGCCCGGCGGCGATTTCAGCAGCGGCCGGAGCGCGACATTCTCGACGCCCTCGCGGTCGAGCGCAGCGCGCACCAGTTCGAGCTTCCAGGCGTCATAGGCTTCCGGCGTCAGATGCTGCAACGCGCAGCCGCCGCACACGGTGAAATGCTTGCACACGGCTTTGCCGCGGCCGGGACCAGGCTCCAGGACTTCGACCAGCCGCGCCTGCATGCTGTCGCCCGCGGCGGCCGATTTGCCGACGCGGACGCGGACCCGATCGCCGGCCGCCGTGAACGGCACGAACACGCGCTTGCCGCCCTCGAGCTTGGCGATGCCGTCGCCCTTGGCGCCGATTTCGGCGATGGTCAGTTCGGCATCGAAATTGCTCATAGCGCCACCTCGCGACCGTCGGGCCCGCGTTCGCCCACGATCAGAAACTCCTTGTTGCCTTCCGGCCCGGTGATCGGACTCTCGACGATACCGAGCACGCGCCAGCCGGGGCGCTGACCGAGCCACGTTTCGATACGCGCGCAAACTTCCTTGTGGATCGCAGGATCGCGCACCACCCCGCCCTTGCCGACCTGCCCCGGGCCGGCTTCGAATTGCGGCTTGATCAGCGCAATCAGCCGCGCGTTCGGCTTAGCCCGCGCCATCGGCGCGGGGAGTATGATTTGCAGGCCGATGAACGAGGCATCGCATACGATCAGATCCACCAGTTCGGGCACGGTCGCCTCCGACAAGTGGCGCGCATTGGTCTTTTCGCACACGACGACGCGCGGATCGTTGCGCAATTTCCAATCGAGCTGGCCGTGGCCGACATCGACCGCATAGACCTTGGCCGCGCCCCGCTGCAGCAACACGTCGGTAAATCCGCCGGTCGACGCGCCCACATCCAGGCAAATCATGCCGGCCGGATCGATCGCGAAATGATCCAGCGCCTTGGCGAGCTTCAGGCCGCCGCGCGAGACGTACGGATGATCGCGCTCGGCGACGTGGAGCGGCGCATCCTCGGCCAACAGGTCGCCCGGCTTGGCGATGCGACGCTCGCCGCTCGAGACTTTGCCGGCCATGATCAAAGCCTGCGCGCGGGCGCGGCTTTCGACTAGGCCGCGCTCCACCAACAGCAGATCGACGCGCTGCTTCTTGGCGCGCGCGATCATGAACCGGTTTGCGGCACGGCGGGCAGATACCCGTTCAGGCTGAGCCTGCGGAAGCGGACGACGAGCAGCAGCGCCGCCGCGGCCAGGCCGGACGCCAAGCCGATCCAGATTCCGACCGCGCCCAACGAGGTGCGGAAACCGAGCGTGTAGGCCAGCAGCAGCCCGACGCCCCAATAGCTGAGCGCGGCCAGCGCAAGCGGCACCTTGGCGTCGCTGAGCCCGCGCAGCGAACCCTGGGCGATCGCCTGAGCGCCGTCGAACATCTGGAAGAAGGCGGCCCAGATCAGCAGCGCGGCGGTCAATTCGATTACCGCGGGGCGGTCCTTGTCGCCTTCGGCGATGAAGAATCCCGGCAGATCGAACCGCCACAGCCACATGAGCAACGCCATCAGCGCCATGAACGCGATGCCGAGCCCGAGCGCCGAATAGCCGGCGCGCCGCGCACCCAGCGCATCGCGCCGGCCGACCGCGTGGCCGACCCGCACGGTGGCCGCCTGTGCGATGCCGAACGGGATCATGAACGTCAGCGACGCGATCTGCAGTGCGATCTGGTGCGACGCTAGCGGCACCGTGCCGATCCAGCCCATCAGGATCACCGCCATGGCGAACACGCCGAACTCGCACAGAATCGCCGCCGCGATCGGCACGCCGAGCGCGAAGATCTGGATGAACCGGCCCCAGTCCGGCACCCAGAAGCGGCGCAGGATATGATATTGGCGGAACGGCCTGGCCCACACGGCGATCGCCATCTGCGCCGCGAACATGATGATCTGCACGATCAAGGTCGCCAGGCCCGCGCCGGCAATGCCGAGCGCCGGCAAGCCGAACGCGCCCAGCACAAGCCCATAGCAGACGAACCCGTTGAGCGGGATACCGGCCAGCATGATCCACATCGCCGACGCCGGCCTGTTCAGCGCAGAGACGAAATTGCGCAGCACGATCAGCCACAGCGCCGGCACGGTGCAGAACATCAACGTCGAGAGATAGCTGTGCGCCATGCGCGCGATCTTGGGATCCTGATCCAGCCCGATCAGGATCTGGTCGCCGTACCACATGATGCCCATGAACGGCACGCCCAGCAGCACGACGACCCATAGGCCCTGGCGGATGACGCGACGCACGCCGCGCGCGTCTCCGGCACCGTACGCCTGCGCGGCCAGCGGCGCCGTGGCGGTGGCGATGCCCATGCCGATGATGAAGCAGAAATAGAACAACGCCGTCGCCAGCGAGGCGGCGGCGACCGCTTCGGTGCCCAGCTTGCCGATTATCAGCGTATCGGTGATCAGCATGACGATCTGGCCCAGCTGGGTCAGCGCCATGGGCACGCCCAAGACGATCGTCTCGCGCATTTCGTTGCGCCAGGTCGGCGCGCGCGGCGGCAGATGGTTGCTGGGTTGCGGCGTTACGGCTTCGGGCATGTTCGGATCATAGCAAAACGGCGACGGCGCGCGGCGGCAAAGAAGTCCGCAACCCGATGGATTTCCGGGCGCGGACCGTCGATTTTCGCACTTGGATGGGGTGACTTATCGAATGCGGATGGCCGGGTGCGATGGTCCGGGTAAGGCGACTTAGGCCCGCGCGGGCAGATCCACGCTGCGAGCATCCTGACCGAGCGCCGTCAACACCTGCGCGACCATGTGCTTGGCCGTCAAACCGGCCATATCGTATTGCTTGTCCGGCTTGTCATGCTCGAAGAACACGTCCGGCATGGTCATCGGCCGGAACTTCAGATGGCCCTTGTCGAACGCACCCTCGTGGAACAGGAACTGCGAGACGTGCGCGCCGAACCCGCCGACCGAACCTTCCTCGACGGTGATCAGCACTTCGTGTTCCTTGGCCAGGCGACGGATCAGATCCTCGTCGAGCGGCTTGCAGAAGCGCGCATCGGCCACGGTGGTGGAAAATCCGCGCGCCGCGAGCGCATCGGCCGCTTTGAGCGATTCGCCCAGGCGCGTGCCGTAGGACAGAATCGCAACCGTCGAGCCTTCGCGCATGATGCGGCCCTTGCCGAGCTGGAGCACCTTTCCCTCGCTCGGCATTTCGACGCCCATGCCTTCGCCCCGCGGGTAGCGGAACGCGGAGGGGCGGTCGTCGATCGCCGCCGACGTCGCCACCATGTGCACCAGTTCCGCTTCGTCGGCCGCGGCCATCAGCACGAAATCGGGCAGGCAGCCGAGATACGCAATATCGAACGATCCCGCGTGGGTTTGGCCGTCCGCGCCGACGAGGCCGGCGCGGTCCATGGCGAAACGCACGGGCAGTTTCTGAATTGCCACATCGTGCACGACCTGATCGTAGCCGCGCTGCAGGAAGGTGGAATAAATCGCGCAGAACGGCTTCATGCCGTCCGCCGCCAGACCGGCGGCGAACGTCACCGCGTGCTGCTCCGCGATGCCGACGTCGAAAATACGTTCCGGAAAGACTTTTTCGAACAGATCGAGGCCGGTGCCCGAGGGCATCGCCGCGGTGATGGCGACGATCTTCTCGTCCTTGCGCGCCTCTTTGATCAGCGATTCCGCGAACACCTTGGTATAGCTGGGCGCGTTCGCCGGCGCCTTCTGCTGTTCGCCGGTGACGACGTCGAACTTGTTGACGCCGTGATACTTGTCGGCCGAGCTTTCGGCCGGGGCGTAGCCTTTGCCCTTTTGCGTTACGCAGTGAATGATGATCGGCCCGCCTTCCTTGTCGTCGCGGACGTTCTTCAGCACCGGCAGCAGATGGTCCAGATTGTGGCCGTCGATCGGCCCGACGTAATAGAAGCCCAGCTCCTCGAACATGGTGCCGCCGGTGAACAGCCCGCGCGCATATTCCTCGGCGCGTTCGGCGGCCTTGCGCAGCGGGCGCGGGAATTTTTCGGCCAGCATCTTGCTGAGATGGCGGATCGAGCGGTACGGGCGCGACGATATCAGCCGCGACAGGTACGCCGACAGCGCGCCGACCGGCGGCGCGATCGACATATCGTTGTCGTTGAGGATGACGATCAGGCGCGAATCGGTGGCGCCGGCGTTGTTCATGGCTTCATAGGCCATGCCGGCGGACATGGCGCCGTCGCCGATCACGCAGATCACGTTGTTTTTCTTCTTCTGCATGTCGCGCGCAACCGCGAAGCCGAGTCCGGCGGAAATCGACGTCGAGCTGTGCGCGGCGCCGAACGGGTCATAGACGCTTTCGGTACGCTTGGTGAAACCCGACAAACCTCCGGGCTGACGGAGCGACCGGATGCGGTCGCGCCGGCCGGTCAGGATCTTGTGCGGATAGCATTGGTGTCCGACGTCCCAGATCAGGATGTCTTCGGGCGTGTTGAACAGATAATGGATCGCAACGGTCAATTCGACGACACCGAGCCCGGCCCCGAGATGGCCGCCGGTGATCGAAACCGCATCGATCGTTTCGGTGCGCAGTTCGTCGGCCAGCTGCTTGATCTGGTCCAACGAGAAATCGCGCATGTCCGCCGGTTCCTTGACGGTATCAAGGAGCGGCGTTTTGCTCGTCGGATTCTTCGAAATCGGCGCCAATGGTGCCCCCTGCGGTGAGCCCGGAATCGTTACGCTTTGCGGTCCACGACGAATCGCGCGACAGAGCGGAGAATGTCAGCCTCCGAACCGAATGTTTCAAGGTGCTGCGAAGCCTGGTGGACCAAGTTATCGGCCATTTTCCGAGCCTTTTCAACGCCCAAGATCGAGATGAAAGTGGCCTTGCCGGCGTCCGCGTCCTTGCCGACCTGCTTGCCGACCTGCTCGACCGTGCCTTCGGCGTCGAGCAGATCGTCGGCGATCTGGAACGCCAGGCCGAGATCGCGGGCGTAAAGGTCCAGCGCCTGCCGTTGCGCGGGTTTGGCGCGGCCCAGGATTGCGCCGGCGCGGCAGGCATAACCGATGATCGCGCCGGTTTTCATGCGTTGCAGCCGGGTAATGTCGTCCAGGCCGAACTTGTGGCCTTCCTGCTCCGCCCGCAGGTCGAACATCTGGCCGCCGACCATGCCGACGCCGCCCGACGACCGCGCCAGATCGGCGATCAGTTCGGCCCGCACGCCGGCATCGGGGTGGGTTGCCGGATCGGCCAGAACTTCGAACGCCAGGGTCAGGAGACCGTCGCCGGCCAGGATCGCGGTCGCCTCGTCGAACTTGATGTGGCAGGTCGGCCGGCCGCGGCGCAGATCGTCGTCGTCCATGGCCGGCAGATCGTCGTGGACCAGGGAATAGCAATGTATGAATTCGACCGCGGCGCCGGCCCGCAGGGCGTGCGACTCGGCCACGCCGAACAAGGCGGCGCCGCTCATGACCAAAAACGGCCGCAGGCGCTTGCCGCCGCCCAGGGTCGCATAGCGCATCGCATCGAACAGACGCGCTTCCGGCCCGTCGCCGCGCGGAATCAGCGCGTCCAGCGTCGCCTCGATGCGCTTGCCGGCATCGGCCATCAGGGCGGGCAGGGAGACTTGCGCAACCGGCTGGACGGTCATCGGAATCCGCGCGATCAGTCGATCTTGACGGGTTCGGCGCTGATCGTGCCGTCGGCCGCGAGCACGATCTTGTCGATCTTGCTTTGCGCCTCGCGCAGTTTGGCTTCGCAATGCCGCTTGAGCAGCGCGCCGCGCTCGTAGGCGCCGATCGCGTCCTCCAGCTTGCCTTTACCCTCCTCCAGCTCGCGCACGATCTTCTCGAGCTCCGCAAGCGCGTCCTCGAAGCTCATCTTAGCGAGCGTGGAGTCGGTCTTCGGCGGCGACGCCATGGCTTGGTCCTTCGGAATCTGGCCCTTTTGGAGACCGCCGGTTTAATCACACGGCCCCGGACAGGGCAAGGGTAACGACCCAATTTGTGTAATAATCTTGCGCGATTTGAAGAACTTGTCGCTACAAATATCGCCTGTCGGCCGGCCCCTCAGCCGCGCATCAGCATCCCGACATGGGACGCGGTCGAAGCGGCCAGCGCGGCCAGATTGTAGCCGCCTTCCAGCGTCGAAATGACGCGGCCTTTGGCGCTCTTGTCCGCCACCGCCATCAACTCGCCGGTGACCCAGGCGTAATCGTCTTCGACCAAACTTAAATTGGCCAGCGGGTCGTCGCGATGCGCATCGAAGCCGGCCGAGATCATGACCAGTTCGGGTGCGAACCGATCGAGCGCAGGCAGCACGACGTCCCGAATCGCCTGGCGGAACTCGCGCGAGCCGGCGAGCGGCGGCAACGGGGCGTTGACGATGTTGTCGGCCACGCCGCGCTCGCTCGCGGACCCGGTGCCGGGATAGAGCGGCGACTGATGGGTCGACGCATAGAACAGTCCCGGATCGGATTCGAACGCGGCCTGCGTGCCGTTGCCGTGGTGCACGTCGAAATCGACCACGGCAATGCGCTTCAGTTTGTGCGCCACGCGCGCATGCAGCGCGCCGATGGCGATGTTGTTGAACAGACAGAAGCCCATGGCGCGCATCGGCTCGGCGTGATGGCCCGGCGGGCGCACGGCGCAGAACGCGGTCTTGCTGGTGCCGCCGGCCAGCACCGCATCGACCGCGGCGGTCACAGCCCCCGCCGCGCGCAGCGCCGCTTCGCGCGATCCGGCGCTGACCACGGTGTCGCCGTCGAGCATGCCGAGTCCTTGGGCCGGGATGGCGCCGAGCACGTGATCGACGTGCCGCGCCGGATGCACGCGCTCGATCAGCTTCGGATCGATCTCCGGCGCGGCGCGCCATTCCAGCGCCGCGAACGCGTCGCCCTTGAGCGCTTTCAGAATCGCCGCCAGACGATGCGGCCGCTCGGGATGATGCGGGCCGGTATCGTGATCGAGGCAGGCTTCGTGGGTGAACAACAGGGTCATGGTCGCGTTTCGATTGCGGCCCCGTTACATCACAGATTCGATTTAGCGTCCAATCGAACCCGCGCGTGCGCAACCCGGTCGACACGGCGCGGCCGCTTGGGCAATCTGTCGGCCGCAAACGGGAGCGCGGCATGAATTTCGACTACATCGTGATCGGCGGCGGCATCGCCGGCGCGTCGTGCGGCTACTTCCTGGCGCCGCACGGCAGAGTCCTGCTGATCGAGCGCGAAAGCCAGCCGGGCTACCATTCGACCGGCCGCTCCGCCGCGCTCTATACGGAAAATTACGGCAACCGCATCATCCAGGGTCTGACCATCGCCAGCCGCGCGTTCTTCGAACGGCCGCCGGCCGGTTTCGCCGACCATCCGCTGCTGAGTCCGCGCGGCGTCGTCGGCATCGCGCGCCCGGATCAGCTGCCCGCGCTGGCGCTGATGCTGAAGACCGGCCAGGCGCTGGTGCCGAGCATCTCCGAGATCTCGGTCGATCGTGCCTGCGCCATGCAGCCGCTGCTGCGCCGCGATTACGTTGCCGGTGCGATTTACGAGCCCGAGGCGATGGACATGGATGTGCATGCCCTTCATCAGGGGTACCTGAAAGGCCTGCGCGCGGCGGGCGGCCGCATCGCGACCGACGCCGAAGTGCGCGGGCTGGATCGACGCGGCGGCGTGTGGCAGGTCGCGACCAGGGCAGGCGATTTTGCCGCGCCGGTCGTAGTCAACGCGGCCGGCGCGTGGTGCGACGAGATCGCCAGGCTGGCCGGCCTGCGCCCGGTCGGACTGACACCCAAACGGCGGACCGCGCTGATCTTTGCGCCGCCGTGCCCGGTCGATCCGGCGTGGCCGATGATGCACGATGCCGACGAAACGTTCTATTTCAAGCCCGATGCCGGCCAGATGCTCGGCTCGCCCGCCGACGAAACGCCGATGGCGCCGCAGGATGTGCAACCCGACGAGATCGACATCGCGACGTGCGTCGACCGTATCGAGCAAAGCGTGACGTTCAAGATCGGCCGCATCGGTCGCAGATGGGCCGGGCTGCGCAGCTTCGTCGCCGACAAGACGCCGGTGGTCGGCTTCGCGCCCGACGGCGACGGATTTTTGTGGCTGGCCGGCCAAGGCGGCTACGGAATCATGACGTCGCCCGGCATGGGCGAAGTCGCGGCGTCGCTCGCGCGCGGCAGGAGCGTGCCAAGCCGCGTGGCGGATATGGGCGTGACCGCGGCCGAGCTTTCGCCGGCGCGGCTGGTTACATGATCAATCCGACGATCGCACCCGATAGGCACGTCGCCAGCAGGCCCGAGATCACCGAGCGGAAGCCGAGGTTGACGATATCGTCGCGTCGCTCCGGCACGAGCGCCGCCAGCCCGCCGATCATGATGCCGAGCGAGCCGAGGTTGGCGAAGCCGCACACGGCATAGACCAGGATCAGCCGACTCTTTTCCGACAGCGCATCGGCCGGCAGCTTGGCCAGTTCAAGGTAGGCAATCAATTCGTTGAGCACGACCTTGGTGCCGAGCAGCGCGCCTCCGGTTTTCGCCTCCTCCCAGGGAATCCCGAGCGACCAGGCCAGCGGCGACAGCAGCCAGCCGAACATGCGTTGCAGGCTGAGCGGGTTGCCGCCGACATCGGGCAGGAGTCCGAGCCCGAGATTGATCAGCGCCACGAGCGCCACCAGCACGACCAACATGGCGATGACGTTGATCAGGAGCTGGACGCCGTCGGCCGTTCCGCTGGCGACCGCATCCATGGTGCTCTTGGTGCGCCGCTCCGGATCGAAGCCGCCGCCGGTCGCCTGGCCGGCCAGCGGCACCATGAGCGCCGCGATGACCAAGGCGCCCGGCACGTTCATGATCGAGGCGCTCAGAATATGTCCCAGCGCGCCGGGCATAACGGGCGCCAGAAAACTCGCATACAGAATCATCACCGTGCCGGCGATGGTCGCCATGCCGGCGGTCATCAGCGCAAACAATTCGCCGCGCGACATGATGCGCACATAGGGGCGCACCAGGATCGGCGACTCGACCATGCCGACGAACACGTTCACCGCGGCGCCGACGCCGAGCGCGCCGCCGATTCGCAGGGTGCGTTCGAGCGCCCACGAAAATCCGCGCACGACGAATTGCAGCACGCCCCAGTGAAACAGCACGGCGGACAAGGCGCTGAGCACCAAAATCAGCGGCAGCGCCTGGAACGCGAGCACGAAGCTGCTGCCCGGAAACGACTCGGCGAACGGCAGCTTGCCACCGCCCAGGTAGCCGAACACGAACGACGTGCCGACGGTGGTGGCTTTCTGCAATGCGATGACGACGCTGTTGAGTGCGGCCAGACCGTCCTTGACCAGCGGCGCATGCAGCAGCACGAGGCCGAGCCCGACCTGCAGCGACAAACCGACGACGACGAGGCGCACGCCCGCCTTGGAGAGCGATTCACGCCGCGCTTCGCCGAGCGCCAGCGCGATCAGGAGGATCGCCGCGACTCCGATCAGACCCTGAAGATTGTCCAGCACATCGCCCCCTCACATTGGCATTTCAGGCGGTCTTCTCGATGCGGAAGATGTAGACGCCGCCGAAGCCCCCCGCTTCCAACAGTCGATGTCCGGTGGTCTGGCAGAAATGTTCGAAATCCGCCATCGAGCCGGGGTCGGTGGCATGCACCTCGAGCACGTCCCCGGCCTGCAATTCCTTCATCGCCCGCCGCGCCTTAAGCACCGGGATTGGACATTTAAGACCTTTGGCGTCGAGCACTTGAGAGGTCACCGCGTTCACAATCCGATTGTCAGGGCCGACGGTTGTCAATTTCGGGGCGGTTTCGGCATCAGTTTAACGCGCGATCTGGCCGCACGATAGTTTCACGGCCGCCGTCGGCTGGTTCAAACCAAAACGGCGGAGCTTGCGCCCCGCCGTTCCGATTCGTCCGAGCGCGCGATCCGACTACTGCTTGAACGCCATGCCTTTTTGCGTGCCGGGGCGCGCCGCCATTTCGTTCATCCAGCGTTCGATGTTCGGAAAGCCGGAGACCAGGTTCGGCATGACGCCCTTGGCGCGGCCGAGCACGGCGTAGAGACCGAAATCGGCGACTGTGAGTTCGTCGCAACCGGCATATTTCTGCTTCGCCAGAATCCCGTCCCAGGCCTCGAGGTAGCCCTTCCAGCGGCCTTCGAACAATTCCTGCGACGGCTTATGGGGTTCCTTCGAGCGCGCGATGGTGAAGATCGAGCCGAGGGTTGCGCCGACGTCCGCCGTGGCGTTGAACAGCGCGGCGATCGTGGTCGCGCGCTTGGCGGGATCCTTCGGCATGAACTTGCCGGTCTTCTCTGCGATGTAGAGCATGATCGCGGACGATTGCGCGAGCGTCACCTTTTTCCCGCCCGGCCCGTCGTTGTCGACGATGACCGGAATCTGGCCGAACGGATTGCGCCCCAGGAAATCGGGGCTCTTGTGTTCGCCTTTGGCCAAATCGATCGGGTGCAGTTTGTACGGCACTCCGCATTCTTCCAGGACGATGCTGGCGCGCAGCCCGTTGGCCGTCGGCGCGGCGTAAAGGTCGATCATAAATCCTCCCCTGACGATGGTTCTGAGCACATGCTTGTGCGTCGGCCTGACTATACCGCCCGGCGATGCCGCGAGAAACCGATTGAAAACGCAAGCATGCCGTGCGACGGCCGCGCTGGCGCGGCCTGTACTATAGCGTCGCCACGGCCATGTAATTGATGTCGGTATCGGCGCCGACGGTAAATCTGTCGCGCAGCGGATTGTAGCTGACCCCGGCGATCTCCTGCAGCGTGGCGCCGGCCTGACGCAGATACGCGCCCAGTTCCGAAGGGCGGACGAACTTACGCCAATCGTGCGTGCCGCGCGGCACCCACCCCAGCACGTACTCGGCGCCGACGATGCCGAACACGAAGGATTTCGGCGTGCGGTTCAGCGTAGCCACGACCGTCAGCCCGCCCGGCGCCACGAGGCCGCAGCTGGCGGCGATGAAGGCCGCCGGATCGACCACATGCTCGACCACCTCCATATTGAGCACCACGTCGAAGCGTTCGCCGGCGGCAGCGAGGTCTTCGACCGTGGCGGTGCGATAGTCGATCGCCAGGCCCGATTGTTCCGCGTGCAGGATCGCGACCTTGATCGCGGGGCCTGCGGCGTCGATGCCGGTCACCGCGGCGCCGAGCCGGGTCAGCGGCTCGGCGAGCAGCCCGCCGCCGCAGCCGATATCGCAGATGCGCAGGCCGGCGAGCGGCTTCGGCGCCGAGGGATCGCGCGCGAAATGCGCGCATAGTCGATCGCGCAGGAAGGCCAGCCGGGTCGGATTGAACTTGTGCAGGATGGCGAACTTGCCGCGCGGGTCCCACCAGGATTCGGCAAGCCGGGAAAACCGCTCGATCTCCGACGGATCGACGGTCGCGCCGGCCGCATTGGCCGGCCGCTTCGGTTTGCGCGCATGCTTCGGCGTCACCGGCGAACCCTCCTGACGGATCAACCTAGGCCGCCGCCCGGGCCGCCACAAGAGCGCGCGCCGTCGCGCCAGCCAATTGTTGTGCGGGCGCGTCCGAGCGTGTATGGAGTGCGGAAAAATCGGCCTCCGCCAAGGCTCTGGGCCTCTCTGGGGCGCAGGTTCGGGGTCGCAATAGAGAGTCGGATTCGGGATCATGGCGCGCATCGTTCAAAAATTCGGCGGCACCTCGGTCGGCAGCCCCGAACGCATCAAGAATGCCGCATTGAAGGTCAAACGCGAGGTCGAACGAGGCCACGAAGTGGCGGTCGTGGTTTCGGCCATGTCCGGCGTGACCGATCAACTGGTCAAGTACGTCAAGGAAATCGCCCCGCTGGCCGACATGCGCGAGTACGACGTGGTGGTATCGACCGGCGAACAGGTCACCATCGGGCTGATGGCGCTCGCCCTGCAGGAAGTCGGCGTGCAGGCCCGCAGCTACACGGGCTGGCAGCTGCCGGTGCGGTCCGATGCGGCGCACGGCAAGGCGCGCATCGAGTCGATCGACACGGCGGACATCGTCAAGGGCATGAAGAACAAGATCGTCGCCGTGGTCCCGGGCTTTCAGGGCGTCTCGCCCGAGGGCCGCGTGACGACCTTGGGCCGCGGCGGCTCGGACACGTCGGCAGTGGCGCTGGCGGCGGCGCTGCACGCAGATCGCTGCGACATCTATACCGATGTCGACGGCGTTTACACGTGCGACCCGCGGATCGTGACCAAGGCCAAGAAACTCAACAAAATCACCTACGAAGAAATGCTCGAAATGGCGTCGCTCGGCGCCAAGGTGCTGCAGACCCGATCCGTCGAACTGGGCATGAAGCATCACGTGCGTATTCAGGTGCTGTCCACGTTCGAGGACACGCCCGGCACCCTAGTCGTTGACGAGGACGAGATCGTGGAAAAGGAAGTCGTGAGCGGCATCACCTATAGCCGCGATGAGGCCAAGATCACGCTGATCAAGGTGGCCGACCGGCCGGGCGTGGCCGCGGCAATCTTCGGCCCGCTGGCCGAAGCCAATGTGAACGTGGACATGATCGTCCAGAACGTCTCCGAGGACGGCAAGACGACCGATCTTACGTTTACCGTGCCGCGCGCCGACTTGGACCGCTCGGTCAAGGTGCTGCAGGAAAACAAGCCGAAACTCAATTATGGCGACCTCAAGTCCGACAAGAGCGTGGTCAAGGTCTCGGTGGTCGGCGTCGGCATGCGCAGCCACGCGGGCGTGGCGCAGAAAATGTTCAGCACCCTGGCCGAAAAGGGCATCAATATCCAGGTCATCAGCACATCCGAGATCAAGGTCAGCGTGCTGATTTCCGAGGAGTATACGGAGCTCGCGTTGCGTGCCCTGCACACGGCCTATGGACTCGACAAGCAATAACCTCGTCGACAACAAAACGAGGGAGCGCGCGACGGATTGAACGAGGTGCCGCCATCGCACGAACGACGGCGGCACGAACGAGAGCAGCTCGGGGCCGTCGGCGGGCCCCGCTTAGGCCCACGGGCGAAGGACCATGACCAAGGCGGCGCCACCTTCGGGCTGGAGCGGTTCGCGCCTGTTACTCAGGCGGCTGCGCGAAGTCATGGCCGCGCAAGGCACCGCCGAACAACGGCTCAATCGCGTCGTCACCCTGATCGCCGCCAACATGGTGGCCGAGGTCTGCTCGGTCTATCTGCTGCGTGCCGGCGAAGTGCTGGAACTGTTCGCAACCCAGGGCCTTAACCCCGAAGCCGTGCATCGCACCCGATTGCGGGTCGGCGAAGGCATCGTCGGCGATATCGCCGCGCGCGCCCGGCCGGTGGCCCTGGCCGACGCGCAATCGCACCCGAATTTCGCCTATCGGCCGGAAACCGGCGAAGAAATCTACCAGTCGATGATGGGCGTGCCGATCATGCGCGGCGGGCGCGTACTCGGCGTACTGGCGATCCAGAACCGGACGCGCCGGCAATATGCCGACGAGGAAGTCGAGGCGATGCAGACCATCGCCATGGTGGCGGCGGAACTGGTCGCCAGCGGCGAATTCGTCGGCGCCGACGAACTGCGCCCGGCCGACGGCAACGCGCTGCTGCCGTTGCGCCTGGAAGGCGTGACGCTGCACGCCGGGCCGGCGATGGGCACGGCAGTGCTGCACCAGCCGCAGATCGTCGTCAAACGCATCGTCGCCGAGGATCCCGAGGCCGAGAAAATCCGCTTCGACGAAGGCATCAGTGGGATGCACGCGGCGCTCGACCGCATGATCGCGGAACAGGGCCCGGGCGAGCATCGCGAGGTCATGGAGACCGTGCGGCTGATCGCCGCCGACAAGGGCTGGCTGAAACGGATTCGCGAGGCGATCGAGAGCGGCCTGACCGCCGAAGCGGCGGTGGTGCGCGTGCAGCAGGAAAACCGCGCCCGTTTCCGGGAGATCGCCGACCCCTACCTGAAGGAGCGCCTGGCCGATTTCGACGATCTGGCCGGGCGGTTGCTCGCGCACCTGGCCGAGCCGAACGGCAACGGCGGGCTGGCCGGGATCGGCGAACGCGCCGAGCCGCCGCGCGACATGGTGGTGATCGCGAAAAACATGGGTCCGGCCGAGCTGCTCGATTACGACCGCACGCGGCTGCGCGCGGTGGTGCTCGAGGAAGGTTCGCCGAACGCGCATGTTGCGATCATCGCGCGCGCGCTCGACATTCCGGTGGTCGGCCGCGTGCAGGGCATTCTGGATCGCGTCGAGGCCGGCGAATCGCTGATCGTCGACGGCGACAACGCGGTGGTCTACCTGCGCCCGGGCGACGACGTGCTGGACCTGTTCCGCAGCGGCATGAACGAGGCGGTCAACCGCAAGGCCGGGTACGCGCGGCTGCGCGACCTGCCCGCGATCACCAAGGACGGCGTCGAAATCGCGCTCAGCCTTAACGCCGGACTGCTGATCGACATGCAGAACATGCACGCCGCCGGCGCCAACGGCATCGGGCTGTACCGCACGGAAATCCCGTTCATGGTGCGCCACGAGTTTCCCGGCGTCGCGCAGCAGGCCGATCTGTATCGGCGCATTCTCGATCAGGCACAGGGCAAGCCGGTCGTGTTCCGCACCTTGGACGTGGGCGGCGACAAGTTGCTGCCGTATCTGCCCGACTTCGAGGACGAAAACCCGGCGATGGGCTGGCGCGCGATCCGCATCGCGCTCGATCGTCCGGCGATCTTGCGCCAGCAATTGCGCGCCATGTTGATCGCCGCCGCCGGACGCGAACTCGCGATCATGTTCCCGATGGTCAGCGAAGTCGCCGAACTGGACGCGGCGCGGCGTATCCTCGAGATCGAACTTGCGCGCGCGAAGCATCGCGGATTGGCGGCGCCGGCGAATTTGCAGGTCGGCGTCATGCTCGAAGTGCCGGCCCTGGTCTGGCAGTTGCCGCAGTTGCTGGCACGCGTCGATTTCGTCTCGGTCGGATCCAACGATCTGGTCCAGTTCCTGTTCGCCAGCGACCGCGGCAACCCGCGCCTGGCGCATCGGTACGATCACCTGGCGCCGGCCGTTATGTCTTTGTTAAAACATATTATTTCAAGCTGTTTTGAGGCCGGGGTGCCGCTCGCGGTGTGCGGCGAGATGGCCGGGCGGCCGATCGAGGCGCTGGCGCTGATCGGGCTCGGTTGCCGGCACTTGTCGATGGCCGCCTCGTCGATCGGACCGGTCAAGCAGATGATCCGCAGCGTAACGATGGCGGGCCTGGAAGACTTTCTCGCCGCGCAGAAATTCTCATCGGCGCATTCGTTGAGGACGTCGCTGCGCGCATACGCAACGGATCACAATATCGCCATTTTATCGTGATGATCTGTCTTTGGCGCATTGCAGGAATGCGCCGAGGCTGCTAAGAGTCGCACTACGGCGGGGACATAAAAGGTCGGGGAAATGCTGATTTCCACGAACCGGCGCGATCGTCATCATTTCGCAATCCCTAACCGTTAGAAATTGACCTTTCCGTGCCGGAGGGGTTAACCGCCGGATGCGCGCCTGACGCCGCACCGCGCAGTTGATCGGCACGCGGCAAGGTCGCCGCCGGGGTAGCAGGGCAAGCCACGACGCGTGGCCGGCGAGTGAGAACGATGACGGAACGAAACAAGGATATCATGTTGAGCGCGGGCATCGCGGAGGCCGTTCTGGAGCCTCTGCCGATGCGCGAGACAGATGTGGGTGCGCGCCTCAGGCGCGCGCGCGAGGCCCTTGGGGTCGACGTCGGCCGCGCCGCTACCGATCTGAAAATACGGGAAGATTTTCTGGTCGCCCTGGAAAAGAGCCGGTACAGCGATTTGCCGGGCACGCCGTATGCGATCGGCTTCCTACGTGCTTATGCGTATTACCTGAAGCTGGATCCGGCGGCACTGGTCGCCCAGTACCGGGCCGAAGTCGCCGGGGTCAACAGCAAGGCCGATTTGGTGTTCCTGGCCCCGGTGCGCGAAGGCCGGCTACCCGGCGGCGCCCTGGCCGTCGTCGCGCTGGTCATGGCCGCCTGCGCTTATGCCGCCTGGCACTATTTGTGGCGCGATCAGAACCCCGCGTTGGTTGTCGCGCCACCGCCCGTCGTCGAAACCACGCCGACGAAAACGACCACCGCGGCGACGGGCGATCCGACCGGGCCCGGCACGCAGCAGGCCGACAGCGAAACACTGGGCGCGTCGGCCGCCAAGCCGCCCGCGCCCAAGGGTCCGACGGCGTTTTCCGACAGCGCGATCGGCCGCCAGCTGGCGCACCCCGCCGATGTCCAGCAGCCGCCCGCAACCCAACAAGCAACCGTAACGCCGCCGGCCGCGGTGCCGGTCGGGCCGCGCGTCGTGTTCAAGGCCAAGGCCGATTGCTGGCTGCGCCTGGTGGACCGCAGCGGCGCGGTGATGCTGGAAACCGTCCTGACGCGCGGTGCAACGCTGCCGATCGACTACAAGCCCGGCATGACCGCGGTGATCGGCAATGTCGGCGGCCTGGATATCGTCGTGGACGGGCGGACATTGAAATCGCTCGGTCCGTCCGGCTATCCGATAGCCGGACTTCCGCTTAATCCCGACGAACTGGCCAAAAGACCTTGAGTTTCAAGGCGCTGGTTGCCTTGTCACGGCCCCTTCGCGCAATTATGTTACCGGCGACACCGATATCCTTTGGCGCGCCCGCCCGCGGGTGCGCCTGAGCGGGTTTCCGCCCGCGTCACCCTGGCCCGCGAGGCTTCATGTCCGTCCGCCCGTATCGCGAAATCCATCGCCGCAAGAGCCGCAAGATCATGATCGGTAATGTGCCCGTCGGCGGCGATTCGCCGATCACCGTGCAGACCATGACCAACACGCTGACGTCGGACGCCAAGGCGACGATCGAACAGATTCGCGGCGTCGAGGAAGCCGGCTGCGACATCGTCCGCGTCTCGTGCCCGGACGAAGAATCGACCGCGGCGCTCAAGGAGATCGTGCGCGCGACCAAGATCCCGATCGTCGCCGATATCCACTTTCACTATAAGCGCGCCATCGAGGCGGCCGAAGCGGGCGCCGCCTGCCTGCGAATCAACCCGGGCAACATCGGCAGCGCCGACCGCGTGCGCGAAGTGGTCAAGGCGGCCAAGGATCACAACTGCTCCATGCGCATCGGCGTCAATGCCGGCAGCCTGGAGCGCGACCTGCTCGAGAAATACGGCGAGCCGTGCCCCGAAGCGATGGTCGAATCGGCGCTCGACCATATCCGCATCCTCGAGGATCACGACTTTTTTAACTTTAAGATCAGCGTCAAAGCCTCGGACGTGTTCCTGGCCGTGGCCGCCTATCACGGGCTGGCCGAGGCCTGCGATTACCCGCTGCACTTGGGCGTCACCGAAGCCGGCGGCCTGCGCAGCGGCACGATCAAGTCGTCGATCGGTATCGGTTCGCTGCTGTGGGCCGGGATCGGCGACACGATCCGCGTCTCGCTGTCTGCCGAACCGGTCGAGGAAGTCAAAGTCGGCTTCGACATTCTGAAGTCGCTCGGCCTGCGCCATCGCGGCGTGAACGTCATTTCGTGCCCGTCCTGCGCGCGCCAAGAATTCAAGGTCATCCCGACCGTCGAACGGCTCGAATTGGCGCTGGCGCATATCTCGACGCCGATGAGCGTTTCGGTCATCGGCTGCGTGGTCAACGGCCCGGGCGAAGCGCGCGAAACCGATATCGGCCTGACCGGCGGCGGTTCCGGGCACCAGATCTACATCAACGGCGAGCGCCACCATGTGCTGCGCGAGGGCGATATCGTCGAGCATATGGTCAAACTAGTCGAAGCCAAGGCCGCCGAGCTTGAAGCCGAGAAAAAGGCGCTGGAAGCCGCCAAAGCTCCGGCCGCCGCGGCGGCCGAATAAACCGGATTCATTGGGAGAATCGACGTGGCCGCTCTGCAGCCCATCCGGGGCACGCACGATCTATTGCCGGACGACGCGCGGCGCCATCGCCACGTCATCGAAACCGCGCGCACGACGCTCGGCCGCTACGGCTATCAGGAAATCGCCACGCCGATTTTCGAATCCACCGACGTGTTTCAGCGCACGCTGGGCGATACCTCCGACATCGTCACCAAGGAAATGTACACGTTCAGCGTCAAGGGCGAGGAGCAGGTGACGCTGCGACCCGAGAACACCGCCGGTGTGGCGCGTGCGTTCATTTCCAACGGCCTGGCGCAGCATCTGCCACTGAAGTTCTTCTACGCGGGGCCGATGTTCCGCTACGAACGCCCGCAGAAGGGACGCCAGCGCCAGTTCCACCAGATCGGTATCGAACTTTTGGGCGTCGCCGAGCCGCTCGGCGACGTCGAAGTGGTCGCCGCGGGTGCGCATGTTCTGGAATCGCTCGGCGTGCTCGGCAAGACCAGGCTCGAGCTCAATACGCTGGGCGACACCGAGAGCCGAACGGCCTACCGCAACCGGCTGATCGCGTATTTCGGCGCGCATCTCGGCAAACTCTCGGCCGACAGCCGCGACCGGCTCGACCGCAATCCGCTGCGCATTCTCGATTCCAAGGATCCGGCCGACCGCGAGATCGTCGCCGGGGCGCCCCTGTTCGAGAGCGATCTGACCGAAGCCGCGCGGAACTATTTCGACGCGGTCAAGCGCGGACTCGATTCGGTCGGGGTCGCCTATCACCTCAATCCGCGCCTGGTGCGCGGGCTGGATTACTATTGTCACACCGCATTCGAGTTCACGACCGACGCGCTCGGCGCGCAGGGTGCGGTGATCGCGGGCGGCCGATACGACGGGCTGATCGAAACCATGGGCGGGCCGCCGACGCCGGGCGTCGGCTGGGCCGGCGGGATCGAGCGCCTGGCCATGCTGGCGAACGCCGAGCTCGCCGCGCCGAGGCCGATCGCCCTTGTGCCGATGGGGGCCGCGGCCGAGACCGAGGCGCTGAAGCTGGCGCAATATTTCCGCCGCGCGGGCTTTACCATCGAGCTCGGCTATCGCGGCAACATCAAGAAGCGCATGGCTCGGGCGGACAAACTCAAGGCCCGCGCGGCGATCATCATCGGCGACGACGAGTTGGCCAAGAAGGCCGTAACCTTGCGCGATCTCGACAGCGGCGAGCAGCGCGCCGTGCCGTTCGACCAGCTCGAGCAGGCGCTCGCGCAATATCGATAGCCGGATCATGAGCATCCCCAACCGCAAACGTCCGGAGCTCGTCGTGGTCGGTGCCAACCATCGCACCGGTTCCGTGCGCCTGCGCGAGCAGATGTTCCTCGATCCCGCCGCCGCCCCGGCATTCCTGGCCGAGCTGCGCGCGACCGGCATCGACCAGGCGCTGGTCATGGCAACCTGCGACCGGGTCGAAGTCCAGGCCGCCGCGGCCGACGTCGAGTACGCCTTCGAGATCATCCGCGCCGCGCTGGCGCGCGCGGCACGTGTGGCGCCCGACGAGTTGACCCGCAACACCTACGCGCTGACCGGCAAGGACGCGGCGCGGCATCTGTTCGCCGTCGCGGCCTCGCTCGACAGCCAGACGGTCGGCGAAACCGAAGTGCTCGGCCAGCTCAAGGCTTCGCACCAGGTCGCGCGCACCGCCGGCACCAGCGGGCCCGATCTCGAGGCGGCATTGCAGGCGGCCTACGCCGCCGCGAAACGCGTGCGCCGCGAAACCGACATCGGCCGCCAGCCGGTTTCGATGACCGGCGCCGCTGCGCGCGTGGCGCGCGACCTGCACGGCGAGCTGGCCGAGTGCAAATTGCTGTTGATCGGCGACGGCGAGATGGGCGTGCTGCTGGCGCGCCACTTCGCGGCCGAAGGCGTCGCCGACATCGTCGCGACCGCGCCCTCGCCGACGCGCGCCGAAGCGCTGGCGCGCGACCTCGATTGCCATTCGGCGCCGTTTGCCGATTTGACCGCGCAATTGGCGCGCGCGGATATCGTCATTGCCGCCACCGGCCAGCGGCAGTTGATCGTCACACCCGCCTTGATGCGCGCAGCCCTTAAGTTGCGCCGCAACAAGCCGGTGTTCCTGCTCGACGCATCGGTCCCCGGCGATATCGACAGTGGCGTCGACGCCATCGAAGACGCGTTTCGATATGACCTCGGCGATCTCGAGCGGGTCGCGCTGCAGGGCCAGGCGGCCCGCACCAGTGCCGGCGAGAAGGCGTGGAATATTCTCGACCTCGAGCTGGACAAGTATCTGCGCGATCGCGACGCGCGCGACGCCGCCCCATCGATCGCCGCCCTGCACGACGAGTTCGAACAGGCGCGCCAGGATGTGCTGCGCGCGGCCCCCAAAGCCGATGCCGCCGAAGCGACTCGCCTGCTGCTCGGCCGATTGTTGCACGGGCCCTCGACCGCTTTGCGCGATCTGGCCGCCGCCGATAAGGCCGAAGCCAAGCAGGCCGAGCATTGGCTGCGCCGGCTGTTCCGGCTGGGCGCGGGCGACAAGAGCAAAACGCCGTGAATATCGACGAAAGCCTCAAGAAGGTTCTGCAACGCCACCGTGAGCTCAGTCATCTGCTCGCGGCGCCCGGCGTCGATCCGAAAAAATTTGGCCTGATGTCCAAGGAATATGCGGATCTCGGGCCGGTCGTCGAGCGCATCGAAGATCTCGAGCGGGCGCGCAAGGAAGCGCGCGATCTGGCCGAGCTGATCGCCGATCCGGCCGGCGACAAGGAAATGAAGGCGATGGCGGAAGAGGAGTTCCGCGCCCTCAAGGAGCGCATTCCGGCGCTCGAAATGGAAGTCCAGCTGCAGCTGCTGCCGAAGGATGCGACCGACGACAAGAACGCGATCCTCGAAGTGCGCGCCGGCACCGGCGGCGAGGAGGCCGCGCTGTTCGGCGGCGAGCTGTTCCGCATGTATCAGCGCTACGCCGACCTGCACGGCTGGAAATTCGAAGTCATTCAGGTCAGCGAAACCGGATTGGGCGGCCTGAAGGAAGCGATCGCCACGATCACCGGCCGCAGCGTGTTCGCGCGGCTCAAGTTCGAATCCGGCGTGCACCGCGTACAGCGCGTGCCGGTGACCGAAGGCAGCGGGCGCGTGCACACGTCGGCCGCGACCGTGGCCGTGCTGCCCGAAGCCGAGGAGATCGACGTCAAGATCGAGGACAAGGACCTTCGTATCGACGTGTTCCGCTCCAGCGGGCCGGGCGGGCAATCGGTAAACACCACCGACAGCGCGGTGCGCATCACCCACCTGCCGACCGGCATCGTGGTTGCGATCCAGGACGAAAAATCGCAGCACAAGAACAAGGCCAAGGCGATGAAGATCTTGCGCGCGCGCATCTACGAAGCCGAACTCGCGCAGCGCGACGCCGAACGCGCCGCCAACCGCAAGAGCCAGGTCGGCTCGGGCGACCGCTCGGAGCGCATCCGCACGTATAATTTTCCGCAAGGCCGCGTGACCGACCATCGCATCAACGTGACCCTGCACAAGATCGATCAGGTGCTCGACGGCACGGCGCTGGACGAAATCATCGAACCCCTGATTGCCAGCGACCAGGCCGCCAAGCTGGCCGAATTGCGATGAGCGGCGCGGCCGCTGCGAGCGGCGCGGCCGCGACGGACGGCCCGGCCGGCACGCTCGCGACCGTATTCGATGCCGCCGCGAAGGCGCTGCAGCGCGCCGGAATCGAACAGCCGCGACTGGATGCACGGCTTCTGATCGCCCACGCGCTGGACGCGCCGCCGCAGGAAATCCTGCTGCGACCCGAACGCAAACTCACGCAGGCCGAGCACGCGGCGATCGCGACCGCAATCGCGCGGCGCCTGGCGCATGAGCCGGTCGCGCGCATTATCGGCCGGCGCGAGTTCTGGAGCCTGAATTTCGCCGTGACCGAGGCGACGCTGATCCCCCGCCCCGACAGCGAAACGCTCGTCGAAGCGGTGCTGGCGCAAATTGCCGATCGTGCGGCGCCGCTGCGGCTGCTGGACATAGGCACCGGCACGGGCTGCCTGCTGCTGGCGCTGCTCTCGGAACTGCCGAACGCCACGGGCGTCGGCACCGATATTTTGCCGGCGGCGGTTGAAACCGCGCGCTCCAATGCCAAAATATTGGGCACGGACGGTCGGGCGGCTTTCGTCGCCACGCACTGGACCGATGGAATTGCCGGACGGTTCGACGTCATCGTTTCCAATCCGCCCTATATCCCGCGCGCCGAGATCGACGGTTTGGCGCCGGAGGTAGCCCGGTTCGACCCGCGCGCGGCGCTCGACGGCGGACCGGACGGGCTCGACGCTTACCGTGCCTTGGCGGAACGAATTCCGGCGCTGCTGGCGAATAACGGCTTCGCGGCGGTCGAAATCGGCGCCGGCCAGGAAATCGATGTGGCCGGCATATTCGAACGCTCCGGTATGCTCGTCGTCCGGCAAGCGGTCGATCTGAGCGACCGCATCCGCTGTCTGGTGCTTCGCCCGCGGTAAGGTACTGCGTTGAATCGTCGGCCTATTTTGCTATGGCCCCGGGCCGGTCGATCTGCTATGAAGGTTTGCCTCGCCCATGGAAGGCCCCCAGCTTATTAGTGCAGCGTGCACGAGCGGGCCGCCACAGAGGGCATCGCGTAGGCCAAGGGCCGATTGACTGGATAGCCGGTCTTTGATGACGCGATGCGCGGCGTAGGGCTCACGATGAGCCAAGGATCGCCGACATTAGGGCCTGGATCCCGGATGACCGTCACGGCGTGGACTTTGATTTGGACATGAAGCGGTGAATGCGCGGACCCTCGGAGCCGGCCCTGGCCTGTTCCATTCGTCCAAGCGGCAAGAGCGCGCGAAGGCGCGGGCTCGACGGGATGAACTTTTGTTTTTTGACACAACGACCTGGTGAACAAGCCGATGAATCCGAGACATCGTCGCGGCCGCAACAACAACCCGCATCACGGCGGCCAAAGCCACAACCAACACCACAACCGGCATCAGCGGCCGAACCGTAACCAGTCGTTCGACA
>JBFWYO010000042.1:0-40881 GCA_050186335.1 Alphaproteobacteria bacterium | reverse complement strand
TTTGAGTGTTCGAAACCGGCGCCATTCTCGCGTATCTCGCCGACAAGACCGGCAAGTTCTGGCCGACCGAGCCGCGCAAGCATCACTTGGTCATGCAATGGTTGATGTTTCAGATGGCCGGGATAGGGCCGATGCACGGCCAAGCGCACCATTTCGTACGCTACGCGCCGGAAAAGATTCCGTATGCGCTGGATCGCTACCTGAACGAATGCCGCCGACAGTTGCGGGTGATGGACGGACGGCTCGGCGAAGTCGAGTACCTGGCCGGCGACTACTCGATCGCCGATATCGCGTGCTGGCCGTGGGTGCGCGCGATCCGGCTGATCGAAATCGATCTCAAGGAGTATCCGAATCTCAAACGCTGGTACGACGTCATTCGCGAGCGCCCGGCCGTGCAACGCGGCGGCAGCCTGATCGACGACAACGTCATGTCGCGCACGCCGGCCGCGAAGGTGCCGATGACCGAGCAGCAATGGTCCAACCTGTTCGGCGCCCGGCAGCACCGCAAAGCCTGAACCGGTCCACTGAACGGACAGCCTGGGATTCCCGGCCGAGCATTTCGCTTTGGCCGGCCGGCCGGCGCCGCTATGCTTATGTCCTTGGTTTAGATAGGCTTTGTCGCGTTTCGGGAGAGTGTCCGCGGATGCTGAGCAGGGAACAGAACGATTTGGTCACGCGCATGGGTCCCGGCACCCGCGGCGGCGCGCTGCTGCGCCGCTACTGGCAGCCGGCGGCGTTGGTCGAGGAACTGCCGGACAATCGGCCGGTCAAGGCGCTCAAGCTGCTCGGCGAGGATCTGGTGCTGTTCCGCGACGGCGACGGCCGTTACGGCTTGATCGCCCGCCATTGCTCCCACCGCGGCACCGATCTGTCGTACGGGCGCCTCGAAGCCGGCGGGCTGCGCTGCCCGTATCACGGCTGGCTCTACGACGTGACCGGCGCCTGCCTGGAGCAGCCGGCCGAGCCGCGCGGCAGCAATTTCGCCGGCAAGATCCGCCACACCGGTTATCCGTGCATCGAACGCAACGGCATCGTGTTCGCCTATATGGGTCCGGGCGAACCGCCGCTGTTCCCGAACTTCGACTGCTTCACAGCGCCCGACGAGTACACTTTCGCCTACAAAGGATTATTCGACTGCAACTGGCTGCAGGCGCTCGAAGGCGGCATCGATCCGAGCCACGTCTCGTTCCTGCATCGTTTCTTCGAGGACGACGATCCGGCGCAGAATTACGGCAAGCAGTTCCGCGACAAGATGGCCGAGGGCGCCGGCCCGCTGACCAAGATCATGCGCGAATACGAATGTCCGGAGATCAAGACCGAGGACACCGATTGGGGCCTGCGCATCTACGCGCTGCGCGAACTCGAAGCGAACAAGATGCACGTGCGCATCACCAATCTGATGTTTCCCAACGCCATCGTCATCCCGCTCAGCGACGACATGATCATCACCCAGTGGCACGTGCCGATCGACGACGAGCAAAGCTGGTGGTACGCGATCTTCTCGAGCTTCCAGACCAAGATGGACAAGGTCGCGATGCGCGAGCAGCGCCGGCCGCTGATCGCGCCGCCCGACTACGTGCCCAAGCGCAACCGCGGCAACAATTACGGTTACGACCCGGTCGAGCAGATGACCACGACCTATACCGGCATGGGCGACGATATCAATGTGCACGATGCCTGGGCGGTCGAATCGGCCGGCAAGATCCAGGATCGCACGCAGGAACATCTCGGCGTGTCCGACCGCGCGATCACCGCCTACCGCAAGCAGCTGATGCGCTGGATCGAGGGCGCGGCCAAGGGCGAGACGCCGCCGATCGTGGCGCAGGGCGGGAACGTCGCGGCGCTGGGTACGATTGTGGCGGTCGATCTGGTCAGCCCGGCCGATCAATGGGGGACGGCATGGATCGCGCACGATCGGGCGCGGCGCCGGCAATCGGCCTGGGCCGGCACCGTCCAGTAATCGAACGGCATCAGGCAATCCACCGGGGAACGGCGAGGGGCGTATGAGTCTTCGTGACGGCAGCATCGGCCGCACCAGTTTCGTCGAGCGCTTCGGGTTGTGGAACGCCGAGCAGAAGGAACAAGCGGCGCAAGCGCTTGCGCGTATCCAGGAGAAGGATATCGAGGTCGTACGCCTGTGCTTCGTCGATCAGCACGGACTGCTGCGCGGCAAGACCATCGTCGCCGAGGAATTCGATCTGGTCATGCGCAACGGCTGCGCGATCACGACCACGCTGCTGGCCAAGGATACCGCGCACAAGACCGTGCTCCCGGTGTTCACCGCCGGCGCCGGCCTGGGCATGAGGGAGATGGAGGGCGCGGGCGATTTCATCATGGTGCCCGATCCGGGCACCTTCAAAGTGCTGCCCTGGGCGCCGGATACCGGGCTCTTTCTATGCGATATCTATTTCCAGAACGGCGCGCCGGTGCCGTTCTCGACCCGCCAGATCATGCGCAACGCGCTCAAGCGCTTGGCCGATTCCGGCTACGACTATGTCTCGGGCCTCGAAGTCGAATTCTACGTTTTTAAATTGCTCGATCCGAAACTCGAGCCCGAGCACGCGACCTGGCCGGCCGCGCCGCCCGAGGTGAATTTTCTCGCACATGGTTTTAATTATCTGACCGACATGCGCATGGACGAGATCGATCCGGTGGTGCAGCTGCTGCGGCGCAATCTGAAGCCGCTCGGTCTGCCGATCCGCACGGTCGAAAGCGAGTTGGGGCCGAGCCAGTTCGAATTCACCTTCGATCCCGGCGTCGGGTTGGAATCCGCCGACACGATGGCGCTGTTCCGCAATTCGGTGAAGCAGATCTGCCGCCGCCACGGCTATCACGCCACCTTCATGTGTCGCCCGGGCATCCCGAATTGTTTTTCCAGCGGCTGGCACCTGCATCAATCGCTGCGCGATCGCAAAACCGGCAAGAACGGGTTTATGCCGGCGGACGATGCCGCTTTACTTTCGCCGATGGGCGAACAGTTCGTTGCCGGTCTGCTGAAACACGCGCGCGCCTCGTCGGTGTTCTCGACCCCCACCATCAACGGCTACAAGCGCTACCGGCCCTATTCGCTGGCGCCCGATCGCGCCAATTGGGGCCGCGACCAGAAGGGCGCCATGATCCGCATCGTCTCGACCGGCAAGGACGATCCGGGTTCCAGGCTGGAGAACCGCATCGGCGAACCGGCGGCGAACCCCTATCTTTACATGGCGTCGCAGATCGTCTGCGGCCTGGACGGTATCGACAACAAGCTCAAGCCCAGCCTGCCGTCCGATACGCCGTACGAGACCAAGGCCGAGATGCTGCCGAAGAGTCTCATGGAAGCGGTCGCGGCGCTGCGCGAAAGCAAGCTCTATAGAGACGCGTTCGGCAGCACTTTCATCGACTATATGATCACGCTGAAGGAAGCCGAGATCGCGCGGTTTCTCTCCGAAGTCACCGATTGGGAACAGCGCGAATATTTCGAGATGTTCTGAGCCCCGGACATCCGTCAGGGGCGGCCAAACCGCGATTCCCGGCGCTTCTCGTGGTCATGGTGCGCTGCGGCATAAACCGTTATATAAGGCCTCCCCGAGCCCGACCGTGAGGATGTGCCGCCGTGCGTCTGACCCTGTCCGATCTGATGAAGCAGTACAAAGCCGGCCAAAAGCTGGTCATGCTGACGTCGTATGATGCCAGCTTCGCGGCACTCTCCGATGCGGCCGGCGTCGATATCCTGCTGGTCGGCGATTCGCTCGGCATGGTCGTGCAGGGCCACGATTCGACGCTGCCGGTGACGCTCGAACAGACCGCTTATCACACGGCGATGGTCGTGCGCGGCGCCAAGCGCAGCTTCGTCGTAGCCGATATGCCGTTCGGCACCTATCAGGAAAGCCCGGCGCAGGCGCTGCGCAACGCCGTGCCGCTGTTGGCCGCGGGCGCCCAGATGGTCAAGCTCGAAGGCGGCGCCGCGATGGTCGAAACCGTAAGGTTTTTGGTCGAGCGCGGCGTGCCGGTGTGCGGGCATGTCGGGCTGACGCCGCAATCGGTGCATCAATTGGGCGGCTATCGCGTGCAGGGCAAGACCGACGCGGCGGCGGAAATCATGATCAAGGATGCGCGCGCGCTGCAGGATGCCGGCGCAGGACTGATCGTGCTCGAAGCGGTGCCGGCTGCGCTCGGCAAGCGCGTCACCGAGGCGCTGACGATTCCGACCATCGGCATCGGCGCCGGCGTGGATTGTTCCGGCCAGGTCCTGGTCGTGTACGACATGCTGGATATTTTCCCGGGCCGCAAGGCGCGCTTCGTGAAAAACTATCTGACCGGCGCCGCGTCGATCCAGGGCGCGATCGAGGCATACGTGAAGGAAGTCAGGGCCGGCACCTTCCCGGGACCGGAACACGGGTTCTGATGCCGGATCGTTCCTGCCGACGGCGCGCCGTCGGCAGATCGCGACCCGGCGACGGTCCCCGGCTGGGACCGGCAATTTTGCGCTTGGGCCTCGCCATGGGCCGGCCTTCGGGGCCCTCGGCGTCGAATTGCGCAGCCGTCACAATAGTCAGGCGCCGACCGGCGGCATAAGATGGATGCGATCAGGCAAACATCGATGCTGCTGTTGCATGGCCGGGGCTCGTAAGACGAAATCGCCAAGATCGCGCGCGCGCGTCGTGCCGGCGCGCTTTGCCCACGCGCCGGTGGCGCGCGATGCGGCATTCGAAGCGCCGCTCGCGGCGCATCTGAAAGCCAGCCACAGCACAGCCGAACTGCTGGCGCTGTACGACGCGTATCCGGCGGCAGCGGCGATTACGATCTGCGCCTGCGCCGCGCGGTGCTGCGCGCGCTCGCCAAACGCGTCGGGCAAGGCGTGCTCATCGGGCGCCATGTGGCGTTTCGCGATCCGGCGACGATCTCGCTCGGCGACGGGGTTCTCATCGGCGATAACGCGGTGATCCAGGGGCGCGCCGAAGGGCGTTGCGTGATCGGTCGCAAAGTGTGGATCGGCCCGCATGCCTATCTGGACGGACGCGATCTCGTGCTCGAGGACAATGTCGGCTGGGCGCCCGGGGCGCGGGCGATCGGTTCCTATCACACCGGACTGCCGGTGTCGGCGCCGGTGATTGCGACCGACCTGCGCATCAAGACCATCCGCGTGTGCGAGGGCGCCGATATCGGCACCGGCGCCACGCTGCTGCCGGGTGTTACGGTGGGGCGGGGCGCCATCGTCGGCGCCGGCGCCGTGGTCACGCGCGACGTGCCGGCCGGCGCGATCGCGGCCGGTGT
Organism: Alphaproteobacteria bacterium; assembly: GCA_050186335.1. Classification (GTDB taxonomy): domain Bacteria; phylum Pseudomonadota; class Alphaproteobacteria; order Bin65; family Bin65; genus JBFWYO01. The sequence goes on along the minus strand of JBFWYO010000042.1, from coordinate 35,625 downwards.
GCCGGCCAAGGTGATCGGCTGGCGCGGCGGGCGCGGCCCGGGCAGCAGGCGGAAGCCGCCGCGATGACGAAATCGTTCGACACGGTCCCGGTCACCGGCGCCGCCGGCTTGATCGGTTTGGCGGTGGTGTGCGCACTGATCGCGCAAAACCGCCGCGTCCTGGTGCTGGGTAATCTGTCGACCGGCCGCTGCTGAACGAACTGCTGTCGCGCGAGCTTATCGTCAGGCGCATCGGGCCGTGGTCCAGCGCCGCTTCGACGAGGCGGGCCGGTTTTTTCGTCGCGCTTTGGCGGCGAACCCGGTCGGCGGGCGCAATCGGATGATTGAGTTCTGGCTCGACCGGTGTGCGTTCGCGCTGCCAGACGCGTGAATAACAATGAATTTATGCTTAATATAATCCACAGTGCATTTACGATGATGTCTTGATGTCGGAAAAGTGCGGGGAAACTCACCCGCAACGCCTGTCTAAGCGGGCGACGATTTGAGATACTTGCGTCATGTCCGGCGTAGATGCGTCCAAACAACGGCTCCTGATTGTCGACGACGACGAAGATCTGAGCCTGCTGATCAAGACTTACTTGCAAGCCGAGCAGTATATCGTGCGTACGGCTGCGGATGCGCGCGCCGCGCGGACGTTGCTCAAGGGCACGCCGTTCGACCTGGTTATCGTCGATCTCCGGTTGCCCGGCGAATCCGGGCTCGATCTGGCACGCTGGCTGCAGGCGCAGTCCGACGCCGGCGTGATCATCCTGACCGCGCGCGGCGATGCCACGGACCGTATCGTCGGCCTGGAAAGCGGCGCCGACGATTACCTCGTCAAGCCGGTCGATTTGCGCGAGCTGCTGGCGCGCGTGCGCAGCGTGCTGCGCCGCCGCCGGCCGGCCGAACGGGCGCCACCCGCGAAACCCGCCGAACTGTTGAGGTTCGGCCCATGGCAGCTGGATTTGGCGGGGCGTCGTCTGATGCATGAAAGCGGCACGGAAATGTCGCTGACAGGCGCGGAATTCGATCTGCTGCGTGTCTTGGTCGAGCGTCCGAACCAGTCCTTGAGCCGCGATCGCCTGTTGGATCTCACGCGCGGTCGCGACGTCGGCCCGTTCGATCGCAGCATCGACGTCCTGGTTTCCCGCCTGCGCCGCAAGATCGAGCAGAATCCGGACGAACCGGCCTACATTCGGACCTTGCACGGGGTCGGCTACATGTTCACGGCACCCGTGCAATCCGGCCCGAAGCGTCGGGTTTCCGGGCGATTGGCGCAATCCGGCCGGGATCGCTGACCGCCCGGCGGCCCCGGCAGCGCCGCCGGCCGTTACAATTTTTCACAATATTTTACGTCCGTTGCATCGTTGGGAAACGGACGCGCTCTAGACCTTCGCCCATACGCAGGCCGCCCCGTCAGGGCGAGCCACAGCAGGGGCGAATTCGGTGATTGCAGCGACCTTATCAACCAGCGCGACGTTTGCCGCCGATCCGGCGTCCGACAGAATAAAGCCGGTCGCCGACGGGTTGTTCGGCGAAATGATGACGCACGTGGCCTCGGGCCGGAACACGGCTGGCAACCGCGCATGGCGCGGAATGGCCGCGACCGCCCGCCGCCGCGCGCTTCGACGCGTATCTGCGCACCGCCGGTGCCGAGTCCGCCGCCGAAGCCCTCGAACCCACGCCCGTAACCACAACAGCAAAGGAAACCACATGCGCGTCCTATTGATCGAAACCCAGGATTCCGTGGCCAAGAGTATCCTCATGATGCTGCGCGGCGAGGGCTCGAGCTGCGATATCGCCATGACCGGCGAGGAAGGCATGGAGATGGCCGATCTGTATCGCTACGACATCGTGCTGTTGGATGCGCACCTGCGCGACATCGACGGCATGGAGGTGCTGCGCCAATTGCGCCGCCGCAAGCAGTGCCCGCCGATTCTGATGCTCTCCGATGTCGTCGATGTCGGCGAGAAAGTCAAAGCGCTCGGGCTCGGCGCCGACGACTTCCTGACCAAACCGTTCGGCATGGCGGAGCTTCGCGCCCGCGTTCACGCCATCGTGCGGCGTGCCAACGGCTATTCGCACTCCGTGGTGCGGATCGGTCGCCTGGACGTGCATCTCAGCAACCGCTCGGTGACGGTCGATGGCAATCCGTTGCACCTGACTGGCAAGGAGTTCGCCATTCTCGAAACCCTGTGCCTGCGCAAGGGCGCTTTGATGACCAAGGAGGTCATCCTCGACCAGATCTACGGCGCGGACGAGGGTCCGGAATCGAACACCATCGACGTGTTCATGTGCAGCCTGCGCAAGAAACTCACGCGCGCGTCGGGCGGCGAAAATTACATCCAAACCGAATGGGGCCGCGGCTATGCGCTGCGTGAACCGACCGCGATGGCTCTCGCCGCCTAGCAGCCAGTCAACAGGAGAACCGCTATGAAGAATGTTCTCGTCATCGACGACGAGCCGCTGATCCGCGACCTCCTGCGCCTGGCGTTGGAAGAGCACGGATTCAACGTCATGGAAGCGCCGGACGGACGCGAGGGCCTGCGCACGTTCATCGACCGGCGGCCGCCGCTCGTCATCACCGACATCATCATGCCCAACATGGATGGGCTCGAAGTCGTCGTCGCGCTGAAGAAGGTCGATCCGCGCGTGCGTGTGCTCGCGATTTCGGGCGGCGGGCGCGTGGTCAAACGCGACTATCTCGCGACCGCGCTCGAGTTGGGCGCCGACGACGTGCTGTGGAAACCGTTCGATGAGGCACATTTGATCGAGGCGGTCACCGGCCTTGTGGATCGTGGTGCGGCGCCTCCGCGGCCGGCGCCGTTGGCGTGGCGGGCTTAGGCCGCGAGCTCTGGCAAGTTCTTAACCCTGTCATCGGAGGTTAAGGCCTGGCGCCGCGGTTCCGGCTATGGTGATCTGGGTCGACGCGCTTGTGCCTGCGGCTTGGTCGGAGGCTCGCCCCGGAGAATCATCATGAAAGATCGCGACGATATTTCGAAGCAATCTGCCCGCCACGCGCTGCGCGCCCGTTTTGATGCGCGTATTGCTAACGATACGTCGGAACTACAACGGCTTTGGCATGCCGCCGCGGCTGCGGACGCGGTCCGACGACGGGAATCCATCGATGCTATCCAGGACATCGCGCATCGACTGGCCGGACTGGGCGGCATGTTTGGCCACCCGGCGATCAGCGATGCGGCGGCTCGGCTGGAGCAGGCGTGTGCCGAGGCAGTGTCGTCGCCCCCGGGGCCGGGCGGCGCCGACACGCGTGGTCTGACGGTACACATCGCGGCACTGACCGCGGCGCTTGCCGCGGCCGCCGACGGATCGGCCGATATTTAGCCAGATCCTGGCGAATTAGGCCGGTGCCGCGGGTCCGTCCGGCGGCCCACGTGCATTGTTGTCGCCGACCTAGTCCGCTACAGTCGAAGCATCCGGGTTGAATTTCTCGGAGGTCCCGATGCGTCGCCTGCTCACCGCAATGCTGTGCGTTTGCCTGTTCGCCGCGTCGTCGCTCGCCCGCAGCGAAGAGGTCGATCTCGAACTGATCCTGGCGATCGACGTATCCGGCAGCATCGACGAGGAAGAAGCCAAGCTGCAACGGCAGGGCTATCTGCAAGCCCTGGTCGACGGCGAAATCATCCGGGCCATAACTTCGGGCGCCCGGCGAAAGATCGCCATAACTTACATCGAATGGGCCGGCGAACAGTTCCAACGCACGGTCGCCGACTGGCACGTGATTCACGACGCCGCCAGCGCGCAGGTTTTCGCATCGCGCGTCGGCGAGATCCCGGTTTCGACTGAGCGCTGGACGTCGATCAGCGCGGCCATAGATTTCTCCATGAAGCGATTCGCCGAAAGCCCGCATAAGAGCGGCCGGCGCGTGATCGACATTTCCGGCGACGGGCGCAACAACAATGGGCGCGACATCGAATCGGCGCGCGCCGACGCGCTCAAGGCCGGTGTCGTCATCAACGGGCTGCCGGTCATCAACGATCGGCCGCAGCGCTGGGGCGGCCCGCCGGAACGCGATCTCGACAAATACTATGCCGATCACGTCATCGGCGGCCCGGGATCGTTCCTGGTCGTGGCGCGCGGCTTCAATGATTTTGCCCTGGCGATCCGCACCAAGCTGTTGCGCGAAATCAGCGACATCAAGGGCCCGCGCATCCAGTATGCCCGGGTTCCGGTCGCCGATTGACGTAGCCCGCGGCATCCGCCATTACCTCGCCGCGCCCCGGCCCCCGCCGGACCGCGCCGAGCCGGACCGCGCGCATGTCCCGTAAAGTAGAACCCTGGTGGCGGCCGCATCGCCTGGCCGCCCGCCGACCGAACCTCGTCCTCCGTGCGGCTGCGGCGCGCGCGGTCAGAACCTATTTCGAGCAGCAGGACTTCGTCGAAGTCGAGACCCCAGCGTTGCAGATCTCGCCCGGCATGGAACCGCATCTGCAGGCCTTCGCAACCGGGATGCGGCGCCCGGGCCGGCCGTCGCCCGACATCATGTATCTGCACAGCTCGCCGGAATTCGCCATGAAGAAGCTGCTGGCGGCGGGCGTGCCGCGCATCTTCCAGCTGGCCCGCACGTTCCGCAACGGCGAGCGCTCGCCGACCCATCATCCGGAATTCACCATGCTGGAATGGTATCGCGCGGGCGCGGATCTCGACGCATTGATGACGGATTGCGAGCAGATGCTGCGCGCCGCGGCACGCGAAGCCGGCGTCTCCAACCTGCGATGGGGCGGCGCCAACGCCGACCCGGAGCAGCGCTTCGAACGCCTGAGCGTCGCCGCCGCCTTCGCGCGCGATGCCGGCATCGACATCTTGGCGACCGCTCCCGATCCGGCCGCGCCGTCGCTCGATCTTCTGGCCGCCGCGGCGCGGCCGCTCGGCATCGCACCGCGCCCGGGCGACCGCTGGGAGGATCTGTTCTTTCGCGTCTTCCTCGAACAGATCGAACCCAAGCTCGGCATCGGCCGGCCGACCTTGCTGTACGATTATCCGCTCGGCATGGCCGCCTTGGCGCGCGTCAAGGCCGGCGACCCGCGTGTGGCCGAACGCTTTGAGCTTTACGTGTGCGGCCTGGAGCTGGCCAATGCGTTCGGCGAGTTGACCGATGTCGCCGAACAGCGGCGCCGGTTCGAGCGCGACCAGGCGCTCAAGCAGTCGCTCTACGGCGAACGGTATCCGATCGACGAGGATTTTCTCGCCGCGCTCGCGACCATGCCGCCGGCATCGGGCATCGCGCTCGGCTTCGACAGGCTTGTCATGCTGCTCGCCGGGGCCGAACATATCGAAGACGTGCTGTGGGCGCCGGTTGCGGCGCCCGAAGGAGATTGAGATGGATGGAACGATCGCGCGGCGCCACCTGCGCACGACCGACGAGTTGATCGACGCAGCCCTGGCGCCCGAGGCGGCCCGCGCCGAACTCGAACGGGTCGCCGCGCGCTATGCCGTCGCCATTACGCCGGCCATGCTCGATGCGATGGACCCCGCTGCAGCTGCCGACCCGCTGATCCGCCAGTTCGTGCCGACCGCGGCCGAGTTGAACACCCAGCCGCACGAGCGCGCCGATCCGATCGGCGACCGGAAGTTTGCCCCGCTCAAGGGCATCGTGCACCGCTACCCGGACCGCGTCCTGCTCAAGCCCATTCATACCTGTCCGGTCTATTGCCGGTTCTGCTTCCGGCGCGAATCGGTCGGTCCAGGCGGCGAGGCATTGACCGCGGCCGAGTTGGATGCCGCCATCAACTATATCCGCGCCCGTCCGGAGATCTGGGAGGTCATCCTGTCCGGCGGCGATCCGTTGATCCTCTCGCCGCGGCGTCTGAAGTACATCATCGCGCGCCTCGAAGCGATCGCGCATGTCGCGGTGATCCGCATTCATTCGCGCGTGCCGGCGGTCGACCCGGAGCGGATCGGCGAGGAACTGTTGTCGGCGCTCGATACGTCGAAGGCGTTGTTCGTCGTGCTGCACGCCAATCACGCCAACGAGCTGACCGCCCCGGCGCGCACCGCGATCCGGCGCATCGTCGCGGCCGGCATTCCGATGCTCGGCCAGTCGGTCCTGCTGAAAGGCGTCAACGACGACCCGGCCGCGCTGGAGCAATTGCTGCGCGCGCTCGTCGCCAACCGGGTAAAGCCGTATTATTTGCACCAGCTCGACGCCGCGCCCGGCACGTCGCATTTCGAGGTGCCGATCGCGCGCGGACAGGAACTGATGCGGTCATTGCGCGGGCGCGTCTCCGGCCTGTGTCAGCCCTCGTATGTGCTCGATATTCCCGGCGGTCACGGCAAATCGCCGATCGGGCCGAATTACCTGGGCAGCGAGACGGTCGAGGATTGGCAGGGCAACGCGCACGCGTTGGCGCGGTGACTCAGGCCGGCCGCGGCGACGGTATCCGCGGCTTGACGTTGCCGACCAGCAGGGCCAGCACGCCCGCCAGGGCCGCCAACGCCAGCGCGAGCCACCAGGTCACGTCGTAGCGCGCGAACTGGTCGAACAGAAAACCGCCGAGGAATGCGCCGAGCGCGCCGCCGAGCGAATGGGCGCCGAGCAGCAGACCCATCGACAGCCCCATGATGCCGATGCCGACACGGTGCGCGACGATGGTTGCGACCAGCGGCAGCGTCGCGTAGTTCAACAAGCCGAACACGGCGGAGAAGACGAACAGCAGCGGCAGGTCGCCGGTCACCTGCATCAGCGCCAGGAACGACAAGGCGCGTACGAAAAACAGCGCCGCAAGTAGCCGCGCCGTGTTCATGCGGTCGGCCAGGTAGCCGAACAGGAACAGCCCGAGCATGTTGCCGACACCCATGACGCCGTAACCGATCGACGAATCGACCGCCGGGAAGCCGCACCAGCTCGCATAGGCTAGGTAATGCACGTCGACGACGCCCGACGTCGTCAGCCCGCATAGGAAGAACGCGCCGAACAAAAGCAGGAATACGTTGTTGTGCACCAGGAACCGGAGCCGCTTCGACAGCGGGTCCGAAGTCGACACATGTCCCGCGCGCGCGGTCGAGACCGGCTTCGGCACCTTGCCCAGCAGGACATAGGCGACGAGCGCGAGCACCAGGATCGCGATGCCGTAGAACAGATACGCCTCGCGCCAGGTGAACGCGGTCAGCAGCGCCGCCAGCACCGGCAGGACGATCAGCTGCCCGCCCGAGCCGCCGGCCAGGCCGATGCCGGTCGCCAGGCCGCGCTTGGCGGTGAACAGGCGCGCCAGCGTGGCCGATGCGCTCGACATGTTGATCGCGCCGTTGCCGAACCCGCCGACGATGCCAAACAGGACGATGAACGCGGCCGGCGACCCGGTCAGCGCCACCGCACACACCCCGAGCCCTATCAGCAGCAGCCCGCCCGCATACACCAGCCGCGACCCGTGCCGGTCGAGCAGGTTGCCGAAGACCGGCGAGGCGAGACCCATCGTGATCAGCGCAATGGCGCCGCCGGTCGATACGAACGAGCGCGACCAGCCGAGATCCTTCTCCCAGATCGGCATCATCAGGCCGAGCGAGCCGCGGCTGGCGAACACCAGCGCGAGCGCTAGAAAGCTGAGGCCGACGACGCTCCAACTGACGAAATTGGATGCGCGCGGCGCGGCGGCGGCAGTATCGGTCATGGAACCAGCGGCAGTGAGACGCGCGCATTATTGCGGGATTTTGCGCCCGCGCCATGGCTTACTTCGTCGCGCATGCGCCGACGCTGCGGCGCGCATGGCTGGCGTTCGGCCGGCTAGCCGGGCACCTTGAAGCCGCGCTGCACCGCCGGCCGCGCCAGCACTTCGGCGTACCAGCGTCCCAGGTGCGGCAACGGCGGTACCAGCTCGGGCATCACCAGCTTGTTGCGATAGACCGTCGAGATGGTCGCGATATCGGCGATCGAATAGGCATCGCCGGCCAGATACCGGTGCCCGCCCAGATGCCGGTCTAGATCGGCGTAATATTCGCGCAGCCGGTTCTCGAACTTGTCGCGCAGCGCCGCCGGCACGCCCGGCGTCTGGCGCACGTAGAAATTCGCGATGCCGTATAGCGGGCCGGTGTCGCTCGCCGCCGCCATGAACCATTCCAGCATGCGCACGGCGGCGCGCGGTTCGCGCGGCATCAGGATGCCGAATTTCTGCGCCACGTACTGCACGATGGCGAAGGATTGCGTGAGCGTGATCGCAGCACCGCCCGGGCCGTCCGGGTCGACCAGCACGGGAATCGCGCCGATCGGATTGAGCGCGCGAAACCAATCTTGCTTCTGTTCGTCCTTGGTCACGTCGACGCGGTGCGCGCGATAGGGCGCACCGGCTTCCTCCAGTGCGATCGAAGCGCGGAATCCGTTCGACGTGCCGAAAGTGTACAGGTCCATCATGGGGCGCCCGCCGGTTGCCGATCTCGCCTGCGCCGGCCGGGCGCGCATCGGCGGGATGCGCGCCCGGTGGCGTCGAAGTTTAGCGAGCTGTGGTGCGGCGGCAACAGCGCGAAACGCGTTGGGCTTTACCGCGCGTCTAGACCTGCTTGGGCGGCACGCCGAGCGCCATTTGCCCGGCGAGCAGCAACTGGTCGTTTTCCTGCAGCGGGTGGAACCGCGCCGCCTGGATATCGCGCCACAAGCGTTCGAGCGGCGAGCGGCGGAAGTAGCTGCCGCCGCCGGCCAACGTCACCGCGCGATCGAGCACGGCGAGCGCCGATTTCTCCACCTGCGCGCGGGCCTGGAACACGCGGTTGGTATTCTCCAAGCCCGGCTTATCGTCGCTGCAGGCGAGCAGCGCTTCGTGTGCGGTGCGCGCGGCGAACAGCGCGTTCTCCATCTCGCCCGCAAGCCGCTGCGCAAGTGGGTCGTTGCGCCGCTTCTGCGCGGCCTGGATCGCCGCTTCGCGCGCGGCCTCGGCTATGCCCAGATAGACCGAGTAGATCAGCGGAAACGCGACCATCGAGATGATGTGGAACAGGCGGTGCCACGGGCCGGCCGGCCGGCGGCCGGACACGGCGGCGTCCTTGATGTGCACGCCGTCGAATATCACGTCGTGCGAGCCGGTGCCGCGCATGCCGTGCGCCTGCCAAGTCGCGACGGTAGAGACGCCGGGCGCCTTCAGCGGGATCGCGAAATGCAGCACGGTCGGCCCGGCCTGCGGGTCGTCGTAGACTGCGCTGGTCATCGCCAGATCGGCGCTCGGCGAGCCGCTGACGAAGCTTTTGTGTGCGTGGATGAGGAAGCCGTCGGCGACTTTCTCCGCGCGTCCGGAACCCATCAGCCAATCCGACCCGCCGGTGCTGGCAATCTGCAAATGTTCGGTCGCGATGCGGCGCAGCAACGGCTCGACCGGCGCCTTGTCGTAGGTCCAGCGCCAGGCGGCGGTGGCGACCGGGTGCGTGTGCATGGCGAAGGCGAGCGCCGTCGAACCGCAACCATGCGCCAGGATGCGCAACATGTCGGCCAGTTCGCGGATCGACGCGCCGCCGCCGCCGAGACTTGCCGGGACACCGGCGGCGAATGCGCCGTCGGCCTTGAGTGCCGCGAAGTTGGCGGCGACGAACCGGTCTTCGGCATCGGCCTCGGCGGCGTTGGCGGCGAAATTCCGGGCCCACGCGGTCGCATTTTCGGACCAGTTCGGCGGGCGCGTATGCTTGATGACTGCGATGGACATGGAGGGTTCCTCTCGGGGGATTTGGTTAACGCGCACGCAAACGAGCGGCTTCGTGCGTTGAGCACCATCGCGCATCGGCCATGCACATATCTAGTACAACAAGTGGACTTAAACTGGCGGCGCCGCAGGCTATAATCCGCGATCACGAAGCGCCGGCCTGCCTTGCGGGCGGCGCTTGAACCCGACCGGAGGGCCACATGTCTGCCTACAATCAATTCTGTCCGATCGCGATGGCGTCCGAAGTGCTGCTCGGCAGATGGACGCCGTTGATCCTGCGCGAAATGTTCTACGGCGCGAAGCGCTTCAGCGACATTCAGCGCGGCGTGCCGCTGATGTCGCGCACGCTGCTGGCGCGCCGCCTGCGCGAGATGGAGGCGGACGGACTGATCGCCTCGTCGCGCAAGTCCGATGGGCCGGGCCGCGAATACCGGCTGACGAAATCCGGCGAGCAGATGCGGCCGATGATGGAATTTCTCGCCCAATGGGGCCAGCAATGGACCGCCGACAAGGTCGGGCCGGAGGAACTCGATCCCAGCCTGGCCCTGTGGGGCTTGCGACGCAGCGTCGATCGCGCGCAGCTGCCGGATCGGCGCGTCGTGGTGCAATTCCAGTTTCGAGGCGTACCGCGGCTGCGCACCGCGATACGCCTCGGCTGGCTGGTGCTGACGCGCGACGAGGTCGACGTGTGCCTGAAGGACCCGGGTTACGACGTGGATCTCGTCGTGCGCGCGGATCTCGGCTCGCTGGTGCGCGTCTGGATGGGCTATGCCGATCACGCCGAGATGCTCGCGCGCGGCGCGATCGCGTTCGACGGGCCGGCCGGCTATGCGCGGGATTTCTGGAAGTGGATCGGTGTCGTCGGCAAGCCGCGGCGCGAGACGTTTCTGCCGGGCGCGATTCCCGCGGCACCCGGCGCGCATTAGGCGGCGCTTATCGGCCCGTTTCTGCCGCCCCACCGCGATTTCGCGGGCCGGCGACCGGACCGGAAAATGATCGGGCCCGATTCCAGGGTGGAACCGGGCCCGTAGCACGTGAAGGCGACGCTAAATCCGTTCGGGACTCCGCGCGTCGGCGGTCGGTTTCACTGGTCGGTCAGCGGTCCCGCAATGCGCTTGAACTTGCCGCCGGTGATGCGCGTCATCACGAAAGCGCGCACGCCGATATGCTGGTCTCTCGAGAACGTGATCGGCGGCGTGCCGAAGATGTCCTGCCAGCCCTTGATCGATTCCGTGGCGGCGATGAACGAATCGACGGTCAGGTTCTTGCCGGCGCGCTCGAACGCCAGCATCATCAGCTCCTGCATGTTGTAGCCGATCGCCGCGGCCTCGGTCGCCGGCGTGTTGAACTTGGCCTGGTAGCGCTTCAGCCAGTCCTGCAGGCTTGCCGGTTCGTTGGGCGGATCGAACGGCACGTACTGGCACTGCGCATAGAAGCCTTCGACGGCATCCTTGCCGAGCGCCGGCACGCCGGCGTTGCAGGCGGCCGCCGTGGTCATGACATCGACCTGCCAGCCGATCTTCTTCATCTCGGCGCCGACGCCGGCCGTTTCGCGCACGATCGTCGCAAGCACGACCAGGTCCGGGTTTTCCTGTTTCATGCGCGCCACTTGCGAGGAGAATGCGGTGTCGCCGCGCTTGTAACTGGTCACCGCGACGACTGGGATGTTCATTTTCTTGGCTTGCTGTGCGGTCGCGTCGCGGATGTCCTTGCCGAAATCGTCGTCCTGATAAAGGATCGCGATCCGCTTCTTGCCCAGCTTTTCGACCATGTATTTGACCCCGGCGCGCGCCATGTCGTCGTAGGTCGCCGAAAGCGTGAACTTGAGCTTGTGATACGGCTCGAACATGGCGCGGTGCGGCGAGCCGGGGTACATGTGCGGCAGCCCGGCCTCGATCACCAGCGGCATCGAGGCAAGCGCCACCGGCGTGCCCAGGATGCCGACGATGGCGAATACCTTGTCCTGCTGCAGGAGTTTCTGCGTCGCCAGCACGCCCTTCTTCGGGTCGTAACCGTTGTCTTCGATGATCATCGTGATCTTGCGGCCGTGCACGCCGCCTTTGGCGTTCTGCTCTTCCACGCGCATGACGTGCCCGTTGCGCATCGGCACGCCCCAGAAGGTCAGCGGGCCGGATAGATCCATGTGCCCGCCGAGCTTGATCTCGGTGTCGGTCACGCCCTGAACCTGCGCGCCGCCTGGGCCGGCGCCGATCGCCAGCGCGGCCGCGGCGACAGCCAAAATACGTCCGTATCGCATGCTTTAGTCCTCCCTTATGCCGGCCTTCGGCCGTCGTTTTGATCGCCAATCCTAGCACGCCCGAAACCTGCTTCAATCGGGCGTGTTCGGCTCACCCGCCGCCGTACATGGCGTCGATCTCGCCCTTGTATTTCTGGTTCACGAACTTGCGCCGCAGCTTAAGCGTCGGCGTCATTTCCTCGTCTTCCGCCGTCAGCAACAGCTGCAGCAACCGGAATTTCTTGATCGTCTCGACGTTGGAGAGCGTCTTGTTGACGTTGTCGATTTCCGCCTGAATCAGCTCGTGGATCCCGGCGGCGCGAGTCAGGCTGGCGTAATCGGTGAACGGGATACGGTTGGTCTGCGCGTACTTCATCACATTGTCCTGGTCGATCATGATCAGGGCCGTGATGTAGTTTCGCGCGTCGCCGATGACGATCGCGTCGGTGATGTAAGGGCTGAACTTAAGCTTGTTCTCGATCTCGGTCGGCGTGATGTTCTTGCCGCCCGAGGTGATGATGATATCGCTCTTGCGGTCGGTCAGCTTCAGCATTCCGTCGTTGCCGACCATGCCGACGTCGCCGGTGAACAGCCAGCCGTCGCGGATCGCATCCGCCGTCTTTTCCGCCTTGTTGTGATAGCCCATGAATACGTAGGGCCCGCGCAACATGATCTCGCCGTCCGGGCCGATCTTCAGTTCGGTTCCGCGAATCGCGCGGCCGACCTTGCCGAGCGCGTAATCGGTCGGTTGATAGTAGGTCGCGATGCCGGAGCATTCGGTCTGGCCGTATAGTTCGAACATGTTGAGGCCGAGTGCGACATACCAGCGCATGACCTCCGACGAAATCGGCGCCGCCCCGCTGCCGATCAGGCGTGCGCGGCCGAGGCCGAGCATGCGCTTGGTGTTGCGCAGCACGAACAGATCCGCCAGCGCGTACTGCACGCGCAGCCAGGCCGAGATCGGCTGGTGCGCCATCTTGCGGTCGGCCACCTTGTAAGCGACGCGCATGGCCTGATTATACACGAAACGTTCCAGCGCCGTGCCGTCCTGCAACGTCATGACCACCAGCGAGTGCAGCTTCTCCCAGATGCGCGGCACGGCGAAGAACACGGTCGGCGCCACCTCCTGGAGGTTCTCCATCACCGTGTCGGGGCTTTCGGCGAAATTGACCACGCCGCCGTAGTTGAGCGGCCGCAGGCCGGTCATCATGCGCTCGGCCATGTGGCACAGCGGCAGGAACGCCAGCGTGTCGTCGCCGTCCGTGGTCGGCGCCATGTCGCCCCAGCGGTCGATCGCGAAGATCAGATTCCGATGGCTCAGCATGGCGCCCTTGGGCGGTCCGGTCGTGCCCGAGGTGTAGACGAAGATCGCCGCGTCGTCCGGCGTGGCGCGCCCAACCAGTTGCGGCCACAGATCCGGTCGCTTCTCGTCTTCCGCGCGGCCGAGCTCGAGCAGTTGCGCGTAGCTCATGACCAGCGGATCGCTGAATTTCTTGAGGCCGGTCATGTCGTAGACGATGACGCGCACCAGATGCGGCAGCCGTTCGCGCCGCTCGAGGATCTTGTCGAGCTGTTCCTCGTCCTCGACGAACAGGAACCGCGCGCGGCTGTCGTTGAGGATGTATTCGACCTGGTCGCGCGACGAGGTCGGGTACAGGCCGACCGAGATGGCGCCCGAGCAAATGATGCCGTAGTCGGTCCACAGCCATTCCGGAATCGATTCCGACAGGATTCCGGCGACGTCCCCGGGCTTAAGGCCCAGGGTGGCCAGCGCCAGGCCGGTCCATTTGGCGCGCTCGCCGTACTGGCTCCACGTGATGCGCTGCCAGATGCCGAATTCCTTGTGGGTCATGGCCAGCGACGGGCCGTGCGTCTGCACGCGATGCCAGAACAGTTTGGCGATCGTGTCGCAACCGGCCGGGATGAAGCGCCAGTCGTCGATACACGCGTAATCGGGCGGGGCGCGATCAGGTCGGACGGGGTCTAGCGCCATTGCTTCTTCCGCTTCCAGCGGCGCACGCCGCGCACGCCTTCTTCCTTGATGCCCAGATAGAATTCCTTGACGTCGTCGTTGTTCTGCAGCCGCTCGCTGGTGCCGTCCAGAACGATGCGTCCGACCTCGAGCACGTAACCGTAATGCGCGACGTCGAGCGCCATGCGCGCGTTCTGCTCGACCAGCAGCATGGTGACGCCGCGCTCGGCGTTCAAGCGCCGGATGATCGCGAAAATCTCCTTCACCAGCAGCGGCGAAAGCCCCAATGAGGGTTCGTCCAGCAGCATCAGCTTCGGCCGCGCCATCATGGCGCGCGAGATCGCCACCATCTGTTGCTCGCCGCCGGACAGATCGCCGGCATTCTGCTTGGCGCGTTCGCGCAGGCGCGGGAAGTAGGCAAACACGGCTTCGAGATCCTCGGCGACGCCGGCCGCGTCCTTGCGCAGGAAGGCGCCCATTTTGAGGTTATCGAGCACGGACAGGTGCCGGAACACCTCGCGCCCTTCCGGCACATGGGCAATGCCGTGGCCGGCGATCTTCCAGCTGTCCTTGCCCTGAATCGCTTTGCTATCGAAGGTCACGCTGCCCGCGCGCGGATCGATCGCACCTGAGATGGTTTTCAGCAGCGAAGTTTTGCCGGCGCCGTTGGCGCCCAGCACGGCGACGATTTGGCCGCTGTCGACGTTCAACGAAACGCCCTTCAGCGCCGCGATCGGCCCGTAATAGCTTTCCAGATTGCGGACTTCGAGCAGCGCCACGTCAGTCCCCCAGATACGCGGCGATCACGTCCGGGTTCCGCTGCACCTCGGCCGGCGCGCCGAGCGCCAGCACGCGCCCCGAATTGACCGCCAGCACGCGGTCGGAAACCGCGGACACCAGGCCCATGTCGTGCTCGATCATGACGATGGTGATGTTCAGATCGTCGCGCATGTCCTGAATCCAGAAGATCAGGTCGTTGCGCTCCTCCGGATTCAGTCCGGACGAGGGTTCGTCCAACAGCAAGAGACGCGGCTCGGTCGCCAGCGCGCGGCCGAGTTCGATCACCTTGCGCACGCCATAGGGCAGTCCGGAGACGTATTTGTCGCGATACTTCTCGAGCTCGAGAAAGTCGATGACTTCCTCGACCTTGCGCCGGTCGCGCCGTTTTTCGTTGCGTACGAACGGCGTAAAGGCGATCTGCCGCAGCAGATTCGATCGGTCGTGCCGATAGCGGCCGAGCATGAGGTTGTCGAGCACGGTGGAATGCTCGAACAAATTGATGTTCTGAAACGTTCGCGCGATGCCGCCGCGCACGATGGTGTGCGGCGGCGCCTCGGTGATCTCGCGTCCGTCGTAAACGATGCGGCCGGCGTCGGCGTCGTAGATGCGGCTGATGAGGTTGAACAGCGTGGTCTTGCCGGCGCCGTTCGGCCCGATGATGCTGAACACTTCGCCCGCTTCGACCGCGAACGATACGCCGTCGACGGCGCGGATGCCGCCGAAGCCAATCGAAACTTCGCTGACTTCAAGCAGCGCCATTTCACCGGTGCTCCATCTACCAAGTCTCCGACTTGGCAAAACTCTTGGTCCGGCGCAGCGAGCCTTTCTTGTAATAGGGGAACATCGAGAAGTAGTGCTTGATCTTGCGCCAGATGCCGTAGAACCCGTCCGGCTCGAACAGAATGAACAGCAGCAGCAGCGCGCCGTAGATGCCCGCCTGCAGGCCGGATTGCTGCGTCACGGCGGGCGGCAACAGGTCCTTCAACGTGGACACCAGTTGCGGCACGACGATGATGAACATCGAGCCGAGCACGACGCCGTGCAGCGAACCGATGCCGCCCAGAAAGATCACCACCAGAAATTCGATCGAGACCAGGATGTTGAACTGATCCGGGTCGATGAACTGGATCTTGTGCGCGTACAGCGCGCCGCCCAGCCCGGTGAACAGGGCGCTCAGCGTAAACGCGGTGAGTTTGACCCGCATCAGCGGCACACCCATGCTTTGGGCCGCGGTTTCGCTGTCGCGGATCGCCATCATGGCGAGGCCTAGGGGCGCCCGGATGATGTTCCGCGCAACGAGCATGACCCCGAGCGCCACCGCCAACACCACAAAATAAAGTTTCGGCTCGGTATTGGCGCTCCAGCCGGCAATCGTGATCTTGGGTACGGAAATTCCCGACGAACCGGCGGTGACGCTTTCCCACCGCACGATGATCTCGTTGACGATGAACGAGGCGGCCAGCGTGGCGATCGCGAGATACAGGCCGGACAGGCGCAGCGCCGGAAAGCCGATGACGATGCCGACGCCGGCGGAAATCAGCCCGGCCGCGGCGAACGAAAGCACGAACGGCACGCCGGCGCGTTCCAATACCGTGGTCGCGTAGGCGCCGACCAGGAAGAACGCGGCGTGGCCCAGCGAGATCTGTCCGCAATAGCCGGACAGCAGCATCAGCCCGGCGCAGGCCACCACGTAGATGCCGATCAGCACCATCTGCGCCAGGTAGTAGGTCGGCACGTAGAACGGCGCGGTGACGAGGAACAGCAGCAGCAAGGCGTACCAGAACGCCATGTTGGCGTCCTTGAACAGGCGGAAATCCTGGGTGTAGCTCGTCTTCTTGTAGAATTTCATGCTACACCCGCACGCGCTTGGAATAGCCGAACAGGCCTTGCGGCCGGATCATCAGGACGCCGAGCAGCACCACATATGCCGCGACGCTCTTGAAGCCTTCGGGCAGGTACAAGCCGGCCAACTCTTCGACGATGCCGATGATCAGGCCGCCGATCACCGCGCCCGGCAGGCTGCCGAAACCGCCCAGCACGGCGGCCGGAAACGCCTTCAGCCCGATATAGCCCATGTTGCTGTGGACGAACGCGAGCGGCGCGATCAGTACGCCGGCGATTGCCGAGACGGCGGCGCTGATCGCCCAGATCAGCGAGAACATCGAGCGCACCGGAATGCCGACATAGCCGGACGCCAACTGGTTTTGCGACGTCGCCTGCAAGGCAATGCCGACGCGCGTGAAGGTGAAGAACGCGTACAGCGCCGACACCAGCAGCACCGTCACGCCGATCACCATCAAATGTTCGGAGCTGACGATGACGCCGCCGATATCCACGGTCTTGCCCGCGAACGGATTGCTGAGTCTATGGGTTTGCGTGCCCCAGCCGGGGATCATGCCGGCGATCGCGCGCACCAGGGTGGCCAGGCCGACCGTTGCCAGCACGATGGTGAAGGCGGAACTGCCGATCAGCCGACGGAGCACAAGAAAGTTGATCAGCGCGCCGAACATGGCGGTGCAGGCGAACGCCAGCAACACGCCGACGGCAAACGGCAACTGGCCGAGATCGACGAACGTGTAGGCGAAGAAGGCACCGACCATCATCAATTCGCCCTGGGCGAAATTGACCACCTCGGTCGCCTTGTAGATCAGCACGAAACCGAGCGCGACCAATGCGTAAACGCAACCGATTGAAATGCCGGTGACCAATTGCTGGATGAATAGGATAAGCCCGTCCATGCGTCCCATGTGTGCAGCGGACGCGGCCGATGCACCTTCCTCCCATCATGCGGGCGGCTCTACAGTGGAACCGCCATATTTTGGTTCATTGTAGTGGCCGCGCGTCGGGTGACAAGGCAAACTGAGCGCAGGTTTAGTCCGTGAACAGGAGCAATCGATGCGTACCGTTCTGATAACCGGCGGCGCCGGCGGTTTGGGCAGCGCCGTCGCGCGGCGTCTGGCCGCGGCCGGCGACCGGATCGTGGTGACCGACCTCGACGAAAACGCGGCGCAGAAAGTGGCCGCCGGGTTGGGCGCGGGCGGGCATATTGCCGCACGCGTCGATGTCGCCGACGAGAAATCGGTGATCGCCGGGTTCGAGGCGGCGGAAGCGGCCGGCCAAGTGTCGGTCTTGGTCGCCTGCGCCGGCGGCACGCTGATCAAGGCGGGCCAATCGGGCGCCATCGTCGATACCTCGCTGGACGATTGGGTGAAGACCGAAGCGTTCAATGCGCGCGGCGCTTTCCTGTGCGTGCGCGAGTTGTTCCGCCGGCGCAAGCAGTCGCGCGTGGAAAATGCGCGGGCGATTCTGTTTTCGTCGGCCGCGGCACAGACCGCGGCGGGGCTGACCGGCGTCGGGTACGTGGCTTCCAAGGCGTCGGTGCTCGGGCTCACCAAGTATGCCGCGCTCGAAGGCGTCAGATACGGCATCACGGTCAACGCCATCGCGCCCGGGCCGTTCGATACCGCGGCGCTGTACGTTACCAACCCGCCGGATTATCTCGAAGCGATCAAGAAGCGCGTGCCGCTCGGGCGTTACGGAACGCCGGACGAAATGGCGGCGCTTGTGCAGTTTATAGCCTCGCCCGATGCGGCCTACATCACCGGCGCCACGTTCGATATCAACGGCGGCGGGCGGATGGCGTAGCGGTCGGCCGGCGCCTAGGCAGCGCGCGGGCCGAGGCGTACGGGCAACCGATTGAAGCCCTGAAAGATGATGCCGGTGTTGCGCGCGGGCGCCCCGGCCGGGGCCAGGTTCGGATAGCGCCGCAGCAGCGTGCCGATGGCGATGCGGCCCTCATAGCGCGCCAATGTGGCGCCCAGGCAGAAATGGACGCCGGGCGCAAACGACAGATGCCGGTTCTCGTGCCGCGCGATGTCCAGCCGGTCGGGCGTTTCGAACACCGACGGATCGCGGTTGGCGCCGGCCAGGCTGAACAGTACGCCGTCGCCGGCGCCGATCACCGCGTCGCCCAGATCGATGTCGGCCGCCGTGCGGCGGAACGTCAGATGCAGCGGCGGGTCGTAGCGCAGGAATTCCTCGATCGCGCGGTCGATCAGCGCCGGCTCCGCGCGCAGGCGCCGCAATTGGTCCGGCGCCTGCAGCAGCGCCTGCACGCCGTTGCCGATCAGGTTGGTCGTGGTTTCGTGGCCGGCGTTGAGCAGGAAGGCCGCGTTGTGCACCAGCTCCAGCGGGTGCAGCTTGTCCTCCTGCTCGTGGCGCGTCAGCACCGACAACAGGTCCGCGCCGCCCGGCTGCCGGCGTCGCTGCTCGGCAAGCTCGGCGAAGAATTGGGCGAACTCGACGCACGCCGCCTCGGCGGCCGCGATGGCCTCCGGCCTGGCGCCGGGTTCCAGGCCGGCCACCACGTCGGCCGACCAGCGCTTGAAGCGTTCGCGCTCGGTCGCCGGCACGCCCATCATCTCGCAGATGACGTAGACCGGCAGCAGGATGGCGTAGTCCCGGATCAGGTCGAACTCGCCGCCGGCGCGATCGAGCAGGTCGTCCGCGATCGCCGCGATGCGCGGCACCAGCTCCTGCAGGGCGCGCGGCGTGAAATAGCGCGCGACGGTCGCGCGCACCCGCGTGTGGTCGGGCGGGTCCATGAAATTCATGTTGTGCCGGTTATGCTCGCGGAATGGGCCCGGGCGAAACTGCTTGAGCAAGATCTCGGGCTTCTTGATCACCCGCTTCGGATCGTTGAGCAGCGCGGCCACATCCTTATGCCGGCTGACGAACCATGTGCCGTTCGCGTTGCGGTGCACCGGCCGTTCGCGCAGGAAGCGCCGATAGACCGCGAACGGGTCGGCGCGGAACTCGGCGGACAGGGGGTTGAAGTCATAGGTGGTCAAATCGGCCTCAACGTTGCCGTGCCAGATAATCGATGATCGCGCGCCGCTCCGCCGCATCCTTGATGCCGACGAAGCTCATGCTGGTGCCGGGCAGAAACTCCAGCGGTGCCGCGAGATACTGGTCGAGCGCCTCGCGCGTCCAGGTCAGGCCCCGGTCCGCCGCGGCGCGCATCGCCGGCGAATAGTCGAACTCCGCCACCTGCGCCGCCCTACGCCCGACGATGTCGGCCAGATTCGGGCCCTGCAGGTTTTTCGTCGCCGGATCGACATCGTGGCACGAATAGCATTTCTGGAACGCGCGCGCGCCGGCGTCGGTTTCGGCCTCGGCGAAGGCGCTCGCGCCGGCAAGCAGCGCAACCGCGACTCCGGCCGTGCCAACCGTCCGGCGCAGCTGCGCACGGATCGGAGCGGGGATCATCGCACGCACCCTATCGCCGCGGATTACTTGAACCGGAACACCGTCAGATGATCGGTGCCGGATTCGGGCGCCCAGGCTTCGCCCTTGCAGCCGAGCATCTGGCGCACCTGCGCGCGGTCGCGCGGCATCTTCCAGCTTTCGAATTTCTCGGTCGCCGGGTCGAAGCGAACCATGGTGTTGTTGCCGAAATCGGTCAGCCACACCTTGTCGGTCTCGTCGACATACACCGAATAGGTACGCGCGCCGCTGCCGGGCAGCTTCCACATCCTCCAGCTCTTGTCCGCCGGGTCGTAGACGCTGACCTGGCCGGAATTCCATTCGCTGACCCAAATGCGGCCCTTCGAGTCGGACCACACGCGGCGGGCCCCCTGGTTCGCGGTCGGCGGCTCGATCATCGTGGCCGCGCCGGTCTTGGTGTCGATCCTGGCGATGTGGCTGCCGGCCAGCGAGGCGTAATACACGTCGCCCTGCGGCGTGGTGGCGATGCCGTACGGCCCGCGCCCCTTCGGCGCGTCCCAGACTTTGACCGTGCCGGTCTTGGGATCGACGCTGCCGTACACGCCGGTCTGGCCGGTGAACCACAGAATCCCGGCCTTGTCGAACGTGGCGGTATTCAAATTGGTGTAGCCGCGATCCTTGGGCAGCGGATAGGCGGTCACCTTGCGCGTCGCGGGATCGACCTTGACGATCGCGTTCAAGCCGCTGTCGGTGATCCACGGCGCGCCGTCCGGCCCGATGATGACGCCGTGCGGCGACGAGCCCTGGCCGAGCGGAATCTGTTCGACCTTGCCGGTCTTCGGATCGAGCCGGCCGAGCGCCGCCTGATGCTGCGCGGTGTACCACACGATGCCCTGCGCATCGCACGCGATGTCGTGCGGGTGCGCGCCCTTGGGCACCGGGAACGATTGCAGGGTGACTTCGGCGACGGCCGGCGCAATCGAAAGCGCGGCGGCGAACAGGGCGGCGGCGATGGCGGCGACGGGGCGTGGGCTCATGGCGCGTCTCCTGCGGGGAATTGGACGGCGTCGGCATCAAGCATAAACATTGCCGGGCGCGGCGACAACGCGCCGCCCTTGTGCGATCCGACATCGCCCCGTACCGTCTGGCCATGCTGCTGCTCTATGCCACGCCGCTCTCGAGCTACAGCGCCAAGGTCGCCTTGGCGCTCGAAGCCAAGGGCCTGTTCTACGAACGCCGCCTGCCGCAAGGCGGCTCGTACAAATCCGCCGAGCATTGCGCGATCAACCCGCTCGGCACGGTGCCGGTCTTGCAAGACGACGAGACGATCCTCGTCGAATCCGACGCCATCATCGAATATCTCGACGACATCTATCCCGGCTGGCCGCTGCTGCCGAAGGACGCGGTCGGCCGCGCGCGGGCGCGCGCGCTCTCCCGGTTCCATGATCTTTATCTGGAGCCGCCGGTGCGCGCCTTGTTCGCGCAGGCGGCGCCCGCGACGCGCGATGCCGGGATCGTTGCGGAAAAAACCCACCTGATTTCGCAACGTCTGGCGCAGCTCGAAGCGATCGCGCAGCCCGCGCCGTATTTCGGCGGCGCGAATTTCGGTTTCGCCGATTGCGGCTTTCCGCCGACCCTGCTGTGGATCGATCTGCTGCTGCCGGCGCTCGGCGCCGCGGCGCCGCAGTACGGCCCGAAGGTGACCGCATGGCGCGCCACCGTGGCCGCCGATCCCGTCGTCCAGAAAATCATGGTTCCCTATCGCGCGGTTGCCGAAGCGTGGCTCGCGGAGAAATTGCGCGGCTGAACCGGTGCAGGCGGAATTAGGGCCGCGCCGCTCCCGCCACGCGCAGGATCGCGGCGATCATGGCCGCCGGGTTGGCCTTGCCTTGGCCGGCGATGTCGTAGGCGCTGCCTTGCGGGATCGAGGAAAACATTATCGGCGTGCCGATCGAGAGCGCCGCCGCGCGGTCGAACGCCTGCAGCTTGGCGGCGATGTGGCCCTGGTCGTGCAGCATCACGACGAACGCATCCGCGCCCGGCTTGCGGAACATGGTATCGGCCGCATACGGCCCGCTGGCTTCGATGCCCGAGGCGGCGGCGGCGCGGATCGCCGGCGCGATGGTGTCGATCTCCTCGCGCCCAAACAGTCCATCTTCGCCGGCATGCGGGTTGAGGCCGCTGACATATATCTTGGGTTTCGCGATGCCGATGCGCTGCAAGCTCGTATGCACCGCGCGGATCACGCGCTGCACGCGCTCGGGCGTGATCAGCGCCAGCGCCTCGCGCACGCCGACATGCAGCGTGCAGTGCGCGATGCGCACGTCGTCGAAGCAGATCATTAGATAGACGTCGTGCACCGGCGTGCCGGTCTGCGCGGCGACGAACGACGGATAGCCGTCGAACGCGATGCCGGCCAGCGCGATGGATTTTTCCGTTTGCGGCGCGGCGACCACCGCATCGACCTCGCCCGCCATCGCCGCCTGCACGGCGACGCGCGCGGCTTCGACTGCCGCCCGTCCGTAGGCGCCGTCGCTGACCGCGAAACGCAGCGGCGTATCGCCGACCGGCGCGCAGGCGAAAACATCGACCTCGCCTGCATCGCCGCCTGCTTGGTCGAAGCGTTGGATCGGACGCAGGACAAGCGCAATGCCGCCGGCCTTGGCATGGGCCGAAACCACGGCGGGGTCGCCGACCAGCACCGGCCGGCACGCCGCGCGCACGCACGGATCGCCGGCCGCCTTCAAGGCAAGTTCGGGCCCGATCCCGGCGGGATCGCCCAGGGCGACGGCGATTTTCGGCAAGCCGGCCATGTCAGATCTTCGAAGTTGCGAGCGTCGACGGCGCGAACAATTCTTCCACCGTCTGCGCTTTTTCCGAAAGCCCCTGTTCCAGCGAATAACGCAGCAGGGTTTCGATCTCGTGCCGGTTCTCGGCCACACCATAAGGCCAGATATCGTGCCCGAGCACCGCGCGCGTGGCGGCCAACTCGGCGCCGATCCACGGCATGGTCACGTACAGCGTAATGATGCGCTCGAGATCGGCGATCGCGAGGTCTTTGGCTTGCCGGAACGCCTTGAACAGCGAGCCCGGCAGCCACGGGTAGCGTTCCGCCAGCGCCGTCTTGACGCCGAGCACGTGCATGATCGGGTGCAGTTTCGTCTTTCGGAAATAAGCCTGCTCGGCGGCGCGGTAATCGGGGAACAGCCGCGCCACGTTCGGCGCTTGCTTGACGAAAGCCGACGGCGTGCGCGGCAGCATGATCGCGTCCAGCTCGCCCGTCTCGAGCATGCCAGACAGCGTCTTGCCGGGCGGAATCGGCGCCAGATCGATGCCCGGCGGCGGTTTCAGCGGCGCACGTTCCTCGCGGCCCGGCTGCTCGGCGCCGCCGGTGCGCCACTTGATCTGGCTCGGCGCAACGCCGTACTCGTCCTGCAGCATGCCGCGCAGCCAGACCACCGCGGTGATCTGATATTCCGGCAGGCCGATGGTCTTGCCGCGCAGATCGGCCGGAGTCTTGATGCCTTTGTCGGTGCGGATATAGATCCCAGAATGCCGGAACGCGCGCGACAGAAACACCGGGATCGCGATGTAATCGGCGATGCCGCGCGAGCGCTGCATCATGTAGGTGTTGAACGACATCTCGCAGACGTCGAATTCCTTGTAGCGCACGGTGCGGAAGAACAATTCCTCCGGTTCCAGATTCAGATACACCACCTCGCATCCGTCGACCGCCACGCGCCCGTCGCGGATCGCGCGGGTGCGGTCGTAATTGTCGGTCGCGACGGTGATCTGCAGTTTGGCCATGGCGTCAGCGCGTTCCTGTGGGCGCTGCGTGTTCCAAACGCTCGTCGGGCGGCGCGATCTCGGTCACCAGGTCGCGGATCAGCGTTTTGTTGGGCAGCGGCTCGACGCGCATGTCGCCGTCCACCAGCCGCGCGGTGCAGGCATAGACGACCTTGCCGTTCAGCAGCATGACGCACTCCTTGCACGCGTTCGCGTTGATGCACGAATAGCGGATCGCCAGGGTCGGATCGCGATTGACGCGCACCCAGCGCAAGCCGTCCAACAAGGACTGCCCGGCCTCGAACGGCACTTCGAAACTCTCCACGCGTTGCGGTTGGCCGTGGCCGCCGCGCTTGACGTGCAGTTTGGCTGTCTGTTGCATCACGCCACCTTCGCCGCCGCGGCGCGCACCACCGGCAGACGCTCGTAGATCATGTGCCCGTCGCGCAGGCGCACCGCCTGATTGAGTTCCCAGTTCGGCTTCAGCCCCGGGTGATCCTCGCGCTGGTGCGCGCCGCGGCTTTCGACCCGGGCCAGCGCCGCGCGCGCAATCGTTTCGCCGACCAGTTGCATGTTGCGCAGGTCCAGCCAGTCCAGCATCTCGGTGTCGAAGCCGGGTTTGCCGGCGAACGGCACGTCGCCCAGCTGGTCGCGCAAGGTCAACAGATAATCGATCGCCGCTTCCAGCTTGGCGCCGGTGCGGAACGGGCCGACTTTTTCCTGCATCAGCGTCTGAAGTTCCGGCACCAGCCTGGCCGGGTTGGGCCGGTCGCCGCGCGGCGCCGCGCTCGCGATGAAATCGACAATGGGCTGCGCCGCCTTGTCGTCCCAGTTGTTACCGCCCGTCTTGCGCGCGCGGGCGGCGGCGACCGTGCCGGCACGGTGCCCGAACACCAGCGCCTCGGTGATCGCATTGCCGGACAGCCGGTTGGCGCCGTTGGCGCCGCCGACCGCTTCGCCGGCGGCCAGCAAGCCGCCGATCTTGGTCTGCAGGTCGGCATCCACGCGGATGCCTCCCATGTGATAATGCGCGATCGGCGCCACTTCGATCGGCATCTTGGTCAGATCGATGCCGTTGGCAGCCAGGCGGTCGATCACCGGGCCGAAATTCCGGCGCAGCTCGGCTTCCGGAATGTGTTCGAAGCTCAGATAGGCGCCGCCGTGCGGGCTGCCGCGGCCGGCTTCGTTCTCCTTGAAGATCGCATACGTCGCCACGTCGCGGGTCAGCACATAGTTGCCGTCCTCGGTCTGGCCGTAGCGCTCGCCGAATTCCTCCTTGTCGGCATTCAGCAGGCGCCCGCCGAGCTTGTAGCGGAACGGGTCCCACATGATCGGGTCCATGCCGATCATGCGCGGCGCCAGGTGGCCGATCGGGAAGAACTGCACGAACTCCATGTCGATCAGCTCGGCGCCGGCGCGCAGGGCGAGCGCAAACCCGTCGCCGCCCATGTTGAACGACGCACTGTTGCGCCAGTACAGCCGCGTCAGCCCGCCGGTCGCGACGATGACAGATTTGGCCGCCAGCGTGACGACCTGCCCGGTGTTCAGATGCAGCGCCACCGCGCCCAGCACTTCGCTGTCCTTGACCACCAGATCGACCACGGTCAGATCGCCGATGCGCCGCACCTGGTTCAGGTTCTGCAGTCGCGTGCGGAGGGTCTTGGAGACCGCCGGCCCGGTGTTGAGAAAATCCACGTAGACGCAGCGCGCGCGATCGTGGCCGGGGGCGGCCACCTGCTTGATATGTCCGTTCTCGCGCGCCCAGCCGACTTTCCACGCTTCCATTTCGCGGATGCGCGTCGGGCCGTCCTCGCACAGCAGGCGCGCGAGCGGCTCGTTGCACAGGCCGCGCCCGGCGGTCAGCGTGTCCTTGTAGTGGTGGGTCCAATCGTCGGGCACCTGCTCGCCGATCGCGGCGGCGACCGTCATCTGCGCCATCACGGTGGCGCCGCCGCGGCCGATCAGGCTGCGGTCGATCAGGTTGACGGTGCAGCCTTCGCGCGCGGCGGCGATCGCCGCGTACATGCCGGCGCCGCCGGCGCCGATGACCAGAACGTCGCTCTCCAGATGCACCATCTTGTCTCGCTGCCTGGTCTCGTCGGGTGAACCGCGTCCCGCGGAATTTCTTTGAAATTGCAATCGTTTAACCGAGGAGTCAAGGCAGGGTCGCGCGCCGTGCGGCGGCGCGGGCGAGGGATGCGCAAGCCGCCGGTCTCGCGCTTCTGGCGTTGCGCTAGGGTGCGCCGATAAGATGCGCGCGCTCGGCTTCGGCCGGGCCGCCTTCGGGGGACTCATGCAGCCGCAACGCGCCAAATATCTGTTCCTGAATTTCGGCCACTCGCTCGATCACCTGATGATGCTGATCTACCCGACCGCCGTGTTGGGCATCGCGAAGGAATGGGATCTTTCCTATGGCGTGCTGATCGGATTCGCGGTCGGCGGCTTCATCGCGTTCGGCGCGGGCGCCATTCCGGCCGGCTGGCTCGGCGACCGGTGGAGCCGGCGCGGCACCATGGCGCTGTTCTTCTTCGGCATCGGCGCGGCCGGGATTCTGACCGGCTTCGCGCAGTCGCCGTGGCACATCGCGGTCGGTCTCACGCTGATCGGGCTGTTCGCCGCGATCTACCATCCGGTCGGCATCGCCATGCTGGTTGCCGGCGAAACCACCAAACTCGGCAAGACCCTCGGCATCAACGGCGTATGGGGCAATCTGGGCCTCGCGGCGGCCGCGTTGATCGCCGGCTTTCTGACCGATTTCGTCGGCTGGCGCTTCGCGTTCTTCGTTCCCGGCGTGGTCTGTATCCTCACCGGCATCGCCTTCCTCGCCTTGGTGCCGCGCGAGCCGAAGCCCGCCAGGAAAGCCAAGCGCGAAACGCCGGCGCTGCCGCGCGCGGTGATCGTGCGCGTGTTCGTGGTGTTGCTGGTCGCCACCGCGGCCGGCGGGTTGATCTTCAATGCCGCCGTCATCGTCATGCCCAAGATGTTCGACGACCGCATGCGCGATATCGTCGGCACGGCGTCCGGCATCGGTACGTTCGTCGCCATCATCTACACAATGGCGGCGGTTGCGCAATTGTGCGTAGGCTATTTGATCGACCGCTATTCGCTGCGCAACGTGTTCATCCCGGTTGCGCTGATGCAGATCCCGATGCTGCTGCTGGCGGCCTGGACCGACGGCTATGTGCTGCTGATCGTCAGCTTCGCGATGATGTTCTTCGTGTTCGGCCAGATCCCGATCAACGACGCCATGGTCGCGCGCTATGTCGACGATCACTGGCGCGCGCGGGTTTATGCCGTGCGCTACGTCATTTCGCTCGGCGTCAGCGCCACGGCGGTGCCGTTGATCGCGCTGACCTACGGCAGCGACGGCGGCTTCGCCAACCTGTTCGTCGTATTGGCGGCGTTCGCGGTGCTCACTTCGCTCGCAACGCTGTATTTCCCGAGCACGCGGCGCCTGACGGTCGCCCCCGCCGAATGATCAGCCGCGCAACGTGATGTTGTTCGGAACCCACATGACCAGGCCCGGGAACACCGCGAGCAGGATCGCGAATACCACCATGATAAAAAAGAACGGCAGCGCCGCCTTGGCGACGGTGCCCATCGATTCGCCGCTCAGTCCCTGCAAGACATAAAGGTTGAAGCCGACCGGCGGCGTCACCTGCGCCATCTCGACCGTGACGACCAGGAAAATACCGAACCAGATCGGGTCGAACCCGGCCGCGGTGATCAGCGGCAGCGTGATCGGGATGGTCATCACGATGCATGAGATGCCGTCGAGAAAGCATCCGAGGATGCCGTAGATCAGCAGCAGCAGCAGCACTAGGCCGAACTTGCCGAGCCCGAGTCCGTTGATGCCCGCGGCGACCTGGTTGGCGATGCCGAGAAAACCGACGGCGGAAGATAGGAAAGCGGCGCCGGCCAGGATCAGCCCGATCATGCAGGTGATCATCGTGGTGCCCATCAGCGCGTCGAAGAAATGCCGGCGCGTCAAGGTGCGCTGGGTCGCCGCGATGATCAACGAGCCGAGCACGCCGATGATCGCCGCTTCGTTCGGGCTGGCCCAGCCGGCATACATCGAGCCGATGATGGCGCCGATCAGCAGCAGCACCGGCAGCAGCTTCGGCAGCGAGCGAAACCGTTCGCGCCAGCCGACGCGGCCTTCCGCGAGCGGGGCGACGCTGGGGTCGAGTTTCGCGCGCAGCATGATCCAGCCGATGAACAGCATGGCCAGCATGAGGCCGGGCAGCACGCCGGCGATGAACAGTTTCAGGATCGACGTGTTCGACAGCACGCCGTAGACGATCATCACGATGCTCGGCGGGATCAGGAAGCCGAGC
The DNA here is from genome assembly GCA_050186335.1 of Alphaproteobacteria bacterium. GTDB lineage: Bacteria > Pseudomonadota > Alphaproteobacteria > Bin65 > Bin65 > JBFWYO01. The sequence goes on along the minus strand of JBFWYO010000042.1, from coordinate 7,671 downwards.
GTACCGGCGCCGGCCAGCGAGCCGATCGAGAGTTTGCGGTCGTAGCCGCGCTTCTCCAACTCTTCGAGCGTGATGCGGCCGACCGTGGCCGCGGTCGCGGCCGACGAGCCGGATACGGCGGCGAACAGCGTGCACGCCAGCACGTTGATATGCAGCAGGCGGCCGGGCAGGCGCGAGGTCCAGGGCGCCAAGCCGTCGAACATCGAGGCCGCGAGCTTGGTGCGGAACAGGATTTCCGCCATCAGCACGAACAGCGGCAGCGAAACCAGTTCGGAGAGCGTAACCGTGTTCCAGACGATCTGGCCGAGCAAGGCCTCGACCGGCATCGAACGGAATATCATCAGCGCGATGCCGCCGGTCGCCATCAGCGCCAAACCGATCCAGATGCCGGCGCCGAGAATGACCGCCAGCAACACGATGAGGATCACGGCGACTTCGGTCATCCTTCGATGCCGAAGGCGGTATCGGTACCCAGCTTGACGTCGGGCGGCTGGCCCAGGAAAAACCGCAGCAGCCTTGCAAACATCTGCAATGCCAGCAGCACGGCGCCGGCGGCCACCAAGGTCTGCGGGATCACCATCGGCGTCTGGCTCGGCAGCGACGAGACGCTGTTGCCGATGCCGGATTTAACCGTCAGCAATACCATCGCGTAGGCCAGATAGATCGTGCACGCCAGGCCGAACAGCGTGCCGCAGAAATCCAGCGCGCGACCGAACCCGCGGGCCTTCATGTTCAGCAGGAACGAGACGCGGATGTGTGTGCCGCTGCGCAACGTGTACGCAGCGCCGGTGAACAGCATGGTGCCAAGCGCATATCCGGCATATTCCCAGGCGAACGAGATCGAAATGCTGAAGACGCCACGCATGACCAGCTCGAGGCTCAATACCACGAGCAAAAGCAGCAACAGGCATGCGGCGACGACCGCTCCGGCCTTGGATAAACCGTCGATCAGAGCGATCGTCGCGCGCATCAGCGTTCGCATGCCGGCGATTACTTACGGAACGGCGCGAGAATTGCCGCCGACGTGCCGCCGACCTGCTTGATGAAATCGTCGGTCACGGACGCGGTCAGCTTCTTCATCTCGGCTTTCATCGCCGGCGTCAGTTCGGTGATCACCATGCCCTTTTCGGCGAGGATCTTGCGGTTCTTGGTGTCTTCCGCGGCGCTGGCTTGCCAGAACGTCGGCTCGAGATCCTTGCCGACCTTCTCGAGCGCGGCGCGTTGGGCCGGCGGCAGCTTGTTGAAGGCATCCAGATTGACCGTCACCATGTTCGACGACCACAGATGATTGGTCGCCAGCATGTGCTTGAGGAATTCCCAGAACTTGCCGTCGACGCCCGATGTGGCCGAGGTGGTCACCGCACCCAAGGCGCCCGAGGCGAGCGAGGGCACGACGTCGGCGAACGGCATCTGCACCGGTACCATGCCCAGGCTGGTCGCCATGCTGGAGGCGTTCTTGTCGGTAGTCCGGATCTTGATGCCCTTGAGATCCGCGAGGCTCGCGATCTTGACCTTGCTGTAGATGTACTGCGTCGGCCAGGGCGTCATGTAGAGGATTTTCTGTTTGAACTGCGCCGCGATCTTGTCGTACTCGGGCCGGATTTTATTGTGCAGTTCGCGCAGCTGCTTGTAATCGTCGATCACGAACGGCAGCGCTTCGATGCCGAAGTACGGCGCATCGCCCACCTGCTGCGGCGCGTTCATCTCGGCGATCGACACGATGCCGTCGCGCACGGCGCGCAGCGTCTCCGGCCCCTTGAGGCCGAGCGCGCCGCCCGGATGCACGGTGATCTTGAGCTCGCCGTTGGTCGCCTTGCCGACCGCAGCGGCGAACGCGACGGCGTTCTTGGTGTGGAAATTGCCCGGCGGCCACGCGACCGGCAGGTCCCATTTGGTTTCCGCGTGTGCCGCGGCACTCAGGCCGAGGATCGCCGCGCTTGCGGCGCCGGCCAGCACGATACGTCGGCTAAGGCTTGGTTTGGTCATGGTCGCCCTCCTGATGTTGCAAAAGTGTAGCGTCGATTACCCATTCGTACCATTCGCCCGCAGGGCGTCCGTGGCGGCGACATCGAGCGTGCCGTCCGCCGCGAGCGCCACGCGGTAAATCGCTTTGGCCTGATCGGCCGAAACCAGCTCATCCCCCACGTCCTGGGCGACTTTAGCGGGATCGCGCGCCTGCGCGGGCCCAAAGCCGCCGCCGCCCGGCAGTTCCAGCCGCAATCGGTCGTGCGCCGGAATCATCTGCAGGCCCATCGCGCGCAAGCCCGTTCCCGAGGCCAGTGCCACGCGGCCCGCGGTCCCGTCGCCGCCGCCCGCGCGGCCGCGCGCGCCGCTCTTGACCCGATCATACATGGCGAACACCGCCATCGGCTGCCCGTCTATCGTGCCGACCTCGACGATCTGGCCCAAGCCGCCGCGGTGTCGGCCGGCGCCGCCCGAATCCGGGCGCAGTTCCTTCTTCCAGATCACCACCGGTCCGATGGTTTCGATGATCTCGCTCGGCAGCGCGCGCACGCCGCTCGGAAACGCCGTCGCCGACATGCCGTCTTTATCGGGTCGAGCGCCCGATCCGCCGCTGTTGAAGAAGATCAGGTCGAACGGATTCAGTGCGCGGTTGCTGCGATAGCCCGCCTGCGCGGCAATCGTCGGCCCGCCGCGCAATTGCGCACCCCAGACCGAGGCCGAGCCTTCGGCCGGCACGCGCTCCGGAATCGCCTGCGCCAGGCAGCCGAGAATCAAATCCGGCAGGAACGCGCCGATGATGTGCCGTGCCGAGACCGGCCACGGCCGCTCGACGTTGACGATCGAGCCCGGCGGTGCCGAAATCGTGATCGGCCCGAGCGAGCCGGCGTTGTTCGGCACGTGCGGCGCCACCGCGCAGCGCACGCCGAACGACGAATAGGCCTTGCAGTAGTTCAGCACCACGTTGATGCCGAACGGGCTGGCGTTGTCGCTGCCGGTATAGTCGACATGAATCCCGGCGGTGCCGACTTCGACGCCGGCGACCAGCTTGACCGGCGTGTCGTACCCGTCGATGACGATCTCGTTGCGATAGACGCCCGGTTTCAGCTTGGCGATTTCCGCAAGCGTCGCGTCGCGCGAGCGCGTGCGGATGAAATCGCTCAGCGCATCCAGATCGTCCTGGCCGAACTCGTCCAGCATGCGCAGCAGGCGTCGGCCGCTGGCTTCGTTGGCGGTCATGTACGATAGAATATCGCCTTCGACTTGGTCCGGCTGGCGCACGTTGCCGCGCACGATCTCGAACAGATCCGCGTTCGGAACGCCATCGCGCGCCAGATACATCGGCGGGATGAACAGACCCTCTTCGTAGACCGAACGCCCGTCCGGCCCCTGGCCGAGCCCGCCGATATCGACCTGATGACACGTGCAGGCGAAATAGCCGATCGGCCGCTCGCCGCGAAACACCGGCGAGACCACGGTCACGTCGTGCAGATGGCCGGACGCCAGCCACGGATCGTTGGTGATGAAATGATCGCCCGGCTTGAGCCGCGCGGCCGGAAAGCGCCTGAGGAAATGCGGCACGCATTCGGCCATGGAATTGACATGGCCGGGCGTGCCGGTCACCGCCTGGGCGATCATGCGGCCCTGGTCGTCGAACAGGCCGGCCGACAGATCGCCGGCTTCGCGCACGGTGGCGCTGAACGCGGTTTTGATCAGCATGCGCGCCTGCTCCTCGACCACGGCGAGCAGACGGTTCCACATGACCTGCCGGCGGATGTCCGAGAGCGCTGCCTGGCTCATGCCGCCCGCCTTGCCGCCGCGCGCGAGCGCTCCAGCACGATGTAGCCGAACGAATTGATGCGTGCGGTGAAATGCGCCGGCACGATGGTCGAGGTTTCGTCCTCGACGATCACGGCCGGCCCGGACACCACGGCGCCGGCGGCAAGATCGCCGCGCACGAAGACCTGGGCGTCGAGCGTCGCGCCGCTGGCCGCGTCGACGATCGCACGAATTCGTTTGCTCGCTGTCGGCTGCGCGGCCGTGTTGCGTTCGGTCTCGGCCGCCGCCGGGGGCGTTGCGATCGACAGCGACCAGGCGACGATCTCCACGTCGACGCCGTCGATCAGGCGCCCGTACATGGCGCGATACGCATCGTCGTAGGCCGCGCGCAGCACCGGCGCATCGTCGGCGGTCAGCGGCCGGGCCGGTATTTCGACGGCAATTTCATGGCCCTGGCCGACATATCGCATGTAGCCAAGGCGTCGCTCGCCGGCGGGCACGCCGGGTGCCGCGCGCCCGACGATGGCGGCGGCCTCGGCGCGCATCGCCTCGAACGCGGCATTGATCCGTTCGGGCGCGAAGCTGCGAAGGCGGGCATACACGCTGCGCGAGACGTCGTACGACACCGGCGCGCGCAGGAAGCCGACCGCCGAGCCCACGCCGGCCGCGGTCGGCACGATGACGCGGTCGATGTCCAGTTTGTCGGCGATGCGCGCGGCGTGCAGCGGCGCGCAGCCGCCGAACGCGATCATCGTGCGGTCGTGCAGCGATTTGCCCGATTCGACGGCGTGCTGGCGCGCCGCGTTGGCCATGTTTTCGTCGACGATTTCGATGACGCCGAGCGCCGCCAGCGCGGGCGATGCGCCGAGCGCCGCGCCGACCTCGCGCATCAGCGCCGTGCGCGCGGCATCGGCATCGAGCGTCATGCGCCCGCCGGCAAATTCCGCGGGATCGATGCGGCCGAGCACGACGTTCGCGTCGGTCACTGCGGGGCGCGCGCCGCCGCGTCCGTAGCAGGCCGGACCCGGTTCGGCGCCGGCGCTTTCGGGGCCGACCTGGATGCGGCCGAGCGCATCGATGTGCGCGATCGAGCCGCCGCCGGCGCCGATCTCGACCATCTCCACCGTCGGCACCTTGACCGGCAGTCCGCTGCCCGGCGTGAAGCGGTACATGCGCGCCACTTCGAAGCTGCGCGTGGTCTGCGGTTGGGCGTCGTCGAGCAGGCAGATCTTCGCGGTCGTGCCGCCCATGTCGAACGACAGGACTTTGTCGAGCTTGCACTGGCGCGCGATGTGCGCGGCCAGCATGACGCCGCCGGCCGGGCCGGATTCGAGCAGCCGGATCGGGTAGCGGCGGGCGGTGTCGAGATCGGCGATGCCGCCGCCGGACAGCATGAGGAACAGCGGGCAGGCAAATCCGGCGGCGCGCATGTCGCCTTCGAGCCGCGTCAGGTAGCGCGCGATCAGCGGCTGTACGAGCGCGTTGGCGGCGGTGGTCGAGAACCGCTCGTACTCGCGGATTTCCGGCGACACGTCGGACGAAAGGCTGATCGCGGCGGCGGGCAGTGCCGCGCGCACCAGTTCGGCCATGCGCCGCTCGTGCGCCGGGTTGGCGAAGCTGTTGATGAAGCCGATGGCGACGCTTTCGATCCGCTGCGCCGCCAATCGGTCGGCCACCCGCCGCGCCGCCGCCGCGTCGAACGGCAGCAATATGTCGCCCGCGGCGCTCACGCGTTCGGGCACGGTGAAGCGCAGGCGGCGCGGAATCCACGGCAGCGGCTTCTCGATCGCCAGGTCATACTGGTCGAACCGGCTCTCGGTGCCCATTTCCAGCGTGTCGCGGTAGCCTTCGGTGGTGACGAACGCGGTCATGGCACCCTTACGCTCGATCAGCGCATTGGTGACCAACGTGTTGCCGTGGATGATCAAGGCCACGTCGGCCGGGCGCAGGCCGGACTTGTTCAGGACCATCTCGATGCCGCGCAGCACGGCCTGTTCCGGCGCTTTCGGCGTGGTCAGGAGTTTCGCCGAACAGCGAAGCTGGCCCCATTCGATCACCACGTCGGTGAACGTGCCGCCGATATCCGCGCCGATGCGCGCGGCCGCGGATGCCGGATGCGCGGTCAAGGCGACGCCTGCGTATAGTCGCCGATGCCCTTGATGAGCGCGCGCATCGCCTGCTCGGCTGCATCGGCGTTGCGCGCTTCGATCGCCGACAGAAGTTTTTCGTGCAGCGAAACGGTGAACCGTCGATTGGGGATCGGCGCCAAGGTCAACCGCCGGATCGAATCGATCTGATCGTCGTAAAGCCGAATCGATCGGATCAGCCGCGCATTGCCGCACATGTCGACGAACGCCAGGCGAAAATCCGCGTTCGCGGCGATGAACGCCGCCGCGTCCGGCAGGTGCGCGGTGGCCTGCTCGCGCGACAGGCAGTGGCGCAGTCGGGCAACCTCTTCCGGCGGCGCGTGCTCGGCGGCGTGGCGCGCGGCGGCGGGTTCGAGCAGCAGGCGCAGCTCGAGAATTTCGGCGATGTCGGTCGCGGTCAGATCGGCCAGCATGAAGCCGCGGCCGGCTTCGCTCAACAGTCCGTCGCGGTACAGTTGCACCAGCGCTTCGCGCACCGGCGTGCGCGAGACGCCCAATTGCCGCGCGATGTCCTCTTCGCGCAGCCGTTCGCCGCGGGCGAATCGCCCGGCGCGCAGTTCCGCCCGCAACGCCTCGTAGACCCGCTCGCGCAGCGGCGAGGGGCGGGCGAGGGTATGCCAGGCGGTCGATTGGTCGTTGGACGAAGCCATCGTGCTGATGTTTGTATACGGTATACAAAGATGCTAATCTGCCTTCGACCGCCGGTCAACAGGCGAGGCGGACATGCGAGACTATCTGCTGTCCTAAAGGGGCTGGGTCCATGCAGGCGATCACGAGTTTCCGCGAATTGTTGACCTGGCTGGATGCGCGCGGCGAGCTCGCGCATGTAAAGCGCGCGGTCGATCCGACCCACGAGCTGATCGCGGTCATGCGCAAGATGCAGAAAGGCCCGAACGACGCGCTGCTGTTCGAGCACGTCAAAGGCAGCGCCGCGCGGGTCGCCAGCAACGTATTCGGCCGCCGCGGCACCTTGGCGGCCTCGCTCGGCCTTGAGGCGGCGACGCTGGTCGCGGATTTGGTCGCGCGCGAAGGCAGGAAACTGCCGCTCGACGAAATTACCGCCGCGCCCTGCCAGGAGGTCGTGCACACGCGCGACATCGACATCGCCAAGCTGATCCCGCAGGTCGTGCATTCCGAGCGCGACGCCGGCGCCTACGTCACCGCCGGCATTTTTCTCGCGCGCCATCCGGACACCGGCGTACACAACGCCTCGTTCAACCGCGCCCAGATCGTCGGCGGCGATAAACTGCGCGCGCGCATGATGCCGCCGCAGCATCTCGGCCAATACCAGGCCGCCGCCGAGCGCCGCAACGCGGGCCTGCCGACCGCCGTGATCGTCGGCGCACCGCCTTCGGTGATGCTGAGCGCGGCCTCGAAGATTCCGTTCGAAGCGGACGAACTGGAAGTCGCCGGCGCCTGGCAGAACCAGGCCCTGCGCGTGGTCAAGGCCAGGACGCAGCCCCTGCTGGTGCCGGCCGATGCCGAATTCGTCATCGAGGGCGAGGTTCTCGCCCATGTCCGCGAAGAGGAAGGGCCGTTCGGCGAATTCACCGACGGTTACGTGGAAGTGGGGCGCAATCACGTGTTCCGCGTCACCGCCGTTACGCACCGGCGCGATCCGATCTGGCATGTGATTCTTGCGGGCGGAAAAGAGGATCTCACGCTGCTCGGCGTGCCGCTGGCGACCGAAGTGCACAAGCGCGTGTCCGGCCTGGCCAAAAGAGTCGATATCGGAACGCCGGGCCAAATTCTCGGGTGCGTCGGCGGAATCGAGAAAACCTCG
>JBFWYO010000041.1:0-41226 GCA_050186335.1 Alphaproteobacteria bacterium | reverse complement strand
GCGATCAGTAAGACAGCGGCCAGTTGACCCAGTACCGCTTGATGTCGCGCCACTTGCCCATCAACCCGTGCGGCTCGTAGCGCAACATCAGGACAATCACGAAGCCGTATGCGACCCCGCGAATTTCGTAGACGTATTTGGAGAACAGGGCGGACGATTCGCCGCCGGCCAGCGCAAAGATCGACCGTATCGCTTCCGGCAGCAGGATCAGGAACGCGGCGCCGAAGATCGCACCCGGCACCGAGCCGAGCCCGCCCAGGATGATCATGGCGAGCGCCTCGATGCTGAGCAGCAGCCCGAACACGTCGATATTGATGAAGCGGATTTGCAGCGAAAGCAGCGCGCCGGCGACGCCGATATAGAACGAGCTCACCACGAAGGCGAGCAGCTTGTAGCGCACCAGGTTGACGCCCATGACGTTGGCCGCGATATCGTGATCGCGAATCGCCATCCAGGCGCGGCCGATGCGCGTGCGCAGGATGTTCAACGCCCCGAACGTCATCAGCGCGCCGACGCCGAGCGAGAAATAATACAGATTCACGTCGCCGCTGATCGGCCAGCCGAAGAATTCTACCTTCGGCACCATCACGCCGTTGGGCCCGTGGGTGAGGTCTTCGGCGTAAAGAATGAAATGGTTGACGATGAAGGCGAACGCCATCGTGGTGATCGCGAGGTAAAGGCCCTTGAGGCGCAGCGACGGCACGCCGACCAGCAGGCTCACCGCGGCGGAGACCAGCCCGGCCATCGGAATGGTCAGGATCAGCGGCCATTTGTAGTCGACCAGCAGAATGGCGTTGGTATAGGCGCCGACCGCGAGGAAGCCGGAATAGCCGAGCGAGATCAGGCCCGTGGTGCCGGTCAGCATGTTCAGCCCGATGACGCCGACCGCCGCGATGATGATCTTGACCGCGAACGAGACCACGTAGTTGCTGAACGCCATCGGAAACGCCAGCAGCACCAGGGCGAGGATTGCGGTCCACAGCCAGACGGTGCGGTTGTCGCTGAGCGCGACCGCCTGTCCGTAGGTTTCCTGGAAATGTCCGCTGCGCATCAGACCCGCTCGATCTTGCGTGCGCCGAACATGCCGTACGGCCAGACCATCAGCACCAGGATGATGACGACGAACCCGGTGATCTCCTTCAGACCCTGCCCGACATAGCCGGTGGCGAAGTTTTCGATGATGCCGATGATCAAGCCTGCGAGCGCCGAGCCGAGCACCGAATCGAGCCCGCCCAGAATGACCGCCGGGAACGATTTCAGGCCCTGGAACCACATATCCGGCCCGAGCGTGAACATGGCGCCGAACAGCACGCCCGAGACGGCGGCAATGGTGGCGGCCAGCGCCCAGGCGACCGCGTAGACGCGCTTGACGCTTATGCCCATCAGCAGGGCGGCGGTTTCGTTGTTCGCCGTGGCGCGCATGGCGATGCCCATGCGCGAGTAACGGAAGAACAGGAACATGGCGAGCACCAGGAACGCCATCGAACCGATGGCGTAAAGCTGCACCTCGTAGAACGGCACCGGGCCGATGCGGATCACGTCGTTGGAGAAGCCGGGGCGGAACTCGAACGGGTTGGTGCCCCAGATCATGATCACGATGCCGCGGATGATCACCGCCAGGCCGACCGTGACCATGACCGTGGAGAATACCGGCTCGCCCAGCATCGGGCGGATGAACACGCGCTCGATGCCGAGGCCGATCAGCATGGCGAGCGGGATCGTGATCGCCATCAACGGGAAGAACGACAGGCCGAGCGCGCCGGTCAGCGAATAGGCGACGTAGGCGATCACCATCATGATCTCGCCCTGGGCGAAATTGATCACGCCGGTGGCCTTGTAGATCATGGCGAAGCCCATCGCCGTCATGCCGTATGCGGAACCGACGACCAAACCCGTACCCAACAGGATGAGGAAATAATCCATCACGCGGCCGTCCCGTAAATGGTTGCGATTTCGCTCTTGAATTTTGATTCGATGACGCGCCGACGGATCTTCATCGTGGCGGTCAATTCGCCGTCGTCGTGATCGAGTTCCTTCGCCAGAATGACGAACTTGCGGATGTTCTCGACGCGGGCGAAGCGCTTGTTGACGCGCTCCACCTCCTCGGCGATCAGCTCGCGCACGTCGGGCAGTTCGGCCAGGCTGCGATAGGTCGTGTACGGCAGGCGTCGCTCCTGCGCCCATTTGCCGACGGTTTCGTAATCGACCTGTATGAGCGCCGAAAGGAAGTTCCGCCCTTCGCCGATCAGGATGGCTTCGCGGATATACAAGCTGTCCTTGAGCGCATTTTCGATCAGGGAGGGGGTGATGTTCTTGCCGCCGCTGGTGATGATGATTTCCTTCTTGCGGTCGACCACGCGCAGTTCGCCGTGCGCCTCGTATTCGACGATGTCGCCGGTGTGCAGCCAGCCGTCCTCGAACGCGCGTTGGGTCGACTCGGCGTCGAACAGGTAGCCTTTGAAGATCGACGGGCCCTTGATCAGCAATTCGCCGTCGGCGGCGATTTTTTCCTCGAGCCCCGGAATCGGCAAACCGGTGCAACCGACGCGCGCGTGGCCGGGCTGCTGCATGTGGCTGACGCCGGCGGCTTCGGTCATGCCGTAGATCTGATACACCGGCACGCCGAGAATGCGGAAGAAGCGCAGCACTTCCGGCGAGATCGTGGCGCCGCCGCAGAAGCAGTTGCGCGCGCGATTCAGGCCCAGATGGCGCAGCAGGCTGCGGAAACAGACCGCCCACAGGAAGAAACCTGTCAGCCGGTCCTTGGCCGACGCACGCCCCGCCTGTTCGGTGCGTTCGAAAATCGCGTGGCCGATGCGCATCGCGCGCTCGAACACGCGCTGTTGGAAACGCGTGGCGTCCTTGATGCGGATCAGCACGTTCTGTTGCAGCTTTTCCCAGATGCGCGGCACGCCCAAAAAGCCCAGCGGCGCGATCTCGCGCAGATTGGCCGCCACGGTATCGACCGATTCGGCGAAATTGACCACCGAACCGCACACCAGTTGCATGACGGTCGAGAATGACCGTTCGGCCACATGGCAGAGCGGCAGATAACAGACGACCGAGTAGGTCCGATCGCTCAGTCCGAGCGTGCCGACAACCTGGGACGCCGAATGCAGCATGTTGCGGTGGGTCAGCATGGCGCCCTTGGGCATGCCGGTGGTGCCCGAGGTATAGACGATGATCGCCACGTCGTCCGGCTTGCCGGCGGCGATTGCGCGTTCGATGGCATCGCCGGCCGCGTCCGATTCCTTCGCGCCGAGCGCGACGATTTCGGCGAAACTCATCAGATCGTCGCGCTTGTAGGCGCGCATGCCTTTCATATCGACGCAGATGATCTTGAGCAGGTCGGGCAGGCCCTTCTCGTTGCCGAGCGCGTCGATCACCTTGTCGGTCTGTTCCTGGTCGCCGCAAACCACGAACTTGGCGCACGAATGACCGACGATGTATTGCAGCTCCGGCCACGGATTGGTCGGATAGACGCCAAGACAGGCGCCGCCCAGCGCCTGGGCCGCCATATCCGCGATCATCCATTCCGGCGTGTTCTCGCTGGCGATCGCCAATCTGTCGCCGGCACCGAAGCCGAGCGCCTTGAGGCCGAGCGCGAACAGCCGCACCTGGCGGTAATAGCCGGCCCAGTCGGTGCGTTTCCAGATGCCGAGATGTTTTTCGCGGAACGCCAGCCGGTCGGGTGCGGTTTGCGCCCAATGCAGCAGCAGTTGCGGCATGGTCAGCCTGCCCTCGGCGGCGGCGCGCAGCGGGTTCTGCGTCATGCCGCGCTCCCCGCCTCGGCGTGCGCCTGGCCGAGATAGGCCGCGATCACTTTCGGATCGCGCGAGACTTCTTCCGGCGTGCCGTCGGCGATCTTGATCCCGTAATTGAGCACGCAGACGCGGTCCGAGATATCCATGACGATACCCATGTCGTGCTCGACCATGGCGACCGTCAGACCCAGTTCTTCCTTCAAATCGAGGATGAACCGCGCGATGTCCTCGGTTTCCTCGAGGTTCATGCCCGAAACCATTTCGTCGAGCAGCAGCAGCTTCGGTTGCGTGGCCAGCGCGCGGCCGAGTTCCACGCGCTTCTGCAGCCCATACGACAAGGTGCCGACGGGCACGTCGCGAATGTCCTCGATCTCAAGAAACTCGATGATCTGTTCCGCCCTTTCGCGCGCGCGGATTTCCTCGCGCCGGGCCGGGCCCCAGAACAATGCGGCGGTCAGCACATTGGTGGCGAGGTGCGCGTGCAGGCCGACCAGAATGTTGTCGATCACCGTTTCATGCTTGAACACCGCGAGATTCTGGAACGTCCGGCCGATGCCGAGCCGCGCCAGATCGTGCGGGCGCACGCGCGTCATGTCCGTGCCGTCGTAGAAGATGTCGCCGGCCGACGGGCGAAAGATCGCACTGATTAAATTGAACACTGTGGTCTTGCCGGCGCCGTTCGGGCCGATAATGCTGGTGATCTTGCCGCGTTCGATCTCGAGGCTGACGTCGCTGACCGCGCGCACGCCGGCGAAGCTCTTGGAAACATTTTTGACTTCGAGCAGCGCGGTCATGACAGCCACCGCTTGCGGCGCTTGTAATGCTTCACGTCGCGCATGCTCTTGCGTTTGCCGGTCTCGCCGAAGCCGAGATAGAACTCGCGCACGTCGGCGTTCTTGAGCAGCCGATCGGGCGCCGCGTCGAGCACCACGCGGCCATTCTCCATGATGTAGCCGTAATGCGCCACCGAGAGCGCCAGCTGGGCATTCTGCTCGACCAGCAAAACGGTGAGTTTTTCCTCGCGGTTCAGGCGCTGCACGACGCCGAAGATATCCGCCACGATCTGCGGCGCGAGGCCCAACGAAGGCTCGTCCAGCAGCAACAGGCGCGGCTTGGACATCAGCGCGCGGCCGATCGCCACCATCTGCTGCTCGCCGCCGGACAGATAGCCGGAGATCTGCTTGCGCCGGTCGGCGATGCGCGGAAACAGGGCCAACACGCGTTCAAGCGCCGCCGCCGATTCCTGCACCGAGCGCGTGTAGCCGCCCATCAGCAGGTTTTCCTCGACCGTCAGCGTATCGAACAGCGCGCGGCCTTCCGGCACCTGCACGATGCCCAGCCGGACGATGGCATCGGGCGCCAGCGTGGCGAGGTTGGCGCCCTCGAAGGTAACGTTGCCGCCGACGATCTCGCCTTCTTCGGGATACAGCACGCCGGAAATCGCCTTCAGCACGGTCGACTTGCCGGCGCCGTTGGAGCCGAGCAGCGCGACGATCTGCCCCGTCTCGACCGAGAGCGAAACGTCGCGCACGGCCTCGATGGCCCGGTCGTAGACGATTTGCACGTTGCCGAGCTGAAGCATGATCTACGCTCTTTCGCCGCTGCGATGCGCGCGCGGGCGCAGGGCGCGTTCGATGCGTTCGGCCGCGCGTTCGATACGCGCGGCGGCGTCGGCAATGGAGGGCGGCTCGGCGCTGGGTACCGCGATGCCGCGGAACACGACGTCGGCCTGCGCATCTGCGACGGCGCCGGCGTCCAGTTCGCCGCGACCGCAGACATAGTTCCATGTGGTGTGTTCGATGCCGCCGTAGATCATGTCCCGCACCAGGGCGGCGGGCAGATCGTCGCGCAACTCGCCGGCTTCGACGCCGTCGCGCAGGATATCGGTGATGAATCGCGTGTAACGGCGGTTCATCTCGTAAATGGCGGACAGGTGGTAGTTGGGATCGCTGCGGATTTCGCGGAAGAACAGGCGGCACAGCGCCGGGTTCTCATCGATCGATTTCAGGTGCCGCCAGATCATGTAGCGCAGGCGGTTGCGCGTACCGTGCACGCCGTCCAATCCGGCGGCGTAATCGTCGAGCATCGACTGGTACCAGCGGCCCATGACCTTGAACAGCAGATCGCGCTTGTTCTCGAAATATTTGTAGATCGTGCCTTCAACCATGCCGCCGCGCGCGGCGATTTCGGCCATCGAGGTTTCTTCGTAACCGCGCTCGGCGAAGATCGCCAAGGCGGCATCCAGAATGTCGCGCTCGCGCTGTTCGCGCGGCAGGCGGACGACGGTTCTGCGCGCGGCCTGTTTCACGCGGCGGCCTCCGTCAGCAAGCCGCCCGGGCGCAGCCACGCGGCCGGCACCGGCACCGGGAAATCCAGCAGCATTTGCGCGAACGCCTTGCCTTGCGGATCGTAGCGCAACGATGCGATGCCGCCGCCGCCGAGCGCTTCGTGCAGCAGGAAATTGAAACCGTTCAGGCCCGGGATTTCGAACCGCTCGACGCGGCCCTGCACGATGTGCGCGAAATATTCGCGCACGGCGTCCTCGGTCAGCGCCACCCGGATGTACGGTAAAAATTCCGACCGGCGCGCCAGGATGCCGATATTCGCCTTGTCGCCCTTGTCGCCGCTGCGCCCATGCGCCAGTGCGATCAGCGGAACGACGGTGTTGCCGTCACCCGCCACACTTGGGGCCTGGATCACCGGATCCGGCGGCGGTGCCGCCAGCGCTTCGCCCGTCGTGGTTACGGCGACGGGCGTCGAGGTACCGTCCATGACGAACGAGACCGGCACGCGCGATTTATCCACCAGGCACGAAAACAGTCGGATCAGCGGCGTCGGCGACGGCCGGCCGGCGCCGAAGCCGGTGGTGCCCTGCGCCATGGCGGTCGCCGACGGGGCGATCTCGCGGCTGAACAATTCCAGCGCGTCCTTGCTGTCGTGATGCACGGCGATCTTCAGCACCACTTCGCGCACGTCCGGCGTGCGGGCATGCCTGCCGTATGTGTCCTCCGCCCCCAGCACTTCGATGCTGGTCGCGCGGTAGTCGCCGAAATTGCGTTCGCGGAACATGCGCCGTGTGCGCGCCAAGATGGCTTCGCCGACGCGGCGCGCCTTGCGCGCGGCGTCGATGCCGCCGATCATCAAAGTCGTGGTCGCCCGGAACCCGTCGTGATAGGTGGCCGACACCTTATATGTAGGCGTCGGCACGCGGCCTTTGGCGCCCATGACCGAGACCCGATCCGGACCGGCCTGTTTGAGCTGCACGCGGCTGAAATCGCAGATCACATCGGGCAGCACGTAGCCGCGCGGATCGCCGATCTCGTAGACGATCTGTTCGGCCACGGTGGCCGGCGAAACGAGCCCGCCGGTATCGGCCGGCTTGGTGACCACGAACGACCCGTCGCGCTTGCATTCGACGATCGGGAACCCCATCCGATCCCAACCTTCGACCTGCTCCCAATCGGTGAAGATGCCGCCGGTCGCCTGCGCGCCGCATTCGATCACGTGGCCGGCCAAGCTGCCGGAAGCGAGCAGATCGTAATCGCCATCGACCCAGCCGAATTCGTGCATCAGGGGGCCGAGCGCCAGCGCGCTGTCGACGCTGCGGCCGGTAATGACGACATCGGCGCCCGCCGCCAATGCCGCCTGGATCGGCCGTGCGCCCAGATACGCATTGATGCTCCACAACTTCGCGGGCATCGCGGAACCGGCATACATTTCCCGCGTGCCTTCGGCGCGCAGCGCATCGGCGAGCGGCGCCAGATCGTCGCCGAGCACCGCGGCGACCTTGAGCTTCACGCCGGCCTTGGCGATCTCCTTTTCGAGCGCCGCGCAACAGGCCTGCGGATTGACGCCGCCGGCATTGGTGACGACCTTGATGTTTTGCGCCGCGATCTTCGGCAGCAGCCGCGCCATGACCAGCGAAACGAAATCGGTGGCATAGCCCAGATTGGGATCCTTGGCGCGCGCGCGCGACAGAATCGACATCGTGATTTCGGCCAGATAATCGAGCACCAGATAATCGATGCCGCCCGACTCGACGAGTTGCGCCGGACCGGCCTCGCTGTCGCCCCAGAAGCCGGCGCCGCCGCCGATACGGATGGTTTTCTCGGCCGCCATCACTGCCCGGTCCAGCGCGGCGCGCGCTTTTCCTGGAACGCGCGCATGCCTTCGCGCGCATCCTGGGTGCGCGCCATGATCGGCAGCATGATCTGCGCGAACTCGAACGCCTCGCGCAGGCTCATATCCTGCATGGCGTGAAACGATTGCTTGCCGAGACGGATCGCGGTCGGCGATTTATCGACCGTGCGCGCGAGCAGCCAGTCGACCTTGGCATCGAGTTCGGCCGGCGCCGCGACATAATTCACCAAGCCCATGGCGAGCGCCTCGTCGGCCGAATACATCTCGCCGGTGATGCACATTTCGAGCAACTTGCGGCGCGGCAGCACGCGCAGCATGTAGGTCAGGATCATCATCGGGAACAGGCCGATCTTGCTTTCCGGCGTGCCGAATTTGGCGGCGCTCGACGCCACCGCCATGTCGCACGCGCACAGCAGGCCCATGCCGCCCGCCAGGCAGAATCCGTTGACGCGGGCGATGATCGGCAGGTCGGTGTCTTCCATCAACTTGAACAGCTCGACGACGAAGTTGCGCGGGCGCGCCGGGTCGACCTCGAACGGCGTGCCGTCGGCGTTCGGCTTCAGATCGCCGCCGGCGCAGAACGCATCGCCGGCCCCGGTCAGCACGATCGCACGCACCCGAGCATCGTTTCGCGCCGCCCGGATGCCGTCGGCGATGCCGGCGATGACGCTTTCGTTGATCGCGTTGCGCCGCTCGGGCCGGTTGATGGTGATCCACTGCGCGGCCCCGCGGGTTTCGACCAGCACGTCCGTCACGCGATGCCTCCTGCGAGCCCGTTTCGGCTCGTTATTGAATGAGACTTACTTGTGCTTCGTGCGCGACGCGTACCGCAATGCAACAGCACGTCGCTGCGCGAGCCGCAACTGACCGTCAAATATCTGATTTAACTTGGTTTTTTTGAAGCACGCGCATCCTCCGACCGCCTTCTCCCGTCAGGTGCGTCCTTGAGCTGGACGAAGCGAGACTATTTCGGCTGTACCTGCCGATTTAAGTGAGGCTCATTCATTAGAAGGTGGACGCGCCGGCGAGTCAATGACAAAGTGGCCGCGGCACGTCGAACGAAATGCACCAACGACATTGCGCGATGCGCCCGGCCGTTGCTGCACCGTGCAGGGGCGGTTCGCACAATTGCGGGAGGCGACGATGACGGACGCAGCGGCCGAAACGGCACCGCGGAACTGGCAATCGGGCGGCTATACGCTGTCCGAACAGCAGCAGCAAATTCTGGACGAAGCCGACAAATATGCCCACGCCAAGCTGTTTCCGCTCGCCCGGCGCATGGACGACGAGGAATGGTGGCCGGCGGAGGCGTTTCCGGATATCGGCCGCATGGGATACTTCGGCGTCACCGTGCCCGAGCAATACGGCGGCGCGGGGCTCGACCTGTTCACCAGCGGCCTGGTGGTGCAGGCGTTTTCGCGCTGGAATCACGCGCTGGCGTTGAGCTGGGTCGCGCACGAAAATCTCTGCCTCAACAATATCTATCGCAACGCTAACGAGGCGCAGCGCCAGAAATACCTTCCGGGCCTGTGCGCCGGCACCGCCGTGGGCGCGCTGGGGCTGACCGAGCCGGGCGCCGGCTCGGACGCGCTCGGCTCGATGCGCACGACCGCGCGGCGCGACGGCGACCACTACGTGCTGAACGGCAGCAAGCTGTACATCACCAACGGTCCGGTCGCCGACGTGCTGCTGATCTACGCCAAGACGGACAAGGCAAAGGGCGCCAAGGGCATCTCCGCGTTCATCGTGGAAAAGGACACGCCGGGCTTCAAAGTGGCGCAGAGGCTGACCAAGATGGGCTTCCGCGGCAGCCCGACCGGCGAACTGGTGTTCGACGAATGCCGCGTGCCGGTGGAGAACCGCGTGGCGGCGGAGAATGCCGGCGTCAGCGTGGTGATGAGCGGGCTCGATCTCGAGCGCGCGATGATCTCGCCGATATGCCTCGGCATCGCCGAACGCGCGCTGGAGATTACGATCGATTACGCCAAGACGCGCCAGCAGTTCGGCAAGCCGATCGCCAGCTTTCAGATGATCCGCGCCAAGCTGGCGGATATGTACGTCTGGATCGAAACCATGCGCACGTTCACCTACCGCGCGCTGGCGGCGGCCAACGATCTGGAGATCGGCGGCGGCGGACGCGGCGAGATCCATCAGCTGACCGCGGCGTCGGTTCTGTATGCCGCCGAGGCGATGAACAAGGTGCTGAACGAAGCCGTGCAAATCCACGGCGGCGCCGGCTATATCTACGAATCGGAGATCAACCGGCTGTACCGCTCGATCAAGCTGCTCGAAATCGGCGCGGGTACGTCGGAGGTCCGGAAACTGATCATCAGCGAAGAGCTGCTCAAGGATTGAACGCGCGCCATGACCGGCGAGAAATTCGGTTTCACCGACGACGAGCTCGAAGCCCACCCGACCGTCTATCGCGACGATCTGCTGGCCGGAAACGTGGTTCTGGTGTCCGGCGGCGGGCGCGGCATCGGCAAGGCGATCGCCTGGCTATACGCGCGCCTCGGCGCCACCGTGGTGATCTGCGGGCGCGACGCCGAGCGGCTGGCCGGCGTCAAAGACGCACTTGCGGCGCGCGGCAGAACGATCCAGGCGATTCAGGCCAACATCCGCGATCCCGAGCAGGTCGCTTCGCTGATGGATAAAGTATTCGCCGAGCACGGCAAATTGGACATCCTGGTCAACAACGCCGGCGGACAGTTTCCGCAACTGGCGATCGATTTTTCGGTCAAGGGCTGGAACGCCGTGATCGATACCAACTTGAACGGCACCTGGCACATGATGCAGGCCGCCGCCCGGCGCTGGCGCGACCGCAGTTCGCCCGGCAGCATCGTCAACATCGTCGCCGTCGTCGAACGCGGCATGCCGGGGGTGGCGCACACCTGCGCGGCGCGCGCCGGCGTGATCTACCTGTCCAAGACGGTGGCGGTCGAATGGGCTCCGCTGAGCATCCGGGTCAACTGCGTCGCCCCCGGGCCGATCGCGACAGAAGGCATGAACGTGTATCCCGAGGAGGCGCGCCGCAAGTTTCCGCAATCCAACGCCATGCTTCGGTTCGGCGATGCATGGGATATCGCCGAGGCGGCGGTGTATATCAGTGCCACGTCGGGCAAGTTCATCACCGGCGAAGTCCTGACGGTCGACGGCGGTTCGCAAATGTACGGCGAGCTTTGGACCGTGCCCAAGCCCGACTATTTCGCCTGAATTGGGGGATGCGGCGCAGAGCCGCCCGCCCGCCTTCGTATTAGTTACTATTTCATTTCCGGCGGGCTTCGGCGATGCTGATGCGCGTGATGCGCATCACTGCATGGCGGCCGCGCGAGTCGCAGAATGGTTTGCCATTTTGGTACCAGCGTATCAGCATGCGTGTCCACGCCGCGTCCCCCACGGCGAGAACGATCCCGTGCACATCGTATTGCTACAAGGTCCCGCAAGTCCGTTCTTCGCTCAATTGGCGCAGGGCTTCGCTGCGCGCGGGCACCGCATCACCAAGATCAATTTCTGCGGCGGCTGCGATGCCATGTGGCGCGGCGAGCGACCGCTGCGCTATCGCGGCTCCCTCGAACAACTGCCTGATTTCTATGACGAACTGTTTTCGCGCGAACGGGTCGATGCGGTGCTCCTGTTCGGACCGTCGCGTCCGATCCATGCGGCGGCGATCGATGCGGCGCGCGCGCGAGACATTCCGGCATGGGCATTCGACGAGGGTTATTTCCGGCCCGACTGGATAACGCTCGATCTAAACGGCGCGGGCGCCGGGTCCGCGCTGCCGCGCACCGCCCAGCGCGTGCGGCTGCTCGCCCACCGGCTGCAATTGCCCCCGGCATCGATGCCGATCGCGCCCGGCTGGTTCGAACGCTCGGTCCGCGACGTACAGTATCGAATCGCCGGCGCGGCCGATGCTTGGCGGTACCCGGGCTATCGCAACCACCGGCCGTTCGCCGCATGGCGCGAGTATCTCGGCTTCATCCGACGAATCGCCAGGGACGGTCTGCGGCGCAACGCCTACCGGCGCGCTTTCGCGGAAGCGGATACGGCGGCGAATTCCGGCGCCCCGGTGTTCTTTGTCCCGCTGCAACTCGACCATGATTTCGCGCTGCGGCGCCACTCGGATCATCCCGACATGAACGCGGCGCTCGAGCGCATATTCGATTCGTTCGCCGGGCACGCGCCGCCAAACGCGATCCTGCTGGTGAAGCGGCATCCGCTGGACGCCGAGTTCGTCGACCGTCGGCGCTGGATCGCGCGCGCGGCGGCGCGCCGCGGCATCGGCGACCGCGTGAAGTATTTTGCCGGCGGCGATGTCCGCCGCGCATTGGATATTTCGCGCGGCATCGTCACCGTCAACAGCACCGTCGGCCTGCAGGCGATCGATCGCGGCCTGCCGGTCAGTCTGCTGGGCCGGGCATGCTATGCCGTACCGGGATTGGTCTCGGCGCAAACGCTCGAACAGTTTTGGCACGCGCCGGCGCCGCCGGATCCGGCGCTGTATCGGGCCTTCCGCGCGGCGGCAATCGCACTGACTCAATTGAACGGCAATTTCTATTCGCGCAGCGGGCGGCGGCGCGCCGTGCTGCAGGCGCTGGATCGGATCGAGGCGCAGAGCGCCTATATTTCACTCCTGACCGAAGCCGAGCCGGCAATTCAGGTGGCGCACGTCGAGACCGGACAGCTCCGCCCAGCCCCGTCGGTGCACAGGCCGGCCGGCGCCGTCCCGAGAACGCACACCAAGGCCACAGGCTAGTTACCGTTCCGCCGGCCGATAGGCCACCGCGACCGACAATGCGCCGCTATTGCCGCTTCCAGGTCTGATCCGGGTTATAGGCACGGATGTAACGCGCCAGGACGCCGGTATTCGGACCGAGATCCTTCTGATAAACGACGCCGTCGCTGCCGACCAAGAAGCTCATCACGCCGGAGGCGGCATAAGAGGCCGGATACGCGAGCACGGCAAAGCCGCCGATCAAACGCCCGTTGACGAGGTAGCTGTACGCGCCGCCCGGCGCATCCTTGCCCTGCTCGACGAGCATGCGGAAGAAATATCCGTGATAGGGCGTACGCACGCCGCCGGGCACCCGTTCGTATCCTTCGCTGGCGGCGCGCGCGACCAGTTCGCCCAGCGGGCTCTGCGGTTCGCCTTCCTTGCTCGGCCAGTACAGGCCGTTGCGCCGGCCTTGCGAGCTGGCGAAACGCGGCGCATAGGCCAATATCTTGCTGCTGTCGCGCGCTTCGGCCGCATACTCCCGCTGCGCATCGACGATCGCCAACAGAACCTGCATCGTGTTCAGTTCGTTGCGCCCGATACGCCGCCGCAGCAACTCCTCCTTGCCCTGGTCGGGATCGAACGACCATTTCCCGTCGACGCGGACGATCGGGAACGGAAACGGGAACGCATCGTTACCGATCAACAACACTGCCTTGTCGTCGCCGGTCCGCTCGAAATCGTGTTTCTGCTCGTAAGCGGCGACAAATCTTTTTCCGCCTTGCTCGTCGGCAACGGGATCGCCGGATAGAATCCACGCCATCGCGGAGGCGCCGAACAATTCCTCCACGCTCGCCTGGTCGTTGGCTTTGACCGCCTCGACCAGACTGCGCGCGGCGTCTTCCGCGCTGGCGAAGCTCTTGCGCGACTGGGCATTGGTTTGCGCGTTCGCCGCGCCGGCAGCGACCGCCGCCACAAAGCCGATCATGATCAGCACACGCGCCGCCGGCTTCAACATGTCTAAGACCGAATTGGTGAACCGTACGTACATTTCCATCACCCTTTTCGAGATCAGCGTTGCCGCGGGGCCGGCTGAGCCGGTTTGGCGGGCGTGGTTGGCCTGGCCGGCGGCGTCGGCTTTGCGGGCTGCGCCGGTTTGGTGGTCTGGGCCGGCTGACGGGCGGAACGAAGACTCTCGGTCCCGCGCACGCTTTCGCGCCGGACATCCTGGCCGCGTCCGATGCCGTCATAGGCGCGCGGCGCCGGTACGGTTTGCCTCTGCACGGTCGGTTGCCTGGGTTGCGTCGGCGGACGCACGGTCGGCTGGGTCGGCTGCGTCGGCAGACGCGTGACCGGCGGCTGCTGTTGAGTCGGCGGACGCACGGTCGGCTGGGTCGGTTGCGTCGGCAGACGCGTCGTCGGCGGTTGCTGCTGGGTCGGCGGCCGCACGGTCGGTTGCGTCGGCTGCGTCGGCAGACGCGTGGTTGGCGGTTGCTGCTGGGTCGGCGGACGCACGCCCGGCTGCGTCGGCTGCGTCGGCAGGCGCGTGGTTGGCGGTTGCTGCTGGGTCGGCGGCCGCACGCCCGGTTGGGTCGGCTGCGTCGGCAGGCGCGTGGTTGGCGGTTGCTGCTGGGTCGGCGGACGCACACCCGGTTGGGTCGGCTGCGTCGGCAGGCGCGTGGTTGGCGGCTCGACCCGGCCGCGGAAATCCCGCCGTTGATCGACATTCGGCAAGGCCGTCCGGTCGAATCGCTGCCGAACCACCGGGTCGCGGTACGGCACGGCGCGGCGGTGCACCGGATCGTGCCGCCAGATCGGACTATCGATGCGGGTTCGATTGTAACGATTGTAGCGGTCGACGTTGATGATCACGCGTCGGTCGCGCCAATCGAATTCGCCCCAAATGATACTGCCGACAAAGAGTCCGAGACCGAACGAGATGACGTTGCGCGCAACGTAGCCGGGCGGATACCAATAATAAGGCGGATACGCCGGATACGGCCACGGGCCATAGATGACGTACGGATCGTAAACCGGCACGTAGATGATTTCCGGATTCGCCGGCTCGATATAGACGATCGTCTGCTGTTCGATGATTCTCGTCGTCACCACTTGTTGCGGCGTCGTCTGCAGCCTGCCGGCCGCCCGCGCGCGTTCGCGCAGCACCTGGACCGCGCGCATGACATCTTCCTGCTGGGCAAGAAAGGCGTCGCCCAGCTGCTGGGTCCAATCCAGCTTCTGATCCATCATGGCGAGCACCTGCGGCACGGAAGTCAGCGCCTTGACGCTCGGATCCCAGGGCTGCAGCTGCATGGCATCCTCCAGCACCTTGCCCTTGGCAGCCGGATTGGCTTTGACCCAACGGTTCGCCTGTACGACCTCGAGCGGATAGGTCGATGCAGTCAGCACCTGGGCCAGCAATGCGTCCGGATACAGCGCAATCGGCGCCAGCAATTGCTCCAACTGCTGATCGTTCAAGGGCGTCTGCTGGGTCGTCTGCGCCATGGCGCCGAACGTCAACATGACGGACGCGACCGCTGCGATGAGCGCGCTGAATGCTTGTTTGAAGGCGTTCATTCGTTCCTCGCCGATGTGAACCTAGCCCGGAGCCGAAACACTCCGTCTGGCGCCGTACCGCCATTCTCGACCGACCCGACAACCGGCCTCGAAGCAGGTCGCAGCCGGATCAAACTTTTATTTGCATGCGCTTAGGCACTAACGCGCTCGCCAAAAGCCGAGCCAAACGCTTATTATATTAACCATGATTAGAAAGATGCCTTCCGTAGCAACTTTCACTTCGTTTAAAAAATAGACTTGGAATCAAACAGGGACATTGATGTGAGTCAATATTCCCAAACGCGCTAAACTTAAAGTTTCAACTCTGACCGCAGCGTCGGAATTAGGCGCTCAGGGTTGGCAAATCCGGTACGTCGCATCGCCGCCGTGCCGAAGAAATCGACTCCGAGCGAGCCGCACCGCCGCATGTTCGCCGCGGATGCGGTGTCGCTCGAAGTCATTCCCATGAATCGATTCGACGCGTCAGGCTACTTCTTCACCAGCGCGCATTCGCTGTCCTTCAACGGGATCGCCGTATCGTTGGCGGTCATCGTCTTGACCAGCTTGAAATAGTCCCAGGCATATTTCGAATCGCCCGGCGCCTTCACTTCCATCAAATGGAATTCGCGCATGACGCGGCCGTCGACGCGGATCGAGCCGTTCTTGGTGAAGAAGTCGTTTATCGGCGTCTTCTTCATTTGATCCACGACTTTCGGGCCATCGTCCGTATTGGCCGCCTTGACCGCATTGAGATAGTGCATCACGGCACCGTAGACGCCGGCCTGGATGTGATTGGGCATCTTCTTTTCCTTGTCGAAGAAGCGCTTCGACCAGGCGCGCGTTTCGGGCGTCATGTCCCAATAGAACGGCGTCACGAACTGTACGCCTTGCGCGGTCTTGAGGCCCAGCGAATGCACGTCGTTGATGGTGACGCTCAAGCCCGCGATCCTGATGCCTTTGGCGATCAAGCCGAATTCGCCGGCCTGCTTGATGGCATTGGTGAAATCGCTGCCGGCGTTGGCCAGGCCGATGATCTTGGCCTTGGACGCTTCGGCCTGCACCAGGTACGACGCGAAATCCGTCGAGTTCAGCGGATGGCGCACGCCGCCGAGCACCTTGCCGCCGGCTTCTTCGACGAAACGCGTGACGTCGCGCTGCAGCGCCTGGCCGAACAGATTGTCTTGCGCCAGAAAGAACCAGGTGGTGCCGCCGGCCTGCACGATGCCGCGCGCAGCGCCCGCCGCGAGCGCATAACTGTCGTAGGTCCAATGCACCGTCATCGGCGAGCACGCCTTGCCGGTCAGATCCGACGACGCAGCACCCGAAATCAGAAGCGGTACCTTCAAGTTGCGCGTGACTTCCTGCACGGCAAAGGCGACCGAACTAGTCGGCACGTCGATGATGACGCTGACCTTTTCGGTTTCGATCCAGCGCGTGGTGATGGCGGAGCCGATGTCGGGTTTGTTCTGGTGATCGGCGGTGATTACCTCGATGCGCCTGTTCAAGACCGTCTTGCCGAAATCCTCGACCGCCATTTGCGCCGCGGTCACCGAACCGGTGCCGGTGAGATCGGCATAGAGCGACGATTTATCGTTCAGCACGCCGAGCTTGATCGTCTGCTCGGCCTGCGCGCTGCCCGCCGCACCCACAATCAGGGCCGCGGTACAAAATAGCCATAACTTACGAATATTCATGGTCGATCCTCCAGTGAGTTCTTTTGCCGTGTTTCATGTCTCGGTCACGATCAATGCCCCGGATGAGTGGACCGAGCCCACTTGGCCGGGCAGTAGAACCGTCGTTGCGTCGAGTTGGGCGACTATCGCCGGCCCGCGCACCTTGGCGCCGACCGCGAGATGCGCGCGCTGATAGATCGGCGCTGCGAAATTACGTCCGCCGACGTGCATGGTCTGCCGCCCGATCGGCGTGGGTTTGATTTTCGCCGCAGCCGAACGCGCGAAGGCCCGCGGTCGCTTGAGGTGACCGGTGGCGGTGACATGCAGCGTGACCAGCTCGACCGGCGTGTCGGTTTGCGAGAACGTGTAGAGCTGCTCGTGCAGGCGATGGAACCGGTCGATGGTTTCGCGCAGCTTGGCTTGCACGACCGACTTGCCGGACCAGGGCACGGTCAGTTCGAAGCCTTGGTGGGCATAGCGGAAGCTGGCGTGCCAGGTGGTTTCGCGATCGGCCGCCGGCACTTGTTCGGCGATCAGCCATTCTTTCGCCTGACGCTCCAGATCGGCCAGCGTGGCCCTGATGCGGTCGAGATCGTAGTTCGGCGGCGGCTCGAAACAGGTGCGCGAAAGGTCGTTGCGGATGTCGGCGACCAGCAAGCCATATGCCGACAACACGCCGGGCGCCGGCGGAATGATGATGGTTTGCATGCCGAGCAGGCGCGCGAGCGCGCCGCCGTGCAGCGGCCCGGCGCCGCCGAACGCGAGCAGCGCGAAATCGCGCGGATCGAAGCCGCGTTCGACCGAGACCAGCCTGATGGCGCCGACCATGGCGTGATCGACGACTTCCAGGATGCCTTCGGCCGCGCGCTCGACGGAAATACCCAGCGGCTCGGCGACACGGCGCCGAACGACATCGCGCGCCGCATCGCGATCGAGCGGGAACGCATCGTCAAGCAAGGCAGGGCACAGCCGCCCAAGCACAAGATGGGCGTCGGTCACCGTCGGTTCGGTGGCGCCGCGGCCGTAACAGGCGGGACCCGGGACGGCGCCGGCGCTCTCCGGGCCGACGGCCAAGCCGCCGCCGGGCGACACGCGCGCAATCGAGCCGCCGCCGGCGCCGATGGTGGTGATATCGATCATCGGCGTCTGCAGCGGCCAATCGCCGATGCGCCCGCGCGTGGTGACGGCGTGCTGGCCGTCGCGAATCAGGCACACGTCGGCCGAGGTGCCGCCGATATCGATGGATATGAGATTCGGCAGACCCGCGGCAACGCCGATCTGCGCGGCACCGATGACG
Organism: Alphaproteobacteria bacterium; assembly: GCA_050186335.1. GTDB lineage: Bacteria > Pseudomonadota > Alphaproteobacteria > Bin65 > Bin65 > JBFWYO01. The sequence continues at coordinate 23,085 of JBFWYO010000041.1, read as the reverse complement.
CCGGCGGCCGGCCCGGACAGCGCGGTCTGCACCGGCTCCCGGCGGACCGTTTCGGTGCCGGTCACGCCGCCGCTGGATTTCATCAACAGCAGCGGCGCCTTGATGCCCGCCGTCGCCGTGCGCTGTTCGAGCCGGGTCACATACGACGCAACCGACGGCATGACGTAGACGTTGAGGATCGTCGCCATCGCGCGTTCGTATTCGCGGAACACCGGCAGGATTTCCGACGAGATCGACAGCAGCGCATCCGGCAGCTTGCTTAGAACGATTTCGCGCACGCGCTTTTCATGCGCCGGATTGGCGTAGGCGTGCATAAGGCAGACGGCGACGGTGCGCTGGCCGCGCGCGCGCAGCTTTTCGGCGAGCGCCGCGATCTCGGCTTCGTCCAGCGGCCGCAGTTCCGAGCCGTCCGGCTCGATACGGCCCTCGATTTCGTAAATATCCTTGGGATGCACCGGCCGCGTCGGCTTGATCCACGAAAACATATTCGCTTTGCGCGGAATATCGTGCCGACCGATTTCCAGCACATGCCGAAAACCGCGGTTGGTGATCAACGCGGCGGCCGCGCCTTTGCCTTCGAGGATGACGTTGGTGGCAACGGTCGTGCCGTGGAATATTTGCGCCACGGCCTCCGGCGCGATGCCGTTCTGCGCCAAGATTCGGCGAATTCCGTCGACGAAACCGATCGATTGATCTTCCGGTGTGGTCGGCACCTTGGCCGTGGCAACGCGGCCGGTCGACGAGTCCATGAGTACGATATCGGTGAAAGTACCACCGACATCGATACCGATCACGACCGACGCTTTGGACGCTGACACGCCGGCCCGCCCGCGACGCAGCGCTTTCGGCTTGTTGCGCAGCATCGTGTTCATTCGAAGCGCTCCGTATACGTGCCGCGGTGAAACAGTTTGGCGGGCTGGCGGCCATCGCGCCGACGCGCGGCGGTGGCTTCGATATCGAGTTCCAACGCATCGCCTTTGAGCACGACGCCATAATCGCGTTCGGCGCTTTCCCGGCTGACGAACCCGCCGAGCACGTCCAGATGCACGCGTTCGGCTTCACGGTCGAACGGATGGCCCCACCCGCCGCCGCCACCGGTTTCCATGCGAAACACGTCGCCGCGCTTCAAAATCGTGCCATCCGCCAGGGGCGGCAGGACGCGCTCGTTCGGCCGGCCCGGATTGATGACGCAACGGCCGATGCCGCCGTTCAAGCCGCCGGCAATGCCCCACGGCGGGTAGTCGTTGGCGTCGATGCGATTGGACAGCACCGCCTCGTCGGCCAGCAGCTCGAGCTCGCGGATAACGCCGGCGCCGCCGCGCCAGCGGCCGGGGCCGGCGGAATCGCAGTTGATTTCGTAGCGCAGCAGACGGACCGGATAGCTGATGTCGAGAAACTCGGCGGGATAGTTTTCCTGCGCCACGAAATAGACCGCATCGATACCGTCAGCGAAGGGACGCGCGCCGTTGCCGACGGCGACGCCGTCGGTGAGCAGGAACGGCTCGCCGGAATCCTTGCGGCCGCGCATGTAATAAAGCCCGTAGACGTTGCTGGCCGCGACGCACTGCCCGTCGGTTGCCAGGCCGATCAGGCCGCAGCAGGAACTGATCACGCGCACGAGGGTCACGCCGCGCTGGCCAAGCGCGGCCGGCGAGATCGGCTGCAGGATGCTGCCCGGCCGCAGCGTCACCCCATCGAGCGCGCGCGCCGCACCCTGGTTGAGCATCGTGTCGCGCTCGAACGACAGCAGGTAGATGCCGAAAATCATGTTCGGAACATCCGGATGCATCAGGTAGTTGATCGGACCCTTGGCCTGGTCGTCGCTGCGCGTGGCGTCGAGCTTGAACCTGCGCCCGTCCGACGTCAGATCCAGGCGCACCGCGAACGGCCCGCTGCCGTGGCCGTCGGTGTCGACGTAATCGGCGAAGCTGTATGTGCCGCGCGGAAATATTTTCGCCAGGCGGCGACGCACCGCGGCTTCGGTTTCTGCGATCAGCGACGCAAACACGCCGCGCACGCCGGCGCGGCCGTAGCGTGCGAAGATTTCCAGGATGCGCCGTTCGCCGAGCCGCACGGCCGCGACCGACGCGCGCGTGTCGCCGAGCACCATGTCCGGATAGCGCGAGTTGCGCTGAAAGATGCGGAACGCGTCCTCATTGTAGACCCCGGCGGCATACAGCCGCACCGGCGGCACCATGGTGCCTTCCTGGAAAATATCGGTCGCATCGGGCGACAGCGATCCCGGACGCATCCCACCGACGTCGGAAAAATGCGCCCAGGACTGAATGAACGCGGACAGCTTGCCGTCGACGAAAATCGGCGCCACGAACACCTGGTCGGGCGTGTGCGACACGCCGCCCTTCGAGCCGTAGCAATCGTTGTACCAATAGATGTCGCCCGGCTTCATCGTCTCGGCCGGGAAGCGTTCGAACAGCGGGCGGATCAAATCGCCGAATACGGGAATGTTGGTGCCGACGATCAACTGGCCGTCTTGGTCGAACACGCCGGCGAAATAGTCCTTCTTCTCGCGGATGAACGGCGACATGGCGGTGCGTTCGATCAACGCCTCCATTTCCGCCTGCAGCGCGCGCAACGCGCCTTTCACCACTTCGCGCACGATCGGATCGATGCGCCGCGCGGCGCGCCCGGGTTTATGCCGGGCCGCGCCCTTGGCCGTGCGCCCGCGTTGCGCCTGTTTGACTGCCATGAACGGTTTCCTCCGCGGCGATCATGATCGCCATCGCTTCGCAAACATGTATACATATACTTCGAGCACACCGGCAACTGCTTTCTCCGGCAGCGACCAAATTACGCACATAATTCTGGAAAACTCGACAAGTAGCCGGGCCATACGCCGATTCGGCTCAAAGTCTATGTATTCTTGAATACTATCTTGTATGCATGATTCCCGATGATAGAGTGAGCATCGATCCAGGCTGTCAAACCGGGCGGAAGGCCATGCGCACACGTTCCCAATCGGTCGCCGAAGAACTTCGCACCTTCATCCTGGAGGGCGAATTGGCGCCGGGCACGCATCTGCAGGAAATTCCCCTGGCCGAAAAGCTGCAGGTGTCGCGCACGCCGATTCGCGCGGCGCTGGCCACGCTGGAGACCGAAGGGCTGCTGAGCTATGTGCCGAAGCGCGGCTATCAGGTGCGCAGTTTCAGCATCGACGACATTGTCGATGTCTACCAGGTACGGTCCGTGTTGGAGGCGTACGCGGCCTCGCAGTGCGCCGCGCGCGGCATGACCGGAGCGCTGCTCGAAGCGCTCGAAGATTCGCTCAAGGTCGGCGACCGTATCCTGGCCAAAGGGGTCTTGGATCCGGCCGACCTGCCGGACTATCGCGCGATGAACGCCCGCTTTCACCAAGGCATCATCCGCGGCAGCGGCAGCAGCACGACCGCCGAACTGGTGCTGCAGACAAGGCGCATCCCGCTGGTCTCGGACCGCATCATCCTGTGGCACGATTACTGGCTGATCCAGCGTTCGCACGACGACCATCACCGCGTGCTCGATGCGATTCGGCAGCGTCAGCCCGAACGCGCCGGCGCCATCATGCGCGAGCACGTCTATTTCATGAGCCAGGTCGTGCGCGATCATCTGATCGTGAATTATCAGGGCGGCGCGGATGCGGCCCTGCCGCGGGTATCGGACTTGCCGGTGCAGACACCGCGGCTGGCCAGAAAGAAATAGTCGGAGAGATTTCCATGGGCGAAAACGTCATCGTTACCGGCGCCGGTTCCGGCATCGGCCAAGCCATTGCCAAGCGTTTCGTGCGCGACGGGTTCAACGTGCTGGGCGTCGATCGAAGCGGCGACGGCCTGGCCGAAACCGCGCACCAATCGACGGGCGGCGGCGTATTCGCATCGTTGGTTCAAGATATTTGTGCAGCCGAGGCGCCGAACGCGATTTTCGCGGCGTGCGACAGGAACTTCGGCGCGCCGCAGCATCTCATCAACAACGCCGGGATGGGCAACGCTTCGAGCGCGGTCGAAACCCCCGACGACGTGTTCGATCGCTACATGGACATAAACTTCCGCAGCGTGTTTCGCCTATCGCGGGATTTCATCGCGGCCACGACCGGGCACGGCCGCAGCATCGTCAACATCGCATCGATCTTCGGTTTTGTCGGTTTTCCAGGCAGTGCGCCCTACTCCGCGGCAAAAGCCGCGATATTGGGGCTCACCCATCAGATGGCCGCCGATTATTCGCCGGCCGGGGTGCGCATCAATGCCGTGGCGCCGGGGTTGATCGCGACCGCAGCCACCGCCGGGCGCCTGGCGAGTAACGCGCGATTCCGGGCCATGACGATCGGCCAGACGCCGCTGGGTCGCGCCGGCACGCCGGAAGACATTGCCGGCACGGTGCGGTTCCTGTGTTCGACCGACGCAAGTTTCATCACCGGCCAGACCATCGTCGTCGACGGCGGTTGGACTGCGACACGGTACATGGCGCAAACCGCCTAAGGCGTCGTGCAAGCCCATTACAGGCGCAGATTCAGCGTTGACACCCGACCGCCGAGCGGGAAGATTGTATACAATTACCAAGTTGGTTCGGCGTTTTCGGGCTTCAACCCCTCACCGGAGGCATAAAATGCATCCAAAATCGCGTCACCCATCCAAGTTGCAGAATTCGAGCCGGCGGCAATTCATCAAGACCTCGGCCGCCGTCGGCGCTGTGGCGTTCGCCGCGCCGTGGGTCACCACCAAGGCCCGCGCGGCCGGTGAATTGACCGTCATTCTCAATCAGGGCCTGCTGGCGAAACTATGGATCGATCACCTGAACCCGGTGTTCGAGAAGCAGACCGGCGCCAAGCTGAACGTCCAGCAATCGGTTACCGCCAACATGCTGGCGATGCTGAAGACCCAGAAGGACAACCCACCCGACTTGATGCAGTTTTCCGAGGCCGGCGTATTCCTGGCCGCCAAGGAAGGCCTGCTGCGCGCGCACAACCCGAAGAACATCCCCAACTTTGCGATGCTGCGCGACGAATTTAAATTGGCGGACAATTTCTCGGCCGGCGTGGTCGACGCCATGCACACGATCTATTTCAACACCAACCAGCAGAAGCAGGCGCCCACGGCATGGGCCGATCTGTGGGATCCCAAGAACAAGGGCCGTGCTGCGTTTCCGCCGATCACCTGGAACAGCGGCGTGCGCATGGTGACCAGCGCGGCGCAGATCGCCACCGGCAAACCGTTCAAGGAAGCGCAGTACGAGCTCGAAGCCGGCATCCGGCATCTGGCCAAGCTGAAGGAGAACGGCGCCGTCGTATATACCGGCGCACCGCAGGCGATCCAGATGCTGCAATCGGGCCAGGTACCGCTGGTCGGATTCTACGGCATCTTCATCAACCCGATCATCGACGGCGGCGCGCCGATCGCGCCGGCGACGAATCTCAAGGAAGGCAAGCACGGCGAAGTGGTCGGCATGAACATGCCGGCCAAGGCGAAGAACGTCGAACTGGCCGAGGTCTACACCAATCTGAGCATCGGCAAGGATCTGCAGTCGAAGATCGACAGCGTGCTGCGCGCGCGGGCCGGACATAAGGAAGTCAATCCGTCGGCGCGCACGATCGAGCTGCTGGGACCGCCGGAAAACATCACCTACGCAGACTGGAAGTTCCTGTCCGAACAGCGCCCGAAACTGACCGACATGTGGAACAACGTGTTCGGCTGAGGCGGCAATGGCGGTTAAAGCGACCGCCATCGCGTATTCGGCAGCGGCGCGGGCCGGCTGGCGACGGTATCTACCGGCGCTCAGCCTGCTTGCGCCGCTGCTGGTCTTTCTGGCGATCTTCTACGCCGTGCCGCTCGGCCACATGGTCGGCGAAAGCCTGAAGCCGTCGCCGAGCGACAGCGTGCAGACCGGACTGACGGCAAAACAATACGAACGCGTGGCCGACAACGGCCGCAGCTACCGCGGCCTCGAGCGGACCCTGCGGCTGTCGCTGATCGCGACCGCGATCACGTTTCTGCTCGCGTATCCGCTGGCGTTGCTGCTGCTGCAGACGCGGCCGCGGCTGCGCACGTTCATCCTGATCGCGATCTTCGTTTCGCTCGCCTCGAGCTTGATCGTGCGCAATTACGGCTGGCTGGTGATGCTGGCGGACGCCGGCCCGGTCAACAAGCTGCTGCTCGGCCTCGGCCTGGTCGACCGGCCGCAGCGCATCGTCTACAGCGAGGCGGCCACCATCGTGGCGCTGGTGCATTACTGCCTGCCGTTCATGATCCTGCCGATCTACGGCGCGCTGCTGCGGATTCCGGCGTCCTACGGCGAAGCCGCGCAGTCGCTCGGCGCGGCGCCGTTCAGGGCGCTCGGCAACATCGTGCTGCCGCTGTCGATCGCGGGGATTTTCGGCGGCACCACGCTGTCGTTCGCGATCTGCATGAGCGCGTTCGTCACGCCCCTGATGCTGGGCTCGCCGGCGACCGCGATGATCTCGCAGATCGCCGCCGAGCAGTTCCTGATCCAGCTCAATTTTCCATACGGCTCGGCCATGATCGTCGTGCTGACGTTGATCACGTTCACCATCGTCTTCCTGTACGGGCTGGCGATTCGCAAATTGTTCCGCACCGATGTTTGAAGCGCGCTCCTATCGCCGCACGATCGGCGCCGTCGGCTGGACGGCGTTCAGCTTCCTGGTGATTCCGGTGCTGTTCACCGCCATCGTTTCGTTTGGCGGCACCCAGTTCATCGAGTTTCCGCCGACCAGCTTCTCGCTGCGCTGGTTCGAGAATATCGCCAAGATCAACCAGATCGCGAGCGCCACGCTGATCAGCCTGGGCATCGCCGCGGCGACCGCGGCGCTGGCAACCGTGCTCGGCATCGGCGCCGCGCTCGCCATCGTCAGGCTGCCGTTCCCGTTCAAGCCGGCGCTGACCGCCTTCCTACTCTCGCCGATCACGCTGCCGGTGGTGGCGATCGGCATCGCGCTGATCCAGTTCTTCATCCTGATCGGCATCTCGTTCACCTGGTACAGCCTGTTGATCGGCCATCTGGTGCTGGTGATGGCATATCCGATCCGCACCATGGTCGCCTCGCTGACCCTGTCGAACCCGAGCCTCGAAGAAGCCGCATCGAGCCTGGGCGCCGGCCCGTGGCAGGTGTTCCGCACGGTCACCTTGCCGCAACTGATGCCGGGCATGGTCAGCGGTTTCCTGTTCGCGTTCCTGATCAGCTTCGACAATTATCCGATCAGCATCTTCCTGGTGCGCGGGCAGCTGACCACCCTGCCGATCGAGTTGTTCAACTACATCAGCCAGAATCTCGACCCGACGCCGGCGGCGTTTTCGACCTGCTACATCGTGTTCATCAGCGTGCTCATCTTCCTGGCGGAGCGACGCTATAAGATCATCTCCCTCTCGATCCCCCGGTGAGCCATGGCCCGACTTGAACTCGACAGGATAGACGTGGTGCTGGGCGGCAACCGGATTCTGCGCGCCGTCTCGCTCGACGTCGCGGACCGCGAATGCGTGGCGCTGCTCGGCCCTTCGGGCTGCGGCAAGACGACGACGCTGCGCGCGATCGCCGGCTTCGTCGGCACCGCGGCCGGCGGCATTCGGATCGACGGACGCGACATAACCGGCCTGCCGCCGCATCGGCGCAATCTGGGATTGGTGTTCCAGGATTACGCCCTGTTCCCGCACATGAACGTCGAGAAGAACATCGCCTACGGGCTGGTCATGCGCGGCCGCGACAAGGCCGAAATCAGATCGGCCGTGGCGGACGTGCTGCGCCTGGTGCGCCTCGACGGCATGGCGGATCGGTATCCGGCGCAGATGTCGGGCGGCCAACGGCAGCGCGTGGCGCTCGCGCGCGCGCTCGTCATCAAGCCGGATATTCTATTGCTGGACGAGCCGCTGGGTGCGCTCGACCGCAAGCTGCGCGATCACATGCAGGTGGAACTCAAACGCATCCAGCGCGAGGTCGGCATCACCACCATCATCGTGACGCACGACCAGGAAGAGGCGTTGTCCCTGTCCGACCGCGTGGCGGTGATGTTCGACGGCACGATCCGCGAGATCGGCGCGCCCAGCGCGCTCTACGAGCGGCCGGAGACCGAGGAAGTGATGGATTTTCTCGGCACCGCGAATTTCTTCGAGGGCAAGGTCGCCGGGCTTGCCGAAGGCATCGCGCGCATCGAAACCGCTGACGGGCTGACCCTCGAACGCTCGCTCGACGCGGCGCCGGGCCGCGCGGTCAAGCTCGGCATCCGGCCCGAGCATGTCGGGGTCTCGGCCACGGGCGCGGGCGGCGCCAACGAGGTGCCGGCGCGCGTGGCCGAAATCGTCTACAAGGGCAGCCATGTCGAAATTCACTGCACCGTCGCCGGCAAGCGCACGTTGATCGCGCGCATGGCCGCACTGCCGGACAAGCTGGAGATCGGGGCGGCAGTGCAGGTAAGCTTGCCGCCGCGGCACCTGACCGTGGTGCGACCGGAAGGAGAATCGGCATGACCGTGCGCGGCGTACACGATATCGGCGGCCTGCCGGGCGGGCCGATCGATCGTTCGGAGCATCCACGAACGCTTTACGAGCAGCGTGTGGATGCGCTGGTGATGCTGCTGTCGCATCCCGACCGGAGCGCGTTCAAGGTCGACGCGCTGCGCCGCGCGATCGAGGAATTCAACGCCAAGGACTACGACACGCTGCCCTATTACGACAAATGGATGCGCGCGGTTCGCGTGCTGATGGTCGAACAGGGCGTTCTGACCGATGCCGAGATCGACGCGCGGGTTGCCGAGATCGAGCGCGAACTGGCTGCGAGCGGCGTCCATGCGCGCTGAGCTTGCAACCGGCACGATCGTGCGCGTCCGCACCGACAGGCCGATCGGCCATTGCCGCACGCCGTTCTACCTGCGCGGCCATATCGGTACGATCGAGCGTTTCGTCGGCCTCTACCGCAACCCGCAGCAGCTCGCGGTACACAAGCCGGGCCTGCCGAAATATCGCCTCTACCGCGTGCGGTTCCGGCAGACCGAGATCTGGCCGAATTATTCCGGCAGCCCGACCGACGAATTGATCGCCGATCTGTACGAGCATTGGCTCGACCGTTTCGAAGGAGCTTCCAGCCATGCCGCATGACCTGCCCGGCATCCACAACGATCACAACCATGACGACCACGATCACGACGACCACGAGCATGACCACGCGCACGACGATCACGCACCGATCCAGGACGGCGATGGCCCGCCGACCAGGTTCGAGATCCTCGAACGGGCGGTGCGCGAGCTGCTGATCGACAAGGGCGTGCTGACCGCGGCCGAGATCCAGCGTCAGATCGATAACCAGGAATCCCGCACGCCGGCCATGGGCGCGTACATCGTCGCCAAGGCCTGGGCCGATCCGGCCTTCAAGGCGGCGCTGAAGCAGGACGCCAAGGCGGCCATCACGTCGCTCGGCATCGATGTCGCCAATACGCCGGAATTGCAGGTGCTGGAGAACACCGACGAGGTGCATCACGTCGTCGTCTGCACGCTGTGTTCGTGCTATCCGCGCATGATCCTGGGCGTGCCGCCGGCCTGGTACAAGAGCAAGGCCTACCGCTCGCGCGTGGTCGCCGACCCGCGCGGCGTGCTGGCCGAATTCGGGCTGAAGCTGCCGGAGCGGGTTAAGACCCGCGTGTTCGACAGCACGGCGGACATGCGCTATCTGGTTTTGCCGCTGCGCCCGCCCGGCACCGAGGGCTGGAGCGAGGACCGACTGGCCAAGCTGATCAGCCGCGATGCGATGATCGGCGTCGCCGTGGCGGATACGCCGTAGGGCTCCACTTAATCGGAATAAATCGCGTCAGGCGGCTTCCGCGTCGGCCTGTTCGAGCGCTTCGCTGGCGGCGATCCAGCGCGCCTCGGCGGCGGCCAGCTTGCGTTCGATTTCGGTGCGCGTTTTCATCAGCTGCGACACCGGAACGTCCTTGTTCGCGCCGGTATAGCTTTTCGGATCGAACAGCGCGCGATCGATGTCGGTGCGCTGGGCGCTCAGGCGCGCCATTTCCGTCTCGGCCTGCTTGACTTCCTTGCGCAGAATCTGGTTGCGCTCGCGCGCTTCCGCCGCCATGCGGCGCTGGTCCTTGCGGCTCGGCCGCTTGGACCCGTTGCCCGCGTCGCCGCTGTCCGAATCGCCTTCGTTCCGGCGCAGAATCAGATCGCGGTAATCGTCGAGCGTGCCGTCGAATTCCCTGGCCGTGCCCTCGGCCACCAGGACCAGCCGATCGGCTGTCGCTTCGAGCATGTGGCGGTCGTGGCTGACCACGACGACGGCGCCGCTGTAATCGTTCAGCGCCTGCACCAAGGCTTCGCGGGCATCGACATCGAGGTGGTTGGTCGGTTCGTCGAGGATCAGCATGTGCGGTGCATCGCGCGTGATCAGCGCGAGCGACAGGCGCGCCCGCTCGCCGCCCGACAGTTTGCCGACCTTGAGCATCGCCTTGTCGCCGGAAAATCCGAACCGCCCCAGTTGCGCGCGCACATGGCTTGGCTTGGCGCCGCCGAGCAGCCGCGTCATGTGCTGCAGCGGCGTGTCGTCGTGATCCAGTTCTTCGACCTGATGCTGGGTGAAATAGCCGACGCGCAGCTTGCCGCTGGCGGTCATCTTGCCTTTCATCGGCTGCAACTGGCCGGCCAGCAAACGCGCCAGCGTGGTCTTGCCGTTGCCGTTGCGGCCCAACAGCGCGATGCGATCGTCCGGATCCAGGCGCAGGCCCAGATGCGACAAAATCGGCTTGCCGGGTTCGTAGCCGACGGCGGCGTCGTCGAGGGTGATCAGCGGCGGCTTCGATTCGTCCGGGCTGGGGAAGTTGAACACCAGCGATGCGTCCTCGCTCGCCGCCGCGATCGGCTGCATTTTCGCCAGCGCCTTCATGCGGCTTTGCGCCTGGCGCGCGGTATGGGCCTTGTAGCGCCAGCGGTCGATATAGGCCTGCAGTTTCTGGCGCTTGGCATCCTGCTGAATGCGGGTCGCCTCGGCCTGCGCCAGTCGTTCGCTGCGCTGGCGTTCGAAATCGTCGTAGCCGCCGGTATATAATGTCGTCTTGCCGCCTTCCAAATGAAGGATATGCGTGACCACGTTGTTGAGCAGATCGCGGTCGTGGCTGATCACGATCAGCGTGGCGCGGTAGTTCTTCAAAAACGATTCCAGCCAGATCGCAGCTTCCAGATCCAGGTGGTTCGACGGCTCGTCGAGCAGCAGCAGGTCGGGTTCGGAAAACAACAGCGCGCCCAAAGCCACGCGCATGCGCCAGCCGCCGCTGAATGAATCCAACGGCTGATGCTGCGCGTCCTCATCGAAGCCGAGGCCGGCCAGGATGCGCGCCGCGCGCGCGGGGGCGGCGTGGGCGTCGATCGCGTTGAGCCGGTCGTGGATTTCGGCGATGCGGTCGGCATCGTGGACATGCTCGGATTCTTCGAGCAGCCCCGCACGCTCGGTATCCGCGGCCAGCACGGTTTCGAACGGCGTGGCGGGTCCGGCCGGCGCCTCTTGCGCCACGTAGCCGATGCGCGTATCGCGCGGCATTTCCACGCCGCCGTCGTCGGCCTCGCCGATGCCGGCGATGATCTTCATCAGGGTCGATTTGCCGGCGCCGTTCCGCCCGATCAGCCCGACGCGGCTCTTCGGCGGCACGGCAGCCGAGGCGCTGTTCAGAATCACGTGGCCGCCGAGGCGGACGGAGATGTCTTTCAGGTTCAACATGGGCGCGCCTCATAGCACAAGGCGCCGCCCGCCGTCAGCCGTCAGTTCGGCGCCTTGGCGCGCCGCATTGTCGCTGCCCGGACCCCAAACCCGGCCTTGCTAGGCCGCGCGCTTGCCCAGGGCGGCCCTGACCTCCGGAATCACGGTCTGCGCGAACAATTCGTTCGAGGCCAGGACATCCGGCCCGGCGATGCCGCCGGCGTCGGGAAACACGATCAGGCAGTCGAAGCCGCCGAAATCCTCGTACGCCTTGAGGATCTGCCCGGTCACCTCGGCGGGCGAGCCGCAGAAATCCGATTCGCGGACCGCGAAGCGCGCAGCACCCAGCTTCTCGTTGAACGCCTTGACCCCGGCGGTGAGGCCCTTGGCATCGGTCAGCGCCTTGGTGAAGGCGCGATAATTGTCGCGGTACGGGTGCCAGAAACTGCGCGCGGCGTTGCCGTCGCGTTGCACATGGACGTAGGCGAGCGCGGACACGCTCATCCCGGCCGGGTCGTGCCCGGCTTCCTTGTAGGCCGCACGATAAATTTCCGCCAACGGGCGGAAGTCGGCGAATCGGCCGGCCACCGTCATGACCATCAGCTTATGGCCTTCGAGGCCGGCGCTGCGCGCGGTCGCCTGGGTTGCCGCCACGGCGCGGTTGATCGGAATCGATCTGCCGGAAAACGTGCGCGGCTGCAGGCGCGATTCGTGGATCGGCGCGCGGAACTTGCCTTCCCAGTTGATTTCGTTCTGATTCCAAAGCACCTGGAGCAAGTTCAGATTCTCCTGGCTCATTTCGGCGCTCTTGCTCAAATCCTGCCCGAACAGCTTGAACGTATGTTCGGTGAAACCACCGCCGAAGCCGATTTCGGCGCGGCCGTTGCTGAGCAGATCGAGCGTCGCGAAATCTTCCGCCATGCGCACCGGATCGTTGTTGGGCAGCAGCGAGACGGCGGTGCCCAGGCGAATCCTATTGGTGCGCACGGCGACCGCGGACAGGAGCATCTGCGGCACGGAAATGATGTAGTCGCTGCAATGATGCTCGCCGAGCCAGTACGTATCGTAGCCGTTGCGCTCCGCCTGCACGCCCATTTCGACCCAGAACTTCACGCGTTCGGCCTGGGTTTCGTTGAACTTCTTGGTGTGCGGATCGGGCAGATGATCGCCCAGGGATACGATATCGAACCTCATGCGGGTCTCCTTAGTTGCCGGGCGGCGAATTCCGTGCCGCGCCGGAAATTGAACGAACGGTCGCGCGGCGCTCAGGGTTGGAACCGCTCGCGCATCCACTGCACGACTTTATCGGTGCCGAGCGTCGAGCGTTTGCCGGTACCGCCGGACGGCAGCAATTCGAGACCGTAATGTTCGGCGCGCGGCACGATGAAGAGCTGCTTATCGGCCGACGCGGATCGCGCGAGCATGTCCTTGACCTCGCCGACGCGGGTGCCGATGTCGGCGTTGTAGTGCACGATGAGCAGGGGATCGGGAATGCGGGCGAGGTTGTCGAGCGTTTGCGCGTTGCTCGAAAGGGCGCTCCAGGTACTCAGCCATGCGCGCGGCGTGACCGTGCGGCCGAAGCCGTTGTCGCCGTAATTTTCCAGATCCGGCCGGCCGGTCGAATAGGTCGACACGATGCGATCGTCCGGATCAATGTTGAGATCGACCGAGGCCGGATCGGCGGTCGTCCGATAGATCACCATATGCCAGCCGGCGCGCGCGACGCGCTCGAGCGCCGTCGCGGCGTCGCCTTTGACCGCAGCGAGCTGCTCCTTGGCCGCGCGCTGGCGCCGAATCAACTCGCGCGCCTTGGTATCGATCCGGCGCACGCGGTCCAACTGCGCGGCGGCATAGCGCGCGAGAAAGTCGGCACTGTAGCGGCTGGATTCCGGCGGCGTGCGAAAGCCGTTGCGCGGATCGAACAAATCGAGCTCCGGAACGGCGGCAATCGGATCGCTTTCGTCGACCACCGACGGGTCGATCATCTTGCGCATGATCTGGCCCTGCCCGAGATGCCCGCCGACGATGACGAAGCCGTCGGCCGGCGGCAGATCGAATTTGTTGAGATCGGGCGGATCGCCGGCCGGCGTGTGGGTCAGCCGCTTGCCCGGCGCCTGGCGCGCCTGCGCCTGGTAGAACGCGCCGAGCGAACTGCCGCCGCTGTTGCCGAGCAGAACGACCTTCTCGCAGCCCTGCTCCTTCAGCAGCCGGACGCCGGCGGCGACGTCGAGCAGCAGCAATTCATGGATCGTCGCCACGTCGTTGTTCGGCCAGCGGCTGGCGCGGCCGAGCACCGCGTAACCCGCCTGGGCGAGCGGCAGGATGTTGTAGTTCTGCATCTGGTCGGTGCGCGGATGCATCAAATGCACGCCGACCTTCGGGCGCGTACCCTGCTTGCGATACAGCATGCCTTTCGACGGCGCGCCGTCTTCGGCCTTCAAGTTGAACGGCAGCACCTCGATCCCCGCCGGCAACTCGGACATCGCGAAATTGGCACCCTGCGGGTTCTGCAGGCTGCCGGTGAATTCTTTCTTCAGTTCTGCCACGGGAAGAATCCTAATCGGGGATGCGTAAATTGTCGTCGCGCAACGGGTCGAAGGGTCGAACGGGCCGCGATCAGCGCGGCCCGTTCGACGTCGATCGATCGTCTATTCCAGGAAGACGAACTTGCCGTCCTTGACCTGCACGAGGATGCGCGAGCGTCCGTCGGCGCCGATATGATCTTTCGGGCTGAGCGTAGAAATCGTCGTGGTGCCCACGACCTCTTTCAGATTTTCCAGCGCGTCGCGCAGCGCCACGCGGAACGCTTCGGTGCCCGGCTTGCCCTTCTTGAGCGCGACCGGCACCGCGACCTTGAGCCAGGCGGCGCCGTCGTAGGCCGACGCGGCAAAGTACGTCGTCGTGTTCGGGCCGTGCTTGGCCTCGTACGCCTTGATGAATTCCAGCGCCGGCTTCTTGATCGGGTTGCTGTCGGGCAACGAGGCGGCGACCAAAATCGGTCCGGTCGGGATGATCGCGCCCTCGACGAGCTTGCCGCCGACGCGCAGAAAGTCCGGCACCGCGGTGGCGTGCGAATGATAGATCTGACCCTTGTAGCCGCGCTCGACGAGCGCCATGTGCGGCAGTGCCGCCGGCGTGCCGCTACCGCCGACCATGACGGCATCGGGATTGGCGCCCAACACTTTCAATGTTTGGCCGGCGACGCTGGTGTCGGCCCGTGCGTAGCGTTCGTTGGCGACCACCTTGATGCCGGCCGCTTCGCATTGTTGCGAGAGATGCCTGAAGAGCTCGTCGCCGAGCGCATCGGAGAAGCCGATGAAGCCGACGGTCTTGTAGCCCTTCTTCTTCATGTGCAGCACGATGCCTTCGATCATGACCGGAATGGCCGCGGTGGCCGAAAACCGGTAAGGCTGGGTCGGAATCGGCGCCAAGCTGATGTGCGGCGTCTTGGCCTGTTCGGCGATCGCAGCCGTGGCCATGGCAACCGGCGTGGCGGCCGAGCCGAGGATCACGTCGGCTTTGTGCTCTTCGATGAGCTTACGCACGTTCTGCACGGCCACGCGCGGATCGCCACCGTCGTCCATGATGATGAGTTTGACCGGCACGCCGCCGATCTCTTTGGGCAACATCTCGTACGCGTTCTTCTGCAACGCGCCGAGCGCCGCGATCGGGCCCGTCGTGCTGATCGCGGCACCGATGACCATTTCGGCCTGCGCAGTTGCGGTCGCCGCAACGACGAAGGGTAGCGCTAACAGCAGTTTCTTCACGCTGGACATGGTTTCTTCCTCCCTTAGAGCCGGGCGCGCGCCATGGCGGCACGAGCCTTTGCAAGTTCCTCGTCGCACCCTGCGACGGACTGAAAACCTCGGCAACGGCTTCCTGGGGCCGGTTCACCCTGCGCACAGCGCGACGCGCGCGGGGGGCCGCCGGCGGGGCGGCAAACCGGCCGGCGCGCTAGCGTTGGGCCAGCCCCAGATAGGTTTCGACGATGCGCGGATCGGCCAGCAACCGGGCGGCCGGTCCCTGCAGGGTGATGGCGCCGGTTTCCAGCACATAGCCGTAATCGGCGATCTGCAGCGCCGCGCGCGCGTTCTGCTCGATCAGCAGCACCGAGACGCCGGTCGACCGCAGATCGGCCACGGTGCGCAGGATGCTGCGGACGACCAGCGGCGCCAGTCCCAGACTCGGCTCGTCGAGCATCAAAACCTTCGGCTTGCCCATGAGCGCCCGGCCGAGCGCGAGCATCTGTCGTTCGCCGCCGGACAAAGTGCCGGCCAACTGCTTTGCGCGCTGTTCGAGCCGCGGGAATAGCGCGAAGACGGTCCGCAATGTCGCCTTGGCCTCCCGCCGCGCCTGGCGCGACAGGCCGTAGGCGCCGAGTTCGAGATTTTCGCGCACTGTCATCGTCGCAAACAGCGCGCGCTGCTCGGGCACCAGCCCGATCCCGCGTTCGACCCGTTCCTCGGTCGTCAGCGCGGCGATCGACGTGCCGTCATGCATGATATCGCCGCTGGATCTCAGCAAGCCCATCAGGGCCATCAGCATCGTCGTCTTGCCCGCGCCGTTCGGACCGATCACCGTGACGATCGACCCCGGCGCCACGTTCAGGCTGACGCCGTGCAGCGCCTCGATCTTGCCGTAGGCGACGGAAAGGTCTTTCACTTCGAGGGCGGGCGTCATTCGACGCCCCCGAGATAGGCTTCGATCACCGCCGGGTTGGATTGAACCTCCTTCGGCGAGCCTTCGGCGATCCGCTGGCCGAAATCCATCACCACCAGGCGGTCCACCAGCTGCATGACGAAATCCATATCGTGCTCGACCAGCAGAATCGTCATGCCTTCGGCGCGCAGGCGCTTGAGCAAGTCGGAAAGCGCCTGTTTTTCGTTGTAGCGCAGCCCGGCAGCCGGCTCGTCGAGCAGGAGCAGAATCGGATCGGCGGCCAGCGCGCGGGCAACTTCGACGATGCGCTGCTGCCCGAGCGGCAGGCTCTTCGCATCTTCCAGCGCCTGGGCGCCAAGACCGACGCGCTCGACGTGCAGCCGCGCTTCGCTCAACAGGCGCGCTTCCTCGTTGCGGTCGAAGCGCAGGGCGGACGCCACGAGGCCCGCGCTGCCGCGCAAATGGGCGCCGATGGCGACGTTCTCCACGACGCTCAGGTTGGCGCGCAGGATGACGTGCTGGAACGAGCGCGCGATGCCGCGGCGCACGATCTCGCGCGCGCGCAGCCGATCGATGCGTTCGCCGCGAAAGCTGATCTCGCCGCCGCTGGCCGGAAGCACGCCGGTGATCAGATTGAACATCGTGCTCTTGCCGGCGCCGTTCGGCCCGATCAGTCCGAGGATCTCGCCGGCCTTGAGCGAGAACGACACATCGTCGACGGCGACCAAGCCGCCAAACTGCTTGCGCGCGGCGGTGACCTCCAACAGCATTTCTCCCGGCGCGGGTTTCGCCCGTTTCGGCAGCGGCGCGGCAGCGGGCGGCGCGAAGCGCAGGTGCGCGCCCGGAACCCGGTTGCGCGCAAACCGCTTGGCGATCAGGGGCACCACGCCGCGGCGCGCGTAATGCAGGCCGAGCACGACGAGCAGGCCAAACGCGATGATTTCGAACTGGCCCGTGCGGCCGATCAGGCGCGGCACAATCTCCTGCAGCCATTCCTTGGCGACGACGAATATGCCGGCGCCGACGACGGCACCCCACGGCGACCCGGCTCCGCCGATCATCGCCATGAAGAAATATTCGATGCTGACGTTGAGCGAGAAGCCGGTCGGGCTGACGAACTGGAGGTAATGCGCGTAGATCCAGCCGGCGACCGACGCCAGCAGGGCGGCATGCAGGAAGATCCACGTCTTGAGGATCGGCGTGTTGACGCCGAACGCTTCGGCCATGACGGCGCCGCCGCGCAGCGAACGGATCGCGCGGCCCATACGCGAGTCGAGCATGTTCTTCAGCGTAAATATCGATGCAATCGTCACCAGCCCGATCGGAAAGTAGTAATCGCGCCCGGCGGCGAGCGTGAAGCCGAGCAGGGGAATCCCCGGAATCTTGTGGATGCCGTCGTTGCCGCCAAGCCCGTCCAAATTGACGAAGATGTAATAGAACGCGATGCTCCAGGCGATCGTGCCGACCGGCAGGTAATGCCCGGACAGGCGCAGCGTGACGAAACCGATCGCGAGCGCCAATGAAGCCGTGGCCGCAAGGCCAGCGACCAGACCGAGCCACGGCGACAGACCGGCGACGGTCGCCAGATACGCGGTGGCGTAAGCGCCGATGCCGACGAAGGTCGCCTGCGCGAACGAGGTCAATCCGCCGATGCCCGACATCAGCACGATGCCGATGGCGACGATGCCGGCAAGCCCGATGTAGTTCGACATGGTGACGAAGTACGGCGGCATCACGAACGGCGCCGCCAGCCAGAGTGCCAGGGCAAGGTAAGGCGCGAGGCGGCGGATCATTCCTCGTCCTCCTCGCCTTCCTCGATCAGATGCGCGCGCAGCGACAGCAGCAGCAGCACCGGGATCAGGAACAGGAACACGATCATGTCCTTGAGCGCGCTGGCCCAGAACGAGCCGAACGCCTCGACGATGCCGACGATGAGCGCGCCGACGATCGCCATCGGATAGCCGAGCATGCCGCCGAAGATCGCCGCCACCAGCCCCTTCAGGCCGATGATGAAGCCGGAATCGTAGTACAGCGTGGTCAGCCCGATGATCATGACGCCGGAGATGGCGCCCATGAAGGCCGCCAGGGTGAACGCCAAGGCACCGGCATATTCGGTGCGGATGCCGACCAGCCGCGCGCCGACGCGATGCACGGCGGTCGCGCGCAGCGCCTTGCCGAGCAGGGTGAAACCGAAGAACAGATACAGCGCCAGCATGAAGACGAGCGAGGTTGCGAGCACGAAAATCTGCTGGCCCGAAAACGCGATCGGCCCGATCGGCAGTTTCGCGTCGAACAGGGATGCGACGCGGTAGCCTTCGGCGCCGAAAAACACCAGGCCGAGGCCCTGCAGCGCAAAATGCACCGCAACGCCGACGATCAGCAGCATCAGCACGGATGCATTTGCGACCGGCTGGAATGCCAGCCGGTAGGTGATCGGCCCGAGCGGCGTCACCAGCGCGACGGCGAGCAGGATTTGCACCAGCACCGGCGGCTTCTGCGGCGCCAGCCAGACGGTGACCGCGACGATCAGCGCGGGCAGCAGAAGATGCACACCAAGAATGCGCGGCAGATCGCCGCGACGGTTGCGGCGGACGGCGCCGATCGAATCGACGATGGTGACCAACACGGCGCCCGCACCCAGCAACCAGACTATGCCCGGAACCTGGCCGAGTTGCAGCGCGGCGAACGACAGCGCGCCAAACGTGACGAACTCGCCCTGCGGGACGAACAGCACGCGCGTGACTGCGAAAACGACGACGAACGCCAACGCAAGCAGCGCGTAGATCGCGCCGCTGACCAAGCCGTCCTGCACAAGAAATAGCGCTACGTTGAGATTCATTCCCCCCTTACCTCGGCGACGACGGATCCGTCGATGTCGCGCAGTCCGCGCGAAACGGCGCTAGCGCGCCGGCGGACACCGTGTGGCGACGGCGCTGGCCTGGAGCGAACGCGGCAGCAGCGCGCCACCCTCGCCGGGCGGCACGGCCAGGCGGTCTGGCCCATGCGGCGCCATTGCCGCGCCCGCGGGGTGAACGGCGAGCATGGGCTGCGCCGCCACGCCGTCCCACGACAATTCCGACAATGCGGTGCTGCGGGCTTCGATCAGCTTGGCGGCGCGGCGCAGCAAGGGAAGATATTTCTCGGCGGCGGACGTCGCGGAGATCGCCTTCGCGAAGAACACGATGTTGACCGCACCGGCGACGCGACCGTGCATGAACACCGGCACCGCAATCGCGGAAACGCTGCGCGCTTCGAGCTGGCGACGCGGTTTGAACAGGCCCGGGCTGACGCTGTAGCCGCGGGCGCGCGTGGTGCGGACCATTTCCGCGATGTAGGGGTCGTTCGCGGCCAAGGTCGAATCCGCCACTTTGCTCGATTGCAGGACACGCAGAATCTGCGCGCGCTCGTCCTCGCTGCAAAAGCTGAAGTACGCCTGGCCGATCGCCGTGTGCAGCACGGGCAGCACGATCCCGGCGAGGATGCGGTGGCACGAAAACGGGCTGAGATGGTGGGTGGTTTCCCGCACCACCATGGAATCGACGTGGAACACGGCGAAATTGGTCGGCCAGCCGACCTCGCGCTGCAGATCGCGCAACACCGGGCCGGCCACCGAGGCAACCGAGGACTCGTCGGTGAAACCGTCGCTCAACTGGCGCACGTTCGGGGTCAGCCGATAGGTATCGCCGGCCGAGCCGTTCTGGACAAAATTCGCTTCGCGCAGGGTTTCGAGCAGGCGGTAGACGGTGGCGCGGTGAATTTCGGTCATCTGGCTCAGTTCCTGGACGCGCGCGCCATCCTTGAGATTGAGCGCGCGAAGCACATCCAGGCCGCGACGGAACGAGCGAACGGATTTGTATTTCGCCACTTTATCCTCCCCTACGCGTGATCGCGCACGCGCTGAATTGACTTTTTCGCCGCGACGAGGCCAATCTCCCTTTTCCGCGCATGTATCGCGCGCGCCGCGCGGCAGAAACTTCGGACGATTTCGAATGTCGCTCACGCAACGCCAACGCTCGATCACCGACCAGATCCGCGAAATGATCATGCGCGGCGAATTCCGGCCGGAAGAGCATGTGCAGGAAGTTCCGCTGAGCGAGAAGCTGGGCGTCTCGCGCACGCCGATCCGCGAAGCATTGGTGGCGCTGGGCCAGGAACAACTGCTGATCTACCGGCCGAACCGGGGCTACGTCGTCCGCGGCTTCACGCTCGAGGAGATCATCAATGCGCATATCGTGCGCGGCGCCCTCGAGGGATTGGCGTGCCGGCTGCTCGCCGAAGCCGGCATCGACGATCCGACGCGGCGGACGCTCGAGCAATGTTTGGTCGACGGCGACAAAATCCTTGCGGTCGGCGCGTTGACCGAAGAAGGATTGACGCCCTACCGGGTGATGAATCACACGTTCCATCAGACCATCATCAAGGCGACCAACAACGCGTACCTGCACGATGTCACCGAGCGCACGCTGGCAATCCCGCTGGTCTCCACGCGCGTGATCCATTGGTTCGACTTCGACCGGAACCACTTCGCCCACCAATTGCACCACGGCATCGTCGAAGCCATCTGCAAGCGCCAGAGCAGCCGCGCCGAAGCGCTGATGCGCGAACACATCGAACGGGGCACGGAGATCATCCGCGAGCATTACGAACCGCTGGTCGCCGACCGCGACGCGCCGCTCCAACACCTCACCGCCGTCACTGCGCCGATCATCTGACCGCATGGTCGATCAGCGCCCGGATTCAACGGCGCTGGGTGTGCCGCTTCGCGCCCGGCACAGGACGGCATTCGAGACCAAGGTGCACGTCATCGTCGTTTCTCCCACCGAGGCGGCTGTCGGTAACCGGCGCCGCCGTTCTATTTTTTTCAGTTGCAGGCACTGCCTGGCGGCCGTTCCGCCGATGGCCGGCGCCGTCGACCCCGCCGTTTCGGCATCGAAATCGAGCGCCAATTTGCCGATCCAGGCCCGCACGCAAAGCCGCCCTGCCGCCCCGCGAGCCTAGCCGGACGGCGGTGTTCGTCGGTAACACCGATGTATGCAAAACTCAAGGACGAACGTGAAACTTCACATGTGCAGAAATATATATTCGTACTGTTTGCCTTAGTTATAATATAATTTCCAATATTCAGCGATTGACTCGACCCGGCAACGCCACTTAGGCTTCATGTATGCACGACTCTACGGCGTTTTGCCGGTAGAACAGCGCGCGAATCGAGTCGGCCGGCGCATCTCATCGCTGGCGGCAAGGTTCGCTGCGCTTGCGGACCGACATCTGCCGTGCTTTTTGACGGGATATCGGCGATGCATTGAACCGACACGACACCAAGCGCCAGACGATCGACCCGCCATCCGCCGAAGCGATTCTGAACCGCTCCTAGATCCCAAGCCGACCGGACGTCCCGGCCGCCGACCGCTAACGAGGCAACAATGAAGAACTGGATTCCGCTGCACAAAGTCGAAGGCACGATCACGCGGCAAGCGCATACCAGCCTGCCGGACGGCACGTTCGAGCGCGAGATGGGCAAGGAGGGCTTCTTCGGCCCGACGACGCAAATCTACCACACGCGGCCGCCGACCAGCTGGCAGAAATGCGAAGGCCCGATGCAGCCGCGCGCGTTCGACCTGACCAAGTTCAACAGCCAGCACGAATCGCCGTGGGATGCGCCCGAGCTGCTGAGCAACGACAGCGTCAAGATCCGCTTCTGGCACTGCCCGGGCACCATGAAGCACCTGGCGCGCAACGCCGACGGCGACGATCTGCTGTTCGTGCACAAGGGCAAGGGCGAACTGTTCTGCGACATGGGGCACATGTCGTTCGGCGAGGGCGAATACATCCTGATTCCGCGCAGCGTGATGTGGCGCATGGAATGCGCCGAGCCGCTTTCGGTGCTGATGATCGAAGCGACCAACAGCAGCTACAAGCTGCCGGAGAAGGGCTTGATCGGCCAGCACTCCCTGTTCGATCCCGCCATTCTCGGCACGCCGCAGATCGACGAGGCGTTCAAGCGCCAGCAGACCGCGCCCGGCAAGAAGGAAGAGTGGAAGATCAAGGTCAAGCGCCGCGGCCAGGTGTCGACGCTGACCTACGAATACAATCCGCTGGATGCGGTCGGCTGGAAGGGCGAGATCATGCCGATGCGGCTGAACTGGCGCGACATCCGCCCGGTGATGAGCCATCGCTACCATCTGCCGCCGTCGGCCCACACCACGTTCCTGGCCGACCGGTTCGTGGTTTGCACGATGGTGCCGCGCCCAATCGAAAGCGACCCGACCGCGCTGAAAGTGCCCTACTTCCACAACAACGACGATTACGACGAGGTGCTGTTCGTGCACAGCGGGCAGTTCCTGGCGCGCGACAACTTCCACCCGGGCATGCTGTCGCTCAACCCGAGCGGCGTCACGCACGGCCCGCAGCCGAAGGCGTTCGAGACCGGCGCCAACTTCGCGCGCAAGGAAACCAACGAAGTGGTGCTGATGATCGACACGCGCGATGCGCTCAATTCGAGCTCGGTCGCCGAATCGGTCGAGGTGCCGAACTACGCCGACGAGTGGCGCAAGAAATAGGCCGCCCGCGCGGGCTTCGCGCGGCGTAACAGGAAAGGGCGTGTCGACCGCGAGGCCGACACGCCCATTTCGTTTCCGCCCGATTTTCCGCCAGGCGCCCGGCGTTTTAGGCAAGCAGCTTCTTGCGGGCACCCCAGTCGAAGATCGTCGACATGCACTGCGCCAGGTGTTCGGGCTGGCCCAGATAATAGTG
>JBFWYO010000040.1:0-41348 GCA_050186335.1 Alphaproteobacteria bacterium | reverse complement strand
GAGCTTGGAAGGCGCACCATCTTCGGATTACCGGGGAGTCTGCGTCGGTCCCCGGCTGCAATCCATATACGCCGCATGCATCAAAGCGTCAAGCCGAACGCAGGATCAGGCCAACCAGCCGAGCTGCCGCGCATATGTTACGCTGCCGTCGTACAGCAGTTTCAAGCCGACCAGGAACGTCAGCGCATAGGTGATCCTGTAGAACAGCGTATCGTCCAGCCGGTTGTGCAACCACATGCCGAGATATACGCCGGCGACCGCGACCGGTGCGAGGATCGCGGCGGTGAGCAAATTCGGCACGGTGAACTGGCCGAGATAGGCGTACGGCACCAGCTTGACGTAATTCACGACCGCAAAGAAGACGATCGAGGTGCCGACATACAAGGTCTTGTCCATACGCAGCGGCAGCAGATAGACCTGCAGCGGCGGCCCGCCGGCATGCGCGATGAAGCTGGTGAATCCGGCCCCGGTGCCGCAGACAAAGCCTTTGACGGCATTGTTCGGACGCGGCGGATCGTCCGTGCGGCCAAGCCATTTCTGCGCCACGAACACGACCCCCACGAAGCCGATGATGACTTCGATCGCCGCATCGTCGACGTAATCGGCGGCCAGCGTGCCGATGCCGATGCCGAGCAGCGCGCCGGGCAGGATGATCGCCATGATCCGACGGTCCCATTTGCCGCGGTAGCCCCACAGGCCGGCGAGATCCATCACGCACAGGATCGGCAGCATGATCGCCGCCGCCTGCAGCGGCGGAATGACCATGGTCAAGAGCGGGATCGCCAGCAGGCTGGTGCCCGGCCCGAATCCGCCCTTGCTTAATCCGACGATGATCACGCCGGGAAACGCCGCGAGGTAAAAAATCGGGTCGGTGATCATCGCGGACACGGCGCCGCGGCCGGACCGCGCATCACGCGTGCGGCGTATTGTCTTTGTTTCTCTT
The DNA here is from genome assembly GCA_050186335.1 of Alphaproteobacteria bacterium. Classification (GTDB taxonomy): domain Bacteria; phylum Pseudomonadota; class Alphaproteobacteria; order Bin65; family Bin65; genus JBFWYO01. Next base: position 40,405 of record JBFWYO010000040.1, on the reverse strand, counting down.
GGCGCGCTTGGCCGCGTGCGTTTCGGGCGGGCCTTCGTGAATGCGATCCATGAACGCCAGCAATACACCGGTGGTGACGAACGTCAGGTGAATGCCGACCAGCCAGGCCAGCTCGTTCGGCGTCTTGGCGGTGATGTTCATGAACGCCTTGAGCAGATGAATGCCCGAAATGGCGACAATCGAAGCGATCAGCTTGAGCTTGAGCCCGCTGAAATCGACCATGCCCATCCAGTCCGGGCGGTCTTCGTGGTTGCCGACGTCGATCTTCGAGACGAAGTTTTCGTAGCCGGAGAATATCACGATCAGCAACAAGTTGCCGGCCAGCGTCAGATCGATGAAGGTCAGCACCATCAGAATCACGTCGGCATCGGTCATGCTGAAAATGACCGGCAGATCGTGCATCAGTTCCTGCACGAACTTGACCAGCAGGATGCCGAGGCAGACGACCAGGCCGATATAAAACGGCGCCAACAGCCAACGGCTGCCGAAGATCAATTTCTCCAGCCCGGTCTCGATCCGCTTCTGCATCGAAATTCCTCTTCTTAGGTGCGCCCCGAAGGCGCATGGGGGCCCTGCCATTAGCACGTCCGAACCCGGATCGGAAGCGGCAGCCCGGCCGCGACAGGTTGCTGAGGAAATGACGGTCGGTCGCCGACCGGCCCGGCCTTAGGCGGCCAACTCCAAAATCTCGATGATGTCGGCGGCCGATTTGATCGGCCGCGGGTTCGCCGCCAGGTAGCCGCTGGCCAGGCATTTCTCCGCCAGCTCGGCGAACTTGTCGCGCCCGACGCCGACCTCGCCGAGACGTTCGGGCTCGCCGAGCCGATGCACCAGATCGGCCACCGAATCCGCCAGATTCGCGTGCTTCAGGCCGACCGCGTCGGCCAGTTCGGCCTGGCGCACGGCGTTGACCGGCGCGTTCCAACGCAGCACCGGCGCCAGGGTCACGCACGACGTGCGGCCGTGCGGCACGCCGAACAAGCCGCCCATCACGCGGCCGATGCCGTGGCTGGCGCCGACCGAAACGCCGACCGACAGGCCGAGAATCGAAATCCACATCGCCATCTGGCAGTCCAACCGGTTGGCCAGATCGTCCGGCTGCTCCTTCAGCCGCGGCAACGCACGCAGGAGCATCTTCAACGCGTGGACTGAGGTTGCATCGGCGAACGGCTGGGCATTGGGGGACAAATAGCATTCGATGCAATGGTCGACGGCGCGCATCCCGGTCGACAGCAGCAGCCAGAGCGGCGTCGCCAGCGTCGCCGCAGGATCGAGAATGACCGATATCGGAATCTGGTTCTTGAAGCCGACGCTGCTCTTTATTCCGGTGCGCGTATCGGTGACACCGCCGAAGGTCGTGAACTCGGCGCCCGAAAATGTGGTCGGCACCGCGATCGCGCGCACGCTCGGCGTCTCGCGCTCCCACGCGGCTGCCTTGTGCCCGACGTTGTATCCGGTGATGTAGGCGTCGAGATCGTCGGGCGCGGTGAGATTGCGCCAGAGGCAGAGCTGAACGACCTTGACCGCATCGATCACCGAACCCCCGCCGACCGCGACCAGGAGATCGGCTTTGGCCTCGCGCGCGGCGGCCGCGCAGGCGATGACGGCCGGGCGCGGGCTATGTGCCGGCATCGCATCAAACCGGCCGACATAGGACGCCCCGAGCGCTTTCTGGATACGGTCGACGATGCCGCCCGGCTCGCGCGTCAGCGACCGCGTCGTGCAGATGAACACGCGCTGGGCGCCGATCCGCGCCACTTCGTCGCGGACCGCCGCATCGCACGGGCGGCCGTAGATTATTCTTTCCTGGCGTTGCCAGTGATGAATGCCTGTCAGCATCACAGCCCCAGATAGGATTTCTTCAGTTGCGGATCGCCGGCCAGGTCGGCCGCCGGGCCGGACAACGCGATGCGGCCATTCTCGATCACGTAGGCGCGCGCGGCAATGGCCAGCGACTGCACGACATTCTGCTCCACGATCAAGATGGCCAGCCCGCCGCGATTGATGCGGCCGATCAGATCGAACATCTCGTCGACCAGCAGCGGCGACAGCCCGAGCGACGGCTCGTCGAGGATCAGCAACTCCGGCTCGGCCATCAGCGCCCGGCCGATCGCCAGCATCTGCTGCTCGCCGCCCGACAGCGTGCCGGCGCGCTGTTCCCAGCGCTCCTTGAGGCGCGGAAAGATCGCCGTCACGCGCTCCAGATTGGAGGCGCGCCGTGCCCGCCCCCGCCGGTAGCTGCCGAGCTCGAGATTCTCGCGCACCGATAGGTTCGGGAAAATACGCCGCCCCTCCGGCACCTGCACCAACCCGCGTTCGACGATGGCCGGCGCGGACATACCGGTGATGTCCTCGTCCTTGAATACGATCCTGCCGGCGAACGGCCGGTAGATGCCGCTGATATTGTTGTTCAGCGTGGATTTACCGACGCCGTTCGAGCCCAGCAATGCGACGATCTCGCCGCCACCGACCCGCAGATCGATGCCGCGCAGGATTTCCACCGCGCCGTAGCCCGCGTGGACGCCGATTATCTCAAGCATGGGCGCCTCGCGCCTTGCCGTGGGCGCCGGTGCCCAGATAGGCCTCGATCACGACCGGGTTGGCGGCGATCTGCACCGGCGTGCCGGCGGCGATGAGTCTGCCGTTATTCAACACATAGGTATGCTCGGCGAGACTCATCACCGCCTGCATGACGTGCTCGATCATCAGGATCGTCACGCCGTCATCCCGGATTGCGCGGATGACCGGAAGAATGTCGTCGATCTCGCGCGGATTGAGACCGGCCAACACTTCGTCGAGCAGCAGCAATTTGGGCTGTGTCGCCAGCGCGCGCGCCAGCTCCAGGCGCTTGCGACCGGCCACGGTCAGGCTGGCGGCCGGCTGATCGAGCATCTCACCCATGCCGAGCCGCCGTGCGATCGCTTCCGCTTTCGCCGTCGCATCCGCTCGACGCGGCAGCCGCAAGTATGCCCCGACGGCAATATTCTCCCGCACGCTGAGCCCGGCAAACGGCTGCACGATCTGGAACGTGCGAGTGAGGCCGCGCGCGCAGATTCTTTCCGGCGTCATGCCGGTGATGTCAGCGCCGTCGAACGTCACGCGGCCGGCATCGGGCGTCACGAATCCGGAGACGATGGCGAACAGCGTCGTCTTCCCGGCACCGTTGGGGCCGATCAGGGCCACGATGCGGCCGGCGTCGACGACCAGATCGACCGCGTCGACCGCGCGCAGTCCGCCGAAGCTGCGTCCGATGCCTTTCACTTCAAGCATGGTCCCGGCCTTCGCCGCGCCGCCGCGTGCGCCGCCGCAACCAGCCGCCGAAACCCTGCGGCATGAACAGCACGATGGCGATCAGCAACACGCCGTAGAAAACCTGGTCGAGGCCGATCGCGTCCTTGCCCGCGATTTGGCCGATCAGGCCCTTGGCCGCTTCGCCGACGCCGTGCAGCACGACGGCGCCCCATACCGGCCCGAAAATGGTGCCGATGCCGCCGACGATCGGCGCCAGCAGCGCTTCGACCGAAATGCCCGGCCCATAGGCGATGCGCGGGTCGATGTAGAGGAAATACTGGACATAGAATGCGCCGCCCAGGCCGGCGAGCGCGCCGGACAGAGCAATCGCGCGCATCTTGGTGGCGAACGCCGGCACGCCGAGCGCGCGCGCGGCATCCTCGTTCTCGCGCACCGCCATGAGGCGCGCGCCGAAGCGCGACCGCTCGAGCCATTGCGCGAGGACCAGCCCCGCCACGACGAGCGCCAGGATCACGTACAGGTAGCCGGCCTTGCCGGTGAACTGGAAATTCTCGGCGGTCTGTTTGAGCGGCACCAGCAGTCCGACGCCGCCGCCGGTGAAGCCGACCGAGTTGGCGACGATCCGCAGCACTTCGGCGAACGCCAAGGTGACCAGCGCGAAGTAGGAACCGCGCAGCCCATACCGGAAGCTGAGAAATCCGACGATACCGCCGACCGCGGCACCGCCCGCCCCGGCCGCGGCGAAACCGGCCCATGCGTTGACGCCGAGTTTGATCTGCAGCACGGCCGTCATATAGGCGCCGGTGCCGAAGAACGCCGCGTGGCCGAACGAAAATTGGCCCCCGTAGCCGCCGAGCACGTTCCATGACTGGCCGAGAAACGCGACGAACAGCGACATGACGACGAAATTCAGCCATCGGTCGGAGGTGATCAGCAGCGGCGCGCAGGCAACCACGAGCGCGAACACGACGATGCCGAGCCAGACGCCGTAACGGCCCTTCATGCCCGATGCCCGAGCAGGCCCGACGGCCGCAGCAGAAGCATGGCGATGAAGATGACGAAGATGCCGATCTGGCCGAGGCTCTCGCCGAGGAACAAGCCGCCGATGCTTTCAGTGACCCCGATGATCAGCCCGCCGATCAATGCGCCCGCGAAGCTGCCCATGCCGCCCAGCACCACGACCGTGAAGGCGACCAGCACGAAGGTCGATCCAACCTGCGGCGAAACGTAGAAGCCCGGCAGCAGCAGGCAGGCGGCCGCGCCGACTACCGCGGTGCCGATGCCGAAGCTCATGGCGAAGACATGGCTCACGTCGATGCCGACCAGGCTGGCGCCCTGTCGCTCCTTGGCGACCGCGCGGATCGCCTTGCCCAGATCGGTGCGGGTCATCAACAGCCACAGCAGGCCGGCGATCGCCAGGGCACCGCCGAGGGCGACCGCCTTGGTCACCGGCACGATCGCAACGCCGAGATCGAGCGTCGCGAGCGCATACACGGTGTCGATCGAGCGCGTATCGGCCTTCCAGAAGAACAGCGCAAGGTTATCGAGAATGATCGCCAACCCGAGTGTGACGAGCAGGATATTCTCGTCTTTGCCGTGGCTGGCCTTGCCGATCACGCCGCGCTGCAGCGCATAACCGACGGCGAAGCCGCTCGGCACGACGATCAGCAGCGCCAGATACGGATCGATGCCGACCAGCGCGTGCAGAAAAAACACACCATACAGCGCCACCATCAACAGGCTGCCGTGCGCGAAGTTGATGATGTGCAGTACGCCGTAGATAAGCGTGAGCCCGAGCGCCACCAGCGCGTAAATCGCCCCGGTCGTCAGCCCGTTGATCGCGGCCGGCACCAGAATCGACAACTCGAACATGCGATCAGTCCTGCGCGGCGAGCGCGCCGGGCGGGAAACCTATCCCGCCCGGCCCGTCACAGTCGATCAGCCGCGTTTCGGCATCGGGAACACCGGCGCCGCGTTGGCAACCTCTTTGGGGAAGATCAGCTTGATCTCCTTGCCGATGATCTGCGTGTTGACCACGCGCGCGGATTGGTTCTGACCATTGACGAACTTGGTCGGGCCATACGGCATGATCGTATCGGCCCAGGTCGATGCGGCGAGCGCGTCGATGATGCCTTCGCGCTTGGCCGACTTGGCGCGTTCCAGCGCGTCGGCCAGCAAGCGCACGCAGTCGTAGTTGAGGAAGACTTCGTAGGTGAAGAACAGCTTCTTCGCCTCGACTTGCTTCATCAACGCCGCCGAACCCGGCTTGCGCGGATCGACCCAGTGGTTGGTGTCGATCACGTATTGCGCGGCGTCGTTGAATTCCTGCACGAAACGCATGCTCGATGCGCCGCCGCCCAGGATCGAATAGATCGCTTTCGGCGAGATCTTCTGCTGCAGCATGGTGCGCGCCAGCAGCACATACTCGTCGTAGTAGTTCGACGGGATGATCAAATCGGGGTTGCGGCCCTTGAGCTTGAGGGCGATGGTGCCGAAATCGCGCGTCGGGTTGGCGTGGCTGATCGTCTCGACGATCTCCAGGCCCATGCCCGGCAGGCGCGCGTTCAAGGTCTTCGCCATGCCCGAGCCGAACGCCGACTCTTCGTGAACGATCGCCACGGTCTTGATCGGCGTCTTGCTTTCCTTGATCAGCGCGCCGAGATTCTGGATCGCGGTGTCGACGATGCTGGTGATGCCGGGACCGAAGCGGAACGTGTTCTTGAGCCCGCGCGTCACCACCTGATCGACCACGCCGACGTCGACGACGTGCGGAATATTGTGTTTCGCCGCGGCCTGCGTGGTTGCCAACGCGATGGCGCTGGCGAACGGACCGACGATCGCGGCAACGCCGGCTTCGTTCATCTTTTCGACTTCCGCCGCGCCGACATCCGGCTTGGATTGCGCATCGCCGAGCACGGCTTCGAGCTTCGCCCCGCCCATCGACTTGATGCCGCCCGCCGCGTTGATGGCGTCGATCGCCATCAGCGCACCGGCGCGCGATTGGTTGCCCGAATACGCCAACGGGCCGGTCACCGGATGCAGAACGCCAACCTTGATCGGCGCCGCCTGTGCGCGCAGAACGGCCGGAAATCCGATGCTTGCCGCCGCCGTCGCGGCAGTTGCGCCGGCGACGAATTGTCGGCGCGAGACGCCGCTACGCGATTTCTTATCTTTCATGAGATCCTCCGCTTGGTAGCCGCTTGAATTCTTCTGAATGCGCCGGCTCGCCAAAGTCGCCCGGTAATTCGGGCCACTGGCGCGAAAGCGCCGACCAAGAATTATAGAATGCCTGCCGCGCCCCGTCCCGGCAAATTGTACACAAAATTACAAAGCTCGGTCGATTTGATCGAAATGTCGGCCGGAAACGGTGCACTTGTGTATACAAAAAAATTGCTTCTATGGCGCATTCGCGTCGGCAGCGCGCCAATTCACGAAAGCAGCCACTTGGAGGCTCGCGCGTATTGCGGGTATCGGGCCTGTTCCAGGGCCGGAGATACACGAATTGCGGGAACAGAGCCGGGTCGAGGGCGTTCCTATGGCCAATAGTCCCGAATCCGTTCCGGGGCTTATGTTCAAGGAGACCTGTATGACCAAAATACCCAAGATTCTTGCCATACTCGTAGCGGCACCGTTTGCTCTCGGTTTTGCGACATTCGCACAAGCCGAGGAGTCGATTTCCGACACCCGCACCAGCAATCACGGGGTTCCGGTGCAAACGTTCCCGGGTCCGATCTACAGCAGCCGGGACAGCGATTCCGGTATGCCGTCCAGCGGCGTACCGTCGGACAATGGCCGGATCAGTGCTCATGAGGCAAATCCGACCAATCCGGGCAATACGTCGAATTATGCGCCGCCCCCGCTATACATGTATCCGAACTCGAACCAACCGATGGCGCCGTATTACACGCCACCGGGTTCAGCCGGACCGCAAATCGAAATCATCAGCAACGAGCCGTACTTCCAGGATGACGTCCCGCCGTACCGGCGTTAAAATAACCGGAATATTGCACTGCACAAAGGCATCGTTGGCCAGGCACAAGGCCCGCGATGCCGTTTTTTACGGCGTCGCGGATGCGCTCGCAACCGCGGTTCCGCAAGCCGCTTGCTTCTGCTAGTATGATTTATGGAACTGCCGAGCGCGCGATATTCGATCGTGTCGCCGAGGGGCGGAATGAATCCACCGAAATCTCGGTACGAAGGGAGATTCGCGGCGATATCGATTGGCAGCGGCTTGACGCCCCGGCGACAAGCCGCTGCCTTAGTATACGTATACAGGCGGTGAGACCGATCTGGGACGCACTGTTTAGCCGACATGACCGAAGCCCAGCGGCCATCACCAGATTTTTAGAGGAGAAACGGATGCCCATGCCAAACTTAGTCAAAGTATCGACCCTGATCGCCGCCGCGACCTTGGCGCTGAGTGCGTGCCAATCGAATACCGCCGCACAGAAAGATCCCGGCAAGAAGCCGGAAAGCATCAGCCGCCACGCCGTCTCGCCGGCGGCGACCAAGAGCAGTGCAAGCCCGATGCCCGGCGGCATCGAGAAGACCCGCATCAGTGCGCACGATGCGTTTCCGGACAATCCTCCGGGCCGCTCGTCGTCGACCAGCGGTTATTCGACTACGACGATGGGCCGCGTGAGCAGCCATCGCAGTGTCGTAGCGCCGGGTAGCCCGCCAGCCACGACAACGGGCGCGCCAGGTACGACGACCGCAGCGCCGGCCACCCCAGGCACGCCACCTGCTATGACGCCCGGCATCGTCAGCAACGAGCCGTATTTCCAGGACGACAAGCCGGCGATGAAGAAGAAATAGCCGCGCTTGCATCCCATCGAGATCAACGCCGGCTGAAGCGATTCAGCCGGCGTTTTCTTGACTGCACGCGGTTACCTCTACCGTAAGCCTTGGGCGCCGACTCCCGTTTGACTGGCGGTACCGAGCGGATCCGCTGGCGTATTTTTGCCAAGAGTTCCGGCCCCCGCTCGATGAAATGATCCGGCCGGCAGACGGTCTGTGTTCCGCCGCCGACGCACATGACGGAGCGGTCCGCCGGTTCGAACGAGGGTTTGCATGCTTTCGAGACTGAAACGCATCGCCACCGCGTGGCGCCGGCTAAGTGCTCTGGAAGCGCGGGTCGCCGCCGCGATCAAGCAGCACGAGGCACTTGCCAAGCGCGTGGACGACCATGCGCGCCAGCTCGAAGTCAGAACCGTGATGGACTGGATCGAGCGCGCCGCCGTCCACACGCGGCCGCTTGTCTCCGTGGTTCTGCCGACGCGCAATCGCAGCGCGCTTCTGCAACGCGCCATCGCATCGGTCGAACGACAAACCTACCCGCACTGGGAATTGCTGATCGTCGACGATGGCAGCACCGACGGCACGCAGGCGTTCCTGGCCGCGCTCGGCAATCCCCGGATTCGCCATTTCCGGGCTGACGGCGTCGGTGCCGGCGCCGCACGTAACGTGGCGTTGGCCGAAGCGCGCGGCGAACTCGTCGCCTATCTGGACGACGACAACATTATGATGCCGAATTGGCTGAAATCGATCGTCTGGGGCTTCGAGCAACGACCCGGCTCGAAAATCTTGTACGGCGCCATCGTCGTGGACGATTTATCGCGCATCGACCGCAAAGGCAGCGGGCAGATGCCCCGCCTGTTCTATTGGCCCTACGATCATCACGCGGTGGCGCGGCACAATATCGCCGATATCGGCTGCATCGCCCATCGCGCCGGATTGCCCGAAGCGCGTTTCGATCCCGATCTGCGGGAAATGGCCGATTGGGATCTATTCCTGCGGCTGACGCGCGATGCGCCGCCCCTCGCTCTGCCGGCGATCGCCTGCATGTATACGACCGAAGCCCCGAACCGGCTGAGCCACGGGCCGACGCACGAGCGCGACAAGGCGTTGGTGCGAAAACGGAATCTGCGGTGACCGAGCCGGCTACGATCCATCGCGGTAATGGCCCGGTCAAAGCCTTGCGCGATGGCCCGCACTCCGGCGTCGCGGGCCCGCGACCGAACTGCCGTCAAACGGCAACGCTGACGTGCGAACAGCCGCCATAGGTTGCCGCGTCCGCCGCGATTACCTAAGCTTCGATATCGGCCGCCCGGCCGTGCAGCGCACCAATTCCGAGAAAGCCGAGAGGAAACGCGTATGAAAGCCGTCGTCGTCGTCGAAAAGCCGGAAGGCAATACGCTGGCCGTGCAGACCGTGGCCGACCCGATGCCCGGCCCGAACGATCTGCTGATCGCGGTCAAGGCAGTCGGGTTGAACCGCGCCGATCTCGCGCGCCGGCCGATGCACTTCGCCAATGCCGGGCCGTTCATTCCGGGCCTGGAGACGACCGGCGAAGTGATCGGCATGGGCGCGAACGTCAAAGGCTTCGCTAAGGGCGACCGGGTCACGGCGATGGCCGGCAGCACTTATGCCGAACGCAGCGTGGCCGATCATCGCCTGGCGCTCAAAGTCCCCGCCTCCATGAACTGGGCCGAAGCGGCCTCGATCCCGGTCTGGTATCTGACCGCGCACGACGCCATCGTCGTCAACGGCGCGATGCAAAAAGGCGAAGCGGTGCTGATTCAGGCCGCCGCCGCCGGCGTCGGCATCGCCGGCGTGCAGATCGCCAAGGCGCTCGGCGCCGGCATGGTACTGGGCACCTCGAGCAGCGACGCCAAGCTCGTCAGGCTCAAAACCGTCGGCGTCGATGTCGGCATCAACACGAAGACGCAGAATTTCGCCAAGGTCGCGCGCGAGGCCACCAAGGACAAGGGCGTCGATGTGATCATGGACAATGTCGGCGCCTCGGTGCTGGCGGGCAATCTCGAAGCCGCCGCCGTCAAGGCGCGCATCGTCGATGTCGGCCGCCTGGGCGGCAAGGAAGCGCCGATCGATCTCGATCTATTGGCGCTCAAGCGGATCAAATTGATCGGCGTGACGTTCCGCTCGCGCTCGATCGAGGAAAAGATCGAACTCAACCGCCGCGCGATGGCCGACCTGTGGCCGCTCCTGGAAAGCGGCAAGATGAAGCCGATCGTCGACCGCACGTTCGCGTTCGACGCCGCGCTCGAAGCGCAGACCTACATGCAATCGAACGCGCATTTCGGGAAGATCGTGTTGCTGGTGTAGCGCGCGCCACCGCGACGCTGGCGACCCCGGCAGGACTCGAACCTGCGACCTACTGCTTAGAAGGCAGTTGCTCTATCCGGCTGAGCTACGGGGTCGATGCAACGTAAACGGGCACGGCTTGGGCACGGGCACGGCCGCAATCGGCGTCCCGGCAGCGGAAACGCCGATCGAATGGCGTACTATCTGGCGCGCGGCGTCCAGCGGAAATTGTCCGCGTAGGCCTTTGGCTTCAGGCGGCGTTCGCGCGGTTCCTGCAGCACATAGTCGATCTGGTTGCGCTCGCAATAGGCGATCGCTTCGTCTTTGGTGGCGAACGACAGCTTCACCTGCTGTTGCGTGTCGGCGGAACTGGTCCAACCCATCAGCGGGTCGTGCTGCTTCGGACCCGCCTGCTCGAATTCGACCTGCCAATCCTTGGTGTTGCCGCGGCCCGATTGCATGGCCGTTTTGGCCGGTTTGAAGATGCGCGCCGTCATGCTTCCCGCCTTTACCCGAAACTTCGCCGATTGGTCGGGGCGAGAGGATTCGAACCTCCGACCCCTGGCTCCCAAAACCAGTGCTCTACCAGACTGAGCTACACCCCGTACCCGGTCCGTTCACATACACAAAACGGCCCGCAAGCTCAAGGCGCGCGCGCGTCGGACGGCATTGCGCCGCGCGCCCTCGGGTTGCAGTTGCCGGTCGCGGTGCGCGACCTATATTGCCCACCGCGCGCACCGCCCCCGCCTCCGTTCCCCCAACCGCCCCTTAAAACAAAGAGCAGAACAATCATGAGCGCCCGGTCCTGGAACATCGACAAAACCGTCCGCAACTATCTGGTCGCCCATTCCGTGCGCGACAGCGCGGTCAAGAAAAGCCTGCGCGCGAAGACCGCCAAGCTGGAATGGGGCGGCATGCAGATCTCGCCCGAACAGGGCCAGTTCATGGCCCTGCTGGTCGAGACCATCGGCGCGAAGAAATGCCTCGAGGTCGGCACCTTCACCGGCTATTCGGCGCTCTGCGTGGCCGAGGCGCTGCCGGCCGACGGCAAGCTGATCGCCTGCGACGTCAGCGACGAATGGACCAGGATCGGCAAGCCGTTCTGGAAGCGCGCGGGCGTCGATAAGAAGATCGACCTGCGCCTGGGCCCCGCGCTCGAGACGCTGAGCGCTTTGCTGAAAGACGGCCACGCCGGCACGTTCGATTTCGCCTTCATCGACGCCGACAAGGAGAATTACGACGGCTATTACGAGGCGACGCTGAAATTGCTGCGCCAGGGCGGCCTGGTCGCGTTCGACAACGTGCTGTGGGGCGGTTCGGTGGCGGATCCGAAGAAGAAATCCGCTTCGACCGTGGCGCTGCGCAAGCTCAACGCCAAATTGCACAAGGACAAGCGCGTCAGCATCGCGATGGTCCCGATCGGCGACGGGGTCACTTTGGTGCGCAAACGGTAAGGCGAGCGTTCAATTTCAATTGTCACCCCGGACCAGCGACGCGTAGCGGCGCGCCGATCCGGGGTCCAGGGACGATCGCCGCGGACAGATCCTGGACCCCGGCTCTCCGCTGCGCTTCGGCCGGGGTGACAAGGTCAAGACGGCCCAGCGATCGCGTCGTGCCTGTCAAAGCATGGCCCCTCAATACGTCCCGTAGAACTGCCGGAACGTCCGGAACTCCACGTCGTTCTTATCGTCGGTGAACATCGGCCATTTCGCATCGACGCGCGCGTCGCGGATCGACCCGAGCGTGCGCCGCAGCACCGTATCGACGTCGCCGGTCTTGCCGGGCTTTTTCAGCTGCTCGCTGAGCTGCGCCAGCGTCGTCTTCTGCTTGGTGCCGATGACGATGAAGTTGCCGTAATTGGTCAGATAGACGCTGGGAAACTGGCTGGCGATGGTGCGCACGAACGGGCCGACCAACTCGTCGCCCGGCCGCGCCGAGAGCAGATTTAGCATCATCACGCCGTTGTCGGTCAGCCGGTCGCGCACGACGGCGAAGAATTCCTGCGTCGTGGTGAAGAACGGGACGTGGCCGGTCACATACAAGTCCAGGGCGATGACGTCGTATTTCTCCTTGGTCGAGGATACGAACCAGCGCGCGTCCTCGGCGACCAGCTTGATGCGCGGGTGATCCTTGAGGAAAAAATAATTCTTGGCGATATCGACGACGGCGGGATCGAGCTCGACGCCGGTGACTTCGACATCCGGATAGGTATCGACCAGTTGCTTGAGCGACGTGCCGCCGGCAACGCCCAGAAACAGCACCTTCTTGCCGCCGGTCAAATGCGGACCGAGCAGGAAATAATCGTAGTACGAACCGGTCAGCACCTGGTTCTTGATCATCACCGTCTGCGCGCCGTCGGTGTAGTTCAGGAACAGATACCGGTGGTTGCCGGCCTCCTGCACCTTGATGATGTTGTAGATCGACTCGCCGGTGAACAGCATGCCGGGTTCTTTTTTCGCGCCTTCGGCGACCTGCATTCCAATCGCCGCCGCGAACGCCACCACCGCGGCACCGGCGAACTTCCGATCGCGCATCGACGCCGCCAGCAGGATCACCGAGGCCGCGGTCAATCCCGCGGCGACCAGATGGCTGGTGCGCGAGCCCAACTCGGGTATGGCGAAGAAGGTCGTGAAAAAGGTCCCGCCGATGCTGCCGATGGTCGAGACCATGTAAACCTTGCCGGCGCTGTTCGCGATCAGATTGGTCGCGGTCAGCCGGATGACGATCGGCGACGTGGTCGCCAGCAGGATCGACGGCACGCCCAGCAGCACCGTGCTTGCGATCACCGCGCCCCACGCGGGCCCGACCGCGCGCAAGCTCGGCAGGATGCTTTCGGCCAGGAACGTCATCGCGACGATGTAGATCAACGAAAGCAGCGTCGCGCCGAGTAGGAACGACTTGGCCGAGGGCCGGTCGCCGACGCGCCCGCCGATGTAATAGCCGACCGACAGCGCGGCCATCACGATGCCGATCAGCGCGCCCCATTGATAGACCGAATAACCGAAAAACGGCGCCAGCACGCGGCCGCCGAGAATTTCGATCTGCATGATGATCCAGCCGTTGAGGAACGCCACGGCAAACAGCATCAGGCGCACGGCGCGGCTTTGCGTTTCAGCGCCGGAAGAGACGGTCGGACGAGCCATTGAAGCGAGATCCTCGAGTCGGAAAGGCGTGTGTTGGCGCGGACCGCCGAAGACGCGAAGCGGACGTCGCAACGGGCCGGTCTGAATTTAACGGCCGCAACCTTAACCGGTTGCCGCCGCTTGCGCAGCCTTTTTGACGAGATCGAGAACGTCCCGGCGCACCGGACCGTCGCGCGGCGCGTCGCGCAACGTCGTCAACCAGTGCTCGGGCGGATCGCGCGGCGTGCGCGACCAAGCCAGGCTGCGCAAGACGGACTCGGCTTCGGCCGGCAAGCGTTCCGGAATCGGAAAATCGTTCAAGGTCGCCCATACGCCCGACCAGCAGCGCGCCACCGCCCACGGATTGTATCCGCCGCCGCCGAGCACCAGATAACGCGGCGCCCGGGAGCGCAAAGCCGCCACGGCGCGCCAATGCGCGTTATTCGACAGCGTCAACCGGCTGAGCGGATCCTCGGCCAGCGCATCCGCGCCGCATTGCAGGACGATCGCTTCGGGTCGGCGCGCGGCGACGATCGGCAATATGCCCTGCTCCAGCACCAGCGCAAACTCGCCGTCGTCGAACCGCTCGGGTACCGGAAAATTGAAAATGCCGCGCGCGCCGTCGTTGCGGTCCCCGGTGCGCGGCCAGCGTCCCGCTTCGTGCACGGAAATTGTCGTCACGCGCGGATCGTCGGCGAAGGCGTCCTCGACGCCGTCGCCGTGGTGCGCGTCGATATCGACATAGCAGATCCGCTCGATGCCCTGGTCGAGCATGGCCAGCAAGCCGAGTGCCGGATCGTTGAAGAAGCAGAAGCCGCTCGCCCGATCCGGCCTGCCGTGATGCGTCCCGCCGGCCGGGCTATAGATCACGCCGCCGTCGCGCAGCAGTTCCGCCGCCAGGAGGCTCGCGCCGCACGCCGTGGCCGGGCGGCGAAACACTTCGCCGAACACGGGATTGCCGTTGATGCCCAGATGATGCCGCGCACGCATCGACTCGTCGGCCGCCTGATCGCGCTCGGCGCGGATGACCGCATCGATGTAATCGCGCGTATGAAACCGCGCCAGTTGATCGGGCGTCGCGATCGGGCTGTCGATGTAATCCGCATCCGCCAGCCAACCCATCGCGCGGCAAAGATCGATCGCCGCCGAAACGCGCGGAATCGCCAACGGGTGCTTGCCGCCGTAGCGCGAGCGCCGATAGATATCGCTGCCGATGAAGCGTGGGCGGATGGACACGGCACGACCCCACATTCCAAACGAATTCGTCGGACTCATACCGCACGCGCGGCGAACTTGCGACCGCCGCAACCGGCCGCGGCTGGAAGGTGTCGCGCTAGACGCGAATCTGCGCCAGCGCCTCTTCGGCGAAAATTTCCTCGATCGTCAGGCGCCGATGACACACGCCCTGCTCGTACGCGTAGTCGAGGAACGCCGTCAGCGTGACGCGATTGGCCTCGATGCCGTAGGGCCAAAAATCGCCCTTGGGGAACAAAAGCCCCCGACCGACCGTTTCCGCCAGGTCCGGCACCCAGGGCAGCGGCACGTGCGCCGCGGTGAAATCGAGCATGCGCGCCACGCTCCGATTCTTCGCTTCGTCGAAGGCGACCGTCAGATTGCGCGCGATCCAGCGATTTGCCTCGTAGACATCGCGGCGAATCGCCACCGTGTGCATGATCGGGAAGATGCCGGTTTCCTTGAAATATGCCGTCTCCGCCGTCCGATAGTCAGGAAACATCCGCACGACGCGCTTGTCGCCCTGCGTGAAGGCACGCGGCGGTCGCGCGCTGATGATCGCGTCGAGATCGCCGGCGAGCAGCATGTCGGTGAGGCTGCGGTCAACCACCGACTCAATCCGAATGTCGTCCGGCAGCCGCAGGGTTGAAGGCTCCGCGCGGCCGGGATCGTTGACGCCGGCCTGAATCCAGCGAATTCGTCCCAGCGGCACGCCCGCCGAATGCGCGATGAAGCCGCGCACGTAGATCGTCGCGGTTTGCGACCACTGCGCAATGCCGACCCGTTTGTCGATCAACTGGCCGGGCGTGCGCACGTCGCCGTCGGCACGCACGTAAATCGCCGAGTGGCGGAACACGCGCGACGGGAAGACCGGAAGCGCGATGAATCGATTGTCGCCGCGCGAGATGGCGGAGCAGTACATCCCCATGGACAGCTCCGAAACATCCCATTCCAGGCGATCGTGAAAGCGGAAGAAGATCTCCTCGACATCGTAGTTCAGCACGGTCAGGTCGATGCCCTGCGGCCGCACTCGATCGAGCGCCAAATCGCGCATGTGGTCGTAATCGCCCACCGCAAGCGTCAGCCGCAGATTCTTGGCCATTTCATCTCCCCTAACCGACCGTCGGATTCGTTTCCGCGCGCCATTTTATCCCGCTGCGGCGAAGCGGATTACGACTGGCCCGTCCGCCCGCGCAAATAGACAAACCAATAGACCGCCCCCACAAGCAAGCTGCCGCCGATCAGATTGCCGGCGGTGGCGACGGCGATGTTGTGCAGCGTACGGACGACGGTCAGTCCGGCATACGAGTCCGCGGTCTGCCCGATCGCGGTCCAGAATTCCGGTCCGGCCCAGTATTTCACCGCCAGCGCGTAAGGCAGGAAATAAAGGTTGGCGATCGAGTGCTCGAAGCCGGCGGCGACGAATGCGGTGATCGGCGGCACGATGACGAGAACTTTGTCCGCCAGACTGCGCGCGCCGAAACTCATCCATACCGCCAGGCAGACCAGGACATTGCACAGCACCGCCAGAACGAACAATTGGAACGTCGGCAGCGCGGCTTTCGCGGCGGCGACGGTCAGCGCCGTCTTGCCGATGGCACCGCCGCCGAAGCCATGCTGGCCGGCGGCGAAAACCAGCGCCGCCGTGCCCAGCGCACCGACGATATTGCCCAGATAGACGATGGTCCAGGCGCGCAGCAATGCGGCCGGCGAAATGCGCTTGCCGGCGCAGGCGACGATCATCAGCGAATCGCCGGTGAACAATTCGGCGCCGCCGACGATCACCAGGATGAGTCCGAGCGAAAAGCTCATCCCGGCAAGCAGTCGGACGACGCCCCAGGGCAGATCGCCTGAGCCGGTTACCACCACGGTCATGAAAATGGCGCCGAACGCGACGAACGCGCCGGCCAGGATGCCGAGTACGAACAGCGACGTCACGTCGCGCCGTGCCTTGGCGACGCCGGCAACCTCGCACGCTAGCGCCATGTCCGGCGGCATCAATGTTTCAAGCGCGCCCCGGCGCGACGATGGCGGCGAGTCGTTCATGGAGTCCCCAGTTCTGCGTCGTCGAAGCCGAGCCGGCCTGTCGCCAGGCGACCGAGCGAGACTACTATTCCGCCGCGTGTGCCGCCGCCGTTTGCGGCAAACGACGCCCGGTGCGGCAATACTCGTCGATCCAGGCGGTGCGCTTGCCGTCTTTGGTCCACAGGATCGGAAAGAAGCTTTCGTCCAAGCGGTCGTCGCCGGTCAGTTGATAGCGCCGGAAGATGTATCCGCCGGGACGATTGCTGAAGCGGGCCTCGGGTCGGATCATATGCACGCCGATGCTTCGGCGCATGATGTCGCTGCGCGTGTTCGGCCCCGAGCCGTGCCAGATTTCGCCGATATGGAACACGCAACTGCCGGCGGGAATCTGAATTATATATGGCTCGGGTGGCACGATGCCGGCGGCGCTCGCCGCGTGCTTCATGGCGGCGCGAAAATCCTCGACGCCGTGGAACTGATCGGGAATCGGCGTCAGCGGCCAGCGATGCGAGCCCGGGACGTATTCCAGGGTGCCGGCATCGGCCTCGGTGTCGTCCAGGGTCAACCAGCACGTCGTCGTGTTCGGCGGATCGAGAAAATCCATGAACGACGAATCCTGATGATAGGCGATCGGTTTGGTTTTGGGCGCCTTCCACCAGATCGTATCCTGCGCGATGCGCGCACCGTCCCAGCCGTTCAATTGCGCGGCGGCGCGGCCGATATCTTCGGACAGGCCGTAACTCGCCACGGTCAGGTCGGCCTTCCACGCGTTGCCCATGTGGCGCGTGACGTCCGGCAGGCTCATGCCCTCGCGCCAGTACCATTCGTCGGGATACACGCCGGTATCGAACTTGCCGGCGAACAACAGCGGGAAACGCGCGCGCAATGCCGCGATCCGTGCCTCGTCGAGCAGCTTCTCGACGATCACAAAGCCCCGGGTACGGAACGTCCGCACGTCGGTGTCGGTCAATTGGCGCAGTTTGGGCAGCGACCAGGACATGGCGATACGGCGCTTTCGGTTTCACGGTTCCTAATCAGAATACAGCGCCGGGCGCCGGGCTCAAGGCATTGAATTATCTTTGGACCGAGGCTTCGCCGGCCTTGCCAGCCCCCTTCGCCTTCCCTATTTTACCGCCGCTTCACTGGGGGGAGCCGATGGTCGGCTGAGAGGTCCTGCGTAGGACGACCCCGGGAACCTGATCCGGTTCGGACCGGCGTAGGGACTAGTGATCGTGACCCTGGCAGCACCTCCCGCCCAATCCCTCTCCGTTCGCGTTCGCGGCGCGCACCTGGCGTACGAAGGCGTCGATCTGTTCCGCGATCTGGACATGACCGTGCCGGCCGGCCGCTGGACGTGTTTATTGGGCCCGAGCGGCGTCGGCAAATCGAGCCTTCTGCGCGTGATCGCGGGTCTTGCGCCAAAGGACGCGCGCACCTCAGTCGATGCGGCCGACGGGCAGCCGCTCACCGCGCGCTTCTCCTATATGGCGCAGCAGGATTTGCTGCTGCCCTGGCTCACCGCACGCGAAAACGTCTGCCTCGGCGCGTTGTTGCGCACCGGCAGGATCGACGCAGCTACCCGCGCGCGCGGCGAGACCTTGCTGGCGCAAGTCGGTCTCTCGGACAAAACCGTCGTGCGACCGCGCCAACTTTCCGGCGGCGAGCGACAGCGCGTGGCGCTCGCCCGAACGTTGATGGAAGACCGGCCGATCGTCCTGATGGACGAGCCGTTCTCGGCGCTCGATGCGATCACCCGTCATGCGCTTCAGGCGCAAGCGTCGAACCTGCTGGCCGGCAAAACGGTTCTGCTGGTCACCCATGATCCGCTCGAAGCGCTGCGTCTCGGCCATGACGTGCTGGTACTCGCCGGCCGCCCGGCGCAACTGGGCGCGCCGCTGCATCCGGACGGCGTACCGCCGCGCGACGTGTCGGCGCCGTCGGTCGTGCGCCTGCATGAGGAACTTCTGCGCCGCCTCGCCGCCGCCTACGAGGCGCAGCCATGAACGTCGTGCGCGCCGTCGTCATCGTCGCCGGCTTGATCCTGATCTGGCAGATCGTGATCTGGGCCACCGCGATGCCGCCCTTCATGCTGCCGACGCCGTGGCGCGTCGCCGAAACGATGGTCGAACGATGGGACACGCTGGCGTTCCACGCCGGCCACACGATTCTCGAAATCATTCTGGGCCTTCTGTTGGGCGCCTTGCTCGGCTGTGCCACCGCGCTGACCATGTCGTTCTATCGCCCGGCGCGGCGCTGGCTGCTGCCGATCATGGTGACCAGCCAGGCGATTCCGGTGTTCGCGCTGGCGCCCATTCTGGTGCTCTGGTTCGGCTACGGGCTTTGGTCGAAGGTCGCGATGGCGACTTTGATCATCTACTTCCCGGTGACCGCGGCGTTCTACGACGGGTTGCGCCGTACCGAACCGGGTTGGCTCGATTTGGCGCGCACCATGAACGCACCGCGCGCCGCGATTTTGCGCCGCATCCGCATTCCAGCGGCGCTGCCGGCGCTCGCCTCCGGCCTGCGCGTGGCGGCGGCGATCGCGCCCATCGGCGCCATCGTCGGCGAATGGGTCGGCGCCAGCGCCGGGCTCGGCTACGTGATGATGCACGCCAAGGGTCGCTCGCAGGAGCCGCTCATGTTTGCCGCCTTGGTGGTGCTCGCGATCGTCGGCATCGCGCTCTATTTCAGCCTCGATGCGCTGCTGCGGCGAATGTTGCCGTGGCAGCCCGACACCCAGCCGTCCGACGACTAATGAGTCTATTTCGATTGAAGGAGTACGCCATGAAGTTACGTCTGATGCTGATCGCCGTTGTCGCGCTGTGCGCGGCATCGGGCGCGCGCGCCGAAGAAAAGCTCACAATCCTGCTGGATTGGTTCGTCAATCCGGATCACGGGCCGATTTACGTGGCGCTCGAACGCGGCTACTTCAAAGAGCAAGGCTTAACCGTGGAGTTGATCGCGCCGGCCGATCCGAACGATCCGCCGCGCCTGGTCGCCGCCGGCAAGGGCGATCTGGCGGTTTCGTATCAGCCGGCGTTGCATATCCAGGTCGGCGAAGGCGTGCCGCTCAAGCGCATCGGCACGCTGGTCGCGACCCCGCTCAATTCGCTGGTCGTGCTGCGCGACGGCCCGATCAAGACCATCGCCGACCTGAAAGGCAAGAAGATCGGGTTCTCCCTGGGCGGCATCGAAGAGGCGGTGTTGAAGCAGATGCTCGCCAAGCACGGCGTCAGCATGAAGGACGTCACCATGGTCAACGTCAACTTCTCGCTCTCGCCGTCGCTCATGTCCGGACAGGTCGACGCGGTGATCGGCGCCTATCGCAACTTCGAGCTCAATCAGCTGGCGCTTGAAGGCAAGCCGGGCCGGGCGTTCTATCCCGAAGACGAAGGCGTGCCGGCGTACGACGAGTTGATCGTGGTCGCCCACAAGGACAAGACCGCGGATCCGCGCTTCCGCAAGTTTCTCGACGCGGTCGAGCGAGGCACGCTGTCCTTGATCAACCGGCCGGACGAAGGCTGGGAACTGTTCATCAAGGGCCGCAAGGATCTCGACAACGAACTGAACAAGCGCGCGTGGCGCGATACGCTACCGCGCTTTGCCCAGCGCCCTGCGGCGCTCGATACCGCGCGCTATGCCCGTTTCGCCGCCTTCCTCGAAAAGCAGGGCGTCATCAAGAAAGCCCTGCCGGTTTCGGATTACGCCGTCGAAGTGAAATAGGCGCGCACCCGCGCGACGCATTATGGCTTGACAGTAAAGCGGCCCGGCCTGTTCATAGGCCGGGCCTCGAATGGCCTGGGGAGCCGCGGGAAAACTCGACGATGGCGTTATTCAAAAAGGGCTTCTACGGCCGGATCTACCGGCGCTTCCTGCACAAATACTATGTCAACGATTTGTGGTTCGACTTGCGCCTGGCGGCCAAGCAGGATTCCGTCGCCTACATTCTGGCAAAGATGCCGAACGCGCGCGTCATGGACGACCGTATCGCGCTGCTGCGCTATGCGCTGCGGCAAGCGCCGGAAGACGGACTGATTTTGGAATTCGGCGTCGAGAAAGGCGCCTCGATCCGCTGCCTGGGCGATTCCACGAAACGCCCCGTGCACGGCTTCGATTCGTTCGAGGGCCTGCCCGCCGATTGGACCGGCACCAAGGAAACCAAGGGCAAGTTCGACATGGGCGGCAAGCTGCCGCAAGTGCCGGCCAACGTGAAGCTGCATGTCGGCTGGTTCGACCAGACCCTGCCGCCGTTCCTGGCGGCCAACCCCGGCAACGTCGCGTTCCTGCATGTCGACTGCGATATCTACGAGTCCACCAAGATCGTGTTCGACATTCTAGGCAGCCGCATCGTCAACGGCACGATCATCGTGTTCGACGAGTACTACAACTATCCCGGCTGGCGGCAACATGAATTTAAGGCGTTCCAGGAATTCGTCGCCGCGTCCGGCAAGCGCTACGACTATATCGGCATCTCCGGCGAGAAGGGTCACGTGGCCGTGAGGATGCTCTAACCTCGCGGCCGCGCCGATTGCGCTTCGCCCACGCCGTCGCTAGTCTGCCGCCGCGTTCATAAACGAGGCCTGTCCGATGGAAATATCCGGCGAATTCAAAATCCCCGCCCCGCGCGAAAAAGTGTGGCAAGCGCTCAACGATCCGGCGGTGCTGAAGGAATGCATTCCCGGCTGCGAGGCGTTGGACAAGGTTTCGGACACCAAGTTCACGGCGACGGTGAAGTCTAAAGTCGGGCCGGTCAGCGCGCGCTTCACCGGCGAAGTGACGCTGGAAGATCTCAACCCGCCGGCCGGCTACCGCATCGTCGGCGAAGGCAAAGGCGGCGTTGCCGGCTTCGCCTCGGGCGGTGCTGTGGTCACCCTCGACGAGGAAAACGCCAACAGCACGATCCTGAAATACAACGCGGATGCGAAAGTCGGCGGCAAGCTGGCGCAGATCGGCTCGCGACTCATCGTCGGCACCGCGCGCAAGCTGGCGGATCAGTTTTTCACCAATTTCTGCGAGAAGGTGGCGCCCGGCTCGACCGTCGCGAAGCCGTCCGACGGCAGCGACATGGAGCCGATCGCGTGAGCGAGACTCCGCCGCTGGCACAACTCGACCCGGCCGGCATCGATCACACGACCGAGCGTCCCGGCCTGTCCGATTTGGCGTGGCTTGCCCTGGTCACGCTGTTTATCGCCGCCGTCCTGGCGGTTTGGGGTTGGTGGCTGGCGCCGCGCTGACCGCGCCAGCCATGACCCGTCGTATTAGAGCGAGAACGCGTATTTCATTCCCACCGTCAGCCCGTGATACAGCGCGCTGCCGGATTTGTGGATTTGCGTGAACGAATTGGTCGTATTGGTCGACGCATAATTGTTCGGCGCCAAGGCGACGCCGCCGATATGAATGACCGTATATCCCGCCGAGATTTCGAGATTCGGAATCGGCGAATAGGTCGCTCGAATGGTCGCTTCGGCCAACGTGCCCATGCCGGTCTTGCTCGCACCGGTGTCGATCTGCTGCGAGCCGGCGCTGAAGATGTCGGTCGATTGCCTGGCCGAGTTGGCCAATATCGCCGCTTTGCCATCGAACGCGATGCCGAACCCTTTGATGAAATCGAACTCGTAGGCGATCGAAACGCCGATCTGACCGCCGTACATGCGATTGGTCGTCCGGATGTTGTATTGACCCGGGCCGTCGAACGGATTGATCGTGGAAACCTCAAGTTTTTCGCGGAAATCCACGTAGCGGAAGCCGATCAGACCGGCCAGCTTGAAGCCGCCCCACATGCCCAGCTCGCGCCGGAGATTGAGCTCCGTGCTCCAGCCGCGGGAGCTGTGGACGGCGCTGAACTGGCTGGCGTTATCGAAGCTGTCGTCGGTGATGAACTCTTCCTCGAGAAACGTGCTGTCCAGAGCGGCGCCGGTCGCCGACGCCGAGGATTTGTGCCGCCCGAGGTAGCTGAAGCCTATTTCGACCGAATTACGGGCATCGAAACGGTAGCCGACCGTTACGCGAACCGCGGGTTCGCTGCCCAAGCCCAGATCGTTGCTGCGCAGGACCACCGGCGACGTCGCGCCGTCGTCCAGGAAAGCCAATGCGACGCCGTCCGTGCTAGCGCGTCGAAGATAAAGAAACTCCGCGCCGGCGTAGATTGCGGGGCGCATCGCCGGCATCGGGGGCGGCGCGAACCGAATCGCGTTGTTCTCCGGCGTCGGGCATGAATTGTAGCAGAAATTGTACGTCAGTCGCACCGACGCGCCGTGGTACAGCACGTTCCCGCTCATGTTCAGTTGCGAGAACGCGCCTGCGGAATTGGTCGTCGCCATCTGTTGCGGCGCCAGCGCAACGCCGTTGATGAACAGCAATTCATAGCCGGCGCGAAGCGTGAGGTTCGGGACCGGTTCCCAGACGAAATAGAGCCCGGCATCCATCGTGGTCGCCAACCGCACCCGATCCACCGAGGCGGCAAACACCTGGGCGCTCTCGTCGAGAACGATCGTATCCTGCTTGGCCTGGTTCGCGTATACGCCGACGCGGCCGACGAGATCGAACCCGATCGTGCGCGCCCGGTCGAAGCGATAGTTCACTTCGACACCCAATTGAGCGCCGAACAGCCGGTTGTCGGCCCGGATCGAATAGTCGCCGGTGTTAGAGGGGCTGGGCGGCAGGGAATCGTCCGAGATCAGCCGAAACTTCTCGTTCAGTTGGACAAAGCGCGGACCGCCCGTGAAGTTCGCGCGAAAGCCGCCCCACCAGTCGGTGCGGCGCCGATAGCTGATTTCGACACTGTTCAAACTGGTGCGATAGGTGATCGTGTAACGCTCCGCGTCCTCGAAACTGCCGATATTGAGGAAACTCCCGTCGTTGCTGAAGATCGGCTGCAGGTTCTCGTTGGCATCCGTGACGGCACGCGAGGATTTATGACTGTTCAGCAGCAGAAACGACAACTCGATCGCATTGTAATAATCCGGGCGCCAACCGATCGCGAAGCGGCCGCCCGGCTCGTGGTCGAACCGAAGATCGTTGCTGCGCAAGGCGATATACCCGTCGCCCGGCGCATCGACGAACCCCAACGGGATTCCGGACGTGACCTGGCGCTGCAGGTAAAGCATCTCGAAGCGGCCGTAGATCGAGCCGCCATCGAGCCAATGCGCGGGATCATCGGCTGCCTTCGCGACGAAACCGCTTCCGCCGACGAACGCGAACGAGCCGAGTATCGTCGAGCACAGCATCGCGGGCTTGAGGGCTGCGCGCGCAATTCGACCGACATGACGAGTATTCATTCTATTTCTTCCCCTGTTTCTTGGTATTTCGCCGTCCGGCGGTAGTCATCCCCGCTTCTCTCACATTTCGTCAATAATCGACAATACTTGCTATTGGTTTAACGCCAGGGCGTAATCGGCCGCGCAAGCGAGCTTTTTCCTGCCTTGACGTCGCCGCGCGCGCGCCGGAAACTCGAAGGATCAAGACTCGGTCGGACGCCGCCGCGCCTCTAACGGATGCGCGACAGGATTCGACGCCTAACGAATATGGGGAGGGAGAGAATGACCGTCGGTGTGTCCCTGAAAGTGAACGGGAAGCCGGTTTCGGCCCAGGTCGAGCCGCGGACCCTATTGGTCACCCTGCTGCGCGAGCAACTCGGGCTGACCGGCACCCACGTCGGCTGCGATACCAGCCAATGCGGCGCCTGCGTCGTGCACGTTAACGGCGTGTCGATGAAAAGCTGCACCCTGTTGGCGCTGCAGGTGGAAGGTGCCGAGATCACCACCATCGAAGGCGTCGCCAAGAACGGCAAACTGCACCCAATGCAGGAGGCGTTCCGCGAGAATCACGGGCTGCAATGCGGCTTCTGTACGCCGGGCATGATCATGTCGGCGCTCGATCTGGTGAAGCACAAGGCCGATCCGTCGGAACGCGAAATTCGCGAATGGCTGGAAGGCAATCTGTGCCGCTGCACCGGCTATCACAACATCGTCAAATCGATAAAGGCCGGCGCAGCCGCAATGCGCAAATAACAAAACTGCATTTCTAGGGAGGGCGTTCCATGACCGAAATGGGCATTGGCGCATCTGTCCGGCGAGTCGAGGATTTACGGTTCATCACCGGCCGCGGCCGATACGTCGACGATATCAACCTGCCGAAGCAAACCTACGCCGTGATCGTCCGCTCGCCGCACGCACATGCGCTGATCAAGCGCATCGTTACGTCGAAGGCGGAAAAGGAAGAGGGTTTCGTTGCCTGCTTCACCGGCGCCGATCTGGTCGCCGACAAGGTCAACGGGCTGCCGTGCGGCTGGGGCATCACCGATCGCAACGGCCAGCCGATGAAGGAACCGCCGCATCCCGTGCTCGCGGTCGAGCGCGTGCGGCACGTCGGCGACCCGGTCGTCGTGGTGATCGCGGAAACCAAGGCCGGCGCGCGCGACCTGGCGGATCTGGTCGAGATCGAATACGAACCGCTGCCCGCCTCGCCGACCCTGCGCGCGGCCATGAAGCCCGGCGCCAATCCGGTCTATGCCGACGCGCCGAACAACGTCTGTTACGACTGGGTGCTGGGCGACGAAGCCGCGGTCGACGCCGCGTTCGCCAAGGCCGACCGCGTGACCAGCATCGAGCTGGTCAACAACCGGCTGATTCCGAACGCGATGGAACCCCGCGCCGCGATCGGCGATTACGACGTCACCAGCGGCGAGCACACGCTGTACACCACCAGCCAGAACCCGCACGTCATACGCCTGTTGATGGGCGCCTTCGTGCTCGGCATCCCCGAGCACAAGCTGCGGGTGGTGGCCCCGGACGTCGGCGGCGGCTTCGGCTCGAAAATCTATCACTACGCCGAAGAAGCCATCGTTACCTGGGCATCGAAGAAGATCGAACGCCCGATCAAATGGACCGCCGAACGATCCGAATCGTTCATGTCGGACGCCCACGGCCGCGATCACATCACGACCGCCAAGCTCGCGCTCGACAACAACGGCAAGTTCCTCGCGCTGAAGGTCGAGACCGCGGCGAACCTGGGCGCGTATCTGTCGACTTTCGCGCCGGCGGTGCCGACTTACCTGTATGCGCTGTTGCTGGCCGGCGTCTACACGACGCCGCTGGTCTACTGCAACGTCAAGGCATACTTCTCCAACACCGTGCCGGTCGATGCCTATCGCGGCGCCGGGCGGCCCGAAGCGACTTATCTGTTGGAACGGCTGGTCGATAAAGCCGCGCGCGAACTGGGCATCGACCGCGTCGAAATCCGCCGCCGCAATTTCATTCCGCGCAGCGCATTCCCGTATCAGACGCCGGTGGTCGTGCAATACGACAGCGGCGATTACGAGGCGACGCTCGGCGTTGCGCTGAAGGATTCCGACTGGGCCGGCTTCCCGGCGCGCAAGGCGGAAGCCGCCAAACGCGGCAAGCTGCGCGGCATCGGCATCTCGACCTACCTGGAAGCCTGCGGCATCGCGCCCTCGGCCGTGGTCGGTTCGGTCGGCGCGCGCGCCGGTTTGTACGAGGTCGGCCAGATTCGCGTGCATCCGACCGGCTCGGTGACCGTGTTCACCGGCACGCACAGCCACGGCCAGGGCCACGAGACGACATTTGCGCAACTGGTCACCGAACGGCTCGGCGTGCCGTTCAACCAGATCGAAATCGTCCACGGCGACACGGGGAAGATTCCCTTCGGCATGGGCACCTACGGCTCGCGTTCGATCGCGGTCGGCGGGACGGCGATCTACAAGGCGATGGATAAGATCATCGCCAAGGGCAAACGCATCGCCGCACATCTGATGGAAGCCTCGGTCAACGATATCGAGTTCAAGGACGGCAAGTTCACGGTGGCCGGCACTGATAAAATGAAAACGTTCGGCGAAATCGCGTTGACCGCCTATGTGCCGCACAACTACCCGATCACCGAACTGGAGCCCGGCCTGGAAGAACAAGCCTTCCACGATCCGCTGAATTTCACGTTCCCGGGCGGCTGCCATATCTGCGAAGTCGAGATCGATCCCGACACCGGCATCACGCAGGTGATCAAATTCACCGCGGTCGATGATGTCGGCCGCGTGATCAACCCGATGATCGTCGAGGGCCAGGTGCAGGGCGGCGTCGTGCAGGGCATCGGCCAGGCGCTGTTGGAAGGCTGCGTCTACGATCCCAGCGGGCAATTGCTCACCGGCTCGATGATGGACTACACGATGCCGCGCGCCGACGATATGCCGAGCATCGACGCCAAGACCGAGAACACGATGTGCACGCACAATCCGCTCGGCGTCAAAGGCTGCGGCGAGGTCGGCGCGATCGGTTCGCCGCCCGCGGTGATCAATGCCGTGCTCGATGCGCTCGACGCCGCCGGTGTCAAGAACATCGAAATGCCGGCCACGCCGGGCAAGATCTGGCAAGCCATCAATGCCGCGAAATCCAAGGCCGCCTAGGCTTCAGGAACAGAGGACAGAACCATGTATGAATTCGAGTACAAGCGCGTGAAAAAGGTTGCCGACGCGACCGCGGCGCTGAAGAAGGACGAAGAAGCGAAGATTCTGGCAGGCGGCATGACGCTGATTCCGACGTTGAAGATGCGCTTGGCCAATCCGTCGCAACTGCTCGATCTCGCGGGCGTCGACGATCTCAAGGGCATCAGCGTTTCGGGCGGTGTCGTCACGATCAAGGCGATGACACCGCACGCGGCGGTGGCCGGTTCCAAGGACGTCGCCATGGCGATCCCGGCGCTGGCGCATCTGGCCGAAGGCATCGGCGATCCGGCCGTGCGCAATCGCGGTACGATCGGCGGATCGATCTCGAACAACGATCCGTCGGCGGATTATCCGGCCGCCGTGGTCGGGCTGGGCGCCACCGTGAAGACGACTGATCGGAAGATTCCCGGCGACGAGTTCTTCAAGGGAATGTTCGAAACCGCCCTGCAACCCGGCGAGATCGTCACCGAAGTTTCGTTCCCGGTGCCCGAGAAAGCCGGTTACTGCAAGTTCCCCAACCCGGCCTCGCGCTATGCCATCGTCGGCGTGTTCGTGTCCAAATCGAAGGCGGGCGTGCGCGTGGCGGTGACCGGCGCCGGACCCGGCGTGTTTCGCGTGCCGGAGATGGAAAAGGCATTGGCCGCCAACTGGTCGCCCGACGCGGTGGCCAAGATCAAGATCGGCGCCGACGGACTGAACGCCGACATCCACGCCTCGGCCGAGTACCGCGCCCACCTGATCGCCGTCATGGCCAAGCGCGCTGTCGCTGCGGCCGGATAGATGTCACCCCGGACAAGCGCCGCCCCTTTGCGGCGCGCCGATCCGGGGCCCAGACGGCGGTAAACGTGGCACGACTCTGGACCCCGGCTCTCCGCTGCGCTTCGGCCGGGGTGACAAATTTGGCACCAGGCATATATGCTGGTTAGTCGCGGGGATGCCGGCACGGAAATGCCGCATGGCATCCCCGCTGCGCTTTAGCCCCAACGATCGAGTTCCGCCTTGAAACTGCCCGCCAATGTCGACGAAACCCTCGCCCTGTTGCAGGGCCAGAACTACGTTGCCGACCGGTCGCTCGCGACCGCGGTTTATCTTGCGCTGAGCCTCAATCGCCCGTTGTTCCTCGAAGGCGAAGCCGGCGTCGGCAAGACCGAAATCGCCAAGGCGCTATCGGCCGGCCTCGGCCGCAAACTGATCCGCCTGCAATGCTACGAAGGGCTCGATGCGGCGAGCGCCGTTTACGAATGGAACTACGCCCAGCAGATGATCGAAATCCGCCTGGCCGAAGCGGCCGGCGTGGCCGACAAGGACCGCCTGGCGCAGGACGTGTTCGCCGAGCGGTTCCTGATCAAACGCCCGCTGCTGCAGGCGCTCGAAGACGACGGCACCGGCCCGCGCGTGCTGCTGATCGACGAACTCGACCGCGCGGACGAACCGTTCGAGGCCTATCTGCTCGAAGTGCTGTCCGATTTCCAGGTCACGGTGCCGGAAATCGGCACCTTCAAGGCCAAGGCGCCGCCCATCGTCGTCGTCACTTCGAACCGCACGCGCGAAATCCACGACGCGCTCAAGCGGCGCTGTTTCTATTATTGGGTCGACTACCCGAACGCCGAACGCGAGTTGGAAATTCTCAAGCGCCGCGCGCCCAAGGTGGCGGAGCGGCTCAGCCAGGAAATCGTCGGATTCGTGCAGAAGCTGCGCAAAAAGGATCTGTTCAAGGCGCCGGGCGTCGCCGAAACCATCGATTGGGCGCATGCGCTGGCCCAGCTCGATGTCATCGCGCTTAATCCCGAAGCCATCGATTCGACCCTCGGCACGCTGCTCAAATACCAGGACGACATCATGAAAATCCGCGGCAGCGAGGCGGTCGAGCTATTGAATCAGATCCGTTCGGAGATCGCCGCGCAGCACCGCGCCGCCTGATGCCATGATGACGGCGCCCGCCCCCGCAAACGGCAACGGAAGCACACCCAACGGCGGCGGTTCGTTCGCCGCCAACATCATGCATTTCGCGCGCGTGTTGCGCCGGGCCGGCCTGCCGATCGGCCCGGGCCGCGTGCTGACCGCGTTGCAGGCGGTCTCCACCGTCGGTCTCGGCAACCGCGAGGATTTCTACTGGGCGCTGCACGCGGTCTTCGTCAATCGCCGGGATCAGCGCGATCTATTCGACCAGGCGTTTCACATTTTCTGGAAGAACCCGCAAATCCTCGAACGCATGATGTCGTTGGTGCTGCCGACGCTGCACCTGCCCGACCAGGACAACGCGCAGGAGATTTCGCGCCGTATCGCCGAGGCGCTCAAGGTGCCCGGTCAGGGTGAACCGGAAGAGCCGGAAACCGAAGAGATCGAGATCGACGCCGCGCTTACCTGGTCGGACCGCGAAGTCCTGCGCCAGATGGATTTCGAAATGATGAGCGAGGACGAAGTGCGCCGTGCCCGGCAGGCGATCGCGCGCATGACGCTGCCGGTCACGGACGTACCGATCCGCCGCTTCCGTCCGAGCCCGATCGCGCACGCGATCGATATGCGCGCGACCATGCGCAAGAGCCTGCGTGCGGCCGGCGCCGCGTTCACCTTGGCGAAGCGCGTGCGCCGGCGGCGGCGGCCGCCGTTGGTCATTTTGTGCGACATTTCCGGCTCGATGAACCGCTATTCGCGCATGCTGCTGCATTTCCTGCATGCCGTGTGCAACGACCGCGACCGCGTGCATGTCTTTCTGTTCGGCACGCGGCTGACCAACATCACGCGCCAGCTGCGCCACCGGGATGTCGATTACGCCCTCAAGAAGGCCGGCGAACTGGTCGAGGACTGGTCGGGCGGCACGCGCATCGGCGCGAGCCTGCACGACTTCAACGTGCATTGGTCGCGCCGCGTGCTCGGTCAGGGGGCCGTCGTGCTGCTGATCACCGACGGGCTGGATCGCGGCATGGAAGGCGACGGCGCCGACATGCTGCCGCGCGAAATGGAAAGACTGCACAAATCCTGTCGCCGGCTGATCTGGCTCAACCCCCTCTTGCGCTTCGAGGGATTTGAACCAAAATCGACCGGTATCCGGGCGATGCTGCCGTTCGTGGACGATTTCCGCACCGTACACAATCTGGCCAGCCTGGAAGATCTCGCCGCCGCACTATCGCGACGGCACCACAATCGGGAGGCGATGCGCACATGGCAGAAGCAAATGCATTGACCGGCCAGGTCGAGGACGTGCTCGCGGTCGCGCGGGATTGGAAACAAGGCGGCAAGGGTGTCGCGGTCGCGACGGTGGTGACGACCTGGGGCTCCTCCCCGCGCCCGGTCGGCAGCCAATTGGTGGTCGACGACAAGGGCAACTTCATCGGCTCGGTCTCGGGTGGCTGTATCGAGGGCGCCGTGGTGCTCGAAGCCAAACAGGCGATCGCCGACGGCAAACCGCGCCTGCTCGACTTCGGCGTCACCAATGAACAAGCCTGGGAAGTCGGCCTCGCCTGCGGCGGCAAAGTGCAGGTGTATGTGGAGAAGCTGGATTAGCGCGCGCTTGTCACCCCGGCTCATCGCCGCGCTTGGGCCGGGCCGACACTGGACATAAATTGAAACGGACCGCCGCATGAAATCCGCCCACCTCGACGCCCTGCTCGCCGCCAAAGCAAAAAAGCAACCCGCCGTGTTGGCGACCGATTTGAAAACCGGCGCCGCCGCGCTGGTGATCGGCGATAGCGTCACCGGCACGCTGGCATTGCCCGAAGAAGCCCGCGCCACGATCCCGTCCGCGCTGCGCGCCGACAAGAGCCAGATCGTGCAAACCGCCGCGGGGCCGATCTTCCTGCAGGTGTTCAACCCGCCGCTGCGCATGTTTGTGATCGGCGCCGTGCATATTTCGCAGGCGCTGGCACCGATGGCCGCGATGACCGGCTACGACGTGACGATCATCGATCCGCGCCGGTCGTTCGCCACCGCTGAACGCTTTCCCGGCGTCGCCGTGACGCACGATTGGCCCGACGAAGCGCTGGACAGGCTGGGCATCGACGCGCGCACCGCGATCGTCACCCTGACCCACGATCCCAAGATCGACGACCCGGCGCTGGATCGCGCACTGAAGAGCAATTGCTTCTATGTCGGCTCGCTCGGCAGCAAGAAGACCCACAACGCGCGGCTATATAGATTAAAGCAGGCCGGCTTCAGCGACGCCGACGTGGCGCGCATCGCCGGACCCGTGGGTCTTGCCATCGGCGCCAAATCGCCGGCCGAGATCGCGGTCTCGATCATGGCGCAGATTACCCAAACGCTGCGCGGCGGCGGCGATAAGGGCGCCGAAAAGAGCACGGACAAAGGCGACGCATGAAATTCGGCCGCGTTCCGATTGCCGAAGCTGTCGGCGCGGTGCTCGCCCACTCGCTCGGTGCGGGCGCGGAACGCCTCAAGAAGGGCCGTGTATTGAGCGCCGAAGACTGCCGAAAGCTGGAGGCGGCCGGGCATCGGGAAATAACCGTCGCGCAACTCGATCCGGACGAACTCGGCGAGGATGCGGCGGCCGCACGACTCGCGCGCGCCTTGCTCGGCCCGGGCCTGGCGGTCGGCGCGGCGGCGACCGGACGCTGCAATCTATATGCCGAGGTGCGCGGGCTCCTGGTCGTCGACCGTGAACGCATCGATCGGCTCAACGGCGTCGACGAAGCCGTGACCTTCGCCACCCTGCCGCCGTTCGATCTGGTCGAAAAAGGCCAGATTCCGGCCACCGTCAAGATCATCACCTTCGGCGTCACCGCCGCCGTGATACGGCGCTGCGAAGCCATCGCCGCGGAATCGCAACTGGTCCGCGTGGCGCCGTTGCGTGCGTTGCGCTGCGCGCTGATCCAAACCTCGTTGCCGGGCTTGCGCGCCGACATGCCGGACAAAGCTATCGCGGTGACGCGCGGCCGGCTTGCTGTGCTGGGCTCGACGCTCGATCACACCCATCTGTGCGCCCACAATGAGACTTCAGTCGCGGCCGCGCTCAAAGATGCGCTCGCGGCCAAGGTCGATCTGATTTTCGTGCTCGGCGCCTCGGCGATCGCGGACCGTCGCGATGTGATCCCCGCCGCGGTGCTGGCGGCGGGCGGTGCCATCGAGCATTTCGGCATGCCGGTCGATCCCGGCAACCTCATGCTGCTGGCCAGCATCGGCCGCGTCCATGTGCTCGGCCTGCCCGGCTCGGCGCGCTCGCCGCGGCTGCACGGGTTCGACTGGGTGCTGCAGCGGCTTGCCGCCGGCGTTCCGGTTACCGGCAAGGATCTCATGGCCATGGGCGTCGGCGGGCTGCTCAAGGAAATCCCCAGCCGTCCGATGCCGCGCGCCGAGGCGGCGCCCCGCCCGGTCGCCGAAACGCCTCAACCGCGCATCGCCGCAATCGTTCTGGCCGCCGGCCTGTCGCGCCGCATGGGCAAGGACAACAAGATGCTGGTCGAACTGGCCGGCAAGCCTTTGGTCCGCCATGTCGTCGCGGCAGCTCTGGCTTCCAAGGCGCGCCCGGTCGTCGTCGTCACCGGTCACCAGGCCGAGCATGTACGCGCTGCGCTGGCCGGCACCGACGTCACTTTCGTGCACAATCCGAGCTACGCCGAGGGATTGAGTTTGTCGTTGAAAGCCGGCATCGCCGCCGTGCCGCCGGCCTGCGACGGCACGCTGGTCTGCCTCGGTGACATGCCCGATGTGTCGCCTGCCCTGCTCGACAAATTGATCGCCGCATTCGCGCCGGACAAAGGCGCCGAAATCTGCGTCCCGGTCACCGGCGGCAAGCGCGGCAATCCGATTCTGATCGGGCATCGATTCTTCGGCGCGCTGCACGCCATCGAAGGCGACGTCGGCGCGCGGCATTTGATCGCCGACAACGAAGCTTCCGTGATCGAAGTGCCGGCCGGCGATGCGGCCATATTCACCGATATCGACACGCAAGAAGCCCTGGCCGCAGCGCGAAAGGGCCGGCCAATCACCGATCGCGTATGACGAAACTCACGTCCTCGGGCTACACTGGCTTGTCCTTGGGGGCGTCATTCATGTTCGGGCCGTTGCCGTGATTCGTCGCGTCCGCCTCATCTCCGGCATGATTTTGTTCGCCTACGTGGCGACGCATTACCTGAACCATTCGATCGGACTGATTTCGCTCGGCGCGATGGAAGACGGGCGCGGCATCTTCCTGTTCTTCTGGCGCAACCTGATCGGCAGCGTGCTGCTGTATGGCGCGCTGGTCGCGCACATGGCGCTGGCATACTGGGCGCTTTACGCGCGTCAGCATCTGCAATCCATGCGCCCCGGCGAAATCACGCAGTTCGCCTTCGGCTTCGCGCTGCCGCTGCTGCTGGTCGAGCACGTCATCGGCACGCGCGTCGCGCACGATTGGGCCGGCGTCAACGACATCTACGCCTACGTCGTTTTCGTTCTGTATTATCAGGAGCCGAGCAAGGGTCTGATGCAGCTGGGCGCCTTGTATCTGGCCTGGATTCACGGCTGCTTGGGTATCCACTACTGGTTCCGGCTCAAACCGTTCTACCGCGCGTGGAGCCCCATCCTGCTCGCGGTCGCCGTGCTGCTGCCGGTTCTGGCCGGGCTCGGCTTTGTCACCGCGGCGAAGGAACTCGGCCCGACGGTCGCCACGCCATCCGAATTGCAGCACCTGGTCGGCACGTTCAACCTGCCGAAATCGGCCGAGCAAGTGGCGCCGCTGCTGGCGGCGATCGACTGGATTCGGATCGGCGTGTTGGTCGGCCTGGTGCTGGTGTTCGTCGCGCGCTATGCGCGCACCCTGGTCGTCCGCCGGCGCGGCATCGTGCGCGTTACCTACCCCGACGGCCGCATCGCCCAATTGTCGCCCGGCATGAGCGTATTGGATGGCGCGCGCCTCGCCGGCATTCCGCACGCGTCGGTGTGCGGCGGTCGCGGCCGATGCTCGACCTGCCGCGTGCGCATCGACGTGGCCGCGACCGCACTGCCGCCGCCGAGCCCGGAAGAAAAGCGCGTGCTCGATCGCGTCGGCGCGCCGCCCAACGTGCGCCTGGCCTGCCAAATTATGCCCTCGGCCGATCTGCGCATTACGCCGCTGCTGCCGTCGACCGCCAGTCCGCGCGATGGCTTCCGCCGCGCGCCGATGCTGCAGGGCCACGAGCAGGAAACCGCGATCCTGTTCGCCGATTTGCGTGCATTCACCAAATTTTCCGAAACCAAGCTGCCCTACGACGTGGTGTTCGTGCTGAATCGATATTTCAGCTCGATGGGCCAGGCAATCGAACAGGCCGGCGGGCACCTCGATAAATTCATTGGCGACGGCGTGATGGCGCTGTTCGGCATCAACAGCAACGGTCCGCAGGGCTGCCGCGATGCGTTGTCCGCCGCGCGATTCATGGCCGAAAAGCTGCGCGAACTGAATCAGGCGCTGGCAACCGAATTGTCGGAGCCGCTGCGCATCGGTATCGGCATTCACGTCGGCCCGGCCATTGTCGGCGAAATGGGCTACGGACGGGCGACCGGCATCACCGCCATCGGCGATTCGGTCAATACCGCGAGCCGCCTCGAAACGATGACCAAGGAACTCGGCGTGCAACTCGTCGTCTCGGAGCGCGTGGCGCGCCTTGGCGGCGTCGATCTCTCGGGCTTCCCGATGCACGACGTGGCCGTGCGCGGACGCGAGGCGAGCCTCAAAATCCGCGCGATCGCGGACGCCTGTGAATTGCCGGCGATCGCGGCACAGCCGGCGACGCCGACTGCGCCGAATGCCCAAAAAGCAGCGGCCAGCGCTTAGGCCGGCCGCGGTCTCGAAAATTAGATCACGCGACCGTCAGGTGCGCTTTTTCGCCAGCGTGATGGCGTTCTTCAGGCTGTCGTGTTCTTCGCAACCGGTGCCGCAAATTTTCTGCAGCTTGGCCAATTGCGCCTCGGCCATCTTGATATCGCCCATCTTGAGATAGAGCTGGCCCAGATATTCGTTGGCGCCGCGATGGTTGACATTGATCGCCAGCGCCTTCTGGTAATAGCCCATCGACTGCTGCAGCTCGCCGATCTGGCGGTGGCTGTAGCCGAGATAGTTGAGCGCATCGACGTTGCCGGGGTCTTTGGCGACGATCTTATTCAGGACAGCGATCGCGCCCTTGTAATCCTGCGCCTTTACCGCGCGTTCCGCATCCGACAGCGTCGGCTCGCTGGGCGCCGTGGTCGAGGTCGACGGCGGCGGATTGTTGCTGCCCATCGCGAAGGCGCCGGCGGCGCCGAGGCTGAGGGCGACGGACAAACCTATGACGGCAAAACGATTCATGTGCTTGCTTTCCTCGTTGGTTTCCCCAAATCGCCGGGTGCGAACTGGGTCACGATCCGGGCGCGAGTATGCCAAATCGGCCATTCCGCGCCAAACGCTTACCTAAGGCTTATACGCGGCAAACCGCGATTGGATGCATCGTCCCGGCTCAACTTGGGCGTTTGGCCCGTGCGATGGCATTCTTCAAACTATCGTCTTCTTCGCAGCCGGTGCCGCAAATGCGGGCCAGCCTGGCAAGTTGCGTCTCGGCCTGTTTGATGTCGCCCAGCCGGAGATACAATTGGCCGAGATACTCGTTGGCGCCTCGATGGCTGGGCACCAAGGCGAGCGCGCGCTGGTAATACCCCATCGATTTGTCGAACTCGCCGATTTGGCGGTGGCTGTAACCCAGGTAATTCAGCACGTCGACATTCCGCTCGTTGCCGCTCAGCAGCTTCTCCAGAATGCCGATCGCCTTCCGGTAATCCTCCGCTTTGACCGCCTTTTCGGCGTCGGAAAAGGTCTCGCCGTCCTTCGATTTGAGCGGAAACATCTCGTCCAGCGAACGGTCGCGGCTGCCGTCGGCGAAAGCTGCGGTGGGCAGCGCCAAAGCGAACAGTAGTGAGAATAAGATACGTATTTTCATTGCGTTAGACTCGACTCTTAAATTCATACGACAATGTTGTGCTGGGCCATAGTCTGCCCCAGCCGATGCGCGCCATCGGTCAATTTGCCGTGACTTCAGCGCGGACGGATGGTTGCCAATGCAACGAGTTCGTCTTCGACCTCGATCGTAACCGTCGCCCCCGCATCGACGCGCAACGTATGGCCGGCCGGTACCGGCTGGCTGAAACCATCGACGCGCACGAGCGCGCCACCCACCAGCGCATATGCCAGATAAATGCCAGCCTTTGCAGCGACGACGCGGCGGCCGCGGACGAACTCGAGGTCGATCTCGAACCCCTGCCGGTCTGCCATCAGGTTGAGCACACCGACCGCACCCGAGGTCAGTTCGCTGACGATCGCCCACTCGCCGGGAAATCGCACCGGCCGGAACGGCGCGCGCACGTCGAGCGCCTGCGCGCCGGCGGGATGCAGCACCAGCCCCGATCCATCGATCACGGCGAGCAGCCGGTCGAACCCAGACAAGTCGGAGAACGGACCGTTGCGTTCGATCCGCGTATGCCCGAAGCGCCAGAGCATGCCGTCCCAGCCGGGCGACGCGATGCCGTCCCGATACGCATCGGCAATGTCCACGGTAACCCCGCCGCCGTTCTTCCAGGGCGTTCGGCGATATTGACCTGGCGCGAGCAGCCGCAGCGTCGCGGGCGGCATCAGGAAATCGCCAGGCGCGAACTGCTGAGATCGGTGATCAGCATGCAGCCAGGCGCATGGGTGACGGCGAACGGAATCTTGGCCGCGCGGATGACCGCCTGCGGCGTCACTCCGCACGCCCAGAACACGGGCAATTCGTCGTCGCCGACCGGCACGGAGTCGCCGTAATCCGGCCGTGCGATATCCGCGATGCCGATCCGCTTGGGCAAGCCGAGATGCACCGGCGCACCGTGGGCGGCCGGAAAGCGCGACGTGATCTGGACGGCGCGGATCGCATCGGCAGGCACGAACGGGCGCATGCTGACCACCAGCGGGCCCCGAAACGGGCCGGCGGCAATCGTTGCGATGCTGGTGCGGTACATCGGCACGTTGCGGCCCAGGGAAATATGACGCACGTCCAAGCCGTCCGCGATCAGCGCTTCCTCGAACGAGAACGAACAGCCGAGCACGAAGCTGACGAGGTCGCTGCGCCATAAATCGCCGATGTCGGTCGGCTCGTCGATCGCTTCGCCGTCGCGCCAAACGCGATAGCGCGGCACATCGGTGCGGATGTCGACGTCGTCGCCCAGCCCCGGCAATTTCGGGTCGCCCGGCTGGCCGACCGCGAGGATCGGGCACGGCTTCGGGTTCAATTGGCAGAAACGCAAGAAATCCGTCGCGAACGCTTCGGGCAGAATGACCACGTTGCCTTGCACGTATCCCGGCGCGAGACCGGAAGTTTGGCCGGCAAACGCACCCGTGCGGCAGCGCTGGCGTTCGCGCGCCCCGACCGATCGCTGCCTGCCGCCGATATTGTTCATGGCCAACACTATGTGCGGCTGCAACATTAGGCGCGCCGCGCTTGACATGTCCAGCACGCGGCCACGATACTTTTTGGCGCCGCAACGCGACGAATTGGCCTTGGTTTGGCCGTCCCGGGGGCTTCTTGCTGATATCAACGACCGTTCGGCCGTGCCCCGCCCGACAAGCGTTCGCTTCCCATGGCGCCTAAGCCCGAAACCGAATTCTGGGCGACCCGGCTGACCCGCTACCTGGCCTGGGCGAGCGGCGCCCTGCTGCTGCTCGGGTGCGCCGGGATGATCACTCTGGACGTCGTCACGCGCGCGATTTTCGGCCGCACGGTGATCGAAAGTTTCGAATTGTCGAGCTATGCGTTCGCCGCCGCCGTGACCATCGGCTTGGCCTATACGATCGCATCGAAATCGAACATCCGCATCGACTTGCTGACGACTCGTCTGCCGCGCCCGTTACGCATCGCGTTGGATTGCCTGTCGCACCTCGGCATCGTCGCGATCGCGCTGGCTCTCGCCTGGTTCGCCTTCGCGACCTGGGATCAAAGCCGGGCGTTGAACGCCCGATCGATCAGCACGCTGCAGGTGCCGCTGGTGTTTCCGCAGGGCGTCTGGCTGGCCGGATTGATCTGGTTCGCGCTGTTCGCCTGCATCGTCGCGTTGCGCGTCGTCGCCCTGCTCGCCCGCCGCCGGTACAACGCGGTCGAGCAATTGATCGGACCGGTCACGCTGTCTGAGGAAATCGAGCAGGCCGGTGTGCCGACGACGGGCGACACCGCCGCGCCGTCGTCATCGACGCAACCGGGCGCCAAGCCATGATCCCGATCATGCTCGCGGTGCTGCTGCTGCTGCTCGCCATCGGCATGCCGATCGCGGCGAGCCTCGGCTTGCTCGGCTACACGCTGCAGGCGCAATTCGCTTTCCTGCCGATGCTCGGCGTGCTCGGCGAGATCACCTGGAATACAAGCACCGAGTTCGTGCTGATCGCGGCGCCGATGTTCATCATGATGGGCGAGCTGATGCACCGTTCGGGCGTCAGCCAGCGTCTTTTTGTGGCGCTCGCCCCCTGGTTCAACTGGCTGCCCGGCCGGCTGATGCACACCAATATCGCCGCCGCTGCGATCTTCGCCGCAACGTCCGGCTCGTCGGTTGCGACCGCGGCGACGATCGGCACGGTCGCGATCCCCAACATGAAGCCGGGCGGCTACAGCCCGTCGCTGTTCCTCGGCACCATCGCCGCCGGGGGCACGCTGGGCATCCTGATCCCGCCGTCGATCAACATGATCATCTACGCGGTGATCTCCGACACCTCGGTGACGCGGCTCTACGCCGCCGGGCTCATTCCGGGCCTGATCCTGGCCGCTTTGTTCTCGATCACGGTCTTGCTGCTGTGCATCTGGCGCCCCGCCCTGGGCGGTCACGGCATGGAACGCGCGCTGCTCCGATCCAAGCGCCTGGCCGGCTTGATCCATTTGTTGCCGCCGCTCGGCCTGTTCATGGTCGTGGTCGGCTCGATCTATGCCGGGTTCGCGACCCCAACCGAGGCGGCCGCGCTCGGCGTCATCGCGGCGCTCGCCCTGGCGGCGGCCAACAAGGGACTTTCTTGGTCCGTGCTGATGGGCGCGTTCGAAGGCACGGTGCGCACCACCTGCATGGTGATGCTGATCGTGATCGCGGCGTTCTTCCTCAATTTCGTCATGGTCGGCATCGGCGTGATCAAGTCGGTCACCGATTTCATCACCGGCCTCGGCTGGCCGCCCCTGGCCGTGTTGGTCGCGATCATCGTGTTCTACCTGATCCTCGGCTGCGTCATGGAGACCCTGTCGATGATGATCGCCACCACGGCGATCATCGTTCCGGTCATCACCGCGCTCGGCTACGATGCGGTCTGGTGGGGCATCGTGTTCATGATCCTGATGGAGGCGGCGCTGATCACGCCGCCCATAGGCCTCAACCTGTTCGTGGTCCAGTCGGTGTATCCGGCCGGCAGATTCGGGGATATATGTTTGGGCTCGGTTCCGTTCGTCGTGGCGATGGTGATCATGATCGGTCTGCTGATCGCGTTTCCGGATATCGCGCTCTGGCTGCCGGACGTCCTTAATTCCAAGAAATAACGATGTCGGACCACGATCCGACCGCAACAGGAGGTGCCCCATGAATAAGCTTACTCGCTTCGCGTTCGCCCTCGCCGCCGCCAGTGCGCTGTCGCTGCCCGTCGCGGCGCAGGATCTGCCGGCGACCAAGTTCAACGTGGTCGGCTCGATCGGCAATCTGTCGATCTACACGCAGATGGAACAGCCATTCTGGAGCAAGACCATTCCCGAGAAGTCGAACGGCAAGATCCAGGTCGAGGCCAAGCCGTTCACCGAACTCGGCCTGAAGGGCGGCGAAATCTTCCGCCTGGTCGGCGCTGGCACGGTGCCGATGGCGACCACCGTGCTGAACTACAATTCCGGGGACATGCCGATCAACGAGGCGGCCGATCTGGTCGGCCTGGTCGGCTCGGTCGAGGAATTGCAGAAGCTTGCCGACATCGTCCGGCCGGTACTCGCGAAGGAGTACGAGACCAAGCACAAGATCAAGCTGCTCGGCTTCGGCTCGTACCACGCACAAATCATCTATTGCCGCGACAAGATCGCCGGCCTGGCCGACATCAAAGGCAAGAAGGTACGCGCCGCCGGCGCCTCGCAGCACGCGTTCGTGCAGTATCTCGGCGGCTCGCCGCTGAACATCGCGTTCGCCGAAGTACAGCCGGCGCTCGCCAAGGGCGTTGTCGATTGCGCAATCACCGGCGCCTTGTCCGGCTACCGTTCGAAATGGCTCGTGGCCGCGACGCGCCTGCTCCCGGTCCCGGGCA
>JBFWYO010000039.1:0-41593 GCA_050186335.1 Alphaproteobacteria bacterium | reverse complement strand
GCTCAACAGGTAGCTGACCGGATAGCCGAGCAACACGCAAATGCCGGTCACGATGACGCTGATCTTGAGCGTCAGCAGAATGCTGCGCGCGTATGCGGCATCGACGAACAGGCGCTCGTAATGCTCGAAGGTGAATTTGCCTTCGGTCAGGAACGACATCACGCCAAGCCACGCAACCGGCACGAACACCAGGAGCGCAATCAGCAACAGCGCGGGCCCGGCCAAGCCGATCTGCGCCGCGCGCTCGCGCCGCTCGAGGCGCGTCACGGACGCGCGCTGATCGATGCTGGCCGACGCGATCGTCATCGTGCGATTGCTCCCGCGGAAAGCCGATCCGCCAAGTATAGCCCGTCCGTGCGGCATCGGCATGTATCGGAGGATCGATTCGCCGTTTGATCGGACGCACAATCGAAGCTGGCCCTTCGATCTGCGGCCGGGTGTCCGACGTGCAAAAGCCGCCATTTGCGTTGCCCTCGCAACCGCCTGCCGCCATCACTCGACCAGGCGCTGCGGACGAGGAACCGGCATGGAACGGCGGAATATCAGCTCAGGATCGAAGTTCGAGGCGGCGGGCGCATATTCGCGCGTGGTGACCGTGGGCCCGTGGATCTACCTCTCGGGCTGCAGCGGCTTCGATTACGCCTCCGGCGACATCAGCGCCGATGCCGCGCAGCAGGCGGATCAGACTTTTCGCAACATCGCCGGCGCCCTGAACGCGGCCGGCGCCGGCTTGGCGGACATCGTGCGCGTGCAACTGATCCTGGCCGACGCCGGGGATTACGAAGCCGTGGCGCCCATTCTGCGCAAGCATCTGGATGCCGTGCGGCCGACCTCGACGGCCTGGGAAGCCAAGCTGATGGATCCGCGCATGAAAATCGAGATCGAAGTCACCGCCTATCGCGCCGCCGCGCGCCATGACGGCGTTTGAGCGGGAAGGAGATTATTCGTGGCCAGCAAGACCAAAGTCATCGGCGTCGACGTCGGCGGTACGTTCACCGATCTCATTCAGTTGGACGAGGTCAGCGGCGAGGTCGGAATCGCCAAGGTGCCGTCGACGCCGGACAACCAGGCCTACGGCGTGATGGCGGCGATCGAGCGCGTCGGCCAGGATCTCAAACACGTGCGTGCGGTGGTGCACGGCACGACCGTTACGACCAACGCCGTGCTCGAACGCAAGACCGCCAAATGCGGCATCGTCACCACACAAGGTTTTCGCGACGTGCTCGAAATGGGCCGCCGTACACGGCCCGAACCGTACGGCATGGCGTTCGTCGTCACGCCCCTGATTCCGCGCCCGATGCGGATCGAGGTGCCGGAGCGGGTCGGCGCGCGCGGCGAGGTGGTGACGCCGCTCGACGAGGCGGCGGTCGTCGCAGCGGTCAAGGAACTCATCGCGCGCGGCGCCGAAGCGCTGGTGATTCATTTTCTGCACAGCTACGCCAATCCGGCGCACGAGCGCCGTGCCTCGGAAATCGCGCGCAAACTGTGGCCGAACCCATACGTGACGATCTCGAGCGACGTGTTGACCGAGTTCCGCGAATTCGAGCGCGGCGTGACGGCTACTTTTAATGCCGCCGTGCAGCCGATCCTGGATCGTTACATCACGCGGCTGCAGGACGAATTGGCGCGCAAGGGTTACGCCGACGATCTGCTGGTTATGCAGGGCAACGGCGGTTTGGTGTCGTCGCGCATCGTTGTCGAACATTCGGTGCATTCGATCCTCTCCGGTCCGGCTTCGGGCGTCTCCGCCGCGGCGTACATAGCCAAGGCGTCCGATACTTCGCATCTGATTACCTGCGATATGGGCGGCACCAGTTGTGACGTCGGCGTTGTCCAAGGCGGCGTGCCCGAAGTCACCTCCGAAAAGCAGCTCGGCTTCGGCATGCCGATCCATGTGCCGATGGTCGACGCCCACACGATCGGCGCGGGCGGCGGCTCGATCGCGTTTCTCGACGAGGGCGGCGTGCTGCGCGTGGGTCCCGAAAGCGCCGGCGCAAAGCCGGGGCCGATCTGCTATGGCCGCGGCGGCCTGCGCGTGACATTGACCGACTGCAACCTTGTCCTCGGCCGGTTGAACGGCGAAAAGCTGCTTGCCGTGGATAAGCCCGTCAGCCGGGAACGCGTGGCCGACGCGGTGTCGGCGCAGATCGGCAGGCCGCTCGGTCTGTCCGCGGTCGATGCCGCGGCGGCGGCGGTTCGCATCGCCGACGACAAGATGGCCGGTGCAATCCGCATGGTCACCTTGATGCGTGGGCTCGATCCGCGCGACTTCGCGCTGTTTGCGTTCGGCGGCGCCGGGCCGTTGCATGGCGTGTCGCTGGCGCGCGAACTCGGCGTACCGCGCGTCATGGTGCCGTTGCGGCCAGGCATCATCAACGCGTTGGGCTGCCTGGTCGCCGATATCCGGCACGATTTCGTACATTCGATCAATCGCCTGGTCGCCGAACTGGGCGCCGACGATGTGCGTTTGGCGCTCGAAGCGCATATCAAGCGCGGGCACGAAACGCTGGCACGCGAACGGGTCGAAATCGAGCAAGCGATCTATTCGCACCGCGCGCACATGAAGTTCGACGGTCAAACGCACGTCATCACCGTCGAGGTGCCGAACGCCTCGATGAGCCGCGCGCAGCTGACCGATGCGTTCGCCAAGGCCTATTGGAACCGTTTCGCCGTCGAACTGCCGGAAATGCGGCCGGTGCTGGTCGAACTGCAGACCACGGTGCTGGGCAAGCGCCGCGCGGTGAAGCTCAACAGCCTGCTCGGCGGCGCGGCGCCCGGCGGGCGTGCTGCCGCTGCCACCAAGCGCGATGTCTGGTTCGGCGACACCGGTTTCGTCTCGGCGTCGATCTATCGTCGCGAGGACCTGGCGCCCGGCATGAAGTTCGAAGGCCCGGCCATCGTCGAACAGATGGATGCGACTACGGTGATCGAGCCGAATTGCACAGTCGAAGTCGATCGGCTCGGCAACATGTTGATCACGGTCTGACGGAGCGGCGCCATGCAGAAGAAATTCGACGAAGTCACCCTTGCGGTCATTCAGAACGGCCTCGTGCAGGTCTGCAACGAGATGGATTTGGCGTTCCAGCGCTCGGCGTTCAGCCCGGTGATTTCCGAGGCGATGGACCGTTCGGATGGAATCTATCACCGCGATACCGGCGATCTGATCGCCCAGGGCGAATGGGGCATGCCGATTTGGGTCGGCTGTATGCAGTTTTCCACCCAAGCCGGCCTTGCGTATATCCGCAAGCGCAAGATGCCGGTCAGGCCGGGCGATGTGTTCATCTTCAACGATCCCTATATGGGCGGCACGCACGTCATGGACGTGAAGTTCCTGCGGCCGTTCTTCTACAAGGGCGAGATTTTCGCCTGGCTGTCCAACAGCGGCCACTGGCCGGATTGCGGCGGCATGGTGCCGTCGGGCTTCTCGGCCAGCGCCACGGAAATCGAGCAGGAAGGGCTTCGCATACCGCCGGTGAAGATTTTCCGCGAAGACAAGATGGACAAGGAAATCGTTTCGCTGATTCTATCGAACGTGCGCGTGTCCGAAGAGCGCATCGGCGACATCAAGGCGCAGATCGGCGCGCTTACGGTCGGCGAGCGCCGCTTCACGCGCCTCTTGGATCGCTACGGCACCGATACGGTCGACGGCGTGATCGCCGAATACCGCAAGCGTGCCGCGCAGCAGATGCGCGCCAAGATCGCCACCATTCCCGACGGCGATTACGAAGGCATCGCCTACAACGACTCCGACGGCATCGTCAACGAGCCGCTGAAGATTCACATGACGATGAAGAAACGCGGCGACGAGCTGCACTTCGATCTGTCGAAATCGAGCCCGCCCTGCAAGGGCCCGCTCAACAGCGTGCTGGCAACTACGAAATCCTCGATCTACCTC
Organism: Alphaproteobacteria bacterium; assembly: GCA_050186335.1. Classification (GTDB taxonomy): domain Bacteria; phylum Pseudomonadota; class Alphaproteobacteria; order Bin65; family Bin65; genus JBFWYO01. The sequence continues at coordinate 37,698 of JBFWYO010000039.1, read as the reverse complement.
GCGGTCAAACACGTGTTCCCGGACGTCGCGATGAACGCCGGCACGTTCGAGCCGATCAAGATCGACGATCCGGACGGGACCTATCTTTATGCCAAGTATCCGCTGCCGGTCGCCGGCTGCGCAGCCGAGGTGAGCCAACGGGTGTGCGAAGCCGTGTTCAGCGCCATGGTCAAGGCGGTGCCGGATCGCGTCTGGGCGGCACCGGCCGGCACCGTCGCCAATCTTTCCATCGGCGGCTACGACCCGCAGCGCGATCGCCGCTACGTCATGTACTACATCAGCGGCGGCGGCTATGGCGGCAGCGAGAAATGCGATGGCATGAGCAACGGCTGCTCGACCACCGGCAACGCCGCAACCACGCCGGTCGAAGTCATGGAGCAGATGTATCCGATCCGGTTCGAGCATTACAAATTGTACGAAGGTTCTCCCGGACCGGGTCGGCATCGCGGCGGCTTGGGCGTCAACTACCGTATCAAGCTTCTGTCCGGCGAGGCGAAGCTGTCGTTCATGATGGATCATGGGCGTTTCGGTCCGCAGGGAGCGGCCGGCGGCAAGGACGGCGGCGTGAACCGCGTCGTGATCTATCGCACCGACGGCACCGAGTATCACCCGCCGCATCTCAGCAAGGACGAAGGCATCGAAATTTCCGCCGGCGACGTTGTCGAAGTGTGGACGCCCGGCGGCGGCGGTTTCGGCGATCCGCTGTTGCGCGAACCGGCATCGATCGCGCGCGACGTCGAGTTCGGTTACTACGACGTCGCGCACGCAGCGAAGCAGTATGGCGTCGCTATCGATGTTAAGGGCTTCACGGTCGATGCGGCGGGCACGGCCTCGTTGCGTCGGCAGGCGGCCGGCACGGCAGCGTAGGGGGTTTCGGCGATGACACGTGTCAACTCCGTGGCCGCGCGCGACGTGGCGGTGCATTTGCATCCCTACACGAATTTACGCGCGCTCGCGGCACAGGGCGGGCCGCTGGTGATTTCGCGCGGCCAGGGCGTCTATGTCTACGACGAGAACGGCAAGGAATATATCGAAGGCCTTGCCGGTCTGTGGTGCACCGCGCTCGGCTTCAATGAACCGCGCTTGGCGGCGGCCGCGCAGCGCGCGCTAACAACATTACCATTCTATCACAGCTTCGCCGGCAAGGTGCCGGAAGTGGTCGTCGATCTCGCGGAACAATTGGTGCGGCGCGCGCCGGTGCCGATGGGCAAGGTGTTCTTCGCCAATTCCGGTTCGGAAGCCAACGATACGGCGATGAAGCTGGTCTGGTACTACAACAACGCCATCGGCCGGCCGGACAAAAAGAAGATCATTTCGCGTCTTCGCGGCTATCACGGCGTAACAATCGCGTCCGCCAGCCTCACCGGTTTGCCGAATAACCATCGCGATTTCGATCTGCCGATCGCGCGCGTGCTGCACACGGATTGCCCGCATTTCTATCGCAACGGCAGGGACGGCGAGAGCGAGGCCGATTTCGTGGAACGCCTGACCGGCAATCTCGAGCGGCTGATCCTCGAGCAAGGCGCCGAGACCATCGCCGCGTTCATCGCCGAGCCGGTGATGGGTGCGGGCGGCGTCGTCGTGCCGCCGGAGACGTACTTCGCGCGCATCCAGGAGGTGCTGCGCCGGCACGATGTTCTGCTGATCGCGGACGAAGTGATCTGCGGCTTCGGCCGCACCGGCCAGTGGTGGGGCAGTCAGACGTTCAATCTGAAGCCCGACATCATCACGATGGCAAAGGCGCTGACCTCGGCCTACGTGCCGATGTCGGCGGTCATGGTCAGCGCGCCGATTGCGGAAGCGATCTCGCGGCAAAGCGACAAGATCGGCGTGTTCGCCCACGGCTTCACCTATTCCGGCCACCCGCTGGCCGCCGCGGTGGCCAGCGAAGTGCTGCGCATCTTCGACGAGCGCGACCTGGTGGCGCACGTGCGGGCCGTGGCACCGCGCCTTCAGCTTGGCTTTCGTGCCCTCGCCGCGCATTCCTTAGTCGGCGAGGCGCGCGGCATCGGCTTGCTGGCGGCGGTCGAACTGGTCGCCGACAAAGCCTCCGGTGCGCCGTTCGATCCGGTCGGCCGCATCGGCGCTCAGGCCGCCAAGTTCGCCGAAGCGCGCGGTCTGGTCGTGCGCGCCATCGGCGACTCGCTGGCCGTCGCGCCGCCGCTGATCATTACCGAGGCCGAGATCGATAAATTGTTGGCCCGCCTGGCCGAGGCGCTCGACGATACCGCCGCGTGGCTGCGCGCCGGCGCGCTTCGCTGAAGGAGTCGTTTCATGGTGATCGGCGTGCCGACCGAAATCAAAATCCACGAGTACCGCGTCGGTCTGACACCGGCGAGCGCGCGCGAGCTGGTCGAACGCGGCCATCGCGTGTTCGTGCAATCGGGCGCGGGCGCCGGCATCGGCATGAGCGACGACGAGTATGTCGGCGCCGGCGCCGAGATCGCGCCGACCGCGGCGGAAATCTTTGCGCGTGCCGACATGATCGTCAAAGTCAAGGAACCGCAGGAAATCGAGCGCCGCATGTTGCGTCGCGGGCAGATCCTGTTCACCTATCTGCATCTGGCTCCGGACGCCCCGCAGGCGTGCGATCTGATTGCCGGCGGCGCGAGCTGCATCGCCTACGAAACCGTTACATCGGCGAGCGGCGGACTGCCGCTGCTCGCGCCCATGTCCGAAGTGGCGGGGCGCATGGCTGTGCAGGCCGGCGCGCACTTTCTCGAAAAGGCCAACGGCGGTATCGGAATCCTGCTCGGCGGCGTGCCCGGCACCGATCGCGGCAATGTGCTGGTGATTGGCGGCGGCGTGGTCGGCGTGCACGCAATCGACGTCGCACTGGGGCTCGGCGCGTCGGTCACCGTGCTCGAACGCAACCCCGAGGTACTGCGCGGCTTGTGGCGTCAGTTCGGCGCGCGGCTGACCACGGCATTCGCCACGCGCGATGCCATCGAGCGGCACTGCCGCGCCGCCGATCTGGTGATCGGCGCCGTGCTGGTGCCGGGCGCGGCGGCGCCGAAACTGGTGACCGCGGAACTGGTCTCCAGAATGAAACCCGGTTCCGTGGTCGTCGACGTGGCGATCGATCAGGGTGGGTGCTTCGCGACCTCGCGCGCCACCACGCACGACGACCCGACATACACGGTCGACGGCGTGATCCACTACTGCGTCGCCAACATGCCGGGCGCGGTCGCACGCACGTCGACCTTCGCGCTGAACAACGCCACCTTGCCGCATGTCCTGGCGCTGGCCGAAAAGGGACTTGTCGGGGCCTTGCGTGCCGATCCGCATTTGCGCAGCGGGCTCAACGTCTACGAGGGGCACATTACGCATCCCGCGGTCGCCGAAGCGCTCGAAAAGCCATACACGGATCCGATGCGCTGGCTGCAATAGCGGCGTTGCGTCGGGATTTGGGCCGCCTCGGCCGCCATGCGCCTTGGTCCGGCGTCAGGGGGCGATGCGTTCTCGCCGCATTTCAGCCCGGCGCGGGCGTCGTCAATTTGGCCAATACCTCGTCGGCCGAAGCCGGCTTGGCAAAATGATACCCTTGCCCGTACTGGCAGCCGCTATCGTCGAGCGCTGTTGCGTGGGCGGCGATTTCGACGCCTTCGGCCACCGTCTGAAGCCCGAGCCCGTGGGCCAGCCCGATCACCGCACGCACGATCGCCATGCTTTTGCTGTTTTCCAGCATGGCGCGGATGAACGACCGGTCGATCTTGATCTCGTCGATCGGGAAATGCTGCAGGTACCCCAAGCTCGAAAACCCGGTTCCGAAATCGTCGATCGAAACCTTGTGGCCGCGATCCTTGCAGACGCCGATCCAGTTCAGGGCCAGGCGCTGATCGTCGATCAGCATGCTTTCGGTCAGCTCCATCTTGATCTGACTGGCCGCGATTCCCGTCGCATCGAGTGCCGCCGCGACGGCGCCGAAGAATCCTTCGTCGGTCATCTGCTGCTTGGTCACGTTGATCGAGCAGAACAGAGGTCCGTTGGCCACACCGGCATGCCGGCGCGCGGCTTCGATACGGTGGAGTCCGCGGCACGCCTCGGCCGCAACCCAGCGTCCGATGGGCTGAATGATGCCGGACTCCTCGGCCACGCCGATGAACTGATCCGGCGAAACGAAGCCGCGCTCCGGGCTTTGCCATCGGATCAGCGCTTCGAAGCCGGCCAACTTGTTGTTGGACAGCGTGACGATCGGCTGGAATGCCAACCGGAACTCGCCGCGCTCGAGCGCCGAGCGAAGGTCGTTTTCGAGCCGCATCCGGCCCATGCCGCTCGTGCGGGCGCCGTCATGGCCGTCTGTTTCGTCTTTTGTCGCTCTCGGTCGCGGCGGCTCGGGGGCCATTTCGCGCGCGAACGCGCGATAGCGCGCCAGCGTCAAGCGCAACAGCATGGCGACGACCGAATCGGTGTTGTCCAGGCGGCGCTGCAATTGATCGCGCGTGACGGTCAGCAGTTCCGTCTCGCCGACGCTGCGCGCTGTGGCCAGCCGCGGCTGATCGTCGATCAGCGCCATTTCGCCGAAAAGTTCGCCGGGGCCGAGCGTGAACGTTCGATTGCCCGCATCGCCGCGCGGCAAGGTGATTTCGATACGGCCTTTTTCGATAATGAACGCACAATCGCCCGCATCGCCGATGCGGAAGACGACCGCGCCGTCCGGCAATGCAATTCGCGTAAGCTGGTCGAGCGACACAGCGATTATCCCCAACGATACCGTCGCGCCTTGATCGCGCCGCCAAGCAACGGCAATGCTAAACTAGTCTGCCCGCAGTGCCTATTCGCGCGACGGCGGTCAGCGTGGTTTAAATATGGTGAACCCCGGCCATTGGCATAAATCTTAAGGCCCAGCGGTCCGGTCGACGCGGCGCGCCGTCGATTTTCGAGACCGGTCTGGCATCGGAGTCAATTTCCGTCGCCGGTCGACGGTCGGATCGACGGCGGCAAAGGTTGCCGTAACCGACCGCGGATATTCGAATGTAGGGATCGTCCATATCGCGAACCGGGATCGCGGGCCGATTGCGCGACGGACTCGTGGAGCGGAATATATCCGAACGCGAAGCGTGCAAGGATCGCTGAACCGCGCTGTCCGACAATTCGATCCGGCGGCGAACCGCAGTGCGGCGGCTATAACCGATCCCGTGCGGCGTCGATCGAAATTCGAATGGCAACCGCGCCGGCGCTGGGGTAATGGATCGCGATATGAAGCGGTTCGATGCCCCGGCGGCCGGCCGCGCGCGCGAACGTCTTGGAGGGCAGCATGGCCGACACACGCGGGATTGCCGATCGCATCGTCGATGCTTACCGCACCGGCACGCCCATCGCGCCGATTCGGGGCGAGATTTCCGGCGCCGGGCCGGCCTACGCGATCCAGCAGCAGACGATCGCGCGCTGGACCAAAGCCGGCCGCCGCATCGTTGGCCGCAAGATCGGCCTGACGTCGAAAGCGGTGCAGTCGCAGCTCGGCGTCAACGAGCCCGATTACGGCGTCATCTTCGGCGATACGGTCTTGCCGGACGGCGCCGTGGCCGCAGCCGGTTCGGTCATGCAGCCGCGCGTCGAAGCGGAAATCGCATTCGTGCTGGCGCGCGATCTGGTCGGGCAAAAGATCACGCCCGAACAGGTTATCGCGGCCACCGATTTCGTGCGTCCGGCGCTCGAAATCTGCGGCAGCCGGATCGCCCAGTGGGACATCAAGATCGAGGACACGATCGCCGACAACGCGTCGGCCGGGCTCGTGGTGCTCGGTCCGCATCGCGAGACGCCGGATCTCGCGCGGCTCGCCGCGGTCGGCATGGTCATGCACAAGAACGGCGAGCCGGTCGCGCAGGGTCGCGGCGACGCCTGTCTCGGCAATCCGGCGATCGCCGTCGCCTGGCTCGCCGAGACATTGACGCGGCTGGGCGAGGGCCTGCGCGCCGGGGATCTCGTCATGAGCGGCGCGCTGGCCAAAATGGTCGCGGCCGAGCCTGGCAGCCGCTTTACCGCGGAATTTGAGGGCATGGGCAAGGTTTCAATCGCCTTCGCCACCTAGACATTATCGTTAATCGGACAACCGACCGCGCCGCCGCGCAGGAACGAGGCCGCCCAGGCCCGCCGAAGATTTTTGGCGACCTGTGGAACCTGGATGGCCGAGCCTGGTTTTCCTTTATGCGATGGTTCCCCGACCATCCTCCGCGGGAGGAATTACCCCTCCCGTCCATGACGGTCCATTCGACCTCTCCCCTCGGTGTCGATGCCGTCGAAACTCGAGCCCGTTTCGGTTACCCGAAGCGGGCTCGATCTTGTCGGCCCACGATCTGCGACCGCGATTGACCGGCCGATCAACGTCGATAATCTTCCGACGACACGACAGACCGCCGGCGGCGCACTACACAGGGGAACGGCCATGGTTCGTAAAAACATCAGTTCGGGCTCACGGTTCGAGACGGAGGGCGCGTACTCGCGCGTCGTGGTGATGGGGCCGTGGATTCTGCTGTCGGGCTGTACCGGCTTCGACTACGCAACCGGCAACATCAGTGCCGATCCGGCGCAGCAGGCCGAACAGACGTTTCACAACATCGCAACCGCGCTGCACGCGGCCGGCGCCACTTTGGCCGACGTCGTTCGTTCCAACATGATCCTCAAGGACACGGCCGACTATATTCACATTGCGCCCGTGCTGCGTCGCCATTACGGATCCGTCATGCCCGCGTCGACCGCGTGGCAGGCGGAATTGATGGATCCGCGCATGCGGATCGAGATCGAGGTTACGGCCTATCGCGCCGAGCCCGAGCGGATGCAACCCGATTGAGGAGGGAGAGTGAAATGGCCGGTTCGATCGATGCGGTGCTTGCCGCCAGGGGCATCGTATTGCCCGCCGTGACCAGCGCGGTCGGCAATTACGTGCCCTTTGTCGTCGACCACGGCGTGGTGACGATTTCCGGGCAAGTGCCGATGGTCGATGGCGTCGTGCGCCACAAGGGCAAACTCGGCGTCGACCTGGATGTCGCGCAAGGCGCCGCCGCCGCCCGGGTCTGCGCGCTCAATGTCGTGGCGCAGCTGCGCGCGGCATGCGGCGGCGATCTCGACCGGGTCGAACGGTGCATTCGGATCGCCGGCTACGTCGCTTCGTCGTCGGATTTCGTCGACCACCCGAAAGTCATCAACGGCGCGTCCGATTTGATCGGCGAAATCTTCGGCGACCGCGGTCGGCACGCGCGCGCCGCGGTGGGCTGCCCGTCGCTGCCGCTCGGCGCCGCCGTCGAGGTGGAGGCGACCTTCCGCCTGAAGCCGTGATCTCGGCTAGGGCGTCGCGTGCTGGATGAATTCCATCGGCGCCGGATCGCCCCATTGCGAATTGAGGCCTTCTTCGGCCGGCCATAGATTCGCTTGCGCGGCGTTGTTGAGCACGTCCGTGTCGGCCCAATGCTCGTGCACGCGGCTCCACGGGTCCTGCCAGTAGTCGAATACCTGGCTGCCGAGCAGGTGCCGGCCGATGCCCCACACATGCTTGTACTTGTTGGCCTTGACCAGATGCTCGTGCCCTAGCATCACGTCGTCGATGCTCTGCACTTCGAACGAAACGTGATTGAGGCCGGTTATCGGACCTTCGAGGCAGAGAAAGACGTGGTGATCGACATATTTCTCGCCGCGGTCGCAGCGATTGAACGACGCGATCACATTGTCCTTGGTGCCGACATAGACGTCGTCCGAACAGACGAAACCCAGCGTGTCGCGATACCATTGCGTCTTGGCGCGCGCGTCCTGCGTCATGATCACCGCGTGAGCGATGCGTTTGACCTCGGAAGGTCCGCGCGGCAGGCGCATGACTTCGCCGACGCGCTTGTATTTGTCTTCGCCGGTGTTGACGATATTGCGCCGCGTCGGCAGCTTTTCCACCGGCTGCATGCCCCAGACGACTTCGATGTCGTAGCCGTTCGGATCCTTCACGCGCACGCGCTTGCCGCCGCCCGGCTCGTCGACGTTCTCGATGCCTGTGGCGCCGGGCGCCTTGGCGAATTTCTTCAAATCCTCTTCGGTGTCGACATAGTACGCCAGGCCGATGAATTTCGACGGGCCCAGATGCGTCACGTGAATGCGCGGGCTCGGGTCGGTGCCGCGCATGAACAGGCGATCCTTCGTGCGTGCCGCGACCTTCATGCCGAAACTGGTCAAGAATTCCTCAGCCTGGTCGAGACTCGGCGATTGCAGGCGGCAATAGGCAATGTCGCTGACTTTGACGATCGGCATCGTTTCCTCCCGATAGGGTGATTCTTTTATTCCGTCCGGCGAACGCGTCGATTGCACCTATTCCAGCCGTTCCGCGCCCGCGACGCAAGGGCGAGGATGGTCGGGCACGCAATCTGGATTTCGCATCGCGTCTAGGCGGTGGTTTCGGCGACGACCGCGTTGCGCAGCGTGCCGACGCGTTCGATTTCGATTTCGATCGCATCGCCGGGCGCCAGGAAAATCGGCGGTTTCAGGCTGAAACCGGTGCCGGTCGGCGAGCCGGTCAGAATGATATCGCCGGTTTCGAGCGTCGTGATCGTGCTGATATAGACGATCAGCTGCGGCACGGAAAAATGCATGCGGCCGACGGAGTCTCGCTGGCGTTCGACGTCGTTGATCCGGGTGACCAGGGTGAGCGCCGCCGGATCGCCGACCTCGTCGGGCGAGGCGAGCCACGGCCCGATCGATCCGCTGCGCTCGAAATTCTTGCCCGCCGTCGGCGGCCCCGCATGGCGCTGCCAATCGCGCGCCGAACCGTCGTTGGCGCAGGTGTAGCCGGCGACGTGCTTGAGCGCGTCGGCTTCGGAAATCCGGCGGCCGGGTTTGCCGATGATGACCGCCAGCTCACCCTCATAATCGTACTGATCGCTTTCGGGCGGCTTGACCACCGGCGCATTGTGCCCGACCAGCGACGACGGCACACGAATGAACAGCGATGGATATTTCGCCGGCGTGGCGTCGCCTAAAATATGTGCCGGGTAGTTGACGCCGGCACACATGATCTTCCCCGGATTGGGAATCACCGGCAGATATTCGACCCGCGCCGCATCGTGGGTTTCGCGCGCGCGCGCGGCCAGGGCCGCCAGCTCGACCCAGTCGCATTTGGTCAGCGCCGATTTCAGATCCGGCCAAGCGCCGTCGGCCGACGTCAGGTCCTGAATCCGATCGCCGTTGACCACGCCGTAGCGGCTGCGACCGCCATATTGATAGCTCGCCAGACGCATCCTGCACTCGTTCCGTTGTGTTACGCGATCTCGCGCGCTGCATAGCATTTGCGCATGGCTGGGAACAGCCGGATTCCGTGACTTGCCATTTGCGGCTCGCATGCCAATATGAACCGCTGCGCCAGGGGCGCCGTACGAATCTCGCGCAGTTCGCAAGGAACAATTCGAATAGGCCGACGTTTTGCTTAGCGCATCGCGTCTTGTATCGTTCGTTTTCGCGAATTAGGCGCAAGATATTGCGTCTTTATGGGGCAGGCGGCATATCGTTTCGATCGCAAGGATTTTTGATGCAGCATCGGCCGGCATTTCCAGTTCAATCGGACACGCATGCCGATCTGGGCGCGCGTTACGCCGCGGTGCGCGCGATGACCGAATTCTTGACTGTTCCGCTGGGACCGGAAGATCAGTGCATTCAATCCATGCCGGATGCCAGCCCGACAAAATGGCACCTGGCCCATACCACGTGGTTCTTCGAAACCGTCGTCTTGTTGCAGCACGCGCGCGGTTATCGCCGCTTCGACGAGCGGTTCGCCTATCTGTTCAATTCTTACTACGAGGCGCTCGGGCCGCGCCATCCGCGGCCCTCGCGCGGCATGCTGACCCGGCCGACGGTCGATGAAGTGTTCGCCTATCGGCGCCACGTCGATGCCGCGATGCGCGAGTTTGCCGCCGGTCCGGAGAGAAAAGCGGCTCCGGGCGCGATCGATCTGATCGAGCTCGGCCTGCATCACGAACAGCAGCACCAAGAATTAATACTGACCGATATCAAACACGCGCTGTCGTGCAATCCACTGCTGCCGGCGTATACGCCGGCGCAGCCGGATGCGGTGCAATCGGCGCCGCCGTTGCATTGGATCGAGCATGCCGGCGGCATCGTCGAGATCGGCCACGCCGGCGGCGGATTCGGCTTCGATAACGAGTATCCGCGCCATCGCGCTTTGCTGCGTCCGTATCGCCTGGCCTCGCGGCCGGTGACGTGCGGCGAATATCGCGCCTTCATCGCAGACGGCGGCTATCGCCGGCCGGAATTCTGGCTGTCGGACGGGTGGGCTGCGGTGCAGGCGCAGCAATGGTCGGCGCCGCTGTATTGGCTGACCGAACAGGCCGATGCACAGCCTGTGTTCACGCTGCACGGCGTGAAGCGCCTGAATGACGACGAACCCGTGGCGCACGTCAGCTTCTACGAAGCCGCCGCGTACGCGGCGTGGGCCGGCAAGCGCTTGCCGACGGAGTTCGAATGGGAAGCCGCGGCGGCGAACGCGCCGTCGCATGGCCGGCCGTTCGATCCGGCGCGGCCGCACCCGACCGTCGCCGAGGCCGGCACGGGACTCGTGCAGATGTTCGATTCGGTCTGGCAGTGGACCCGTTCGTCGTACGACCCGTATCCCGGCTTTCGTCCCTACGCCGGACCGACCGCCGAGTACAACGGCAAATTCATGATCGGCCAATTGGTGCTGCGCGGCGGCTCGTGCGCGACGCCGACTGGGCACACGCGCGCCACGTATCGCAATTTTTTTCCGCCCCAGGCGCGTTGGCAATTCAGCGGCATACGATTAGCGGAGGACGCATGACGGTACTGCTCGGAAACCTCGCCGTTGCCGGCGAGCGCGAAGACTTCGCCCATGCGCTCGCGGCCGGTCTGTCGCGCTCGCCGAAGCGAATTCCGTGCAAGTTCTTCTACGATGCGGCCGGTTCGGAATTGTTCGAGCGGATTTGCGCGCTGCCGGAATATTATCCGACGCGGACCGAATGCGCGTTGCTGCAGGACCGGGCGGTCGAAATCGCCGATCTGATCGGGCCGGACGTCGAACTCATCGAGTTCGGCGCGGGCTCGCTGACCAAGGTCAAGATCCTGCTCGATGCGCTGCATCGCGTCCGCGCCTACGTGCCGATCGACATTTCCGGCGAGTATCTTGCCGCGGTTGCGGCGCAATTGGCGGCGCAATATCCGAAGCTGGAAATCCGGCCGGTTGAAGCGGATTTCACCCGGCCGCTCGATCTGGAGCAACTGCAACCGAGGAGCAAGCGCCGTATCGGCTTCTTTCCCGGCTCGACCATCGGCAATTTCGCGCCCGACGAAGCCGGAAGGTTTCTCGAGAACGCGGCGCGCCTTTTGAGCGGCGGCGGTTTGCTGGTCGGCGTCGATCTGGTCAAGGATCCGGCCGTGCTGCACGCGGCCTACAACGATTCCGCCGGCATCACCGCCGCGTTCAACAAGAACCTGCTGGCGCGCGCGAACCGCGAACTCGAGGCCGATTTCGACCTCGACAAGTTCGCCCACTACGCCAGCTACAACGCGTACGCGCGCCGTATCGAGATGTATCTGGTCAGTCTGGAGCGGCAGACGGTGAGCGTGGCGGGCAACGAGGTGGTGTTCGCCGAAGGCGAGGCCGTGCATACCGAAGACTCGCACAAATACACCGTCGACGGGTTCTGCAGCCTGGCCGCCTGGGCCGGCTTCAAGCCGCGCGCGGTGTGGTGCGATCCGGATCGCAAGTTCAGCGTCCACTGGCTCGAAACGAGATAGAACGTGGCATCGAAGATGGTCAAAGCGGTTTGGAACGGAACCACGGTCGCGCAATCGGATGCCACGGTCGTGGTCGAGAACAATCACTATTTTCCCGAGGGTGCGGTCGACCGCGCGCTGCTCAAGCCGAGCGATACGACAACCGTGTGCGGCTGGAAGGGCACGGCGCACTACTATTCGATCGTCGTAGGCGGCGTCGAGAACAAGGACGCGGCCTGGTACTATCCCGATCCGAAACCGGCGGCCGCGGAGATCCGCAACCGCATCGCGTTCTGGAAGGGCGTGAAGGTCGGCTAGACGGGATTCCCCTCGGGTCCCCCGTCGCGTTATGCTCCGGCGCGCATTCCCAGGGGACCGGCGTGATCCGCATTAACGATCAAATCTCCATCGACGAGCGAGAGATCGAGGAACGGTTCATCCGCGCGTCCGGTCCCGGCGGGCAGAACGTCAACAAAGTCGAAACCGCGGTGCAACTGCGCTTCGACGTGCGCCGCTCGCCGAGCCTGCCCTACGACGTTCGACTGCGCCTGGAAAAACTGGCCGGCCGGCGGCTGACACGCGACGGCGTATTGGTGCTGACCGCCCATCAGCACCGGCAGCAGCAGCAGAATCGCAGCGACGCGCTGCAGCGTCTGATCGAACTGATCCGCGCGGCCGCCGTCCGGCCGGTCTACCGGCGGCCGACCAAGCCCACCAAAGGCTCCAAGAAGCGGCGCATCGAATCGAAGAAGATCCGCTCGACCGTCAAGGGTTTGCGCAAGGTCGACCGGCTCCAGGACTGAGCCTGCGGCAATTTCGGGCAGACCGCGAACGGCGCTTGGAAACGGCGCATTCCTCCCGCTAGATTGCGTGACTGCGGCGATGACCGCAGTGCGACCCCCGGAGGAAACCGTCCATGAAATTCGGCCTCTTCTACCTGCCGACATACTTGTCGCAGGCGCGCGACGTGCAGACGCATTATCGCAACATGATCGAGCAGATCGTCTATGCCGATAAGATCGGCATCGATTATGTCTGGATGGTCGAGCATCATTTCGTCCGCCACGGCGGCATGCTGCCGTCGAATTTCACGTTTCTGTCCTATTTGGCCGCCAAGACCGAGCGCATCCGCCTCGGCACCGGCGCCGTCGTATTGCCGCTGAACGATCCCGTGCGCGTCGCCGAACAGGCCGCGACGCTGGATCAACTGTCGAAGGGACGGTTCGACCTCGGCGTCGGCCGCGGTTTCCTGCGCGACGAGTTCGACGCGTTCGGCGTCGATATGAAGGACAGCCGCGAGCGGGTCGAGGAGGGCGTCGACCTGATCAAGAAAGCATGGGCCAATCCGGTGCTGAACTACGAAAGCAAGTTTCGGCCGAGGATCAGCAATCTTTCGATCCTGCCGCCGGTCTATCAGAAGCCGCATCCGCCGATCTGGAACGCGTGTTTCCTGACCCAGGAGAGTTTCGAGTGGACCGCGCGCGAGGGCTATAATCTCCTGTACGTCGCCTATCACGTCGAAATGCCGACCGCGAAGGAACGCATGGGCTGGTATCTCGACGCACTCAAAGCCAACGGCCGCAAGGTCGGCGATCACGAAGTGTGCTGCGTCTACCCCGCGCATTTCGTCGACGGTGCCGACGATGCGGCATTGCTGGAGCCGCGCGTGGGCAAGGCGATGCTGGAATACACCACGGCCGGCGTCGAAGCCGCCAAGAAGCCGCCCGATCCGACCGCCTACAAGGGCTATACTGCGCGCGAGGACTACCAGCGCCAGATGGCGTTCGACAATTATTTCCCGAACCGCGTGATGATGGGCAATCCGGATCGGGTGCTGGAGCGCATCCGCATTTTAAAATCCTATGGCGTCACGCAGGTCGGCTTGCTGGTCGATTACGGCTCGCTCGGCAACAAGGAAGTCATGGAATCGCTGGAAGTGTTCGCAACCAAGATTCTGCCGCGCGCCAGGGAGATTTGACGAATCGACATGTCGGCCGCCCGCCCGTCGCGCATCGCGGAATCGGGCCGAGCGGCTATTGCGCAGACCGGAATATTCCCTACACTTTGAGTCAATAAGCCGGCACACAAATTGGGAGGATATAAATGGTGCGCAAGACTTTCGCGGTCGCTGTGGCCGCCGCCGTGCTCGCGTCGACGCCCGCGTATGCACAGGAGGAATTCCGGCTCGGCTTGCTGGTTGCCCTCTCCGGACCGCTCGGCAGCATTGGCGCCGAACATCGGCGCGGGGTGGACGTGGCGCTCGGGCATCTCGGCGGCAAGATCGCCGGCCGCACGGTCAAAGTGTTCGACGCCGACAGCAAGGCCAATCCGGACGTCGCGGTGCAACAGGCAGCCAAACTGATCGACAAGGACAAGGTCCACATGGTCACCGGCCAGGACCTGTCCAATGTGCTGATGGCGACCGTCGGCCCGATCACCAAAGCCGGCATTTTTCTAATTGGCGCCAATGCGGGGCCGTCGCCGCTCGCGGGCAAGGGCTGCAATCCGGACTTCTTCGCCGTCGGTTTCCAGAACGACACCTGGAGCGGCTCGATGGGCACCTACATGACGAACGCCGGCGTCAAGACCGCGTATTTCATGGGCATGGATTTTCAGGCCGGCTGGGATCACGTGGGCGCCGCCGAGAAGAATTACAAAGGCAAGAACCTCGGCAAGGTGTTCACGCCCATGGCGCAGCTCGATTTCTCGGCCGAATTGGCCAAGGTGCGCGACGTCAAGCCCGAAGGCATGTTCGTCTTCTATGTCGGCGCTTCGGGAATCAATTTCGTCAAGCAATTCGCGCAGTCCGGCCTGAAACAGAACGTCAAGCTGTACTCGCCCAGCGCGTTGTCCGATCCGATCACGTTCGATGCCCAGGGCGATGCGGCGCTCGGCAACATCGTCAACGGGCCGTGGAACCCGCAGATGGACAACCCGGAGAGCAAGAAATTCGTCGCTTCGTATGTCGCGGCCTTCAAGCGCCAACCGACCGCGTTCGCGGCGCAACAATACGACGCCATCATGCTCATCGATTCGGCCATGAAGGCGGTCGGCGGCGACGAGAAAAAGCGCGATCAGCTGCGCGCTGCCTTCCGGAAGGCGGACTTCAAGTCGGTGCGCAGCAAGTTCAAGTTCAATGCCAACCATTTCCCGACGCAGGACATGTGGATTCAGCGCGTCGAGAAAAATCCCGAGGGCAAGCTGTACCTCAAGCTGGTCGGGCCGGCCGCGCTCGATGTGGTCGATCCGTATCTGCCCGATTGCAAAATGGCGAAGTAGGTCGATTCGATGCCCCGCTTCGCGCGGCATGCGGTCGTGCGAAGCGGGTTTTTTCGTGGACCGCATTGTCCGCCCGCCGTCCATCTTCGATCGTGCGTTGTGGCCGGATGAACCGTTCGATACGACCGTCGGCGTCGTCAAGATCGGCACGACCACATTTGAAACCGGATTCGATGCCGCCACCGCGACCGGCGCGCCATGCCGGGTACCGGACGCGTTGCGTGCACGGCGGGCCGAGCATCTGACGGCGGCTTGAGTCGATGGCCGCCGCCGCCGCTTCGATCATGTTAAAAAGCAAGGCCGGGGCCGTATTCCTCGCGTCGAGCCATGCTTGCGTTACTACGGAATTTGCCTACACTGCGAAAAAATTGCGAATGCAATTACCAAAACGGGAGAAACCAACGATGCGTAAACTACTCACGAGTGTTGCCGCGCTGGCGTTGCTGGCCTCGGTTCAGCCGCAGGCCCAGGCGCAAGTTACAGAAGAATTCCGGCTCGGCCTGCTGGTCATCCTGTCCGGCCCGCTGGCGGTGATCGGCAACGAACACAAGCGCGGCGCCGAAATCGCGCTCGAGCATCTGGGCGGCAAGATCGCCGGGCGTCCGACCAAGCTTCTCGAAGGCGATTCCAAGGCCAACCCGGACGTGGCCGTGCAGCAAGCCTCGAAGCTGATCGACAAGGACAAGATTCACATGGTCACCGGCCTGGACGTGTCCAACGTCCTGATGGCGACGGTCGGGCCGTTCACCAAGGCGGGCATCTTCGTCATCGGCGCCAACGCGGGCCCGTCGCCGCTCGCCGGCAAGGGCTGCAATCCCGACTTTTTCGGTGTCGGTTTCCAGAACGACACCTGGAGCGGGTCGATGGGCACCTACATGACGAACGCCGGAATCAAGTCGGCCTATTTCCTCGGCATGGATTACCAGGCCGGCTGGGACCATGTCGGCGCCGCCGAGAAGAACTTCAAGGGCAAGGTGCTGGGCAAAGTGTTCACGCCGCTGGCGCAGTTGGATTTCGCCGCCGAGATCGCGAAAGTGCGCGAAGCCAAGCCCGAAGCCTTGTTCATTTTTTATGTCGGCGGGGCCGGCATCAACTTCGTCAAGCAGTTTGCCCAGTCGGGCCTGAACAAGACGATCAAGCTCATGGGGCCGAGCGCCATCGCCGACCCGCTGCTGTTCGACGCGCAGGGCGACGCCGCCCTGGGTATCACCGTGAACGGGCCGTGGAATCCGCAGATGGACAATCCGGAGAGCAAGAAGTTCGTGGCCACCTATGTGGCGCAGAACAAGCGCGAACCGACGGCCTATGCGGCGCAGCAGTACGATGCGATCATGTTGATCGATTCCGCGATGAAAACGGTCGGCGGCGATCACACCAAGCGCGACGCGCTGCGGGCCGCATTCCTGAAAGCCGATTTCAAGTCGGTGCGCGGCAAGTTCAAGTTCAACGCCAACCACTTCCCGACGCAGGATTTCTGGGTCCAGCGCGTCGAGAAGAACGCGCAGGGCAAGCTCTACCACAAGCTGATCGGTATAGCGGCAGCCGACGTGACCGACCCGTACCTGCCCGAATGCAAGATGCCGAAGTGAACGCTTGACGGCGCGCGGTTCCGAATGCTGGTCTCGGCATTCGGAAACCGCAGCCGAGCAATCGCGCCGTGAGCCTCGCGCTTTTCATCGAGCAAGTGTTCAACAGCCTGCAATGGGGAATGATGTTGTTCCTCATGGCGGCGGGGGTCACGCTCGTCTTCGGCGTGATGAATCTGATCAACCTCGCGCAGGGCAGCATGTTCATGCTGGGCGGCTACTTCGCCGTCATGTGCATCAAGTGGACCGGAAATTATTATCTCGGCGTTCTGTTCGCGCTGATCCTGGTGCTGATCGTCGCCTGCGTCATCGAAGTGCTGATTCTGCGGCCGCTTTACGGGCGAGGCCATCTCGATCAGGTGCTGGCGACGTTCGGCCTGATACTGTTTTTCAACGAGCTGGTCGTCATCATCTGGGACCGCCAGCCGCTCTATTTGTCGGGTCCGGGTTTCCTGTCGGGCGCGATCGAATTGATGCCGGACGTGCCGTATCCGTCATATCGGCTGGCGATCACCGTGGTCGCCGCCGTCGTCGGAATTCTGCTCTATCTCCTCATTTCGCGAACCCGCATCGGCATGCTGATTCGCGCCGGCGCCGATCAGCGCGATATGGTCGAAGCGCTCGGCGTCAATATCAAGATTCTGTACACGCTCGTCTTCGGGCTGGGCGCCGCGCTGGCGGGGCTCGCCGGGATCATGACCGGGCCGCTGCTGTCGGTCGAATCGGGGGTCGGCGAACCGATCCTGATTCTGACGCTGGTGGTCATCATCATCGGCGGCATCGGCTCGATCAAAGGCGCCCTGGTCGGCGCCTTGCTGGTCGGCCTGTTCGACACCTTCGGGCGCCTCCTGCTGCCGCAACTGCTGGGCGGCACGGCGGGCAATGCGATCGCCAGCATGACCGTCTACATCCTCATGGCGGCGGTTCTGGTCTGGCGGCCGCGCGGCCTCGTGCCGGCCTCGAAAGGATGATCGCGCGATGAAACTCGACGGCCGCGCGATCGTATTGCTGGTCTTGCTGGCGCTGACGCTGGCGCTGCCGCTGTTCGGCGGCACGTTCGTGGTCAAACTGGCGACCCGCATCATGATCTTCAGCATTGCGGTGATCGGGCTCGACATTCTGCTCGGCTATACCGGTCTGGTCAGCCTCGGCCATGCGGCGTTTTTCGGCGTCGGCGCCTATACGGTCGGCATTCTCGCGCATTACGGTATCACCAGTGCGTTCGTGGCGTTTCCCGCCGCGATCGGCGCCGCCGGCTTGGCGGCGCTGGTGATCGGCGCGCTCTCGCTGCGCACCACCGGGATCTATTTCATCATGATCACGTTGGCGTTCGCGCAGATGTTCTATTATTTCGCGCAGGCGCTGAAGGCGTTCGGCGGCGACGACGGGTTTCCGATGAAGGCGCGCAGCGATTTCGCCGGCATCGTCGACATCTCGGGGCACTTGAACTTCTTCTATACCGTGCTGGTGTTCATGCTGGTCGTGCTGTTCATCGCGCACCGCATCGTGCGCTCGCGCTTCGGCGCGGTCATCCGCGCGCGCAAGGACAACGAGCGCCGCCTCGCCGCGGTCGGATTCCCGCCGTATCGCTACAAACTCGTCGCGTTCGTCATTTCCGGCGCCATCGTCGGGCTGGCCGGCGCCCTGATCGTCAATCACAACAGCTATTTCAGCCCGAACCTGTTCAGCTGGGTGCTGTCCGGCGATCTGCTGGTCATGTGCATCCTCGGCTCGGTCGGCACGCTGGTTGGGCCGATCCTGGGGGCCGCCGTGTTCCTCGGCTTCGAGGAGGCGTTGTCCGACATCACCGTGCACTGGATGTTCATCATGGGGCCGCTGATCGTGGCGCGTGTCCTGTTCATCAAGGACGGGCTCTACGGCCTGCTCGAAAAAGCGTTGGCCCGCCCATGACCCAAACCACAGTGACCGAACCGGCCCTGCGCACCGACGATCTGTGCAAAAGCTTTGGCGCTCTCGCCGTGACGGACCATGTCTCGCTGAGCGTGGCGCCCGGCGAGATGCATGCGCTGATCGGACCCAACGGCGCCGGCAAGACAACGCTCATCGCGCAACTTTCCGGCGAGCTGCCGTCCGATTCCGGCCGCATCTATTTCGAGGGCCAGGACATCACGTCGCTGCCGGTCTATCGGCGCTCGGCGATCGGCATCGCGCGTACGTTCCAGATCACCAGCATCTTCCGGAGTTTCTCGGCGCAAGCGAATGCCGCGCTCTCGGCGCAGGCGCACGACGGTCATTCCTTCCGGTTTTGGCGGCCGGCCGAGCGCTTCGAAAAGCTGCAGGACATCGGCGCCCGCATGCTGGACCGCGTGGGCCTGTCGTCGCGTGCCCGGGTGCGCGCCGCGGATTTGTCCCACGGCGAACACCGCATGCTGGAATTGGCGATGGCGCTGTCCACGGCCCCCCGCTTGTTTCTGCTCGACGAGCCGATGGCCGGCCTCGGCCCGAGCGAGTCGGCGGCGATGATGGAGATGCTGCGCACGCTAAAAGGCACGCATACCGTCGTGCTGGTCGAACACGATATGGACGCGGTGTTCTCGCTGGCCGATCGCATTTCCGTGCTCGCGCAGGGCCGCGTGATCGCCACCGGTACGCCCGACGAAATCCGCCGCAACCGCGAGGTCCGGCTGGCCTATCTGGGCGACGAGAGCGAGGGCCCGGCGCACCATGCTTAAGGTCGACGCCATCGAGACGTTCTACGGCGCCAGCCAGGTGCTGTTCGGCATGAGCCTCGAGATTGCCGAAGGCGAGGTGATCTCGCTGATGGGCCGCAACGGCATGGGCAAGACGACGACGGTCCGCTCGATCATCGGCATGACGCCGCCGCGCACCGGTCGCATCGAGTTCGACGGTACTGTGCTCGGCGGGGTGCCGGTGTACCGCATCGCCCAGATGGGTATCGGCCTGGTGCCGGAAGGGCGGCGCATCTTCGCCACCTTGTCGGTCGAGGAGAATCTCGTCGCCACCGCGGCCGACCGGATCAAGGCCGGCGCCGCGGCCGCGCGGCGCAAATGGAACCTTGAAGGCATCTATAGACTGTTTCCGGCGCTGGCCGACCGCAAGCGCAACATGGGCACGCAATTGTCCGGCGGCGAGCAGCAGATGCTGGCGATCGGCCGCGCGCTCATGACCAACCCCAAGTTGCTGATCCTGGACGAGGCGACCGAAGGCCTGGCGCCGCTGATCCGCCAGGAAATCTGGCGCATCATCCGCGAGCTCAAGGCCGCCGGCCAGTCGATCCTGATCATCGACAAGAACGTCAAGGCGCTGGCCGAATTCGCCGACCGCCATTATGTGGTCGAAAAAGGCAAGGTTGCCTGGCAGGGCAATTCCGCCGAATTGCACAGCAACCTGCATCGCGTCATGCAGCATGTCGGCGTCGGCGAGAGCTAGAAGCTGCTATTTTTCCGAACGCGCTTTCGATTCGCGCTGCGCCACGGCAAAGATCGCCTTGCCGATCAACGACGTCTCGGCTTCCATGCACCGCGCATAGATCTCCGCGCGTATCCGATGCAATGCGGCATCGTCCGGCGCCGCGCCGACGGCAAGTTCGATCAAATGCGCGGCCAACCTCGTCTGGCCGTCGGCGGCAAGTTTCGCCGCGCGTTGCGCAAGCCGGTCGGCGCCGCCCGCCAGCGCCGCATCGCCGCGCCAGAGCCGTTCGACCAGCGCCGTAAGCTCTGTCGCCGATGTGCTCATGTCCCGCCCGGAGGCTGCATCGAGGCGAAACGGCCCCGCCCGCTACGGCCGTGCGCCCGCCGTGCTCCATGACGCGAAGCCGCAGCCGACATAGACCTCCGGCACCGGCAGGTAATCGACCAGGTCGAAGCCGCGGCTGCCGGCGGCGCCGTGCACGACCACCCAGTTGCGCACTTCGTGGGCGCCGTTGCCGATCGTCGGCAGGGTCTTCTCCAGATATTCGATGATCGGCGCGTCCTTGCCCTCGCGCATCAGGCGAATGCACTCGCGATCGAAATTCTCGTCGATGTCGCCCATGGTCGGCTCGCCGATCGAATGGCTCAGCCCGCCGGTCGCCATGATCGCCACGCGCAGATTTCCCGGATAGGACTCGATCGCCTGCGTCAGCAGGCGGCCCCACGACAGGCACCGCTTGATGCTCGGCATCGGCGGCTCCAGATCGTTGACGATGATCGGGATGATCTTGGGCACGAACGGCAGTTCCATGCGCCAGAACGGAATGACGAAGCCATGGTCGAGCTTCAGATGGTGCGAAACGGACGGCTCGAAATCGTTTTGCAGCGCCGTGCGCAGGATATGACCCGCCAGTTCCGGATGTCCGGCCAGGGTCTTGTGCGGAAAATCCTTCAGGAACGCTTCGGGCGGCCCGTCGTGGCTCTCGCCCACGCCGATGCATACGCTCGGCAGATTGTTGATGAAGAAATTGATCCAGTGATCGGGCGACACGATGATCAGCACATCGGGCTTGGCCGCGGTCAGGCGGCTGCCGAGTTCGCGGAACGCGGCGGTCAGGCGCGCCTGGCGGTCGGCCGGCACGCTGTTCCATTCGCGTACGATCAGCGGCCCGTGGCTGGCGGCAATGGCGGCGACCAGCTTAGCCATGCGCTTCGCTCCCCGTGTTCGGCTTGAGCTTGCGCAGATGCGCGATGAATTCCTTGTCCGGCATCCCGATGGTCGAGAAATAGAAGCGCAGCAAATAGGCGTTCACATGCCGCGCCATGAACGCCACGTCGTTGTTGGCGATCGCCTCGAGCGCTTCGGGCTTCAGCGGATAGCGCGCCAGCACCTTGGCGCGGTCGGCGCGATACTCGGCGCCCGCGGCCGGCGTCTGCAGGTCGAAGAAGAGCTTGCTCAACCAATAATCGGTCATGTCGGGACGCCGGGTTGGGGCCGCGGAAACTCGCTTGCGGATGGTAGCCAATCTGGCGCGGTGGCGGAATAGAACAGTGCCGCCCCCGCGCCGCGGGTCCGGCGCCGCGTCGCGATCAACGCCCGGTCAATTGGCGCCTGAGGTCGGCGATCAGGACCTTGCCCATCTGGTTGCGCGGGAATTGCTGAACCTGAACGATGCGCGAAGGCGCCCGTCCGCCGAGCGCCCGCTTGCAGCTCTCGATCAAAGCCGCTTCGTCGATCGGGTCGCGCGCCAGGACCGCCGACCATACTTCCGTCGGACGATCTTCATAGTCGACCCCGAATGTCGCGACATCGGAGATGCCGCCGATGGTCAACAGAAACTCATTGATGATGTTCGGGCTGAACTTGACGCCGCCCGAATTGATCACTTCGGTCGCGCGTCCCGAGATGGTCAGCAGCCCGTCGCCGCGCAGGACGCCCAGGTCGCCGGGATAGAACCAGCCGTCTCGGAACGCGGTGGCGTTCTCCGGCGCGTCGCCCAGATAGCGCGACGCACCCGATATCGACTTGATGCGGACGATGCCTTCGGTTCCGTTCGGCAGCGCCCGATCGGCATTGTCGACGATTTCCACCTTGCATCCGACATGGACCGCGCCGGCGCACCCGGGAATCTGCTCGAGCATTTCGCCGGTCGCTTCCGCGACGACGCCCATTTCCGCCGATCCGTAGTTGCTGCTGATGCCGGAACACAGGCGCGACCTTGCGCGAATCACCGTGACCGCCGGCACGATCGCACCCGCAAGCCTGACGTGCCGCAGCGACTGCAGCCGGAACGGGCCGTTCTCCACCGTCTGCATGATCGCCTGCAGTTGCGCCGGCGAAGCGGTCAGCACCTTGATGCCGTAGACCAGGATCGCGCTGACCGCATCGAGCCCTTCCGACGGGAATATCTGCAGGTTGCCGAGCTGAAGCTGGGTCATGGCGACGCGGTAGCCGACCGGGCCGGACAAGCCGATCGTCGACAGGCTTGGATAGTCCCGGCAGTCGCCGAATTTGCCGGGAAAATCGAACCGGCGGTCGGCCATCTCGCAACTCAGCCCGACCGCCTTCGGCGTGCCGGTCGTACCGGACGACGCGACGATCCGCAGCAGCGACTGCGGCCCGGCGAATGCCCTGGGCTCGATCGCCGGCGGCGCGTTCTGCGGATTCTGCAGCCAGCCGGCGTCGACCGGCAGGGTCGGGACCGGCTCCATGAACGGCGTCCGCCGGTCGCACAGATAGCCGCCGAACGTCAGCCCGGGCGGCGGCGGATCGTAGTTCGGATGCGCCGAAAACGACGCCAGGGCTTCGCGCTGCAGCGCCAGGATGAGCACGAAATGCAGTACCGGATCGGTGACGTAGATGCCGACCGGCCGGTCCGGCGGGAAGCCGGCGTCGCGAATGCGGGCGGCCGCGCTGGTCACCAGGTTGCGCAGGTGCAGGAACGACAGCACGTTGTTGACGCCGACAACGGCCAGATCGTGCGGCCTGGTGCGAGCGTGAAAGTCGAGAGCCTCGAGTACGTACATCGTCATCCCTTACAGCAACGAGATAGGCGGCCGGGTGATGTCGATCGTGTGCCGCAGGACCGAAAGCTTCGGCCGCGCGGCGCGATCGTCAGCGCCCGATCACCTGCTTGCGCAATTCGGCGGTCAGTATCTTGCCCATGGTATTGCGCGGAATTTGTTCGACGCGGACGATCCGGCGCGGTGCGCGATTGTTCAGCGTGGAAATGCAGGTTTCGATCAGCGCCTTTTCGTCGAACTCGCGGGGCGCCACGACCGCCGCCCAGATTTCCGTCGGCCGGTCCGGAAAGTCGACGCCGAATGAAGCGGCGTCGGCGATGCCGTGCACGCTGGTCAGCACGTTGTTGATCAGGTTGGGGCTCACCTTGACGCCGCCGGCGTTGATGATTTCCGTGGCGCGCCCGGCGATCACCAGCAGCCCTTCCGGCGACAGGCTACCCAGATCGCCCGGATAGAACCAGCCGTTCTTGAACGCGGTCTGATTTTCCGCGTGCTCGCCGAGATAGCTTGTCACGATCGACTTGGACCGGATGCGCACGATGCCGTCGGTGCCCGCGGGCAGGGGCAGGTCCGCTTCGTCGACGATCTCCACCTGATTCCACGGATGCACGAAGCCGGCGCAGCCCGGGAAGCGTTCCATCAATTCGGCCGGCGCTTCGGCGATCATGCCGACCTCGGTGGCGCCGTAGTCGCCGGTCACGTTCGGGCACAGGCGCGTCCGAACGCGCAGGATCATCAGCGGCGAGACGGCCGAGCCGGCGATGCGCACGTGCTTGAGCGACGGCAGCCGCATCGCGTTCTGCTCGACCACCGCCATGATCGACTGCAACTGCGCCGGCGACGCGGTCAGGAACTGCACCTGATGCCGGAGGATGGCGGTGACGGCATCGAGTCGGCCGGAGACCAGCACCTGCGGATTGCCGAGCTGCAGGTGGCCCAGCTGGTGACGGAAGCCGAGCGAGCTCGAGAGGCCGATCATGGTGATGCTCGGATGTTCGCCGAGCGAGCCGATCTTGGCGGGGAATTCCATGCTGCGATCGACCAGTTCGGCGCTCAGGCCGACCGGCTTCTGCACGCCCGTGGTTCCCGAGGAGGCGGCGATTCGAACCAGCGATTGCGCGGACTTAAACGACCGCCGCTCGATCGGCGGGTCGTTCTGCTGGCGCGGCGCGGCCCAGCTCTTGTCCACGGATACTATAGTGGCGCCGGTCATGAACGGCATCGGGCGGTCGCACAAATAGCCGCCGAATGCCGGCCCCTCGGGCGGCGGGTCGTAGTTCGGATGGCCGGAGAACGACGGGATGGCCTCGTGCATCAGCGCCAGGACCAGGACCAGATGCAGGAACGGGTCGCCGACATAGATGCCGACCGGCTGGTCCGGGTTCAGCCCGGCCGCCCGCACGCGCGCCGCGGCGCCGCGCACGCTCCGGCGCAGGAACTGGAACGTCGCGATCCCGCCCTCGTGGACGAGCGCGATGTCGTTCGGCTTCATGCGCGTGTGAAAATCGAGTGCGTCGAGAACGTACATTGAGACTTCCGCGGGACCTGTTCTGGCGTGAAAAATGCCGGCTCGGCGCGACGGCGCCGAACGCGTCGTGTACACCAAATGACCCCGAAAGTGCCAGAGAGGACGCGCGGAGCACGCGCGGCGGCTGACAGGGTTGCGAATCCCGGGTAATTGGATCGCCGCAGGAACCTCAATAAGGTGTGTTTCCGATGGTCTGGGTATTTGGGCCTGGCGCACGTCGCGCCAGGGCGACGAGAACAGCATGACGCAAGCCGATCCGCCGGGCTCCGAGACCGAATTCGCGCCGAGCTTCAGCTCGGTCATGCCGGGCATGGTCTGGCCGGCGCTGACCAACCCGGCCGGCGCGGTCGCGCTGGCCCTGCAATACCAGTTCGAGCGGACCGAATGGTGGCGTCCGGACACGCTCCGGCGGCATCAA
Organism: Alphaproteobacteria bacterium; assembly: GCA_050186335.1. Lineage (GTDB taxonomy): Bacteria > Pseudomonadota > Alphaproteobacteria > Bin65 > Bin65 > JBFWYO01. The sequence continues at coordinate 12,753 of JBFWYO010000039.1, read as the reverse complement.
TTCCGCCAGCTCGATGCGCTGCTGCAGCACTGCTTCTTCAATGTGCCTTATTACGCGCGGCGATTGGCGGATGCGGGTTACCGGCCGGGCGAAAGCGCCGTCGAACAAGTTTGGCAGCGCGTGCCGGTGCTGACCCGCGAGGAGGTCCAGCGGCTCGGCGCGGCGCTGATCTCGACCTCGGACCCGCCAGGCCACGGACGGCGCATGGCGTTCGAGACCAGCGGCTCGACCGGCCGGCCGATCGCCGGCGCGCAAACCGAGCATTGGCGGCATCACTGGGAAGCCGTCACCGTGCGCGACAATCTGTGGCACCGGCGGAACCTCAAAGCGCGTCTTGCCGCCCTGGTCTATCCGCCGGAAGGCGTGCCGTCGACGCCCGACGGCGTCGAGGGGACGATCTGGAACATCGGCCTGGCCGGCGCCTTCGTCAACGGACGCAGCCTGCTGTTCGACGTCAACCGGCCGATCGCCGAACAATTGGCGTGGCTGATCAAAGTGCAGCCCGATTACCTGCGGACCTATCCATCGGTCCTGCGCGAGCTGCTGCGCGACACGCAAGGCCAGCGCCCGCCGGTGCCCGGATTGCGGGCCGTCATCACGCTGGGCGAACAATTGCACGACGGGCTGCGCGAGCAACTGCGCGAGCAATGGAACGTGCCGTTGCAGGACATCTACAGTTCGGTCGAAGTCGGCTACCTGGCCCTCCAATGCCCGACCGGCGCGCATTATCACGTGCAATCCGAAGTTGCGCTGGTGGAGATTCTCGACGACAACGATCAGCCCTGCGCGCCGGGGCAAATCGGCCGCGTGGTGGCGACGCCGCTGCAAAATTTCGCCATGCCGCTGATTCGCTATGCGGTCGGCGATTTCGCGGAATTCGGGCCGCCCTGCGCGTGCGGGCGCGGCCTGCCGGTGTTGACGCGCGTGCACGGCCGCGTGCGCAACATGCTGACGCGCCCGGACGGCAGCGTGGTCTGGCCGAACATTTCCGTCCCGATGAGTCGGTCCAAACTGCCGATCCTGCAGTTTCAGGCCGTGCAGCGCGCGCCGGCCAAGCTCGACGTCCGGCTGGTCACCGCGCGGCCGCTGACCGGCGCCGAGGAGGATCTGCTGCGCAAGCTGCTGAGCGACGGGTCCGGCGTGGCGTTCGAGATTGATTTCCACTACCTGGCCAGCATTCCGCGCCATGCGCGCGGCAAGTACGAGGATTTCTATTCCGAGGTGGCGTCGGCCCAGGCGTCCAATAGCGCGGCGTCGAATGGCGCGGCGTCAAGCAACCCGGTGCCGGCATGAACGAAATTGCGCAAGCCACGGCGCCACCGGCCGAACCGCAACTCGATCCGGGCGAAGATCTCGTCGCATCGCTGCGCCCCGGCGTGGCCGGCGCCGCCTGGCCGGCGATGCCGAATCAGTTCGGCATCACCATGCTGGCCCTGCAATATCAGTTCGAGCGCACCGACCGCATGACGGCGGCGGAGATTCAGGCCGCGCAGTTCGGCCAGCTCGATCTGCTGCTGCGCCACGCGGTCGCCAACGTGCCGTATTACCGGCAGGTGCTTTTGGCCGCGGGCTACGCGCCGGATCGGAAGCTGACCCTGGAGGCCTGGCGTCGCCTGCCGATCCTGACGCGCCGGACGCTGCAGGACCGGCGCGCCGAGCTGATCGCCGCCAAATATCCGCCCGAACACGGCACGGCGGCGGAGCATCGCAGCTCGGGTTCGACCGGCGTGCCGATTTCGGTGATGAAGACGCAATTGTGCGACCTGCTGTGGGAAGCCTTCACGGTGCGCGATCATATCTGGCATCGGCGCGACATGACCGGCGTCCTGGTCGCCTTGCGCTCGCGCCGCAGCGGCGAGGAAGGCGGCGCCGACGGCGCGCGTTCGGCGATCTGGAATCACGGCGTCAGTTCCGCCTTCGCCACCAAGGAAGGCTGGCTGTTCGGCGGCTATCGGCCGGTCGAGGAACAGATCGCGTGGCTGCTGCGCCGCAAGCCCGATTACGCGCAGATGCATCCGACCGTGCTGCGCGAGCTGCTCAAGGTGGTCAAACAGCGCGGCATCCGGTTCGACGGCCTCAAGGGGTTTCTCACCTACAGCGAACTCGTGCCGCCGGGCTTGCGCGAAGAGACGCTGGCGGTGCTCGGCATCCCGATGCACGACATGTACAGCTGCCGCGAGATCGGCTATCTGGCGCTCGAATGCCCCGAGCATCCGCACTATCACGTGCAATCGGAAGCTGTGCTGCTTGAGGTCGTCGACGAGGCAGGCGCGCCTTGCGCGATCGGCCAGACCGGCCGCGTGGTGGCGACGCCGCTGCATAACTTCGCCCAGCCCTTGATCCGATATGCGCTCGGCGATTACGCCGAGCTCGGACCGCCCTGCTCGTGCGGGCGGCAATCGCCGGTGCTGACGCGCGTGCTCGGCCGCAGCCGGAACATGCTGCGCCTGGCCAACGGCCAGGACGGTTTTCCGGATACCGCGTCGCTCGAAAAGGCGCTTCACTTGCCGATCCGGCAGTATCAGCTGGTCCAGCGCACGCGCAGCCATATCGAAGTCCGCATCGTGCCCCAGCGGACGTTCACGTCCGCCGAGGAGGCCGAGCTGCGCGATATCATCGTCAATAAGTGCGGCGCCACCGGCTGCACGGTGACGTTCGCCTATTGCGATTCGATTCCGCGCACCGAGGGCGGCAAGTACGAGGATTTCATTTCCGAAGTCGTTTGACGGCGCGGCTTGACTCTCGGCTTGATTAGGGCGTCAGCCGAACCGGCTGCGCAGCGGACGCAATCGGCGCGGCGGTCTTGGCTTCGTCCGGCGTCTTGTCGCGCACCTGAAACTTGGTGAACCGCACGTTGATCGCCAGCGAGATGCGCGTGCCGGTGCCGAAAAACGGATGCACCATGTGCTCCAGCCAGGCCGGGAACACCAGGAACAGCCCCGCTTCCGGCGTGATGCGCCAGGCCTGCCCGAAATCCAGGCCGGGAAAGCCGGTCGCGCGCGGGCGCGGGTCGCGAAACTCGATGATGCCGTTCAACCGGTGGCCCGGTTCCGGCTCGCCCATTTCCACGTAATAGACCATCGACCAATGCGTGTTCGGGTGCGTGTGGGCGACATTGTAGTTCCCGTGACGGTTGACGTTCGCCCAGCCCTGCGCCTCGTAAGACACATCGACGATCTTGTTGGCATCGCGCACCGCGACGATCGACAATTCCCGCGACGCCTCGTCGATCCATTTGCGCAGGCTGGCGATCTCCGGCTCCGGCCAGGTCAGCAACGTCAGATCCGAGTGCCAGCCGTCGGCGTTGCTGCGGGTCATGCCGACGTCGGCTTTTTCGCGCGCCAGAATCTTGTCGCGCAAGCTTCGGTTGAGCGCGGCAGTGTTCGGAATGCTGCGAATCAGCAGCGGTACCGGAAAAATGTTCATCAACTTGAAGGGTTCGGTCATCCGACTTTCTGATCCTTTCCGTCTCGGCGGCATATGCACCCGCTCGGCATTCGTTTACCGCGCCCAACCCGGAATGGGTAGCCCTCGCGGGGGCGGCCAAGCGGACCGATCCCAATAGTTAATAGTATTTAAAATCATTAACCTTTGCGACAATCGGCCGGAAAATCGAAAAAACCCAGGAAATCCGGGCCCGGTAGTCGGCTACCGGAAATAATGCAGTTAATAAATAATTAATTTCATTGTTAATGACTTAATATTGCAACGATATTTTCTTGAAACGCCCGCGCCAAGCCGGCTTGACCGGCCGCGGTTACTGAAATACACAGGTAATTCGTTAGGGGTCGAGAAACACTAACGCGCGCCGCGTGAGTCTGTGCGGCGTGCGGCACTACTCAGGGGATCAAGAAATGAAACGCTGTCATCGTCGTACATTTTTGGCGACCACGTCCGGTATTGCCCTCGCCACGGCTGTCGGCTTGTTGGCATCATCGCCGGCCCGCGCGTTGCCGCCCGAATGTTCGACCGTCGGCTTTTCGATCACCTGTACCGGGCTGGTCTCCGGATCGGTCGAAGTGCCGGAAAATTGGAACCTGGTGAACAACGGCACGATCCCCGGCGTCTACACCAACTCCGACACCTCGACGACGAACAACGGCACCGTCGCCGTGTCCGACACGGTACCCTTCGTGCTGGCGTCGACCGACGGCACGGGGTCGTATGTCGAGATCCACGAAAGCCACACCGCGTTCGATCTCGGCTATCGCAGCGTGCTGGATAATTTCGGCACGGTTTCGTCGACCGTCGGCATCAGCGCCAACATTTCGGAGATTTACAGCGAGACGGGCTTCGATATCGACATGACCGCCAAGGCGGTCGGCGTGCTGCATGACGACGACGCGTTCATCAACAATTCCAGCACGATCGCGGCGGTCGCCACGAACGCGCTGACGCTGAGCAATTTTGACGAAGAAAGCGGCAGCACCAAGATCATCGGCTACGCCGCCGCCTACGGCGTGCTGAGCGACGAAGGCCTGCTCAACATCACCAACAACGCCGCCGGCATCATCTCGGCGACCGCGACCTACACGATCAATCTGAGCGACGTCGACGGCGACCGCAAGTTCAAGGGCCTGTCGGCATTCGCGGTCGGCATCGCGACGACCAATTCTTACACGGAAGAAGACTATTTCTTCGGTAGCGTCATCGACAACAAGGGTACGATCAACGCCACCGCGACGATGAACTTCACCGTCGGCGGCCCCGAAGGCAGCCACTTCACGTTCTACGGTTCGAAGGGCGATTTCAACGCGCCTACGGTTGCGGCGTTCGGCATCATGGCCGAATTCGGCGCCACCGTCACCAACAGCGGCACGATCAATTCGACCGCCACGGCGAACTTCTCGGTGACGAACACCGACGAATCTTATATCGGCGAATATTATAACGGCAGCTACCGTGCGCCGCCGGAGGCGACCGCGGTCGGCATCTATGTCGGCGCCGAAATCAAGCCGGCGCCCTGGTACACGCCGTACCACTATTTCGGCGACGGCTATTCGTCGGTCGACACGATCACCAATTCGGGCCCGATCAACGCCACCGCCACGTTCAATCTGACCGCGACCAACAATTCCTATCTGTCGGCGGATGTCGGTTCGACCGCGACCGGCATTCTGATGCAGTACCCGACCTATGTTTCCTGCTGCGAAGACAGCGATTGGGAAGGGTGGGTGTCCGGCACGGCGATGATCACGAACTCCGGGCCGATCGTGGCGACCGCCGCCACCAACATGACCGTCAACGTCACCGGCAGCGAAGCGTTCGGCGAGTATTTTGGGATCAACATTTTCGAGATCAACTCGAGCGCGACCGGCATCGATATCGACAATATCGGCGGCGGCGAGGGTGGCGTCAAAGCCACCATCATCAACAGCGGCCCGGTCACTGCGACGGCGACCAGTACCTTCACGTTCACCGGCAATAACGTTTTCGGCGATAATTATATCGTCGTCGATGCCTACGCCACCGGCATCGAGGCCGAAGGTTTCAACCTTTACAATTGCTGCGGACCCGATTTCAATTTCGGCCCCAGCATCACGAATTCGGGCGTGCTCAACGTCACGGCGATCGCCCAGGCGACGATCAATTATTCGACGACCCTGGCGTTCGGCGGCGGCGAAATCGGCAACGCGATTGGGGTTTTCAGCGGCGCCACCGGCATCGACGCATACTGGGAAGGCGCGCAGGTCGTCAACAGCGGCGCCATCAATGTGCTGGCGAAAAGCCTGCTGACAGTCAACGTCACCAGCACCGAAGGCAACTTCGCCGCGGTCAACTTCATTTCTAACTGCTGCTACCCGGGCCCCAGCCACCTCAATGTCGACTCCGAAGCCTACGGTATCACCGCGGGCAACCACAGCACGATCACGAATTCGGCGCCGATCGACGTCACCGCGCTGTCGCAACTGACCATCAACGCCAACGCGCCGAACGTCGATTCCTATGCCGAATACGTGTACATAAATGCCGATGCCACCGGCATCGGCGGCGCCGAGGGCTATCATCAGACGATCGACAACACCGGCGCCATCAAGGCGATCGCGCAGTCGACTTTCAACGCAACCGGCAATGTTTATGCCCAGTACATCTATATGTACGCGGACGCATACGGCATCGATACCGACGGCGATGCGTCGATCACCAACACTGCCAGCATCCAGGCATCCGCGATCGTCTCGCTCACTTATGACGCCGGCCTGGGCGAAGGCGCGATGTTCGGCGCGTACGCGAACGAGTTGGAAATGTATTCGAATGCGACCGGCATTCAGACGTACAGCGATTCGTTCATCTGGAACAAGGATACCGGCAGCATCCTGGCCACCGCGGCGACCAACTTCACCGCGCTCGGCTTGACCGAGCCGGAAGGCGGCTACGGCTACGATCTCTACGCCAATGCCAAGGGCATCGCGGGCGCCGAGGGCAATCTGGTCCGCAACGACGGCACCATCTCGGCGATCGCCTCGATCACCGTCAACACGCCGAACTACGAATTCTACGGCTACATGTCGGCCAGGGCCTACGGCATGGATTTCGGCAGCGACAACAACATCACCAACAAGGGCTCGATCGCCGCGATCGCGTCGGTCAGCGTGAGCGGCCTGTACGAAGAGGGCGAGCCGACGGTCAAGGCCTACGGCATCAAGGTCGACAACAACAACTCGATCATCAACGACGGCACCATCACCGTGCTGGCCGGCTTCACGGTCAACGGCATCACGCAGGACCAGTTCGCCACCGGCTGGGATCCGGCCAAGTCCTACGGCATCAAAGCCGGGTACGATAACTACATCACCAACAACGGCACGATCGAAAACATTCGCATCGGCCCGAATCATTGGGCGGTGTATCTGAAGGACTACTACGATTGCTGCTACGGGCCATCGCACTTCACCAATACCGGTACGACGATCGGTTCGATCTACCTCGGCTCGGACAACGGCATCGCGGTCAACACCGGCACCATGGCGTTCCGCGTGCAGCCGCCGCCGGCCGGCAATCTGGGCATCGCGTCATACGGCACATACGACCGCATCGTGATGAGATCCAACACGTCGTTGGACACCACGAACGGCATCATCCAGATCCGTCCGCTCGGCAACCCGACCGCGTATGCCAACGCCACGATCTATCCGTACTTCGTGACCGGCAATAACGGCGACGGCGTGGCGCCGATCGTCGGCAACGGCTCAACGCTGACGGGGCTCGCCCCCGGCCAGCCGCCGCAGCTCACCACGACCAGCGCGTTCTTCATCCCGTCGCTGCAGACTACGCCGACCGACGCTACTTGGTATGACAGCACGGACGGCATGGATCTGATCATGACCCGTGTGGCGTTCAGCAATCCGCTGGGCAATCCGGAACTGCCGGGCAACCAGGGCACGGTGGGCGAGGGCCTGGAAAAGGCATTCCAGGAACTGGTCGACGGTAACTCGGACCCGAACGGGCCGTTCGGCGCCTTGCTGGGCAAGATTCAGGAACTCGGCCCGGACCAGGTCGCGGGCGCGTATCAGCAGTTGGCCGGTGAAATCACCTCCAACATGGCGAATATCGGCCAGAACACCGCGAGCCAGATGATGGGCGCGCTGTTCGGCAGCATCGGCCAGTTCGCCACCGGCCAGGGTCCGGGTGCGGACAAGCCGGGCCAGAACTACGCGAACAAGTCGGTCCAGTACGCCTCGCTCGACGTGGCGCAGGCCACCCCGGGCCAGCCCAAGTCGGCCACCACCACGCCGGGTACCGGCCGGTGGATGGCGTGGCTCGGCGGCTACGGCCAGACCGGCTCGGTCGACTCGCAGCCGGGCATCAGCGGCGTCGATTACAGTGTCGCGGGCGCGATGATCGGTTTGGAATACGCCCTGACCGGCGCATTCCGTGTCGGTGTGGCGCTCGGCGGCGGCGCATCGTGGGCGAACCTGGACAACGTCAACGGCGAGGCTGAAAGCAAATTCTTCCAGGTCGCGCTCTATGCCAGCTACACGCTGGGCAACTGGTACGTCGACGGCGCGCTCGGCTACGGCCGCCACTGGGTCGAAACCGATCGCACGGTCGGCATTCCGGGCTTCAACGACGCGCTGAAGGGCGATTTCGACGCCAACCAGTTCATTACCGGCTTCGAAACCGGCTATCGCTTCCAGTTCGGCCAGTTCCAGGTCGTCCCGTTCGCGGGCATGCAGATCAGCGTGTTCTCGCAGGATGCATTCACGGAAACCGGCGGGCCGGCGGCGTTGCACTTCAACAGCGAAACCACGACCTCGGTACGCGGCATTCTCGGCGCCTACGTGCGGACCACGTTCCAGGTGAGCGAGAAGGTCAGCATCAGCCCGTATGCCAGGCTGGCCTGGGCGCATGAGTTCGGCGATCAGGCGGCGACCGTCACGGCCAACTTCGCCGCGGCGCCGACGTCCAGCTTCAGCGTCTACGGGGCCGAGCGTTCGCGCGATGCCTTGATCCTCGGTCTCGGGTTCGAGATGAACATCGGCAAGATGTACAACGTCTATGCATCTTACCTGGGCGACATCACCTCCCGCGGCTCGACCCATGCCGGCACCGGCGGCGTGCGTATCCGCTGGTAATTCATTCGGCACACGTGTAACGGCAGCGCGGGGCTCAGACCCCGCGCTGTTCGTTTGAGGGTGGGGCGTCCCGCGCGCCGATTGTTGGCGCGGCACGGCATATGGTATTGTTCGACAAAGGGCGCGGTCAGTCGATCCGCGTCCGGCATGCGCCAACGCATCCGGAAAATCGAGGAATTGCAGATCATGAGCTTCACGCGCTATCTCCGCTCCGCAGCAATCGTGGTCGTGATGCTGGGCATCGCCCCGCACGCCATGGCCCCGCACGCCATGGCACAAGCCGCCGCCGAAAAGGCGAAGGTCGACGGTTTCCGTTCGGCCAAGTTCCAGATGACCGAGGATCAGGTCCGGCAGGCGATCAACGCGGACTTCAAGATCACCGCCGGCAAGATCGAAAAGCACTCGGACCGCGCCACCAAGACGCAAGTGCTGCGCATCCTGGTGCCGGACCTGCTGCCGGAGCGCGGCGCGGCGCAGGTCAGCTACTCGTTCGGGTTCAAGAGCAACAAGCTGATCCAGGTCGATGTGGTCTGGAGCCCGATGTTCGACAAAACGATCACGAATGAGCAATTGCTCGCGGTTCAAGCCAATCTGCGCCAGTATCTCGGCGAACGCGGCTTCGCCAAGAACAAGACCGTCGTCAACGCCGCCACCGAACGCCCGAACGTGGTGGTGTTTTTCCGCGGCGAGGACGATCAGGGGCGCGTCGTGGCGCTGGTCGGCCGGTTCAAGGTCGATCCCAAGGCCGAACCCGGTAAGCAGGTGCTCGGCGACCAGCCGGAGGCCATCATCCTGACCTACGTGTCGAATCCGAAAGCGCCGGACATCTATCGGATCGAACCCGGCAAGTTCTGAGCCTCGCGGCTGCGGCGCGCCAAGTTCCGCGCCGGTGTAATCACAATCGAATCCAGGGAATCATCGGTCATGCGCTTCGTGTCCTGCCTCCGCGCGGTATCGCTCGTGCTGGTCCTGACCGGCCTGGCGCCGCACGCCATGGGCCAAGCGCCCGCGGAAAAGGCCAAGGTCGACGGTTTCCGCTCGGCCAAGTTCCAGATGTCCGAGGACCAGGTACGTCAGGCGATCAACGCGGATTTCAAGATCGCCGGCGCCAAGATCGAACGGATTGCCAACACGCCGAATCGGGCGCCGATCCTGCGCATCAACGTGCCCGATCTGCTGCCGGAGCGCGGCACCGCGCAGGTTAGCTATATGTTCGGTTTCAAGAGCGGCAAGCTGATTCAGGTCGACGTGATCTGGAGCCCGGCATTCGACCCCGCAATCACCGGCGAGCAGATGACCGCGACGCTGTCGAATCTCGGCCAATATCTGGGCGAACGCGGGTTTGCCAAGAACAAGACGATCGTCAACGCGGCGACCGATCGGCCGAACGTCGTGGTGTTCTTCCGCGGCGAGGACGATCAGGGCCGTGCGGTCGCCCTGGCCGGACGGTTCAAGATCGATCCCAAGGCCGAAGTCGGCAAGCAGGTGCTCGGCGATCAGCCGGAAGCGGTGATTTTGACCTACGCGCTGAACCCCAAGGCGCCGGATATCTATCGGATCGAACCCGGCAAGTTCTGACGCTTCCGCGCAGCACGCTCCAGCGCCGGGGCGCGATTGACGCAAGCCGTCGATACTTAAGGCGGTGCGCCCCGCATTAATTGTTGGCGCGGCGTTGCCTGTGGTAGTGTTTTCAAGTTGGATCGGCGCCGCCGGGTTTTCGCCGCCGTCTCAGTGCAAGCCGTTGGAAAAATTAGGGATTCCGTAGCCATGAAGTTCGCGCGTTACGTCCGCTCCGCGGCGTTGGTATTGGTCATGCTCGGCGTTGCGCCGCACGCCATGGGGCAGGCGCCCGCGGAAAAGGCCAAAGTCGAAGGTTTCCGCTCGGCCAAGTTCCAGATGTCCGAGGAACAGGTGCGCCAGGCGATCAATAAGGATTTCAAGATCGCCGGCGCCAAGATCGAACGGGACGCCGACAATCCGAACAAGGCGCCGGTGCTGCGCATCAACGTGCCCAATCTACTGCCGGATCGCGGCACCGCGCAGGTCAACTACACTTTCGGCTTCAAGAGCGGCAAGCTGATTCAGGTCGATGTGGTCTGGAGCTCGGCATTGGATAGCGCGACGACCAGCGAGCAGATGATGGCGACGCTGGCCAATCTGCGCCAATATTGGGGCGAACGCGGGTTTGCCAAGAACAAGACCATCGTCAACGCGGCGACCGACCGGCCGAACGTCGTGGTGTTCTTTCGCGGCGAGGACGATCTGGGCCGCGTCGTCGCCCTGGTCGGCAGGTTCAAGATCGATCCCAAGGCCGAAGCCGGCAAGCAGGTGCTCGGCGATCAGCCGGAAGCGGTGATTTTGACCTACGCGCTCAACCCCAAGGCGCCGGATATTTATCGGATCGAACCCGGCAAGTTCTGATCCGGGCCGCCGCGCCTCCGCGGAAACGCGGGCCCTCGCGCCGGATCAACGGGCTTTTCACTTGGCATTTGACTTGGCTTGCAGCGCCGCAAGAATTTTTTCCGCGGTGATCGGCAGCGACGTAATGCGCACGCCGACCGCGTCCTCGATGGCGTTGGCGATCGCCGGCGCCACCGGCAACAGACCCGCTTCGCCCATGCCCTTGGCGCCGAACGGGCCCGGCCCGTGGCCTTGCTCCTGCGTGATCGTGCGGAACACCGGCGGCAAATCGCTCGCCAGCGGCACGCGATAATTCGCGGCGGCGATGTTGGTCAGCACCGCGCCGTCGTACTGCATGGATTCGAACAGCGCCTGGCCGATACCCATGACCGCCGCGCCTTCGTCCTGGCCGCGGCAGGCATCCTTGTGGATCGCGTGGCCGGCGTCGCCGCTGACCACGAGCTTGAGCAGGCTGACGCGGCCGGTTTCCTCGTCGACCTCGACCTCGGCGGCGCCCCAGCCGATTTCCCACGATACGCACTTGGCTTCGAGCGGCGCGCGATGGTCGGTCGGCGTCTTGAAATAGCCGCGCCCGGCGAACTCGAACCCGGTGCCGCCGAACTCGCGCATGATCATCGGCGCCAGCGGATGCGGCTGGTTGTCCCTGATCACCGTCCAGTTCTCCAGCCGCAGCTCCCCGGCCGCGCATTTCAGCTGGCCGGCGGCGAACTCGAGCACCTGGCGGATGCAATCGCGCGCGGCAAGCTCGACCGCCTTGCCCATCACCACGATCGCGGAGCTGGCGTTCGTGCCCTGGTCGAACGGCGTGATGTCGGTATTGATCGGCGCATAGGCGACGCGCTGCGGCGGGCAGGCGAACAGGTCGGCGACGATGCGGGTGAACGCGGTATGGATGCCCTGGCCCATCTCGACCGAGCCGCAATTGACGATCACGCCGCCGGTCGTGGTGACTTTGACCTGCGCCTGGGCCGGCTTGTTGACGCCGCCGGAATCCTTGAACCCGATCGCGATGCCGATGCCGCGGCCGCGTATTTTTTCGGTCTTGCCGTAGCCGATCTCGCGGCAGATCAGCTCCAGCCCCTCGTGAATGTCGCTGTCGACGCCGCTTTCCCCCGGCACATAGGCCTCGCCGAGCTTGAGCAGGTTGCGGCGCCGCAGCTCGACCGGATCGATGCCGATGCGCCGCGCGATCATGTCGAGCTGGCTTTCCGACGCCCACGTCGCCTGCGTGCCGCCGAAGCCGCGGAACGGGCCGGCCGGCGTCGTATTGGTCATCACGCAGTCGCACCATGAATCGATGTATTCCCAGCGGTACGGCCCCTGGATGCGGTATCCCACCTTCTCGGCGACCAGCGGCGAGGCGTCGGAATAGGCGCCGGCGTCGATCAGGATCTCGCTGCGCCGGGCGATGAAGCGACCGTCCCTGTTGATGCCCGTCTTCAGGCGCAGGATCGCCGCGTGCTGGCTCTGGGTCAGGAAATTCTCCTCCTGCGTCATGCAGAAGCGCACCGGCCGGCCGCTCAGCCGGGCCAGCAGCACGGCGATCGGCTCGGTCTTGCAGTTGTTCTTGGCGCCGTAGCCGCCGCCGACGAACGGCACATGCACGCGGATGTTCTGCTCCGGATGGTTGAACACCCGGGCCAGTTCCTTGCGCAGCGGAAACGGGTTCTGGCAGCTCGACCATAGTGCAATTGTCCCGCCCTCGACGCGCGCCACGCACACGAACGGTTCCAGATGATAGTGCTGCATACGCGAG
>JBFWYO010000038.1:0-41919 GCA_050186335.1 Alphaproteobacteria bacterium | reverse complement strand
AACGGCAAACCGCCAAAGGTCGCCCTCGTCGCCGCCATGCACAAGCTACTCACCATACTCAACGCCATCCTCAGAGATAAAATCCCTTGGCAAAACGCTTGACCAACAACACAGTCGCTGAGTAGCGGCCCGGAGCGAAGCGAAAGGGACGCGTATCGAAGGATGGGCCGCAGGCGCGGCTGCGCCTCAATACCAGATCTCCATACGCAGCCCGTGCGCATCGCGCTGTGGGCGGTGCGGCAGGCGTTTCGCCGTTCCGCGCACGAGGCGTTCGGCCTGCCAGCATAATACGCACGCATCCAGAAGATCGTCGGGCTTGGCCAATCTGCGGTCGAGCGCTTTCAACCAGTGCGGCAACTCGCCGAATCCGGCGGCGCGGAGTGCCTTCATGCGCGCGCGTTCGCCGCGCGGGTCGCGCTTGGCATAGCGCATCGGCGCGCCCGCCAGCGACGCGAACGCCAATTCCGGGTGGCATTCGCGGATGCGTGCCTGCAATGGCGGCGTCAGGATTTCGTCAAGTTCGCGGATTTTCGGCAGCAGGAACCAGGCCTGTTTGGCGAGCCCCTTGCCGTCGATCCGCTTGCCCCAGGCGTTCGCGGACGGATAATCGGCAAAGTTCAACAACGGCCGCCGAAAGCCCAGAAACACGCTCGAGCGGCGCGCGCCCAACAAGGTCTGTGCCAAGCGATCGCAGCCGCGCGCGCCCCGGTTCGGCAAACCGATCGGCATGTCGACGGCGATCATGTCGGTCGGGGGCAAATCGCGCCAATTCGTTGCGATATGCACGGAAACATCGTCGCGCGCGGGATCCTTGCGGACCATGATCCAGCCGCCGCGGCAGCCATCCACGCCGGCCACCGATTTCAATCTTTTGTTCATAAATTTCAGCGCGTTAGTTTCATTGCGACATTAAGCATACGTCAAACTTTCGCGGCTAACGTGTGCGTGTTCCGGTCGTCGCCACCGATCCGATGTCCGGAACGTTACTTCCCTATGTGTGACACTAGGGGCCGTGCAAGGGAACCTCGCACGGCCTCCTTTTTTGCCGGCGCCACGGGTGCGGTCGTTGGATCGCCCCGGCTTTTTCGTGTATGTCGAAGATCGGCAAACACGATAAGGCCAGCCATGCTCGATCCCAAATTCCTCAAGTTCGATACGCTCAGCCTGCACGCGGGCCAGCAGCCCGATTCGGCCACCGGCGCGCGCGCCACGCCGATCTATCAAACCACCTCGTTCGTGTTTCCGGACGTCGATCACGCCGCGGCCTTGTTCAATCTGGAACGCGCCGGGCATATTTATTCGCGGATTTCCAATCCCACGGTGTCGGTGCTCGAAGAGCGGCTGGCGGCGCTCGAGGGCGGCGTCGGTTGCGTCTGTACCGCCAGCGGGCAGGCGGCGCTGCACCTTGCGGTCGCTACGCTGATGGGGCAGGGCGGGCATATCGTTTCCTCGGCCTCGATCTATGGCGGCAGCCACAATCTGTTCACCCACACGCTGCCGCGTTTCGGCATCACCACCAGTTTCGTCAATCCGCGTGACACCGACGGCTTCAAGCGCGCCATCACCGATAAGACGCGGCTCGTCTTTGGCGAAACGCTCGGCAATCCAGGCCTCGAAATCATGGACATGGAAGCGGTCGGCAGGATTGCGCACGATGCCGGCGTGCCGCTGATGATCGACAGCACATTCGCCACGCCGTATCTGTGCCGGCCGTTCGAATGGGGCGCCGATATCGTCATGCACTCGGCGACAAAATTCCTGGGCGGGCACGGTGTTGCGATCGCCGGCGCCTTGATCGACAGCGGCAAGTTCGATTGGGAAGCCTCGGGCAAGTTCCCGACACTGACCGAACCTTATGCCGGCTATCACGGGCTCGATTTCGCGGAGGAATTCGGCCCGGCGGCGTTCATTATGCGCGCGCGCGCCGAGGGTTTGCGCGATTTCGGCCCGTCCATGTCGCCGCAGACCGCGTTCTATATCCTGCAAGGCGTGGAGACCTTGCCGTTGCGAATGGCGCGGCACGTCGAGACCACGCGCAAGGTCGTCGCCTACCTGAAGGCATCGCCGCACGTCGCCTGGGTGTTCTATCCCGAATTGCCCGAGCATCCGGATCGCGCCCGCGCGCAGCGCATGCTGCCGAAGGGCTGCGGCGCAGTGTTCAGCTTCGGCATCAAGGGCGGGCGCGAGGCCGGACGGCGCTTCATCGAGAATCTCGGACTGTTTTCGCATCTGGCCAATGTCGGCGACGCCAAGTCGCTGGTCATCCATCCGGCCAGCACGACGCATCAGCAAATGGACGCGGCGGCGCTGAAGGCCGCCGGTATCGGCGAGGATCTGGTGCGCCTGTCGATCGGCCTGGAGGACCCGGACGATCTGATCGACGATCTCGGCCGCGCGCTCTACGCGTCGCAGAAGGCGTAGGGGAGGCGAACATGGAATTTTCCGTTGCCGGCAAGAAAGCCTTCGCTTCGACGGGCGGCAAGCCGTTCGACGCGGCGAAGCCGGTGGTCGTGTTCGTGCACGGTTCGGGCATGGATCACACGGCATGGCAATTGCAGACGCGCTATTTCGCCCATCACGGGCGTTCCGTGCTGGCGGTCGATCTACCCGGTCATGGCCGGTCCGAGGGGCCCGCGCTGACGACCGTGACGGCGATGAGCGACTGGCTGATCGCCGCGCTCGATGCGCTCGGCGTGGCGCAGGCCGCGATCGTCGGCCATTCGCTGACGTCGTTCGTGTGTCTCGATCTGGCCGCGCGCTATCCGGCGCGCATTCGCGCCATCGCCCTGTGCGGCATGGCGGCGAAGATGCCGGTGCATCCGGAACTGCAAGCCGCCGGCAATAAGGGCGACCAACTGGCCTACGACATCATCGCGTCATGGGCGCTGGATCGGCGCGCCCACATCGGCGGCGCCGAAGCGCCCGGCATGTGGATGATGGGCGGCACCTTGAGGCTGTTGGAAAAAGGCCGCGACGCCGTGGTCGGCATCGATCTGGCGGCGTCGGAAAAATTCGGCGACGCGGTGCCCACGGCGCGGCAGGTCAAATGCCCGACGTTGCTGTTGTTGGGCGACCGCGACCGCATGACGCCGCTCAAGAACGCGAGGCCCTTGGTCGACGCGATTCCCGGCGCCCGGCTTGTCGTTTTGAAACAATGCGGCCATATGATGATGACCGAGCATCCCGGCGCCACGTTGGACGCGTTGAAGAGCATTCTGTGACCAGGAACCTGCCCGCGGTGACGGCTAAATCGACGGTCAAGCGGGCCGAGCGGCAATCCCTGCTGGACCGACTGGCGCGGCGCCTGTCAGGCGCCTGGCAGGATATCGCCGGCGACGAAGTGCCGATCTCGAAAAGCGACATCGCCAAGCTGCGCGCGCAGGTCGGCGAATGCCTGAACGGACCCGGAGGCGAGGTCTCCGCGCGCGTGCGCGCCGCCAAGCTGGGACGCGATTATCTTGCCTTGTCCGCCGAGGGGCGTGCGGCGTTCCTGCGCATGCTGGCGATCGAGTTCGGCGGCGACGACGAAACCACGCGGCAATCGGCGCAGGCGCTGCTCGCCGCCGATACCGACGCAACACGGCAGGCAGCCCGCCGCGCCTTGCGGCAATCGCTCGAGCCGCCGCGCGTGCGCCTGCTGCGCCAGTTCAACGCGCTGCCGGAAGGCGTGAAATTCCTCGTCGACATGCGCGCCGAAATCATGGCGCTGGCCAAGCGCGATAAGGCGTTCGCCGCGCTCGACGACGAATTGTTGGACCTGTTGCGCTCGTGGTTCGATGTGGGATTCCTGGAGTTGCGCCGCATCACCTGGAATGCGCCCGCGACCTTGCTCGAGAAACTCATCGCATACGAAGCGGTGCACGAAATTCAGAGCTGGGACGACCTCAAGAATCGCCTGGCGTCCGACCGACGTTGCTTCGCGTTCTTCCACCCGCGCATGCCGGACGAACCGCTGATCTTCGTCGAAGTGGCGCTGGTCAAAGGCCTGGCCGGCAATATCCAGACCTTGTTGGATCCTGCCGTGCCGGTGCTCAATCCGGCCAAAGCCGACACGGCGATCTTCTATTCGATCTCGAACGCGCAAAAGGGACTTGCCGGCATCAGCTTTGGCAATTTCCTCATCAAGCGCGTGGTGGACGTCCTGTCCGGCGAGTTCCGCAATCTCAAGACGTTCGCGACGCTGTCGCCGATTCCGGGGTTCTGCGACTGGCTGCGCAAGAAGCCGGGCGACGAATTGCTGCGCGCCGCCGAACGCAAGGCGCTGCCGAAACGCAAGGACGACGACCAGCATCCGCTGTCGCTGATCAAGAATCCGGAATGGCACAAGAACGAGTTTCTGGCGGCTGCGTTGAAAACGCCGTTCGAGCGTCTTTGCGCGCAATATCTGCTCAACGAAAAGCGCGCCGACGGTTACGCGCTCGATCCGGTGGCGCATTTTCATCTGACCAACGGCGCGCGCATCGAGCGCATCAACTGGCTCGCCGACGTATCGCCGAACGGCCTCGCGCAGGCCGCCGGGCTAATGGTTAATTATTTGTATATATCGGACGAAATAGATAAGAATCACGAAACATATTCGGGCGAAAAAGTTGCGCTTGGTTCGTCAGCCGTGCGCGCTTTGGCGAAATCGCAGCGGTAACAGAACAATAACGTCAACGTATCGCTAATAACCTTGACTCAGCCATGCAGAAACGGGGACAAAAGCCATTATTCAAACTTTCAACTAAATCGACGCCGCGCAAGCTTGTGCGCCGTCGAAAGGGGACCAAGATGGCGGTGCAACTCGCGGAGAAACGCCCTGATCTTGAACCCGCCGCCGATACGCGCGCAGCCTATAGACATTTCCAGCGCATTCCGACCCGTTGGGGCGATAACGACATCTACGGCCACGTCAACAACGTCGTCTATTACTCGTATTTCGACACGGTCGTGAACACCTACCTGATCGAAAAAGGCGTGCTCGATATTCACTACAGCCCGGTGATCGGGTTGGCGGTGGAATCGCTGTGCCGCTTCATGAAGGAACTGACCTATCCCGAGACGATCGAAGCCGGACTGCGCGTCTCGCGTCTGGGCAACACCAGCGTCCGCTACGAGATCGCGCTGTTCTCGGAAGGCGACGACGAACCCGCCGCGACCGGCTATTTCGTGCACGTGTATGTCGATCGCAAATCGCGCAAGCCGGTGCCGGTGCCGGATGCCATGCGCAACGTGCTGAAGAAGATTCAAACCGACGGCTGAACTAAACCGCCGTTCGCGCGGTCAAACCAAAGGCCGGCCTCCTTGCGGAGACCGGCCTTGTTAGTTTTCGGTTCCAGCTTCGAAAGCTGACGGCGATTACGCCGCGTGCTTGTGCTCGATGCTGGCGCCGGATTTCGCGCTGACCGGAATGGTGCGCGGCTTGAGCGCTTCCGGGATTTCGCGCTTGAGCTCGATCGTAAGCAAGCCGTTCTCGAGGTTGGCGCCCTTCACGACGATATGATCGGCGAGGTCGAAACGGCGTTCGAACGAACGCCCGGCAATGCCGCGGTGCAGATAACGCACTTGTTCCTGCTGAGCGGTTTTTCCGGCGACGACCAGGGTGTTTTCCTTGACCGTGATTTCGATGTCCTTGTCGCCGAAACCGGCGACGGCCATGACGACACGGTAGTCGTCCTCGGAGACTTTCTCGATGTTGTAGGGCGGGTAGGTGGGTGCCGCGGGCTCGGTCAGCGCGGAATCGAACAGGCGCGACAAGCGGTCGAAGCCGACGGTCGAACGGAACAACGGGGTGAGATCGAAGGTAGACATGGTCACATATCCTCCAAACAGAGCAACATGATGAGGGAAGCCGCCTGAAGGCCGACTGCCCGGGTTGGACCTAAACAATTCCGCCGCCCCTGATGGGCACGGCCGGAACGTTGCTCATTTGGGGACGGACGTTGCCCGTTCAAGGGACTTCGCGCGAGAATTTTTGCGAAAGTCGGCGGCCGCGGCGCAGCAGCTAGCCATTTGATTTTTTTGTATTTTTCGCAAAGACACGCGTTCCGGCCGGTTCCTAGGCGGACAGAGGCGGGCCGAATATATTTGGGCGGGCCGTTACGCGTTGCGGACTTTGACTTCGATGCGGCCGATCTGCTCGAACTCGGAAATGATCAGGTCGCCGGCCTTGACCGGGCCGACGCCCTCGGGCGTGCCGGTCATGATGATGTCGCCCGGCAGGAGGGCATAGAAGCCGGTCACATATTCGATCAGCTTCTGCACGTTGAAGATCAAGTCCTTGGTGTTGGCTTTCTGGCGCGGCTCGTTGTTCACGGTGAGCCAGAAATTCAGGTTGTTCGGGTCTGGCACCTCGTCCTTGGTTACCAGATACGGGCCCAGCACCGAGTAGGTATCGACCGATTTGCGCAATGAGCGGTCCTCCGGTCCGCGCACCGTCATGTCGAGGGCGATCGAATACCCGGCGACGTAGTCGAGTGCCTGGTCGTACGAAACCTTATCTGCATGTTTGCCGATGATGACGGCCAGCTCCGCTTCGTGGTCGTTGCGGCGGTCGGTCTTGCGCAGTGCGACGCCCTCGCTGACGCCGACCAGCGACGAGTTGGATTTCAGGAACGCGCCGTAGTGGGAGATATCCTTGATGTCCTGGCCGAAATTGATGCCCTTGTCGGCCTGCGATTCGATCTGATGCAGCCGGTAGTTCACCGGGGCGGCCACGATCTTCGACGGATTGGCAACCGGGCTGAGCAGCCTGACCTCGGAGATCTTCCGGACCGGCGCGTCGGCCGCCACCTGTCGCACGCGCTCCAGAACCCTGGGCAAATTGGCGATCAATTGGTCGCCGAGCGGGAACGGCCAGCGCACCGCTGGCAGCACGTCGAGCGCGGCGCTGACGTCGAGCACCTTGTCGCCCTGCACCAGACCCAGGCGGCTATTGTCGAAGCGGCAAATTCTCATCGTTCACTCCCTCAGCAAGGCGTATGATTCTTCTGCTGCACCGCGTTCGCCTGCTAGTCCGACTTGCGCCGGAACGACAGCGAATTGGGCAGGTCGGAAACTTTCATCAAGAGACGCATGAACACCTCGCGCTCGGCCGGCGCGAGCGGCTCGAGGATCCGTTCCTGCACGCGGTTGACGATCCGCACCGCCTCGCGGAGCATGGCTTCGCCTTGCTCGGTCAGCTGCAGGGTGTTGGCGCGGCCGTCGCTATCCGTGCGCCGGCGCTTCAAGATGCCGCGGCGGACCAGGCGCGAAAGCATGTCGGCGATGGTGCTGCGGTCGATGCCGGTCAATTGCACCAGTGCGGTCTGGTTGAGGCCCGGATTTTGAAACACGGTCAGCACGACGGCAAACTGCGGCGGGCGCAGGCCGGTATCGCCGACCTCCTGCGCGTAGATTTCGACCGCGCGCTGCTGCGCCCGGCGCAGCAGGTGCCCTGGCTGATTGACCAGCTCGAGCGTTGCCAGCGCCTTGGCCAGATCGGCGGCTTCGGTGCTGGGGGCGCGGCGCGTGGCGGGTTTGGTCATACCGTTCCGTGACTTTGTGGCGCGATGTCCAGGGGCCGCGCGGGTCTGCTCCGGCTTGCCCCCGGCGAATTATTCTGTATACTGATTAAATTACCGGAGCCGCGGCGCCGGTCAATGAAAATCGGTCGCATGAAGGCCGGTCGAGCGAGCAACCCAAAGACGCGCGAGGAGGACACGGACATGGAATTCGGCATTCAATTCTTCCCCGATCTGGGGCCGGAGAAAAAGCCGGCGGACAAATATTGGGCCGAAGCGCTGCATCTGGTCGGCCTGTGCGACGAGCTGGGCTACACCAACGTGCGCACGGTCGAGCATTATTTCACGCCGTACGGCGGCTATACGCCGAATCCACATATCTTCCTGGCCGCCGCCTCGCAGCGCGCCAAGAAAGCGCGCTTCACTACCGGCGCCATTCTGCCGGTGTTCAATCATCCGCTGAAAGTCGCCGCCGAGATCGGCATGGTCGATGCGATCACCGGCGGCCGTCTCGAATGCGGCTTCGCACGCGCCTTTCTGCCGATCGAATTCACGCATTTCGGCGTCAGTCTGAACGAAAGCAAGGAGCGCTTCACTGAGGGCATGGAGATCGTCCGCCGCCTGCTCGAGGAAGAAAAAGTCTCCTACGACGGCAAGTTCCATAAGTTCCAGAACGTGACGTCGCTGCCGCGGCCGACACAACAGCCGCGTCCGCCATTCTGGGTCGCCGCGCTCGCGACACCCGAGAGTTTCGAGAACGCCGGGCGCATGGGCTACAACATCATGGCGATCCCGATGGGCGGCGGGCAGATGAAGGGCCTGCTGGATACCTATCGCAATGCGTGGCGCGCCGGCGGCCATAAGGGCAACGGCAAAATCATGCTGGCATTCCACATGTTCTGTGCGCAGACGCACGACGAAGCGGTCAGGATCTCACGCGACCCGCTGAACCGTTACCTGAAGTCGCTGGTGCACGCGGCATCCGACTGGACCACCGGGACAACCTCCAAGGATTACGCCGGCTACGACAAGATCATCGCCATGCTGGACAAGGAAACCTGGGATACGCAGATCGAAAAGGGCGCCGCCTGGATCGGCACGCCGGACGAAATCCGGGCGCAGATCGCGGCCTATCTGCCGACCACCGGCGGCTTCGACATCGCCTCGCTGCAGGTCAATTTCAACACCGTCTCGGTCGAAGATGCCGAGCGGTCGATGCGCCTGTTCTCGCAGAAGGTCATGCCGCACTTCGTCGGCAAGGCGAAGGCGGCTTAGGCTACGGCGCGCCAATCGCCTAGAACAACGAACCCTGCTTGGCGTCCCGCTTCGCGCGCTTGCGCGGGGCGGGCGCTGCGGCCGGCGCCGGAGTGGCTTCGTCGAGCGGCGCCAGGCAAGTCTCGTCGTCGTTGCGCACATTGTTGACGCGCCGGCTCACTTTGTAAGCCTCGATCGGTCCGACGTACGCGACCAGCAGGTTTTGCAGCGTCGACGCCGAACTGTCGGGGTCGAGCCACGTTTGCCAGGCCGGCTCCGGCAGGATCACCGGCATGCGGTGATGGATCGCGGCGATCGTCGGCGAGGCGTCGGTCGTTACGATGGCGAAGCTTTCCAGCGCATGCCCGGCGCCGGCCAGCGCAGTATCCGCGGTCGGCGTCCAGCTCTCCCACAGGCCGGCGAACGCGAACGGCGCGCGGCCCGGCAGCTCGATGCGGTACGGCTGCTTGCCGGCGCCCTCGCCCTGCCACTCATAGAACCCGTCCGCCGGCACCAGGCAGCGCCGCTCGCGGAACGCCGTGCGGAACGACGGCTTCGCGGCGACCGTATCGGCCCGCGCGTTGATCAGGTTCCGGGCCACCGCCGATTCGCCGGCCCAGGACGGAATCAGGCCCCAGCGCGCCACATCGAGCACGCGCTCGCCGCGCGGCTTGCGGCGCACGATGGGCAGTTCCTGGCTCGGCGCCGCGTTATAGCGGGCGCGCAGATTGCGCGGCGGCCCGCCGTACTCGAACAGGGCGCGCAGCGCTTCTTCGGGCGTGGTGATGCTGTATCTGCCGCACATGGTAATTCCCACATGGTAATTCCGGCGCCTGAACCCAAATAGACAAGCGTGCTAGTATAATGAATTCTGCTTTCGAGGAGCGGGAACCATGACCACTCTCGCGCGCCTGATCAAGATACTCGCCGCCGCCGGCGTCGCGGCCTCGCTGCTTGCCGCCTGCGCGCCGGGCCGGCCGTATGTGCCGACCGTCGACGACGAAAACCGCCTGCTTTATGCCCCCGAGCCGGGCTTCTGAGCGCAGAAAATGACCCAACTCGATGTGCGTCGTGCGGCCCAGGCGGGCCGCTTCTATCCGGCCGATGCGGCGCAGCTCGCGGGCGACATCGATGCCGCGCTGGCGCGCGTGAAGATGATTCTGGCCGCGCCGAAAGCGATGGCGGCGCCGCATGCGGGCTACGTCTACTCGGGTCCGATCGCCGCCTCCGCTTACGCGCAGGTGAAGGCGGCGCGCGGCGCGATTTCGCGTGTAGTGATCCTGTGTCCCAATCACCGGCTGCCGGTCGAGGGCGTCGCCGCATCGAGCGCCGCGCATTTCGCAACGCCGTTCGGCCTGATGCCGGTCGATCGCGCGGCGGTCGCCGAAATATTGAAGCTGCCCTATGCGTCGGTGAACGACGCCGCGCACGCGGACGAGCACGCCATCGAAGTGCATCTGCCGTTCATCCAGCGCGTGCTCGGCAACGTCGCCATCGTGCCGCTGATCGTCGGCCGCACCACCCCTGCACAGGTCGATCGCCTGCTCGAGTTGCTTTGGGGCGGGCCGGAAACGCTGATCGTCGTATCGACCGACCTCAGCCACTATCTGGACTACGAGGCGGCGCGCACATCGGATGCCGCGGCCAGCGTCGCCGTCGAGACATTGCGGCCTGACGCGCTCGCCGAATCCCAGGCCTGCGGCCGGTATGCGCTGCGCGGGCTGCTCGCGCGGGCACAGGCGCTCGATCTGCGCGCGACCACGCTGGACCTGCGCAACTCGGGCGACACGGCCGGCGACAAGGCGCGGGTCGTCGGCTATGGCGCCTATACATTCGAGTACGCGGACGGCGCCGCCTTGCCGGCATCGTGGCGATCGCAATTGATCGACCTCGCGCGGCAAACCATTGTCCATGGCGCCGGCGGTGAGCAGCCGCCGCACATCAGTTTCGGCGTGGTCCCGCGCCCACTGCTCGCGCACCGTTCGACGTTCGTGACCGTCAAGCTCGACGGCCGCTTGCGCGGCTGCGTGGGCTCGGTCGGCGCCAAACAATCGCTGGTCGCGGACGTCGCATCGAATGCCTGGCGCGCCGCGTTCGGCGACCCGCGCTTTCCGCCGGTCGGCGCGGACGAGGCGGCCCGGCTCGGCATCGGCGTTTCGATTCTGTCGCATCCGCGCGCGATGGCGTTCGCCGACGAAGCCGATCTGCTCGATCAGATTCGGCCGGACGTCGATGGGCTGATTCTCACGATGGCCGGGATGCGCGGCCTGTTCCTGCCGCAAGTTTGGGAGCAACTGCCCGATGCGCGCGAATTCCTGCGCCGACTCAAGCAGAAGGCCGGTCTGGCGGCGGATTTCTGGTCGAAGGAAATGAAGGTTTCGCGATTTACGACCGAAAGCTTTCACTGAGTCGATCGCGCGCTAGAACGACATCTGCAATTCGATCTTGGTCACCCCTGACAAGCACTGCTCAGCGGCGCGCCGATCCGGGGATTATCGCAAAGGCGGAGAGAGTCTGAATCCCGGCTCTCCGCTACGCCACGGCCGCGATGACAATAAATTACGGAAGGCGACAGCCGGGGATTCTACCGTCGCATCTCGGTCTTATCCGTACCCGAATACAGAGTCTTCACGTTCCGTTCGAGCGCATCGGCGTGCGCGGCCAGCGCCGCGGCATCGAGATCCGATTTCGGATCCGGCTCCGGATCGAAATTGCCGTAGGTATCGACGCCGCGCACCAGTAGCGCCGAGTCGCGCACTTTGACCTGGCGCACATGGGTCGGAATGTAGCGGATGGCGAGGCCGATCCGCCGGTTGCCGGTCGTATTCGCCTTCGAGCCGTGGACCAGACGGATGTGATGCAGCGAAACTTCGCCGGCCTTGATCGGCACATCGATCGCCTGGCGCTCATCGACCTCGACGGCGATTTCCTGGCCGCGCGTCAGCAGATTGTGCTCGTGGAACGTGTCGCGATGCGGAATCTGGTCGCTAAGATGGCTGCCGGGCAGGAATTTCATGGCGCCGCTTTCGACCGGCGCATCGGTCAGCGCCACCCAGGCGGTCACCACGTCGGCCGGCTCCAGTCCCCAATAGGTCGAATCCTGGTGCCAGGAAACAAACGCCGGATCGCGCGGCTCCTTGATGAAGAAGTTGGTGGTCCAGCAGATGATGTTCGGCCCGATCAGATCCTCGACGGCGTCGAGAATTTTCGGATGGCGCACCAACTCGTTGGCCCAGCGGAACAGCAGATGCACCTTGTGGCGCAGATTGCCGCCGATCGGCGCGCCGGTGCGGCGCTCGTAATTTTCGAGTTCCGTGCGATAGCGCGCGACTTCGGCGTCGGTCAGGCAGCGCACCGGAAAATAGAATCCGTCGCGCTTGAAGCTGGCGACGGCGTCGGGTGAAAGCAGCTTGGTCATGGCGGTCTCGAATATGCCGGGGCTGGATCGGCGGTCTCATGCTTCGATAAACTCGGCATGAGGGTTCGGATGTAAGCCGAATGCGTCGACCGGCTCAAGGCAGATCCTCATCCTGAGCCTGTCGAAGAATGAGTTCCGGCGCGAACGAATCGTCGAAGGATGCGATTTGGCTGCCGCGGAGACAAGCGCGTTTCTGCCGCCTACGCCGCGAATTCCTTCAGCCGGACCGGCAGCCGTTTGCGGCCCCAGGCGCCGGGGGCGGCCTCGAATACGCCGGCGCATTTCGTGCCGCAGCTCTTGCAGGCGGCGGTTTCGGTCAGCCGCCATTCGGCCAGATCGTACCAGTCGCGGCCGATCAAAAGCTCGCCGCAGGCGTGGCAATAGGTCGAGCTTCGGCCCTTGTCGTGCACGTTGCCGACATAAACGTAACGGAGCCCGTTCTTGAGCGCGATGCGCCGCGCCATGGAGACGGTCGCGTGCGGCGTGGCGGCTTTGTCGCGCATCTTCCAATCCGGATGGAACGCGGTGAAATGGATCGGCACGTCCGGACCGAGCGCGCTTGCGATCCACTGGGTCATGGCTTCGATTTCGGCTTCGCTGTCGTTCTCGCCCGGAATCATCAAATTGGTGATCTCGAACCAGACGTCGGTTTCGTGCTTGAGATAGACGAGCGTTTCCTTGACCGCTTCCAGGTGCCCGCTGCAGATCTTGGCGTAGAATTCCTCGGTGAAGGCTTTGAGATCGACGTTTGCCGCATCCATGTGCCGGTAGAATTCGGCGCGCGGCGCCTCGGTCACGTAGCCGGCGGTCACGGCGACCGATTTGATCCCGGCTTCGCGGCACGCCTGCGCCACGTCGATGGCGTACTCGTGAAAGATCGTCGGGTCGTTATAGGTGAAGGCGACGCTGCGGCAGCCAAGTTGTCTGGCTGCGCGCGCGATCGTCTCGGGCGAGGCTTGGTCGGCCAGCGTGTCCCACTCGCGCGATTTGCTGATGTCCCAGTTTTGGCAGAACTTGCAGGCGAGATTGCAGCCCGCCGTGCCGAACGACAGCACCGGCGTTCCGGGCAGAAAATGGTTAAGTGGTTTCTTCTCGATCGGATCGACGCAGAAGCCGCTGGAGCGACCGTAGGTCGTCAGCACCATGCGGTCGTCCTTGCGCGCGCGCACGAAGCACAGGCCGCGCTGGCCTTCCTGCAGCTTGCAGAAGCGCGGGCAGATGTCGCACTGGATTCGGCCGTCCTCGAGCCGGTGCCAGAACCGGCCGGGAACGCCGTCCAAATGCGGGTCCTTCGTCTCGCGAGGGGTGACAGCGTCGATCATACCCATCAGATAGGCTGCGCCGGCCAACATACCAGTGCGGCGGGAAGCCGCCATGCGCGCGCCCGGCTTGGACCGGCGCGGCCGGTCGCCTATAGTCGCGCCGCAGCAAATCTCTGGCAAGAATGGAGCTTCGAGCGATGGGTCAATTCGGCATCGGGCAATCGGTGCGGCGCACCGAGGATCAGCGCCTGATCACCGGGCGCGGGCGCTATATCGACGACATGAATTTCGCGCGCCAGACCTATGCCTGCTTCGTCCGTTCCCCGCACGCCCATGCCAGGATCGCCGCGATCGACACGCAAGCTGCCGCCACAATGCCGGGCGTGCTCGCGGTGCTGACGGGCGCCGATTACAAACAGACCGGCTACGGCGACATTCCATGCCTGTTTCCGACCAAGAACCTCGATCAGACCGACCATTGGGTGCCGCCGCGCCCGGCCCTGGTGACCGACATTGCCCGCTTTGCCGGCGACGCGGTCGCGGTCGTCGTCGCGGAAACCGCGTTGCAGGCGCGCGATGCCGCGGAGCGGGTCGCGGTCGAATATGCCGAACTGCCGTCGGTGACCAATCCGGCCAGGGCATTGGGCGGCCCGGTGATCTGGCAGCAGGCGCCGACCAATCGGGTGTTCCATTGGGCCAGCGGCCGCAAGGCGGCGGTCGAGGATGCCTTCAAGCAGGCGGCGCATGTCACCACCGTCGAGCTGATCAACAATCGCGTCATGCCAAATTCGATGGAAACGCGCGGCGCCATCGGCGACTACGACGCGGGCACCGATCGCTATACGCTGTATACCTCGAGCCAGGGCGTGCATTCGCTGCGTCGCCAGCTCGCGATGATCGTGCTCAAGGTGCCGGAAAATCACGTGCGCGTGGTGACGCCCGATGTCGGCGGCGGCTTCGGCATGAAGATCTTCCTGTTCCCGGAGCAGGTGGTCGTGATGTGGGCGGCGAAACTTCTGGAGCGCCCGGTCAAATGGATCTCCGAACGTTCGGAGGGCATGCTGACCGACACGCACGGCCGCGATCACATCACCAAGGCGTCGCTGGCGCTCGATAAGGACGGACGCATGCTCGGCCTGCGCGTCGACACGATCGCCAATCTCGGCGCCTACCTGTCGAACTTCGGGCCGTATATTCCGACCGCCGCAGGGTGCGGCATGCTGTGCGGCGTCTACACCGTGCCGCATGTCTATGTCGAAGTTCAGGGCGTCTACACCAATTCGTGCCCGGTCGACGCCTATCGCGGCGCCGGACGGCCGGAGGCCAACTATGTCATCGAGCGATTGGTCGATGCCGCCGCGCGCGAACTGAAAATAGATCCGACCGAGCTGCGCAAGCGCAACTTCATCCCGCCGGCCGCGTTCCCTTACAAGACCGCTATGGGGCTGACCTACGACAGCGGCGAGTTCGCCGAAAATATGGCGCGCGCGCTCAAGCAGAGCGACCGCGCCGGTTTTGCCGCGCGCAAGGCGGAATCCAGGAAGCGCGGCAAGCTGCGCGGACTTGGCATCGCGTATTACATCGAAGCGTGCGGCGGCGCGCCGGAAGAAAAATGCGAAATGCGCTTCGACCAGACCGGCACGCTGACGTTGTTGATCGGCACACAATCGAACGGCCAGGGCCACGAAACCGCCTATGCGCAGATCGCGGCGGATCGCCTGGGGTTGCCGATCGATAAGATTCGCGTCGTGCAGGGCGATTCGGATGCGGTCTCGCACGGGCGCGGCACCGGCGGCTCGCGTTCGGTGCCGGTGGGTGGTGTCGCGGTGGCGAATGCGGCCGAGCGCATCATCGAGAAAAGCAAACGCATCGCGGCGCACGCGCTTGAGGCGGCCGAGGCCGACGTCGAATTCAAGGACGGCGTGTTCAAGATCGTCGGCACGGACCGCACGATGAGCTTGGACGACGTCGTGAAGCTTTCGTTCCTCGCGCACAAACTGCCCAAGGGCGAGCGGCCGGGGATGACCGAAAGCGATTTCTTCATGCCGTCCGTGCAGACGTTCCCGAACGGTTGCCACGTGGTCGAAGTGGAGATCGATCCGGCCACGGGCACGATCGAAATCCTGCGCTATACGGTCGTCGACGATTTCGGAAATCTGATCAATCCGATGCTGGTGGCTGGCCAGGTGCACGGCGGCATCGGCCAGGGCATCGGGCAGGCTTTGTTGGAGCGCTGCGTCTACGACGAATCCAACGGCCAGCTTCTGTCCGCGTCGCTCATGGATTACTGCATGCCGCGCGCCGCCGACGTGCCGGATATCCATTTCGAAACCAACGTCGTGCCGTGCAAGACCAATCCGCTCGGCATCAAGGGCGCCGGCGAGGCCGGCTGCATCGGCGCGCCGCCCGCGCTGATCAACGCGCTGGTCGACGCGCTGGCGGAATTCGGCGTGCGGCATGTCGACATGCCGGCAACGCCGGAAACGCTCTGGCGTCTGTGCCAAGACGCCAAGGCCGCTTGATCGTGTCAGGCGAAGGGCTCGATCTTCCGACGTTGTGCGACGAAGTCAGCCGCATCGCGCGCCAGGCCGCGCGCCGCATCCTGGATTTCTATCGCGCGGATTTTTCGGTGACGCAGAAGGACGACCGCACGCCGGTTACCGAAGCGGATCACGCGGCCGACGCCATCATCGTGCCGGCATTGCAGAGACTCACGCCCGATATCCCGGTCATTTCCGAGGAACGCGCGGCGCGGATTACCGGTGCCGGGCCGCTGCGGCGCTTCTGGCTGGTGGACCCGTTGGACGGGACGCGGGAATTCATCCATCACCGCGACGAATTCTCGGTCAATATCGGGCTGATCGAAAGCGGTGCGCCCCTGTTGGGCGTCATCGCCGCGCCCGTGGCCGATGCGGTTTACGCCGCATATGTCGGCGGCACGGCCAGCAAACGGGTCGGCGACGGACCAAAAAAAACGATCGCCGCCCGCCTGCCTCCCGCATCCGGCATCGTTGTCGCCTCCAGCCGTTCGCACGCCGACAAGCCGGCGGTCGAGAAATACCTGTCCGGGTTCAAGGTCGCCGGCCGCAAGACGCTCGGCAGCGCGCTGAAATTCTGCATTCTGGCCGAGGGCGAGGCGGATCTGTACCCGCGCTTCGGGCCGACCGGCGAATGGGACACGGCCGCCGGGCACTGCATTCTGAAAGTTGCCGGCGGATCGGTGACGTCCTTGCTCGGGACGGAGCTGACATACTGCAAGCCTGGCTTTTTTAACCCTGATTTTATCGCCCGTGGCCGCGTCTGAACGAAACATCCGCGCGACTTATCGTTAATTTTGTTCGGCTCGTAGGTGATGACATTTGCCAAAAGGGCCATTTTCGCCAAAAGCGAAGATCGTCTGTGAACCCCAGTAGTCAGCATTCTAAATGTTTTAATATTATATTTACTATATTTGGATTTAATTTAGCGTGGCTGCCATCGACCTTGACTTGTTATCTGAAGTACTGGGATTATTAACGCGCGCACCGATGTTAACGAATCGGTAGGAATCACGGCGATCGATCGCCGGCCACAATACGGGCATTCACCGCGGACGCCACGGGGCGGGCGTCAGCGATGACGGTTCGGGGCCAAATTTCCGCAATTTTTTGCTTGTCCGATAGGTCGCGGCGCCGCCGTGACGCTTGGGAAGTCCGACACCTATTGAGAGTGTCGGAATGACCGACTCGACCGTCCAAAGCTCGACCGTCCAAAGTAAGCCGGCATTGCAGCATCCGCCCGTGTCGGCTGCCGCAGTGGAACCTGTGCCGACGCAACTGGCGCAAAATGCCCAGCCGCGCCTGCCGGCTAAATCGATCGCGGCGGTCCGCCCCTCGGCCGGCGACGTCGCGACGATCGAGCTGTTGGCCGGACATGCGCTGAAGCTTCATTTCGAGCTCGATGAGGTCGCCGTCCGGAGGCTTGCCGACGGCGATCTGGAATTGCTGTTCGGCGATGGCGGAAAATTGGTGTTGCGGCATTACCTGCAACTCGCCGACCACGGCTCACAGATCGCGATACCGGTGCTGCGCAAGGATGGCACGCCGACCGATTTGACGGCCTTGGTCGCGCCGGTTGCGTCGCCCGAGAACGCCGGCGACGAGATCGCGGACGGCGGCCACTTCATGTCCAGCTACGACGCCGGCGCGCTCGGCGAGGGGATCGAGCATCTCGCCGGACTCGGCGATGAGGATTTCTCATTTGCCGCCACCGCACCGATCGATCGGCTGCAAACGAACGCGTTCAACCGGCCGCCGCCGCCGCAACCGTTGGCACCGTCTGGGCCGGAAACCGGAAGCAATCAGCTTGACGTGAACGCCGCGCCGGCCGCCCGGACCGACGCTGCAACGACTGACGAGAACGTGCCGGTTGCGATCGACGTGCTGCCCAACGATGACGACATCGACGGCGATCGGCCGACCGTTTTGGCCGCCGGCGAAGGCGCGCGCGGTACAACCGGCGTCGGTACCGACGGGCGGATCGTCTACACGCCCGACAGAGATTTCGAGGGCACCGACAGCTTCGTCTACACGATCACCGACGGCAACGGCGGCACCTCGACCGGCACCGTCAATGTCACGGTCAACGGCGTCAATGTGGCTCCCGCGGCCGGCAACGACGAGGCGACGACGGACGAGAACGTGCCGGTCACCATCAATGTGCTGTCGAACGACAGCGACCCGGACGGCGATACGCCATCCGTGCTCGCGGCCGGCAATGGCACTAACGGTACGACCGGCGTCGGCACCGACGGGCAGATCGTGTACACGCCAAACGCGGAATTCGAAGGCACCGACAGCTTCGTCTATACGATCGTCGACGGCGACGGCGGCACCTCGACCGCGACAGTCAACGTCTCGGTGATCGGCGAGAACGAAGTGCCGTTCGCCGCCAACGACGCTGCGACCACGGACGAGGACATCGCGGTCACCGTCGACGTGCTGGCGAACGACACCGATTCGGACGGCGGGACGCTGGCGATACTCGGGGCCGGAGACGGACTTAACGGGACGACGACGTTCGGCACCGACGGCCGGATCGTCTACACCCCGAACGCCGAATTCAGCGGCACCGACAATTTCATCTACACGATCACCGACGGCAACGGCGGCATGGCGACCGCCACGGTCAACGTCACCGTTTTGACGGTCAACGATCCGCCGATTGCCGGCAACGATGCCGCGACGACCGATGAGGACGCGCCGGTCACCGTCGAAATATTGAGCAACGACGGCGATATCGATGGCGACCCGCTGACCGTCGCCAGCATCGGCGCTGCCGGTAACGGTAGCGCGCTGTTGCAGAGCGACGGCACGGTCGTGTACACGCCGAACGCGGAATTCAGCGGCACCGACAGCTTCGGCTACACGATTTTCGACGGGGATGGCGGTTCGGCCAGTGCGACGGCGACCGTTACGGTCAATGGCGTCAACGATCTGCCGCTGGCCGCGGACGATACGGCTTCGGTCAATGAGGACGCGCCCATCGGCGCGCCCGTGAACGTGCTTCTCAACGACACCGACGCGGACGGCAATCCGTTGACGGTAATCGCCTTCGGCGCCGCCGCGCACGGCAGCATGTTCGCCAGCGGCGGGCATATCATTTACACGCCGGAAGCGAACTTTTTCGGCACCGACAGCTTCGTCTACACGATATCGGACGGCAACGGCGGTACGGCCACGGCAACCGTCGTCGTAACCGTGCTCGGTTTGAACGATCCGCCGGCCCCGGCTGACGACGACGCGACGACCATGGAAGACACGCCGATCGCCGTCAACGTCCTGGCCAACGACGGCGATCCCGACGGCGACGCGCTGACCGTGACCTCGGCATTCGGCGCGGCGCACGGCTCGGTCGTGCCGACCAACGGCACGGTCATCTATACGCCGGACCCCGGTTTCGAAGGGACCGACAGCTTCACGTACTTCGTGTACGACGGCAACGGCGGCTCGACGAGTGCCACCGTCCAGGTCACGGTCCTCGGCGTCAACGACGCGCCGCTTGCCGGCGACGACGGCGCCACGATGGACGAGAACACAATGGTCACCGTCAATGTGCTGGCGAACGACAGCGATCCGGACGGCGATACGCCATCGGTGCTTGCGGCCGAGAACGGCGCCAACGGCACGACCAGCGTCGGCACCGGCGGCCAGATCGTCTACACGCCGAATGCGGATTTCGAGGGCACGGACAGTTTTGTCTACACGGTTGACGATGGCAATGGCGGCACGGCCACCGCAACGGTCGCCGTTACGGTCAATGGCGTCAACCAACTACCGATCGCCGACGGCGACGATGCGACGACGGACGAGAATGTCGCGGTGACGGTCGACGTACTCGCCAACGACAGCGATCCCGACGGCGATACGCCGTCGGTTCAAGGCGCCGCGGACGGGGTCAACGGC
This sequence comes from Alphaproteobacteria bacterium, assembly GCA_050186335.1. GTDB lineage: Bacteria > Pseudomonadota > Alphaproteobacteria > Bin65 > Bin65 > JBFWYO01. The sequence continues at coordinate 22,061 of JBFWYO010000038.1, read as the reverse complement.
ACGACGGAGATCGGCACGGACGGCCGGGTTGTCTACACGCCCGACGCCGGCTTCGACGGTACCGACAGTTTCACCTACACGATCGCCGACGCCAACGGCGCCACCACCGCGGCGGTCGTCAGCATCACCGTGCATCCGGCGAACGACGCGCCTGTGGCGGAAACCGACTCCGCCACGACCGGCCAGGACATCGCCGTGACGGTCGATCTGCTCGCCAACGACAGCGATCCGAACGGCGACGCGCTCAGCGTCATCGACGCGAGCGGCGGCGCGAGGGGATTCGTCGTCCTGAACGGCGACGGTACCGTCACCTACACACCGTTCGCCGGCGAGTCGGGCACCGACAGTTTCACCTACACGATCACCGATGGTAACGGCGCCACCGCTTTCGGCACGGTCAATGTCGCGGTTGAAGCGGCCGGCGGCGGTCCGCTGCTCGCGATCGACGACGGGTATGTGGTTTACCAGACCGAGCAGCTGATGGCGGGGGTTGCCGGGAACGATACCGTGCAGGACGGCCCGGCGCTTTTCGGCGTGCTCGAAGCGGCCCAGAACGGTTCGATCGCGTTCGAGCTCGACGGTTCGTTCATCTACACGCCCTACGGCTCGCCCGGTACGGACAGTTTCACCTACGTCGTGGTCGATACCGAAGGGCGCACGGCGTCGGCCACCGTCACGGTAACCATCCTCGGCGTCAACCAAGAGCCGGAGGCAGGCATCGACTATGCCGACACCGAAATCAACACGCCGGTCTCGATCGACCTGATCGGCAACGATTACGACGTGGACGGCGATCCGCTGAGTGTGATCGCCGCCGCCGGCGCGTTGCACGGAACGGTGGATTTCACGACCGACGGCATCGCGACCTATACGCCGAATCCCGGGTTTACCGGATTGGATAGCTTCAGCTACACGATCGTCGACGGCAACGGCGGAACGGCGACCGAGTTCGCGAGAATCTACGTCACCGAGGCCGGCGTCAACAATCCGCCCGAAGCGTTCGACGATTCGTACCTGATGCGCCCGGGCGAGGCGGCGTATCTGACGCCGTTGGAAAACGATTTCGACGTGAACCATGATTGGCTCACGGTGACTGGCGTGTCGGACGCCGGCGTGGGCACGGTCTCGCTCGACGAGTGGGGCGAGGTGATCTACCAGGCGGACCCGACATATGTCGGCACCGACAGCTTTACCTATACGATCGACGACGGCAACGGCGGCACGTCAAGTGCCACCTTCGTCGTTACGCTGGAGTTCTACAACGATGCGCCTTGGGCCGAGCAAGACGACAGCAACGGCGAGCAGTTCGGTATCCCGGTTCCGGTCAATGAGCAGGTCGAATTGTCGGTGCTCAATAACGACTACGATCCGAACGACGACCCGCTGACGATCATCGGCGTCGACGAGCCGCCACACGGTTCGGTGACGATCACCACGAACGGCACATTGCTCTATATTTCGGATCCCAATTACATCGGTTACGACGAGTTCCACTACACGATCAGCGACGGCAATGGCGGGACCGCGTCGGCCTTCGTTCTGGTCGACGTGTACGGAAGCGACGGCGATTTCCCCACCGACGACTTAAGCATCGGCACGGAATTTACCGATTACTTCTACGGCGACGGCGGCATCGATACGATGCTCGGGCGCGGCGGCGCCGATTATTTCTATGTCGGCGCAGGTGGTCCGGCCAATTACGACCGCATCCTGGATTTCGATCCCGGCGAGGGCGACCGGCTGGATATTTCCGCGCTGATTACCGACATCGTCGACGCCGGCAACCTGAACGACTACGTCCAGTTTGTCGAAAACGGCGGCCATACCGAAGTCTTGGTCAGCGCCAACGGCCAGCCGGGCAATTTCCAGCTGGCGGCCGAGCTGGTCGGCATCACCGGCCTCAATCCGATCGATCTGCTGAACGGCGGCAATCTTGCCGTGGTGTATTCGCCGATCGAATAGTTTCCGGCGCGACTCGGTTGTGGCCGGCGTACCGCGGCCGGAGTAAAAGGGCGGCCGAGGCCCCGATCCCGGGCCGCCATTGTTCTTTTCGTCATGTCCGCACCAATCCGCGCTGCCGATCCCGCCGCCGTCGAGGAAGCCGCCCGCACGCTGCGCGCCGGCGGGCTTGTGGCGTTTCCGACCGAGACGGTCTATGGGCTTGGTGCCGACGCCACGTCGGACCGGGCGGTCGCGCGCATTTTCGAAGCCAAGGGACGGCCCGAATTCAACCCGCTCATCGTCCATGGCGACACGGCGTCGATATTGATGCGGCTGGTGCGCTTTACGTCGCGGGCGGCTTCGCTCGCCGGCATGTTCTGGCCCGGGCCGTTGACGCTCGTGCTCGCGCGCACCGACGATTGTCCGATCTCGCGCCTGGCGAGCGCCGGCCTGCCGACGCTGGCGGTGCGCGTGCCCAAGCACCCGGTGGCGCTCGCGCTGATCGCCGCCACCGGCCGCCCGCTGGCTGCGCCCAGCGCCAATCGCTCCGGCGCCTTGAGCCCGACCACCGCCGCGCACGTCGCGACCTCGCTTGGCGACCGCATCGACATGATCCTGGACGGCGGCGCGTGCCCGGTGGGCGTCGAATCGACGATCGTCGATCTGACGGTCGATCCGCCAATCCTGCTGCGCCCAGGCGGCGTCGCGCGCGAAGCGATCGAACGGGTCATTGGGCCGCTCGTCGCGGGACCGAGCGAAGTCGCAGTCGAAGCCGGATTGCTGCCGAAGGCGCCCGGACAACTGCGCAGCCATTACGCGCCGCGCCTGCCGGTGCGTCTGGACGTCACCGCGCCGCGGCCCGACGAAGCCTACCTGGCGTTCGGCCCCGACGTGCCGCCGGGCGCCGCCGAGATGCACAATCTGAGCCCGGCCGGCGATCTGGTCGAGGCCGCCGCGAACCTGTTCGGACTGCTGCACGCGCTGGACGACGCCCGTTTCGCCGGCATCGCCGTGGCGCCGATCCCGGACCACGGCCTCGGCGCCGCGATCAACGATCGGCTGCGCCGCGCGGCCGCCGACCGGACTCGATGATGCGGCGGGGCTCAGCGGACAAGTTCAGGCGCGCCTTGCCCGCAACCGACGAAGCGACTTAAATCAAATGCCATGAACGATTCCCCTGGGAAACCTGACGCGCCGCCGCTGCCGCCCGACGTTCTGCTTCGGCTGCGCGAGGTTGTCGGCCCGCGCGGCGTGGTCGACGCGCCGGCGGACATGGCGCCCTATGTCGTCGAGGAACGCGGCTTGTACCGCGGCGCCGCGGCCTTGGTGCTGCGTCCGGCGTCGACACCAGAAGTGGCGGAACTTGTGCGTATTTGCGCGGCGCACGGGGTTGCGGTCGTGCCGCAAGGCGGGCGCACCGGCCTGGTCGGCGGCGGCGTGCCGGACGAAACCGGACGGGCGGTGGTGCTCAGCCTCGGCCGCATGAACCGCGTGCGGGCGATCGATCCGTTCAACGACACGATCACGGTCGACGCCGGTTGCGTGCTCGCCGACATCCAGAAAGCCGCGGCCGAGGCCGGCCGGCTGTTTCCGCTCAGCCTGGCGGCCGAGGGCAGCTGCCAGATCGGCGGCAACCTGGCGACCAATGCCGGCGGCACCAACGTGCTGCGCTACGGCAACGCGCGCGAGCAGGTGCTCGGTCTGGAGGTGGTTCTGGCCGATGGGCGCGTGTGGGACGGGTTGCGCGGACTCCGCAAGGACAACACCGGCTATGACCTGCGCGACTTATTTGTCGGCAGCGAGGGGACCCTGGGTGTCATCACCGGGGCCGTGCTGAAGCTCTTCCCGAGGCCGGAGATGCTACATACAGCGTTGGCGGCCATTCGAGACCCCACGGCTGCGATTGAGCTTCTGGCGCGTTTGCGCGCGTCTACAGGCGGCGCGGTTACCGCTTTCGAGCTGATGTCCCGCTTGTCGATCGAGATGGTGCTGCGCCATGTGCCGGGCACCGCCGATCCGCTTGCGCGGCCATACGAACAATACTTGTTAATCGAACTGTCCGAGCCGCGCGCTGGCATGGGGTTTCGCGCGGCGCTCGAGGACACGCTGGGCGGCGGCGCCGAAGACGGCTTGGTGTTGGATGCGGTGCTGGCCGCCTCGGTCGCCCAGGCGCGCCAGCTGTGGCGCTTGCGCGAGACGATCAACGAGGCGCAGAAGCCCGAGGGCGGCAGCATCAAGCACGACGTCGCCGTGCCGGTCTCCCGCGTGCCGGAGTTTCTCGAGCGCGCCACCGCGGCGGTCGAAGCCGCCCTGCCCGCCGTGCGCATCGTGGCGTTCGGCCATGTCGGCGACGGCAACATCCATTTCAACCTGAGCCAGCCGCTGTCGGACAACATGGCGGCCGAGCGCGCCGATTTTCTGGCGCAATGGGCCCTGATCAACCGGCTGGTCCACGACATCGTCGTCTCGATGGGCGGCAGCATCAGCGCCGAGCATGGCATCGGCCGGCTCAAGCGCGACGAGCTGGCGCACTACAAGGCGCCGGTCGAACTGGATGTCATGCGCCGGATCAAGGCCGCGCTCGACCCGCGCGGGATCATGAATCCGGGCAAGATTCTGTGACCCGCGCCGGTTGACATTGTCGGCCCGGCCCGCCTTTATCCGCACCGGATCGCCGAGCCGCCGCCCGAGCGCCCGGCGGTTCCGCCGACAGAGGAAGTGAGCAGGAGTTTGCCATGAGCGAATACCGCGCCCCGCTGCAGGACATCCGTTTCACCCTGAACCAGATCGCCGGCTTGGCCGATCTGGCGACCTTGCCGGGGTACGAAGAAGCGACTCCCGATCTGGTCGATCAGGTTCTGGAAGAAGCGGCCAAGCTGGCCACCGGCGTCATCGGGCCGATCAACCGCGTCGGCGACCAGCAGGGCGCGCGCCTCGAGAACGGCGTCGTGCGCACGCCTGCCGGGTTCAAGGAGGCCTACCGAAAGTTCGTCGATGGCGGCTGGCAAGGTATTCCGTTCGACCCCGAATGGGGCGGCCAGGGCCTGCCATGGGCGGTTACGACCGCGGTCACGGAAATGTGGGATACGGCGAACACGGCGTTCTCGCTGTGCCCGATGCTGACCATGGGGGCCATCGACGCCATCGAGCATCACGGCACGCCGGCGCAGCAGGCCACCTACCTGGCCAAGCTGGTCAGCGGCGAATGGACCGGCACGATGAACCTCACCGAGCCGCACGCCGGCTCGGACGTCGGCGCCTTGCGCAGCCGCGCGGTGCGCGACGGCGACAAGTTCCGCATCTTCGGCCAGAAGATTTTCATCACCTACGGCGACCAGGATTACACCGACAACATCGTGCATCTGGTGCTTGCCCGCATCGAGGGCGCACCGGCCGGCGTGAAAGGGATTTCCCTGTTCATCGTGCCCAAGGTGCTGGTCAATCCGGACGGCAGCCTGGGCCAGCGCAACGACGTGCGCACCGTCAGCCTGGAACACAAGCTCGGCATTCACGCCAGCCCGACCTGCGTGCTGCAGTTCGGCGACAGCGGCGAAGGCGCCGTCGGTTACTTGCTGGGCCAGGAAAACGACGGCATGGCCTGCATGTTCACGATGATGAACAACGCGCGGCTCAATGTGGGGTTGCTCGGCCTGGCGACCGCCGAACGGGCCTTTCAGCAGGCCAGGGACTACGCCAAGGAACGCACGCAGGGCCGCGACATCGCGACCGGCCAGGATAACGTGCCGATCATCCGCCATCCCGACGTGCGCCGGATGCTGATGACCATGAAGGCGCAAACCGAGGCGATGCGGGCACTTCTCTATTACGTGTCGGGTAACCTGGACCGCGCCAAGCGCCACGCCGACCCGGCCCAGCGTAAACACAACCAAGCCGTCGTCGACTTGCTGATCCCGATCGCCAAAGCCTGGTGCACCGACACCGGCTGCGCGGTTACCTCGACCGCCGTCCAGGTCCACGGCGGCATGGGTTTTATCGAGGAAACCGGCGCTGCTCAGCACTATCGCGACGCCCGCATCCATCCCATCTACGAGGGCACCAACGGCATCCAGGCGAACGATCTGATGGGCCGGAAAATCCTGCGCGACGGCGGCCAAACCGCGCGCGCGTTCATCGCCCACATGTGGGAGTTGGACAAACCGCTGAGCGTCGCGCCCGGCGAAGACACGAAGGCGGTGCGCGGTCAGCTCGCCCGTTCGCTCGCGGCGCTCACCGAAGCGGTCAACTGGCTGGTGGCAACCGGCAAGCAGGATATTCGCACCGCCGCCGGCAGCGCGGTGCCGTTTCTCGAGCTGTTCGGCAATGTCGTTGCCGGCTGGCTGCTCGCGCGCGAGGCGCTTGCCGCACATTCACAACTTAAAGCTGCAAACGGCGACGCCGGATTTCTCGAGACAAAAGTGAAAACCGCGCGGTTTTTCGCCGACCACTTCCTGGCGCGCTCGAACGGGCTCGCCGAAACCATTACACGCGGCGGTGGTACGTCGATGGCGGTCGCCGACGAGCATTTCTAGTTCGCCGCGGGCGGGTTTGGTTTTTCTCGGCGGCGTCGACGCGACGATTTGATGCCGTGGCGACTCACTTTTTTGCGTCCGAAAGCCATTTTTTCAAAAATTTTCTTGCATTGCGGAAAGATTCAAGTGAAATAGCGCGCGATATGTTTCCGTAACATCTCACTGGTTGGGGAGCCTAAATGGCAAAGGCCTCTACTGCCCGGTTGGGGGTGTTCTCGGAAGAGGGGCAACAGCCTGCTCTCGAGACAGCCAACACAAGTAACGTCACTCGCCTACCGCGCCGTGCCTCGACGCCCAAGACTGAAGAACGCAAAGATCACTTCATCAGTAAGGAAGGCGTCGAATACGCAGGCACGCACCTGATCGTCGAACTTTGGAACGCGAAAAATCTCGGCGAGCTCGAGGTCTCCGAAAAGGGCCTCGTGAAAGCCGCGAAGAGGGCGGGTGCCAACGTTCTGCATGTTTACATGCATCACTTCGGCCCGGGCATGGGTGTGTCCGGCGTGGTGGTGCTTGCCGAGTCGCACATTTCGATTCACACGTGGCCCGAGCGCGGCTACGCAGCGATCGATATCTTCATGTGCGGCACGTGCGACCCTTATAAGGCCGTAACCGTGATCAAGCAGGTGTTCCAGCCCGAGTTCGTACAATTGTCCGAACACAAAAGGGGTTTGATCGGTTGAAGTGGTACGAAGAGACGCTTCATTCCGACCTGCGGCAGACGCTGCGAGTCGCTAAAATCCTGCACCGCGAAAAAACCGACCTTCAGGATCTGATCATCTTTCAGAACCCGAAGGTCGGTCGCGTGCTGGCGCTGGATGGCATCATCCAGACGACCGAAGGCGACGAATTCATCTATCACGAGATGCTCGCCCATGTGCCGATCCTGGCCTTGGCCGCCCAAGGGCGTCCGGTCAAGAAAGTGCTGATCATCGGCGGCGGCGACGGCGGCTGCCTGCGCGAAGTGCTCAAGCACAAGCAGATCCACGCGACCATGGTCGAGATCGATCCTTATGTGATCAATCTCAGCAAGAAGTTCCTGCCCGGCATCCACCAGGGCTCGTTCGACAACAAACGCGGCAAGATCGTCATCGCCGACGGCGCCAAGTTCGTCGAGGAGACCAAGGAAAAATTCGACGTCGTTATTATCGATTCGACCGATCCGATCGGTCCGGGCGCCGTACTGTTCACGAAGAAGTTCTACGCCGGTTGCCGCAAGGCGCTGGCCAAGGGCGGCGTGCTGGTGACGCAGAACGGCGTGCCGTTCATGCAGGGCGACGAAGTCGCCACCTCGCACAAGTATTTCACGTCCCTGTTCAAGGACGGCTGGTTCTACATGGCGTGCGTGCCGACCTATGCGGGCGGCTTCATGACGCTCGGCTGGGCGACCGACAATGTCGCGTTGCGCAAACTGCCGGTCGCCAAGATCGCCAAGGCGTTCAAGGCGGCGAAGCTGAAGACCCGCTACTACACGCCGGAGCTGCACCAGGGCGCTTTCGGGCTGCCGCGCTTCGTGCGCGACCTGTTCGAGAAGTAATTTTCCCTCGGATCGCGCTTGCCGCCCATCCTTCGATACGCGCGTTAGCATGCGCTGCGCAGGACGAGGCGGTGTGTGCGAAGCGCGCCAAAATTAAAGCCTCATCCCAGCCTTGAAGCCTCATCCGGTGTAGCGTGCCCTTGCACGCGTATCGAAGGATGGGCGACCGGCACAGTCGAACCGCTTTCTACCCGCCCGAGTGCCCGAGCCGTCGCGACAATTCCTCGGCGGCATTGCGCAACGCCGGGACGATCTTGCCGTCGAGCCGCGCGTCGAAAATCCGGTCGGTCCCCATGGAAGCCACCGCGGCGACCATTTTGCCCTGGTGGTCGAACACGGGCGCCGCCAGGCCCGAGACGCCGGCCATCATGACGCCCTCGACGCGGCCCATGCGGGTGCGTCGGGTGGCCGCGAGCACGTTTTCCCAGGTATCTTCGAGCGGCGGTTTGGCAGCGAGTTCGGCATCGATCATCGGCCGGACGATCTTCTCCGGCATGAACGCCGCGAAGATGCGGCCGGTTGCGGAACGCACCAACGGCATGATCGAACCGGGCCGCACGTTGACCGCGACCGGGCGGCTCGATTCCTCCCAGCGGACGATGACCGGGCCGCGTTCGCTCCACAGCGCAATGAACACGGTTTCGTCGATCGCGTCGCGCACGTTGAGGATGATTTCGGCGCCGAACCGCAGCACATCGGCGGTCGACAGCGCGGCCATGCCGATTTCGATCGCGGCCGGGCCCAGGCGATACTTGGCCGACGCCGGATCCTGATCGACGATGCCGGCGCGAATCAGGCTGACTAGGTAGCGATGTGCCTTGGCCGGCGCCATGCGCGCGGCGGCGGCAAGATCCTTTAATGTCATGGTCGGACCGTGGCGGGCCAGGGCGCGGGCCAAAGCCAAGCCGATCTCGACTGATTGCACACCTTGCTGGCGCTTTTCGCTCATCGTGGTCCCTTGACTCCCCGACGCAGTCTCATTTATACAATCCATAACACGTTACGGATAGTATAATAACTCGGCGCCAAGCGGACTATATAAGGAGCAGACAGATGGCGAACAGCGGAAAACCCAAGATGCTGTTTTCATTTTTTTCGGTGAATGATCATTATCCGTCCCAATCGCGCACCGTGCCGCAATTGTACGCGCAGGTGATGCACCAATGCGAACTGGCCGAAAGCCTCGGCTACGATACTTTCTTCTGCGCCGAGCATCATTTTCATGAATACGGCGTGGTGCCGGATCCGGCCGTCATGCTGGCCGCGATCGCGCAGCGCACCAAGCGCATCCGCCTGGGCACCGCAATTTCCATTCTGACGTTCCACGATCCGCGCCGGCTGGCCGAAAGCTACGCCATGCTGGATGTGATCTCGAACGGACGACTCGTCTATGGCGTCGGCAGTGGCTATCTGAAGCATGAATTCGAAGGCTACAATGCCAACCCGGCCGAAAAGCGCGATCGTTTCAACGAAAACCTCGACATCATGCGCAAGCTGCTGCGCGGCGATCGCCTGGCGTACAAGGGCAAGTTCAGCGAATCGACCAACGTGGTCCTCAACGTGCTGCCGATCCAAAAAGAAATCCCGATGTATGTGGCGGTCCTGGCGCCGGAAGCGGCCTATCATGTCGGCAAGCAGGGCAACCGGCTGTTCACCGTGCCGTACGCGACCACCGACAATTTCGAGGGCGTCGGCACCATGATCCAGCAGTACCAGAAGGGCCGTGCGGAAGCGGGAATGCCGCACGACGACAGCGATTCGATCTGGTGCTTCCACACCCACGCTGCGGAAACCGAAGCCGAATTGCGCGCGAATGCGGCAGAGCCGTTCGATCTCTACGTCCGCTCGCGCCTGTACGCCAAGAGCCAGACGTTCGACGACATCCAGCGCAGCGGCTTGGCCCTGTTCGGCACGGTCGATCAGCTCGTCGACAAGGTCGTCCGCCTGTACGAAATGGGCGCGCGCCACATCTCGACGCTGCACAATTTCGGCTTCATGAATCCGGAGATCGTCGACCGCTCGATGATCTTGTTCGCCAAGGAAGTCATGCCGCGCGCCGAAGCCAAGATCGCCAAACTCAAAATGGCGGCCTAAGCTGCCGCGTTCCGAGCTCGAATAAACCGCCGCAACCGAAAGGGTGCGGCGGTTTTTTGTTCAAAGGGAGCAGCCGAGCGAGGCGCGTCGCCATGAGGCTGACGAAGGCTGAGACACCGGTGATCTTCATGCTTCGACAGGCTCAGCATGGGGGCGATATTCTTTGCAGTCGAAGTTGTTTATGCCCGCGGCGCGAACAACAGCTCGAGGTAGTTCCGGTAATGATCGAGCTGGGCCGCGACCAGATTGGGTTCGGTCATGATCTTTGACATGATGAATCCGCCTTCGAACACGACCGTGATCATGTCGGCCAGCTCCGCTGCGGCGACCTTCTGGTGCGGCGGATAGCGCGCGATCACCTCGTCGAATTTCGCGCCCAGCCGCTCGCGCCAATGCTGCATGGCATCGCGAATCACCTTGTGGGTCTGGACGTCGAACAGCTGTGCCTCGACGCAGTACGACGCGAACAGGCAGCCGGGCGCGGGCTCGGTCAGCCCGTCGAGCATTTCGCGGAACAGGCCGACGAAGATCAGCACCTGCTGCAGCGGGTCGCGCGACAGTTTTTCCGCGCGCAATAAATTGGTCTCGAGGTTGTGCGCGTCCATGCGCGCGTAGCGATCGACCAGGGCGAGCGCAAGATCGTTCTTGGTCTTGAAGTGGTAGAAGAATGTGCCCTTTGTGATGCCGGCATTGTCGATCACGCGGTCGATCGAGGTCGCGGCGAAGCCTTGGCGCAGCACCAATGCCTCGGCGGCGTCGAGAATGTTCTGGCGGGTTTGCGTTCCGTCCCTGCTCATGCCGGCTCCTATAATTCTTAGACCATATAGTCTAAATTCGTTTCAACTGCAACGGCGCCGGTCTCGCCAGTTTTTATTTCATTGAAATGAAATGATAAATTGTAATACCTGCGACAAAATTGCGCATGCTATGGTGACTGTTGACGGCCGATAGGAGTTTTCTCTATCTCTTATTTATACCAACTAGATGGTATAAATAAGAGATCGGACCTACGTCATGGATGGATCGTCGATGCCTACACAAACGCAAGCCCAGCAATTCGAGCAGCGCATGTTGGACACGCTGAACGCCGGCGCGCTCGGGCTGATGATTTCGATCGGACATCGCACCGGCCTGTTCGATGCAATGGCAACCTTGCCGCCGGCAACGCCCGCCGCGATCGCCGCGGCCGCCAACTTGAACGAGCGCTATGTGCGCGAGTGGTTGGGCGCGATGGTCACCGGCGCGGTCGTCGTGCACGATCACACCGCCGGCACCTATCATCTGCCGCAGGCCCATGCCGCATGCCTGACGCGCGCGGCGACGCCGAACAACCTCGCGGTGTTCGCGCAATACCTGCCGCTGCTCGGCTCGGTCGAGGACGATATCGTGTCGTGTTTCCGCCACGGCGGCGGCGTGCCGTACAGCCGCTTCGGGCGGTTTCACGAAGTGATGGCGGAAGATAGCGGCCAGTCGGTGCTGCCGGCGCTGCGCGACCATATCCTGCCGCTGGCGCCGGGCCTGATCGAGCGGCTGCACGCCGGCATCCGCGTCGTCGATTTCGGCTGCGGCCGCGGCCTGGCCTTGATGTCCATGGCCGAGTGGTACCCGAACAGCCAATTTGTCGGCTTCGATCTGTCGGCCGATGCGATCGGCTTCGCGCGTGCCGAGGCGGCCAAGCGGAATCTCGCCAATGTGCGTTTCGAAGCGCGCGATCTGACGCATCTCGATACCGAGGCGTCGCCGCCGCAGTTCGATTTCGCGGTCACGTTCGACGCCGTGCACGATCAGGCCGATCCGGCGGCGCTGCTGCGCGGCATCCACCGGTCGCTGGCGCCAGACGGCGTCTACCTGGCGCAGGACATCAACGGGTCGAGCCACGTACACGGCAATTGCAGCCATCCGATCGGCACGCTGCTATATACGATTTCCTGCTTGCACTGCATGACCGTCTCGCTGGCGCAGGACGGTGCCGGCTTGGGCGCCATGTGGGGCCGCGAACTGGCGACCAAAATGATGGGCGACGCCGGCTTCGGCTCGGTTGTCGTGCATGAGCTCGCGCACGACATCCAGAATTGCTATTACGTCTGCCGGCCGTAAGGCTTCGGCCAAAGCGTTGCACAAGGCGGCGATGCGTCGGGTACAAGACCGGCATCGCCGCCTTTCTTTCATCCGGCCATCCGCTATGATCGGCGCCTCGCCACATGAAAGCGACGCCGCCGATGTCCGCCGATCCCGAATTCTTCGCTTCCGAGCACGCCCAGAAACTGGATTGGCCCAAGCTCGGCGCGTATTTACACGAACGCGGCATGCGCTTTTCGCCCGAGCCGCCACCAAGGCAGTTCATTGGCGGCTTCGGCAATCTGAACTACCTGCTGACGATCGATGGTACGCCTTGCGTATTGCGGCGGCCGCCGATGGGCCCGCTGCCGCCGGGCGGCAACGACATGGCGCGCGAGTTTCGCGTGCTCAGCGCCATTCACGGCAAATTCCCGCTGGCGCCGCGCGCCTTCGCCTTTTGCGACGATGTCGCGATCTTGGGCGCGCCGTTCTTCATCATGGAATACCGTCCCGGCCTGGTCATGCGCCGCACGGTGCCGCCCGAACTGAGGGGCAAGGGTCGCGAACTGAGCCAAATGATCGTCGACGTGCTGGCCGAATTTCATGCGATCGATCCCAAGGAAGTCGGACTCGACGGTTTCGGCAAGCCCGAGGGTTTTCTGCAACGCGCGGTCGATGGCTGGATCAAACGCTGCGCCGTGGCCAGCAAGGACGTCTACAAGGACGGCGAGCCGTGCAAGCCGGCGCGCGAAGTGGCGGCATGGCTGATGCAGCAAAAGGTGCCGGCCGGCGATATCACGCTGATCCATAACGATTTCAAATTCGACAACATCATCCTCGATCCCAAACAGCCGACACGCCCGATCGCGGTGCTGGATTGGGACATGTGCACGCGCGGCGATCCGCTGTTCGATCTCGGCACTCTGGTCGGTTATTGGATCCAACCCGGCGATCCGAAAGCCATGCACGAGATGGGCCAGATTCCGGCGGCCGGCGGCGACGGCTTCTTGTCGCGCCACGAAGTCGTGGATCTCTACGCGCGTAAAACCGGCCGCGACATGTCCGGTTTTCAGTTCATCCGCGTGCTGACGCAGTTCAAGCTGGCAGTGATCTTCCTGCAGATCTATGCCCGCTTCTGCCGCGGCAATACGGCCGATCCGCGTATCGGCGCCCTGGGGCCGACGTGCGACGGCTTGTTCGAGTTCGCCCACGACGTGGCGATGGGGCGGACTTTTTAGCAGCCGGTCGAACGACCGCCGGCGAGTTGGGGGAGACGCATGCGAAATCGTTTGAAGGCAGGTTTTCTGGGTGCCGCGCTGCTGGCCGGTGCCGCCGCCATGCCGGCAATTGCCCAGCAGCAGACCGTCGTCATGCGCGTCAGCCACCAGGTGCCGACCGCGCATCATTTGTCCAAGATGCTCGAGTCTTTCGCCAAGGATGTGAAGGAGCGCACCAAGGGCGGCGTCGACGTGCAGTTGTTTCCATCCGAGCAGATTTCCAAGGCCGCGGAGAATTTCCCGCAAGTCGCGCGCGGCTCGATCGAGGCGGCCCTCTCGGTCAATTTCCAATGGGGCAGCCAGATCCCGGAAATGAGCGCGGTGACCATCCCGTATTTGTTCACCGAGCTCGAGCGCATCAGGAAGTTCGCCGCGTCCGACGCGCGCAAGCTGCTCGACGAACGGCTGGCCAAGCGCGGCGTGAAAAGCGTCGCCTGGTTCTACATCAGCCGCCAATCGATCTTCACTTCGGGCAAGAAGCCCTTGATTCAGATGGCGGATTTCAAGGGCGTCAAGATCCGCGGCTTCAATTCGCTGACCGATCATGCGCTGACCACGATCGGCGCATCGCCCTCGGCCATGCCGGGCTCGGAAGTGTATCAGGCGCTGCAATCGGGCGTGCTCGACGCCGGGCTGACCGATCTGTCGGCGGCGTACAGCCGGAAATTCTATGAAGTGCAGAAATACGCGACGGTGGCACCTTATTTCACCGTCTACTTCCATATGTATGCGAACCCGAGCTGGTGGAACAAGCTTTCGCCCGCGCATCGCGCAGCGCTCGAAGCCGCCGCCGCCAAGGCGGAACAGGACGCCATCGCGATTACCGAGGCAACCGCCGAAGACGCGATCAGGCAGCTGCGCGAGAAGGGCATGATCCTGCACCTGCAAACGCCGGACGAGGGTGCCCAGTGGAAAGCGGTCATGCAGAAGCCGGTGCTCGACGCGTTCCTGAAAGCGTCACCCGATGGCGGCAAGCGGATCATCGAGCTGCTGAGCAAATTGTAATCTCGGTGCTGCGATGCCCGCCGACATCACGCGTCATTTCAAGCTAGCCTGTCCTGAACTCGTCGAAGGAAGCTGCGCAACGGCGACGAGGAAGCTTTCGCGCCGGAAGCACCTCGCGTGTCGGCCTCGCCCTTCGAGGCTCGCGAAGCCGCGAGCACCTCAGGGTGAGGCCTTTGGGAAAATTGGAAGTAACAGGACGACTTCATCCTGAGGTGCGACCCCGAAGCGTGGCGAGGGGGAGCCTCGAAGGATGGGCTACATGCGAGATAGAAATCCCGCCACCCCGACTTCTGCAATACCGCTATGAGCGATCTGCCCCTGCCGAAATTATCTCCACTCGATCGCTTGGTTCGCGTCATGGCCGACCTCGGCAGTGCGCTGGCCGGGCTTTCGTTGCTGGCGTCGCTCGGCCTGGTGTCGTATTCGGTCGTGCTCCGCTACGCGTTCAACCGGCCGCAATCCTGGGTCGACGAGATTGTCGGTTATCTGCTGGTGGCGACCGTCATGCTGGCCGCTGCAGACACGCTGCGCCGCGGCGAACATATCGGCGTGGACGTGCTCACCGAGCGGCTCGGCCCGCGCGGCAAGAAAATCAGCTTCGTCGTCGGGCTTGTCGCCGTGGCGTTGACGGCCGGGATCTATGTCTTCGAGGGCTGGGATACGGCGATGTTCTCGCACATAACCGGTATCGTCTCGACCGGCTATCTGGAGACACCGGTATGGCTGCCGCAATTGCTGGTGCCGCTCGGCGGCGCCGTGCTGCTGATCGCCGCGGTCGTGGCGCTCGGGCGGATCGCTGCGGGGCGCGAGGCGTTTCCGCCGATCGAGTCGGCCGACGCGGCCGACGATCTGCCCAAGCCCGGCAAACCTGTCGGGCTGGAGTAGGGCGTGACGTTCCTGCTCATCCTGCTGGCGCTGGTGGTCGTGCTGCTGAGCGGGCTGCCGGTGTTCGCGGCGCTGTTCCTGTTTTCCGTCGGCATGCTGCTCGCGGTCGAGGGCAATTTCGGCAGCGTCGGCGAGGTCGTGTTCGGCAAGCTGAACACCTACTTGCTGGTCGCCATCCCGCTGTTCACCCTGATGGCGCATTTCATGATCCGCGGCCGGGTGGTCGACGATCTGTTCAACACCGCGCACACGCTGCTGCGCGCGTTGCCGGGCGGATTGGGCCTGGCGACGGTTGCCGCCTGTACCGTATTCGCGGCGATTTCGGGTTCGAGCGTGGCCACCGCGCTGACCATCGGCTCGGTCGCGATTCCGCAAATGCTACGCTACGGCTACTCGCCGCGCTTCGCTTACGGTGTGGTCGGCGCCGGCGGCACGTTGGGAATCCTGATTCCGCCGTCTAGCCCGATGGTGCTGTTCGGCGTCGTCTCGGACACCTCGATCGGCCAGTTGTTCATTGCCGGCATCGCGCCCGGCCTGATGATGGCGCTGATCTTCGCCGCGTGGTGCGCCGCCACGGCAGTGTTTTCACGGCAAAGAGTTGCCCGCGGCACCTGGCCGAGCGTCGGCGAAGCCGGCGCGTCGCTGCTCAAGGCCGTGCCGGCCTTGTGCCTGCCGGTGTTCGTCCTCGGCGGCATGTATCTCGGCGTGTTCACCGCGACCGAAGCGGCGGGCGCCGGCGCATTGGCGGCCCTCGTCATAGCGCTCGTCTACGGCCGCTTCACCCGGCGCAAATTCGGCTGGCGCGACGTGTGGCTGTCCGCGCGCGACGCGGCGCGCACGTCGTCGATGTTGTTTCTCATTCTGGCCGCGGCCGGCGTGCTTGGCCAGGTGCTGACGAAGCTAAGGGTGCCCAACGAAATCGTCCAACTGGTCACCGACAATCAACTGGGGCCGATCGGCTTCTTGCTCGCCGTCATGGCGCTGATCTTCGTGCTCGGCATGTTCCTGGAAACCATCTCGATCATCCTGATCACCACGCCGGTCGTCCTCCCGGTGCTGCAGGTCTTGAAGATCGATCCCGTGTGGTACGGCGTCCTGCTGTGCATCAATCTGGAACTGGCGCTGATCACGCCGCCGGTCGGGATGAACCTGTTCACCCTCAAGGCGATCACCAAAGCGCCGATGGGCGAGATCATCGCCGGCGTGGCGCCGTATGTGCTGCTGCTGATCGCCGGCCTGCTGATCGTGCTGTTGGTTCCCGAGCTGGCGCTCTGGCTGCCCCGCACGATGCTGGGGCGGTAACGGCTACATCGCCTGATACCAGAACCGCTTCGGGCCGGTGTCGAAGTGGACGAATTCGTCGCGCCAATAAATACCCAGACCGCCGGTCGCGATGCGTTCGGCCTGCGGGCCCAAAAAATGAATGCCGTAACCTTCGATCGTGATGTCGACGGCCTTGCCGATCAGGTGCTGGCTAGCGTGCGCGGCGCCTTCGCTGCGCAAGAGATCGTTGGTCTTCTTGGTGCGGTAGCCGGAATTGACGTAGATGGTGACGCCGCCGAGGCCGATCTGCCGATAACGTTCCTGCAGCCGCCATAGCAGCTCGAACACGCCGGGATCGATGTTGACGCTTTCGTTGTCGCGGTGGTCGCGCATGAAGTGATTGAGCGCTTCCTGCGCGCGCGGCAGCACCTCGGCGCCTTCGGCATAGACGTCGGCGAAGCGCTCGCGCGTGTTCGGATTGTAGAGCTTAAGG
Source organism: Alphaproteobacteria bacterium (assembly GCA_050186335.1). Lineage (GTDB taxonomy): Bacteria > Pseudomonadota > Alphaproteobacteria > Bin65 > Bin65 > JBFWYO01. Next base: position 4,979 of record JBFWYO010000038.1, on the reverse strand, counting down.
CTGCGCACGCCGGTTTTGGCCTGGGCCAAGGTTTCGCGCGACAGCGGCGGCAGCAGGCCATAGGCGAGCAATGCCGCGGCGCCGATCAGCAATCGGCGGCGGGTCGGGCGGGCGGCGGGCGGAATGCTACGGTCAATATCGGTCATGGTTAACAAAACCGCTCCATGCGGGCGTCATCATCGTCGTCCGCCGCGAAAACGCAAGGGTGCTTCGCACGGTTTGGTTAAGTGCGGCTGTACCAGAAGCGGCGCGGGCCGGTGTCCAGATGGACGAACTTGTCGGCCCAATAAAGCCCCAACCCGCCGGTCGCCACGCGCCGCGCCTGCGGGCCCAAGAGATAGATCCCATAACCCTGCACCGTCAGGTCGACCGCCTGGCCGGCCAGATGCAGGCTCGATTGCGCGGCCCCTTCCGGGATCAGACGATCGTTGGTCTTCTTGGTGCGATAGCCGGAATGGATGTTGATCGTCACCTGGCCGCGGCCGATGGCACGATAGCGCTCCTGCAAATTCCAGATCAGATCGAATAGGGCGGGATCGATCGCGACAGTCTCGTTCTCGTGGTGATCGCGCAGCAAGTGATTAAGCGCCTCGCGCGCCGGTGCCGATATTACGTCGCCTTCGCGATAGACGCCGTCGAAGGTTTCCTTGGTGTTGGCGTTGAACAGTTTGAGCCGCCGCGGAGGCTTGGTCGCTTCGGCCAACGCCTCGCGCGTCAAATGGGGGAGCCAACCAAGCGCCAATAAAGACGTCGCGCCGAGCACCACGGCGCGGCGGGATACCGGGAACGGCGGGGCGAGGGGTGACCGGCGAATCATACTATCAATGTGGCGTCGCGCGGGCCGCGCGGCAAGATGCGCCGGTCACTTGCCGTTGAAGCGGGCCGGGCGCTGCCGCCGGAACACATCGGTGCGCTCCTTGAGAACGGCGCCGGCGCGGAACGCTTTCGCGCCCGCGCCGGTGATCTCGGCCACGCGCGCATCGTCGTTCGCGGCGAAGTCGAGCGAATTCATGATCGCAGCGCGGTCGATGGTGATCAGCCGCGCATGGCCATGCTTCTCGTAGCGAATATCCTTGGTCATGCTCGGCTCCGGGCTTCTAGCGCACGGCGGCAAAGACCGGCGTGCCCTTGTGCGTACCCACGATGGTCACAGGGGTGCCGCTCGGCGGATCGTCCTCGAACTGCGCGAGCCGGCCGGTCACGCGCACGCCCTCGGCCAGATCCACCACCGCCACGGCGTAGGGCGGCTCGTCGGCGAACGCGGCGGGCGGGCGGCGCATGACGGTCCAGGTGACGAGCCTGCCGCTGCCCGCCGCCGATTGCGGAACCAATGTCGTGCCGCCGCACTTGCCGCACTGCTCGCGCGGAGGTACGTCCAGGGCGCCGCACGTGGCACAACGGATGATTGTAAATTCCTGAAAATAGGATCTGCTCATCGGTCGGGCCGCGCGAGGATGGTGACCGAGCAGTGCACGCCGATGCCGCCCAGATTGTGCGCGAGGCCAATTGCGGCATTCTTGACCTGGTTCGGATGCAGGCCGCGCAACTGCAGCACAGCTTCGTAAATCTGCCCCAGCCCGGTGGCGCCGACAGGATGGCCCTTGGCAAGCAAGCCGCCGGACGGATTGATCGGCATGTCGCCACTTACTTGGGTTCGGCCTTCGACGGTCCACGCACCACCCTGGCCGCGCGGCACGATGCCGAGATCCTCCGCATCCATGATCTCGGCCGGCGAGAAACAATCGTGCAGCTCGACGAAATCGAGCTCGCCGGGCTGAATGCCGGCCGCGCGATAGGCCAACGAAGCGGCGCTGCGCGTGGCCGGGAAGGTGCAAAGGTCGGTAGTCCGGCGATGTCAGCCGAGCCGCGGGTTTGCGCGACGGCACGGACTTCGATCGGGAGTGCGAGGCCGCGACTCAGCCGGTCGCGGACCAGGTCGCTGGCGGCCACCACGACGGCAGCGGCGCCGTCGCTGATCGGGCTGCAATCGTAGAGTCTGATCGGATCGGCGATCAGCGGCGAGTTCTCGACGGTCTCGGCCGACACGTCTTCGCCCATCTGCGCCAGCGGGTTCTTGAGCCCGTTCTTCTTGTTCTTCATCACCACGGCCGAAGCCGGTCGGCGCATGTCGCCATACTGCGATTCGTAAAGCCGGAACGCGAGTCCGTACATGCCGGGGAACGAAAGCCCGCTCGGCGCGTCGCGCCGCGTATCCATGGCGCAGTTGAGCGCTTCGGTGACCTTGGCGGTGGTCGCGTGCGCCATCTTTTCGGCGCCGACCGCGATCGCGTAGTCGCACAACCCAGAGGCGACTGCCAGATAGGCATGCCGGAACGCAATGCCGCCCGACGCGCAGGCGCCCTCGACCTTCGTGCAAGGCGATTCGTTGGGCATGCCGAGCGCGCTGCCGACCAGGCCGGCCAGCACCTCCTGGCCGGTCAGGACGCCGCCGACGAAATTGCCGAGGTAAAGTGCGCCCAATTGATGGGGCTCGACGCGCGCCTCGCCGATCGCCTGGCGCGCGGCTTCGACCGCAAGATCTTCCAGGGCCCGCTGCTTCCAGCGCCCGAACTTGGTCGATCCGATACCGATGATCGAGACGGCGCGCATCGCTATTTCTCCTCGGCCAGGAGCTTGCGCAGCTCGGTCTTGAGAATCTTACCGTAATTGTTCTTCGGCAGGGCTTCGACGAAGCGGTACTGCTTCGGCCGCTTGAAGCGCGCGATGTGGTCCAGGCACATTTTGTCGAGCGACGGCTGGTCGAGCTTGCGGCCGGGCTGCGCGACGACGAAGGCGATGACTTCCTCGCCCCAATCGGGATGCGGGTTGCCGACGACCGACACTTCCAGGACATCCGGGTGCTTGAGCAGCACTTCCTCGACTTCGCGCGGATAGATGTTCGAGCCACCTGAAATGATCATGTCCTTCGAGCGGTCCTTGAGCGTCAGGAACCCGTCCTCGTCGAACGAACCCATGTCGCCGGTATGCAGCCAGCCGCCTTTGAGCGACGCCGCGGTTGCTTCCGGGTTCATCCAGTAGCCCTGCATGACGACGTCGCCGCGCGCCACCACTTCGCCGATCTCGCCGGCCGGAAGTTCCCTGCCGTCGGCATCGATGACACGCAGTTCGACGTCGGTCCGTGCTGTGCCGACCGAGCCCAGCCGTTCCATGTAGCGCGGGTGCTGCGTGTCCATGTGGACCTCGCGCGAGAGCGCCGAGATCGTCATCGGCGCTTCGCCCTGGCCATAGATTTGAACGAATTTCTGGCCCATGCGCCGAATCGCTTCGACCATGTCGGCGACATACATCGGCCCGCCGCCGTAGATCACCGTCTTCAGGTTGCTGAGATCGGTATCGTCGAGCTTCGGCGCCTGCAGCAGTCGAACGACCATCGTCGGCGCGAAGAAGAACGAGCAGCCTTTGTAATCCTGGATCAGGTCCAGCATTTCAGCCGGATCGAAATGGCCGCTATCGGGCGTCACTTGCACCGCACCCTTGGCGACGTGCGGCACGCCGTAGCAGCCAGAGCCGTGCGACATCGCGGCGGCGTGGATGATGCAGTCGGTGGCGGCGATCTGGTCGACGTCCGTGAAGTAATTCATCGTCATCGCCACCAGGTTGCGGTGGCTCAGCGTGGCGCCCTTCGGTCGCCCGGTCGTACCGCTGGTATAGAACAGCCACGCCGGATCGGTCGGTTCCACGTCGGCCAGCGAAGCCGGTTCGCCCTGCAGCAGCTTCTTGTACTCGACGCTGCCGGCCGAAATGATCCGTTCCAGACCGGCCACCTCGCGCTCCAATCCGCCCAGCGTCGTTTCCATGTCGGCGGTGACGAAGCACACGCGGGCACCCGAATTGGCGAGGATGAATTCGAACTCCTTGCGGTGCAGCTTGGCGTTGATCGGCACCGCGCACAGGCCGGCATACCATGTCGCGTATTTGACGATCTGGTAGTCGGGCCCGTTGGTCATCGCGATCGCCACGCGGTCGCCCCGATTCAGGCGAAGGCTGCCGCGCAAATGCGCCGCCAGGGTCGCGGCACTGCGCGCGAAGCCGCGATAATCGGCAACGATGGCGCGCCCGCGCGCCAGGGCCGGGCGGTCGCCGAATGTGCGGGCGGTTTTCTGCAGCAGGGCGGCGATATTCATGCTCGTAGACTCACGGTTGCGGTTGTTAGGCGTATACGGTTTTCAGGCGCAGTTGTCTGGCGTCCCTAACTCGGTGTCACCCCGGCCGTAGCGCCTCTTGGCGCGCTGATCCGGGGTGACAATGCCGGGGAGCGCGGCCGAACCTAAACCTAGATCAATCCGGCAAGCGGGCGGCTTGCCGCGCGCGCCCCCGTTCTTTATGGATAGCCGCCACAGAAACCGATTGCGCGGCGTTTCGCAAGGGGAGGCATGTCATGGCTGAGCGGCTGCATCATTTTATCGGCGGGCAGAAGATCACGGCATCCGCGCGCCATGGCGAAGTGTTCAACCCGGCGACCGGCGAACTGGTTGCCGAAGTGCCGTTCGCCGACACGGCGCTGGTCGACCGCACGGTCAAGGCCGCCAATGCCGCGTTCGCCGGCTGGGCCGCGACACCGCCGCTGCAGCGCGCGCGCGTCATGTTCCGGTTCAAGGAGCAGATCGAAAAGCACATCGGCGACATGGCCGCCGCGATCACGCGCGAACACGGCAAGGTGCTCGACGATGCCAAGGGCTCGATCACGCGCGGCCTCGAAGTGGTGGAATTCGCCTGCGGCATTCCGCATCTGCTGAAAGGCGAATTCACCGAGAATGTCGGCACCAACGTGGACTCATATTCGGTGCGGCAACCTTTGGGCGTGTGCGCCGGCATCACGCCGTTCAATTTTCCGGCCATGGTGCCGCTGTGGATGTTCCCGGTGGCGCTGGCCTGCGGCAACGCGTTCATCCTGAAACCGTCGGAAATAGTCCCTTCGGCCAGTCTGATGATGGCCGAGTTGCTGATGGCCGCCGGCC
>JBFWYO010000037.1:0-42628 GCA_050186335.1 Alphaproteobacteria bacterium | reverse complement strand
TCGATGCGGCTGTCGGAGAGCGGGAAGCTGACTTGCTCGTTGCGCATCAAGATGCGCAACTTGAGCTGCTCGACGGAAATTTTCGTCAGGATATCCCAAACGGCCTGCGAGAGGTTTTCGCGGTCCAGACCGGCGACGCCCTTCAGCATGTGGCCGAACTCGTCGTCGTAGACGCGGCTGCACGCTTCCGCGATCAGATCGTCGCGGCCGCCGCGGCCGGCCAGCTTGGTGCCCTCCGAGAACAGGGTGCAATAGCCGCCTTCGGTGAACTGGCAGGCACGCAGGCCGAGCGCACCGTGGCGCTCGCGGTGCGCATAGCGCAGCGCGGAGAGGTTTTCGTCCGCCTTCCACCAGGTCGGCCAGAACGGCGTCATTTTCCGTTCGCCGGGCAGGCGGATCGCATCGTAGGCATCGGCGAAGGCGACATAATGCGCGAACTCGGCCCACATGGCCTCGGCCATGTCCATGACCGTGTGCCGGTCGACCGTGCGATCGATGTTCGGGAACATGGCTTCGAGCTGCTTGAGCGGCCCCATGAACAGGCCGAGATTCCTGTCGGCCAGCCCGAAGCCCCAAATCTCCTTATAGCATTGGTGGGCGAGCCACTTGAGGTCGGTCTCGCGCGTGCGCTTGTCCCAATCCCAATAGGTGCGGAACACCTCGGCCTCGCCCGCCCACAGCGGGGCGTTGGCGGCGATCAACCGGTGCAGGTTCTTGCTGAATTCCATGGCGTCCTCTTACCTGGATGCCGGCATAGTCGAACGCCGCCATCGTTGCGCAAAGCGAAATTATTCGAGCCTGCCCATGCCGCGCGGGCACGGGCGGCGACTAGGCGGCAACGCCGTTCGCCGCTTTCCAAGCCGCGACCAGCGCCTTGCGATCCAGCTTGCCGCGTTCGGTTTTGGGCAGCGACGTTCGTAGCTCGATGCGCTTGGGCGACTTGAACGCCGGCAACCGTTCGCCGCAGAACCGCGCGATATCGGCGGCGCTCAACGTCGCGCCCGGCTTTATCACGACGTAACTGACGACTTCTTCGCCGTAAATCTTGTCCGGCACGCCGACGGTCGCGGCTTCGACGATGTCGGGCATTTGCATCAGCACGGCGTCGATCTCCAACGGCGCGATATTCACGCCGCCGCGGATGATGAGGTCCTTCTCCCGGCCGGTGAGGTGCAGATATCCCTCGGCATCCAGAAATCCCATGTCGCCGGTCTTCGTGCGGCCGGTGGCGACGACGTGGATCTTCCCGTCGTCGCCGATGTAGCGGAATTTGTTGTCGGCAAATCCGCCGATCTCGACATAGCCGATCTCGCCAACGGGCAGCGTGCGGCCGTTGCCATCGACGATCGAGGTGCGGTGATAGGCGAGCGGCTTGCCGACGGCGCCGTAGCGTCGCGTCTTGTCGGTGCAGCCGGCGATCCAGCCGGTCTCGCTCGAACCATAGCCCTGGGCGATGCGGATGCCGAACCGATCCTCGAAGCGTCGCCATTCCTCGACCAGCAGCGGCGCCGAACTCGAGGTCACGAAGCGCAAATGCGGCAATTGCTCGCCACGAACGGAATCGTCGCCCTGCAGCAGCATGTTGATCGTGGTCGGGTTGCCCGCCGCCATGGTCGCCTTGTGTTCCGCGATGTGTTGGAAAAAATGACTGCGCGAAAACTTGACGCCCAGGATAAGCGTCGCCGCCTTGCTGATCGGCGCCAGCGCGCTCAGAATTTGCGCCGACGCCCAATTGAACGAGCGGAAATCATAGATGCGGTCGTCCGGCCCCATGCCGAAAGCATCGGCCGTGTAGGCGGCATTGATCATCAGCTCGCGGTAGGTCAGGACCACGCCCTTCGGCCGCGCGCTGGTGCCGGAGGTGAAATAGATCGCCGCGTCGTCTTCGGGCCCGGCCGCGGTTGCCGCCGCCCGGTCCGGCGACAGTTTCGACAGCGAGTCGAAAAATCCGCTGCCGCCCGCGCTGGTCCACGTTCCGAGCGGCAGCCATGCCGCTTTGGTCGCCGAGCTCAACGCCTCCAGGCCGAGGCCTTCTTCGTACAGCACCAGGCTCGGCTCCAGCGCCGGCAGAATAAGATCGAAATGGCTGCGGTTCATTTCGACGTGCACGGTGCAGATCGTCGCCCCATACGCCAGCACGCTGACATAGACGACGAGATGTTCGAGCGAATTGTTGGCCAACAGAACGATGCGGTCGTTCGGGCCGATATTGCGCGCGCGCAGATATGCGCCGATGCGCCAGGCCGTCCGCTGCAGGTCGCCGTAAGTGATGGCTTTATCCTGCTCGATCGAATGCAGGTACGGTTTGCCCGGGTAGCGTTCGGCGGCGCGCGCCAGCCAATCGCGGATCAGCTCCGGCCCGTAGGCGGGCGGCGCGGCGAGGGGCGTCGCTTCGATCGTCGGTGCCGTTCCTGTTTCCGCTTCGTCGCGCATGGTCTGCAACTCGTCTACCGCACGCGGTCGAGGTTCGCGGTCATGCGCGCGATCACCTTGCGGAACGTCGCCAACTCCTCGCGCGGCACGCCTTCGCTGGCCTCCTCGGTAATGCCGCGCGCCACCGGCAACAGCGTGTTGCGCAGCTTCTGCGCCTTGGCCGTCAGCCAGACATGCGTCTTGCGCTTGTCCTCGGCGCTGCGCACGCGGTCGATCAGCCCGGCCTTGGCCATCGAGTTGAGCGCGATCACCGTGGTCGGCTCCATCATGCCGACGCGTGTGCTGAGTTCGCGCTGCGACAGCCCGTCCTCGTCCCACAGGACGCGCAGGAAATACCATTGCCCGCGGGTGACGCCGAACGGCGCGATTCGCTTTTCGAGCACATGCTGAAACGCCCGGTGCGCATCCCGGACCAGATAGCCAGCACTCAGCTCGGCCGGAAATTCGACCCGCTTTTCGCGGCTTTGACCGTTCCCTTTGGCTTGTCCACGCCGAGGCGCCACGCGAGACTCCGTCTTGCCCTGCCCATCGCGGCGCATGCATAATTCCATGCACCGCGAAAGAAGTTTACGCTTCGTGCGCGCCATAGAATGTTGCCAGCCGGTGCCGTGCTTGACAACATATTTCTTAGATGTCTAAGTAATGTCCTTAGCTTTCTAAGTAAAATGTTGCAGTGCAGCGAATTCGAAATACGGTTCGCGGGCACACGAAATACAGGTTCGACCGAACCGGCGCTCACATCATGCGCCGCCGAAGCTCAAGAGGAGAATTGCGATGAATGTGATGACCGAGAAGGCCAAACGCCCGTCCGCCGAAGAAGTGCGCGACCTGCGCGGCACGCTGGCCTGGCTGAAAAGCCAGGGCGACCTGATCGAGACCGACAAGCCGGTCGATCCGGATCTCGAAGTGACCGGCCTGCAGAAGCATTTGGACGGCGCCTGCCCGGTGCTGTTCAACAACGTCAAGGGCAAGCCCAACCACCGCGTCGTCACCAATCTCTTCGGCGACATGAACGTCATCAACAAGATGTTCGGCTGGAAGAACGATCCGGATCGCGTGCGCAAGCTGGCCTATGCGCTGTCGCATCCGCTGAAGCCGGTGGAGATTTCTCAGAAAGAGGCACCGTGCCAGGAAGTCGTGATCGAGAATCCGAAGGACGTGAACGAATACATGGTGCCGATCCGGCACACCACTTACGAACCGGAACTGACCGTCGGCTCTGGCATCCGCTGCGTCGTCGGCGAAGCCTTCGATGGCGGCTCGGACCTCGGCTACAACCGCATGAACTTCCGCTGGGGCAACGTCGGCACGTTCCAGATCTCGCCCGGCTCGCATATGTGGCAAGTCGCTTCCAAGTACTATCAAGAGAATAAAAGAGTGCCGATCACCGTCTGCTTCGGCGTGCCGCCCGCCTGTACGCTGCTGGCCGGCGCCGGCTTCGATTACGTGATCCTGCCCAAGGGCTGCGATGAAATCGGCGTGGCCGGTGCGGTGCAGGGCGCCCCGATCCGCCTGGTCAAGGCGCGCACGGTCGACGCCTGGGCGCTGGCGGACTCGGAAGTCGTGCTCGAAGGCTATATCGATACGCGCGACCGCCGCTTCGAAACCAGCGAATCGGAAGAAGCGGGCATCCAGGGCCGCTATCATTTCCATCCGGAATGGGCCGGCTATATGGGCAAGGCGTACAAGGCGCCGGCGTTCCACGTCACCGCGGTCACCACGCGCAAGCCGGAATCGAAACCGATCATCTTCGCGCTCGGCGTGCACACGCTGGACGATCACAACATCGACACCACGGTCCGCGAAGCGGCGATCTTCGAGTTATGCGAACGTCTGCAGCCCGGCATCATCCAGAATGCGGTCATTCCGTATTCCATGACCGACTGGGGCGGCTGCGTCATTCAGGTCAAGAAGCGCAACCAGATCGAAGAGGGCTGGCAGCGCAACTTCCTGGCCGCCATCCTGTCCTGCTCGCAGGGCATGCGCCTGGCGATCGCGGTCAGCGAAGACGTCGATCCATATTCCATGGACGACGTCATGTGGTGCCTGACCACCCGCGTGAACCCGCGCACGGACATTCTCAATCCGATCCCGGGCGGCCGCGGCCAGACCTTCATGCCGGCCGAACGCATGACCGCGGGCGACAAGCAATGGACCGCGTCGAACACCCAGTTCGAAGGCGGCATGGGCATCGATGCCACCGTGCCGTTCGGCTACGAGAGCGACTTCCTGCGGCCGGTCTACCCGGTCGACCGCGTGAAGCCGGAGGATTTCTTCACCGCGAAGGACATCCAGAACGCCAAATCGCGCATGGCGGGATGGGTACTGTCGCTGGCCCGCTCGGGCCGCTAAGCTTACACTCGGCTGATAAGGACAAGGTGGCGCCGCAAGGCGGCGTCACCCGTCCGCTCCACGGACCCTACCTGACAAGCTGCGTCTAGCAGCGGGGCCGACGGGGGAGATGGTTTAACAAGGGAGGAATACCGATGAAGCGCATGTTTTCGCGCGCCCTCGCGGGCGCCGGATTGCTGACCCTCGCCCTCGCGGCGCCGTCGTTCGCCCAGGATACGATCAAGATCGGCGTCATCGCCGACAAGACCGGCACCGCGAAATTCTATTCCGAGCCGGTCATGAAGGGCATCGAACTCGCGGTCAAGGAAATCAACGGCCAGGGCGGCGTGCTCGGTAAGAAGATCGAGCTGCTGGTCGAGGACGATCAGAACCTGCCCGAACTCGCGGCGACCAAGGCGCGTAAATTGATCGACGACGGCGCCGTGTTCATTATCGGCAACTCGTCGAGCACGACGACGCAGCAGTCCCAGAACGTCACCATGGCGGCGAAGATGCCGCACATGACGCCGACCAACTCCGCCGACACACTGACGACGACGCTGAACAATCCGTATTTCTGGCAGACCGCCCCGCTCGGCGCGACGCAGATTCAGACCCTGATGGCCTTCGCGAAGGCGAAAGCCTACAAGCGCGTCGCGTTGATCTCCGACAATACCGACCTCAGCCAGTTGATCGCGAGATTCTTCAAGCAAGGTCTCGTGGCCAACGGCGCGGAGGTGGTGGTCGAAGAGGTCATGCAGCGCGGCGCAACCACGATCCTGCCCAACATGCAGAAGGTGCGCGCGGCAAATCCCGAGGCGATCTTCACCGCCGCCATCCTGGGCGCCGAGAACGTGCTGTTCTTCAAGGCGTATCACCAGCTCGGCATGAAGCAGCCGATTCTCGGCTCGTACAATCTCTCGATCCCGGGCTACATGACGACGGCCAAGGATCTGATGGAAGGCGTCGCGTTCGTCGACGCTTACGATTCCGATAAGCCCGAAGCCAGGGCGTTCATCGCGAAATACCAGAAGGAGTACGGCGTAGTGCCGTTCTCCCTGCCTGCCTACGGCTACGACGGCGTCTTCCTGATTGCGGACGTCATCAAACGGGCCGGGTCGACCGACAAGGAGAAGATCCGTGCCGCCATGCAAGCGACCACAAACTTTGCCAGCGTCACCGGCGCGAAGGGCTGCAAGATCGGCTTCAAGGACGGCAAGCGCACGGGCTTCGATCCGAACTGCGCCGTCGTCCGCGTGGTCGAGAACAACACCCACGGCCGGGTCGTGCATGTCGGCGTGAAATAGGCGGCGATAGGGCGCTTGCGGGGCGGCGCACGATGCGCGCTGCCCCGTTCGCCACGTGAACCGACCGATTCGAGCCTTGGTCTACGGTTCGCGGCGCATATAGGTTTCATCGTTCGGCCAAAGGCATGAAATGATGGAGGAAAGCGAATGAAGCGCCTTGTTTCGCGCGCCCTGTTGGGTGCTGGAGTGTTCGCGCTCGCGCTGTCGGCGCCGGCGCTTGCGCAGGATACGGTTAAGATCGGCGTCATCACCGACAAGACCGGCCCGTCCAAATATTTCTCCGAGCTCGTGCTCGAAGGCATCACGACCGGCGCCAAAGAGATCAACGATAAAGGCGGGGTGCTCGGCAAGAAAGTCGAACTGCTGATCGAAGACGATCAGACCTTGCCCGAACTTTCCGCCACGAAGGCGCGCAAGCTGGTCGATTCCGGCGTCGTGTTCATACTCAGCATCACGACCACGCCGGCGGCGATGCAATCGCAACAGGTTTCGCTCGCCAGCAAGACGCCGCACATGATGCCGGCCGGGTCCGGCGATACGGCGACAACGACGATCAACAATCCGTATTTCTGGCAGATGGGTCCGCTCGCCTCGATGCAGATCGCGACGCTGATGTCGTATACCAAGAACCGCAAGTTCAAGCGCGCCGCCCTGATTTCCGACAATACCGAGCTCAGCCAGTTGTTCGCCCGAATCTTCAAGCAGGGCCTGGAAAAAGCCGGCGTCGAAGTGGTCGTCGAGGAAGTCATTCAGCGCGGCGCGTCGACCGCCGTGCCGCAGATGCAAAAAGTGCGCGCGGCCAACCCGGATTCGATCTTTCAAGCCAGCATTCTGGGACCCGAAGTCGTGCTCTTCTTCAAGGCCTATCACCAGTTGGGTCTGAAGCAACCGATTCTCGGTTCGTACAACCTGGCGATTCCCTCCTATTTGACGACGGCGAAGGATCTCATGGACGGGGCCACGTTCGTCGACGCCTACGATCCGGAGAAGGAAGAATCGAAGAAGTACGTCGCGTTGTGGCAGAAGGAACACAAGCAAACGCCGGGTTCGATGCAGCTCTATGGCTATGACGGCATTCACCTCGCCGTCGATGCGATCCGCCGCGCCGGCTCGCTCGACAAGGAGAAGGTCCGCGAGGCGATGCAGGCGACGACCGGCTTCAAAAGCGTGCTCGGCGCCAAGGGCTGCACGCTCGGCTTCAAGGACGGCAAGCGTACGGGGTTCGATCCGAACTGTGCCGTGATCCGGATCATCGAGAAGAACGCCCATGGCCGCGTCGTTCATGTCGGCGCGCAATAGGTCCAGTTGACGTGCATCGATCCGGCCTGGCTGTCTTCGTGCGCAAATGGGCGAGCGAGGCACGGTGGGCCGGATTTTCTTAGACCAGGTCGAGGCACCCGAGGCGCTTACCGGCGTCCTCGGGTGCGCCTTTAACGCGTATCGGCGCTGATTCCCGGCATGCAAGATTTTCTGGAACTCTTCATCAGTGCCTGCAGCACCGGGGCCATCTACGGCCTCGTCGCGCTGTCGTATCTGTTGATGATCCGGCCGACCGGGATCATCAATTTCGCCGTCGGCGAATGGTGCATGGTCGGCGCATTCGCTGCCTTCACCGCGCTGACGCTGGTCAACTTGCCGTACATCGTGGCGATCGCGGTGGTGGTCATTTTCATGCTGTTGATCGGCTGGTTCACCGAGCGGGTCGCCGTGCGACCGCTGGTCGAGCGCGGCGCGCCGGTGCTCGGCCCGATCCTCGCATTGCTCGGCATGCTGGTGATATTCCGCGAAGGGACGTCGATCTTCTTCGGCGCCGATCAATATTCGGTGCCGTACCCGTTCGGATTCAAGCGCATCGAGATCGGTCCGTTCGGCGGCGCGCCGCAAAGTTTCTACATCATCGCGGCAACGATCGTGATTTTCATCGCCGCCTGGTATTTCTTCGAACGCACCGTGTGGGGCAGGATCTTCGAGGCGGTCGCGATCAACCGTCGCGCGGCGGCGCTCATGGGAATCAACCTTCGCCGCGTGCAGGTACTGGCCTTCGCGTTCGGCGCAGCCGTCGCGGGAATGGCCGGGATGCTCATTTCGCCCAACACTTCGGCGCACTGGCTGATGGGCCTGCCGCTGGCGATTCAGGGCTTTTCCGCGCTCATCATCGGCGGCGTCGGGCGCGTCGAAGGCGCGCTTCTGGGCGGCCTCATCCTGGCGTTCGTCGAACAGCTCACCGTGCGTTACGCGCCGATCCCGTCGGGATTGAGCATGGGCGTGCCGCTTCTGCTGTTGATTATCTTCCTGCTCGTGCGGCCGACCGGTTTGCTGAAGCCCAAGGAGGCCAAGCAGTGACGTCGCTGGCCAAATACGCGCTCGCGGCCGCGGTGCTGATCGTCATCTCGTTCAGCCTGGGCAATTACCAGGAAGATATCTTCCGCAAGCTGCTGCTGGTGGTGGCGCTGGCAATCGGGTTCAACTTTCTGTTTGGCATCGCCGGACAGGTCGCGTTTTCGCATTACGCATTTTACGGCATCGGGGCTTACGCCGTCGTCATCCTGACCTTCAAAGCCGGCGTGCCGCTCGGCATCGCAATCATCGCCGCGGTCGCGATCTGCGCGCTGCTGGCGCTCATCGTGGCGATTCCCGCGACTCGCCTGGAGGGGTTCTATCTGGGCATGGCGACGTTGGCCTTCGCGCAATTGTTCATCGTGGTGCTCGACGAAGGCGGAACCTGGACCAACGGCGCGGGCGGCATCACCAACTACAAGCTGCCGACGATCTTCGGCTACAGCATCACCGGCCCCCATTATACCGTCGTCATCATCCTCATGCTGCTCGGCACGCTGGCGATTCTGACGCGGCTGGATCGATCCTGGTTCGGGCGCGCCTGCCGGGCCATCCGCGACAACCCGGAAGCCGCAGCGGCCATGGGCGTCAACGTGCCGCGCACCAAGATCATCGTGTTCGTGCTGACCAGCACGCTGGCGGGGGCCGCCGGCATTGTCTACGCCTTCGTCGACAATGCCATCAGCCCACCGACGTTCGACCTCAACAAGATCTTCGTGCTGCTGTTCATGGTCATCGTCGGCGGCAGCGGGCGACACGCCGGCGCCATCATCGGCGCGGTAATCCTGTTCATCGCGCCGTACCTGCTCGAGGGCGTGCCGGCGATCAGCCATATCCATCCGCTGTTCTTCGGCATCATCATGGTGGTCGCCATCCTGTATCAGCCGAAAGGGCTGATCGGCGTCTACGACGCCGCGCGGGCGCGCTGGTTGAAGCGCGAAAAGGCCCAATCCCAGCCCCAGCCCCACACAAAGCCCGGGAGCGCGCCATGAGCGGCGCGCGCGAATCCCTGCTGGCGGTACGCGGACTGACGAAGCGGTTCGGCGGATTGACCGCGGTCGACTCTGTCGATTTCGATCTCTCGGGCGGCGAAATCCTCGGCGTGATCGGACCGAACGGCGCCGGCAAAAGCACGACGTTCGCGGTGATCGCGGGTTCGCACGCAGCCGATGCCGGCTCGGTGCGCTTCGGCGGACGTGAAATCCTCGGCCTCAAGCCGCACGAGATCGCCGCCGCCGGCATCATGCGTACGTTTCAGCATAATATGCCGTTTGCCAGCATGTCGGTGATCGACAACGTCATGGTCGGCGCGCATACGAAAATGACCGCCGACCTTTGGTCGATCGTCTCCGGTCTCGGACGAAAAGGCCATGAAGAGCAGGAGGTGCGCAAGCGCGCGGACGAGCTGATCGAGTTCGTCGGTCTTGGCGAATGGCGCGAGGCGGACGTGGCGACCCTGTCGTTCGGCCAGGGCCGACTGCTCGAGGTGGCGCGCGCGCTGGCCGGGCAGCCGAGCCTCATCATGTTCGACGAGCCGGCCGCCGGATTGACGCCGTCCGAATGCGAGCGGCTCACGGAAATCATTCGCGGCATCGCCGCGCGCGGCATCGCCGTGCTGCTGATCGAGCACGACATGCGTTTCCTGCTGCCGCTGGCGCAGCGCGTCGTGGTGCTTAATTTCGGACGCAAGATCGCCGACGGGCTGTCGAGCGAAATTCAGGCCGACCCGCGCGTCATCGAAGCCTATCTGGGCGATCCGGGCGCCTTGACGCGTCCGACCGGCGGATCCGCGGGGCGGGGCGCCCATGCTTGAGTTGGTCAAGGTCACCGCGCATTACGGCTCGATCCAGGTCATTCACGAGGTCGATCTGCATGTCGAGACGGGCGAGACGGTCGCGCTGCTCGGGCCGAACGGCGCGGGGAAATCCACCTTGCTGGCGGCGATCACCGGGACGATCCGGCAGCGCGGCGGCCGTATCGGCTTGGACGGCGGCGATCTTGTACGCCGGCCGAGCCACGACATCGTTGCCGCGGGCCTGGCGCTGGTGCCGGAGGGGCGGCAGATTTTTGCCCCAATGACCGTGCGCGACAATCTGCGCCTCGGTGCCGTGCGCCTCAAGGAAGGCGGCAACGTCTCGCTCAGCGAGCGTTACGATTTCGTGTTCAACCTGTTTCCGCGCCTGGCCGAGCGGCGCGAGCAATTCGCCGGTACGCTGTCGGGCGGCGAGCAGCAGATGCTGGCGATCGGCCGGGCGCTGATGTCGAACCCGCGCGTGCTGCTGCTGGACGAGCCGTTTCTTGGCCTGGCGCCGCTGATCGTGCAGGAAATTCGCCGCGTGTTGGCGGCGCTCAGCAAGACCGGGCTGACCTTGTTGTTGGTCGAGCAGAAGCTCGACATAGCGCTGCAAACCGCGAGCCGCGCCTATGTGATGATCAAGGGGCGCATGGCGTTGCATGACAGTACCGAGGCGCTGGCCAAGCGCCCGGACCTCACCAACCTGTATTTCGCCTTGGCCGTGCAGCAGTAAGATGGGATGCAAATGACCAAAGTCTTGGTGCTGTTTCACAGCTGGACCGGCAACGTCTATCGGCTGTCCGAAGCGGTCGCCGACGGCGCCCGGCAGGTGGCCGGCGTCGAGGTCGTCCTCAAGCAGGTGCCCGAAATCGTCTCGGACGCGGTGCTGGAGACGGCCGGGGCAACCGAACCGCGCAAGAAATTCGCGCATGTGCCGGTCGCCACGATCGATGAGCTGCCGTCCTACGACGGTTTTGCGTTCGGCACGCCGACACGTTTCGGGAATATGAGTGCGACGATGCGCTCGTTTCTGGACCAGACCGGCAGGTATTATATGTCGGGTGCGCTGATCGGCCGCCCGGGCACCGTGTTTTGCGGCACGGGCAGCGGCGGCGGTCAGGAATCGACGATATTGAGCTTTTGGAATACACTAGCTCATCAAGGCATGGTGATCGTGCCGCTCGGATATCGCGATCCCGCGATCCGGGACCTATCCCACGCCAAGGGCGGCGGCCCGTATGGTGCCGCGGTTTTCGCCCGCGGCACGGGTGGACGGCCGAACGACATGGAATTGGCGCCGGCGCGCACGCAAGGCAAAGCGTTGGCGGAAATAGCGAAGGCCCTGAAAGCCGCTAGATGAGGAGAGTGCGATGAACGAACAAGTCAAACCGCATGCCAACCGCGTCCACAATGGCGACGTTGCCTGCCGCGGCGTCCATCATCTGGCGCTCAATACCGACGACATGAAAATGACCACCGAGTTCTACGTCGACGTGCTCGGCATGCCGCTCGTGCACGCCATGAAGGTGCCGCACGGTCTCGGCACGGGTCCGAACAATCGCGGCAACCCGCCGTACGAAGATCTGCGCCATTATTTCTTCGACATGGGCAACGACAGCCTGCTGGCGTTTTTTGAAATGCCGAAGGGCGCCGAACCCAAGGCCAAGCGCGACGCACTCGCCGGCATGCAGCACTGCGCCTTCTCGGTGACGGTGGAGCGCTTCGAGGACCTGCAGCGCCGCATGAAAAAGCACGGCATCGCGTTCACCGGGCCGCTGGACATCATGCCGGGCCTGCGCTCGATCTACTTCTTCGATCCGAACGGCGTCCGCCTGGAAGCCTGCGTCCAGCCGGCAGGCGGCGACAATCCGACGGTGATCCGCTCGGTCCTTCAGACCAAGCACGACGCCGGCAAGGAGCTGGCGACGTTGCCGGGCGTCTCGCAGGAATGGATCGAGAAGATGACGGCGGCGCTGGAAGCGAAATAACGCCACCGACCGCATGGCATTGACGGTTCGAGCGAAAACGGGCGTGTCCAAGGCGGGCGTGCGCAAGGCGGGCGTGCCGAGCGGTTTCAAAAAGCTGTTCCGCAGCAGCCCGTTTCTCGATTTGATCGGCCCGCTTTACTACAAGCCGCGAAAATCCGGTTTCGTCGTTGCCTTGCGCGCGGCGGAGAAACATTGCAACGCGCGCGGCCTGGTGCATGGCGGCGTGTTGATGACGCTGGCCGATATCGCGCTCGGCTATCGATTGGCGACCCAAGAAAAGCCGCCCGCCGCCTTATCGACCGCCAGCCTGACCGCGGACTTCGCCGGCACCGCCAAATGCGGCGATTGGATCGAAGCGCATGTCGATATCCAGAAGCTGGGCGGCCGCATGGCTTTCGCCAACGCCTATATCGTGTGCGACGGCAATCGCATCGCGCGGGCCAGCGGCGTGTTCGCAAGGTTGAAAGCCGAAAGGTAGGGATGCCCGTTTTGCATCGTCGCGGCCGTGCCGCACGCTCGGAACGTGGCTGTTATTTCCCCCGCACGATCACGCGCGTCGCCTTGGCCTCGTAACGCGGCAGCGCGCCTTGTTCGTGGCACTCGACGATAACGTGAATACCCAAGCGTGCCTGGAACGCGCGCGTCAGCGCATCGCGCAACTGGTCGGCCGTGGCGGCGAAGCCCTGCCGGCGCTCGAACGCCACGGTGAGCGCGTCCATCGAACGCTCGGCCTTGTCGAGATAGATCTGCCAGGCCTCGGGCACGGCGCCCGGCAGCGCGGCGACGATATCCTCGATCTGCGACGGAAAGACGATCACGCCGCGCACCTTCAGCATGTCGTCGCTGCGCCCGATGATGCGGCCGATCAGCGGCAGGCCCTTGCGGCCGCACGGGCAGTCGTAGCGATGTTCCGGAATGCGCACCAGATCGCGCGTGCGCCAGCGCACCACGGGCGACGCTTCCTTGTCCAAGGTGGTGACGACGATTTCGCCGGTTTCGCCCGCGCCGACCGGCTTGAACGTCACCGGGTCGAGGATTTCGGTCAGGAGAGAATCCTCGTTCAGTAAATGCAGCAGGTTCTTGTCATGGCTGTAGGGGCAATCGATGCCGACAATCGGCCCGCCGGCTTCCGTCGTGCCGTATACGTCGTGCAGGCGGAAGCCCGGCGGCATGTTGCTTTCGATATCGCGGCGGAACCCGTCGGAAAACGATTGCCCGCCGGTCATTGCGGCATGGAAGCGCCAATCGCGCGCCGGCTCGTCGCCCTTGGCGCGCGCATGGTCGATTAGCGAACGCAGCCATAAGGGCGAGCCGGCGAAGACCGTATAGCCGTGATCGCGAATCCACTGAGCGGCCAACTCGCCGCGCCCCGGGCCGAGCGGGAACACGGTGGCGCCGACCGCAGCCGAACCGGTCTCCAGCGCGAAGCCGCCGATCCATAGGCCATAGCCGAACGACTGATACACCTTGTCGCCGGGCCGCACGCCGATTGCCGTCAGCACGCGCGCCATCTGTTCGCGAAACGTGAGCGCGACGTCCCGATAGGAAAACCCGAACAGCACCGGCAAGCCGGTGGTGCCGGAGGTCGCGACAAACCGCTGCACGTTGTCGAGCGGCGTGGTCAGGAACGGGTAGGGGTAGCGCGCGTGCAGGTCGGCCTTTTCCAGCATCGGTGCCTGCGCGAAGGCTTGCGGATCGGCCAAATCCGCCGGTTTCAGTCCGGCCTGCCGGAAATGCGCATGCCAATCCGGCGAAGCGGACAAGCGCGCGCCGAGCGCCTCCAGCTTGCGTCGTTGGATGGCCAAAATGGCGTCGCGATCCAGCGTTTCGATCTCGGGGTGACGGAAGGCGATGTCTTTTGGCATGGACTGCAATGCTTGGCGGGAGGGCAATTGAGCAAGCCCCGGCGTGTCCGGTCAACCGGTTCGCGCGACTCGGCCGGCCCGATGCGAGACCCGCGTCGATGTGGCGCCTCAGCCTTATTGCAATCTTTCCCACGCTGAATGGCTAACATGATAAATTCGCATTAACCATCGAGGCTGAGGGATTAACTGACAAATATCATTCACTTGTATAAGCAATCTTGTATCATTTTCCATGAAGGTTAATTCAATTTGTGTTATTTTAATTCTTAAGTAATGTATTACCGTTGCCGGGGGGCAGAAAATGACCAAGCACGATTCGCTCGATCAATATGCAACCTACCTGGTGAAGCGCGTCCAAACCCAATTGACGCAAAATTTTCACGGCAAAGCAAAGGAACTGGGCGCCACGGTGGATCGTTGGCGGGTGCTGGCCGCGCTGCACTTTCACGGCCCGCTGAATGTGAGTCAGTTGGCCGACCGGGCCAACACCGAAATCTCGACCTTGTCTCATTTGCTGACGCGCATGATGGCCGAAGGGCTGGTGCAACGGCAGCGCTACCGCCAGGACGCGCGGGTCAAGCAGGTCGAACTCACCCCACGCGGCCTCGAACTGGCGCTGACCCTGCTGCCACTGCTCGATCAGCATGAGGATGTCGCCTTGCGCGGCTTCTCGGCCGAGGAGGTGGCGACCGTCAAGCAACTGCTTCGCCGCATGGTCGAAAATATGCGGCTGCTCGACTCCGGGACCGGGATCCAGTGCGCGCCATTTAGCCGGCTGGTCGCGACGGCTGCGGCAGAATAGCCAAGTTCGAACATCCCTTTGAAATTTCTTGACCTTTGCGCCTGCCCGCGCGACCATTTTCCCGTCGCGACATCGGCAATTTAGAATTTATAAGTGCCGGCAGGCACAGCCCGATGTTCCTATTGGAGGAAACGATGGCCGGATTTTTGCGCAATGCGTGGTACGTCGCGGCGACCCCCGAGGAAGTGGGGCGCCAATTGCTGCAGCGCTGGATCGTCGGCGAACCGATCGTCCTGTACCGCACCAGCGCCGGCAACCCGGTGGCCCTGGAGGACCGCTGCCCACACCGCAAGGCGCCGCTGTCGATGGGCAAACTGGTCGGCGACGACATCGAGTGCGGCTATCATGGCCTCAGCTTCGACTGTAACGGCAAGTGCGTGGCCATTCCCGGCCAGACCAGCATTCCGCCGCGCCTGAACGGGCGCGCCTATCCGACGGTCGAAAAATACCACTGGGTCTGGGTCTGGGTGGGCGATCCCGCCAAGGCCGACCCGGCGCAAATTCCGGATCTGCATTGGAATACCGATCCGGCCTACACGCCGGTGCGCGGCTACACCCACGTGAAGGCGCATTATCAGCTGGTGGTCGACAATCTGCTCGACCTGTCCCACGAGACATATTTGCACCGGACCAGCATCGGCAACGACGCGGTCGCCCATACGCCGGCGCAGTCGCGCAGCGAAGGCAACTACGTCTACGTCGAGCGCATGATGCCGAATACCCCGCCGCCCCCGCTGTTCGCGCGCGTGCGCGGCTTCACGGGCAATATCGACCGTTCGCAGAAGATCCGCTTCGAGCCGCCCTCGACCATCGTCATCGACGCGTGCGGCGTGCCGGCCGGCACCAACGACATGGACCGCGCGTTGCGCTGGTTCGTGCTCAACGCGATGACGCCCGAGACGGCGACGAGCACGCATTATTTCTGGGGCCTTGCGCGCTGTTTCTCGCACGGCGACAAGGATATCTCGGCAATGCTGGGCGCGCAGATCGCCAAGGTATTCGACGAAGATCGCAATCTGCTCGAACAGCAGCAGATGATGATCGATACCGATCCGACGCAACGTCCGCTGCTCAGCACCAATCAGGACGGCGGCTTGGTCGCGGCGCGCCGCATCGTCGACAATCTGATGCGCCAGGAAAGCGCCAGCACGCACTAGGGAGTTCCCATGGCCACGCGTAAGAAGAAACCCGCCCGGAAACAGACCAAGGCGGCAAAGGCGAAGCCCGCGCCGAAGTCGCGCAGGAAGAAGCCGGTTGCGAAGAAAGCGGCCGGGAAAATCGCACCGGCGGCGAAATCGCCGGCGAAGATAGCCGCCGCACCGTCGAAAGCCGACAAGCCGGGCGAGCGCGCGAAGCCGCCGTTCCGCGTCGATCACGTGGGCAGTTTCCTGCGCCCGGATTACCTGCTCGATGCCGCGCGCAAGGCCAAGGATGGGGCGATCAGCGCAGACGAGTATCGCCGGATCCAGGACAAGGCGGTCACCGAAATCGTGCGCTTCCAGGAATCCATCGGGCTGCGTGCGGTGACCGACGGCGAGTTCCGCCGGCGCCTGTGGTCCGCCGGTTTCTTCGACGCGGTGCCCGGCTTCGGCCTGCGCGAGGAAGGGTCACTGAAATCGCTGACCTTCCGCTCGGATACCAAGCAGATCGAACCGATCGCTTCGCCCTACGCCAAACAGAAACTTCGCCGCACCAAGCCGATCGTGGTCGACGATTTCAAGTTCCTGAAGAAGATCGTCAAGAAGGGCGTGCCGAAAGTGACGATCCCGTCGCCGCCGGTCATGCACTATTTCCTCGGACCCAAGTCGGTCGACGAGGCGGTCTATCCGGACATCGAGGAGTATTTCGCCGACCTGGCGAAGATATATCAGCAGGAAATCTCGGAACTGGCCAAGGAAGGCTGCACCTTCGTGCAGCTCGACGATACCGCCTTGCCGTGCAATTGCGACGAGCATGTGCGCGACGACGTCCGCGCGCGCGGCGAGGACCCGGACAAGCTGACCGCGCGCTACGCCAAGCTGATCAACGAATCGATCAAGACCCGCCCGAAATCCATGGGCATCGGCATCCATTTGTGCCGCGGCAACCTGAAAG
Organism: Alphaproteobacteria bacterium; assembly: GCA_050186335.1. Classification (GTDB taxonomy): domain Bacteria; phylum Pseudomonadota; class Alphaproteobacteria; order Bin65; family Bin65; genus JBFWYO01. The sequence continues at coordinate 25,676 of JBFWYO010000037.1, read as the reverse complement.
GCATGTGGATGGCCGAGGGCGGCTACGAGCCGGTCGCCGACAAGCTGTTCAACGAAGTCGGCGTGGACGCATATTTCCTCGAATACGATTCCGAGCGCGCCGGCGACTTCAAGCCGCTGCGCCATGTGCCGAAGGGCAAGACGATCGTTCTCGGCTTGATCAGCACCAAGACGCCGAAGCTGGAAAGCAAGAAGGAGCTGTTGCGGCGCATCGACGATGCCGCCAAATACGTTCCGCTCGATCAGCTCTGCGTCAGCCCGCAGTGCGGTTTTTCGAGCGGCGGCGGCGGCGGGCAGGTGGTCACCCAGGACGATCAGAAGCGCAAGATCGGCCTGCTGCATGAGGTCGCGAAGACTGTCTGGGGCTAGGTGCGGGTATTCCGTCAGACGGCGCCGAGCATGAAACTCATGCACATCATCGAAGCGAAATCGATGATGAAGTGGGGATCGTACCGCCCGCGCAGGCCGGCCTGCGCCCGCCCGACCATGGTCTGGACGCAGCCGCGATAGAATGGAATTCGCATCAATTCGCTCGCGGTCTGCACATGCGCGCGCGGCTCCGCCGCCGGGCTCGGTGCAATCGCAAGCACGGGCATCGCGGTCGATGGTGCAATGCCGGCACCGAAGACGATTGTGGCGATGACGAAAAGTCTTGCAGCGATTTGTCGCATCGGCGTTCCCCTCGTTGAAAAGAGCGCAGATGTTCGTTGGGTTAATCGAATGTGTGAAGGGTCAGAAACGAGAAAATTTTGACCCCGTCGCCGGACTCCCGAGTTGAAGCCGGACGTTCTATTTGGTCGTTTCGAGGTGAACATGGACCTACGTCTCCCGAAAAGTCGCGCCGAAATTGCCACGATTCAAAGCCAGCGCAAGAAGATCGCGCTGCGCCAGGCGCGCAAGGCGGAGTTCTATCGAGGCAAGCTCGACGGGATCGACGAAAACCGCCTCGACGATCCGACCGAATGGGCGAAGATACCGATCATCGACAAGGAAACGCTGCGGAGGATTCCGGCCGACCGGTTCATGGACCAGTTCTGCATCGCGCCGCGCGAGGAAATTGCGGAATACTGGCGTTCGGGCGGGGCGACCGGCGTGCCGTTGTTCTACCCGCGCAGTTTCCGGGATATGGATTACGCGCTCCTGCAACTGGTGCGCTGTTGGACCTGCGCGGGCGTCGAACCGGGCGATATCTGCCATATGTCGTTTCCGCTCGGCGTCCACCCGGCCGGGCAGCTCTGGTCGCGCACCGCGAACGCGGCCGGGGTCGGCGTCATCTGGGTCGGCTCGGGCGCGGCCATGCCCTCGCAGGCGCAGCTCGATTTGATCCTGCGTCTCAAACCCAGCATGTGGATGGGCATGCCGAGTTATGGGCTGCATCTTGCCAACCTCGCGGAGGCGCAAGGCGTCGATCTGGCGAACGGATCGGTGCGCAAGGTGCTGGTCGGCGCCGAGGCGCTGTCCAAGGCCAAGCGCGAGAAGCTGGAGCGCATGTGGGGCGCCGAGGTCAACGATCTGTTCGGCATGACCGAGATCGGCATCCTGGGCGCCGACAGCCGCGTGCACGAGGGTTTCCACATCTGGACCGACCAGGCCTTTTTCGAGGTGGTCGACGAAAAAACCGGCTTGCCGGTGCCCGAGGGCGAGGAGGGGCTGATGGTCATCACGCCGCTCTGGGTCAACAATGCCACGCCGTTCGTGCGCTGGAGCTCCGGCGATATCGTCTCGATCCGGCATCAAACGACGCTCACCGGGCCGTTCTCGGTCTTTCCGGTGATGCGCCACGCCCATCGCACCGCGGGATTCTTCAAAATCCGCGGCATCAATATCAATCACGCGGAACTCGAGGATTTCATGTTCCGCATCGCCGAGGTCAACGATTTCAAGGTCGAGCTGCTAACCGCGAACGACCGCGAAATCCTCAAAGTGTCGATCGAGGTCAAGCGCGGCGCGGCTGAGGCGGCCACGGCCGCGGGCGTGACCGAGGAAGTGCGCAGGGTGTTCGAAGTCCGGCCCGACGTGGTCGTGATGCCGATCGGCACGCTGGCCAAGGAATTCGAATCCAGTGTCAAGGCGCCGCGCTTCGCCGACAAACGAAGCTGAGCGGCCCTAAAGCAGCGCGCGGGGCAGGAACGTCGCGACGGGCGGATAAAACACCACGAGTGCCAGCACCAGCACTGTCAGGATCACATAAGGGACGATCGAACTGTAAACCTGCGTCATGCGCACCTCGGGCGGCGCGACGCCTTTCATCACGAACAGCAGCAGCCCGAACGGCGGCGTCAACAGGCCGATCTGCATCGAGATCAGGAACACCACGCCGAGGTGGATGAGATCGATATTCAGCGCCATGGCCAGCGGCATGAAGAACGGCAGCGTCAGCAGCATCATGCTGACCTGATCGATGAAGCAGCCGAGGAACAGCAGTACCGCGACCATGCACAGGAGGGCGATCATCGGGGTGAACTGGATCTTGCTCAGTTCCTTGAGCGCGCCGTCGGTGGCGCCCGAAAAGGCCAGGATTTGCGAGAAGATGAGGGAGGCGGCGATGATGAACAGGATCATCGTCGTCACCTTGGCGATATCGCGCAGGGCGTTCAGCAAGATCCGCCACGTCAATGCACGATAGCCGATGGCGATGAACACCGACATCATGGCGCCAAGCGCGGCCGAATCGGTCGGCGATGCGATGCCGGTGAAGATGCCGCCGATGACGACGACGAAGATCAGGAATAGCGGCAAGACGTACTTGACGATCGGCATCCACCGTTCCGCGAGCGAGTACTCCGCCACGTCGTAGGACGGGGCGAGGTGCGGGCTGACCGCGCACCGGATGATGATGTAGCCGATGAACAGGACGCTCATGATCAGGCCCGGGATGATGCCGGCGATCAAAAGGTCGGCGACCGGGATCTTGGCGAGGCTGCCGAGCAGCACGGTCAGCGCCGACGGCGGAATGAGCATGTCCACGCCGCCGATAGCCATGATCGGGCCCATGGCCATCGAGAGGTGATAGCCGCGCTTGAGCATCTGCGGCATCAACGCATTGCCGAGCATGGCGGTGGTCGCGATCGTCGAACCGGAGAGCGCCGAGAACATCGTACCGCCGGTCACCGCGACGACGGACAGCCGGCCCGGTACGCGCGTTATCAGCCGGTCGATGGCGTCGACCGCCTTGAAGGCCAGGCCGGTTGCCAGAAGTATTTCGCCGATCAGCAGAAACAGGGGAATCGGCGCCAGTGTGAAATTGCTGATCGACGCCATCGAACCGCGCACGAACGCGACCATCCCGGCCGGGAACGGCATGAAAAGCGCGGCACCGACGATGTTGGCGAAAAAGAACGCGAAAGCGACATGGAGGCCGAGCGCCATAAGCCCGCAAACCATCCCCAGCATCAGGATGAGCGCCCAATACCACTCCATCAGCTGCATCGATCAAATACTCGCTTTTTTCGTTGGGTCGTAATCGGTGCTGATGGTGCCCGGCACGCGGCCGATGCGCAGGATGAACTCAATGACCATCAAGAGTGCGGCGAACGGTATCGGCAGCAATAAAATCCACTCCGGCGTCGACCAGGTCTTGAACTGCGTGAGGTTCTCACGCCAGGCGTCGATCACCGCAACCGAACCGAAATACAGAAACACCGCGGAAACGAGCAGGCCGATGCAGTCGACGATACGTTCGAGGGTAAGCGCGGTGCTTTTCCGGACCGACGACAGCAGCAGATCGACCCGCACGTGTGCACCGAGTCTCAGCGCCCACGGTGCCGCGAGAAACGTGCCGCCGTAAAGGATGTATTCGGTCAGTTCGATAAGCCACGGCAACGCGCCCAAATTCAAGCCGCGGATGGCGATATCCAACGTCATGAGCACCGCAACGGCGCCATAGGCGATGCCGACCAGCGAGCCGACCTGATCGAGCAGCCAATCCGTGATTCGATAGACCATTTGGCCGAAGGTCATCGCTCAATCCCGATAAAAAATGCGGCGGCGCGACAACGGGTCGCGCCGCCGCATTGGGGGTGGGCTTATTTCTTCGACAGCAATTCCTTAAGCTTCGCCCCGTGCTGGGGGCTGGCCTTGATGACGCCCGCCCAGCCGGCATCGTACGCGGCCTTCTGGAATTTGGCGGCTTCGGCCGGCGGCAGCACGATCTCCTTGATGCCGGCCGCGGCCTGCTTGGCCTTTTCGTCGTCGATCATCTTCTTGGTATTGGCATTGGCCGCGTTGTCCTTCTCGAACTCCGCAACCGTGTCCTGCAGCAGCTTCTTCTGCGCCGCGTTCAGCTTATTCCAGACGCTCAGGTTGACCAGGAACTGGATGTCCGGCGAGTAGAACGCGTGCTCGAGACGATACTTGGTCACCTTCTGCCAGCTGAAATCGAAGATCCCGTGGAGCGGCCAGCCGTAGCCGTCGACCGTGTTCCGTTCCAGCATCGTATACACTTCCGGCGGCGGCGAGGTGATCGCCGTGCCGCCCAGCGCTTCGACCAGCGAGCGGTAGATCGGCGTCACGCGAATCTTAAGCCCGGTGAAGTCCGCCTTGTTGATTTCCTTGTTCAGATAGATCCGGAACGTGTGAGTTTCGTAAAGCTTGCCGAGATAGAAGACGTTCATCTTCTCGTTGTGGAGCTTCTGGATGTATTCGAAGCCGGGCGTCTTGCGGAATTCCGCGACCGGCAGCTCGATCAGCTTCAGCGCGTCGGCTTCCGGCAGAACGTTGGTGTAGTAGGCGCCGGTCATGCTCGCGATATCGACGATGCCTGACTTCGTGTTGTTGCCGACCTGGAACGTGTCCATCGTCTTCGGCGCGCCGCCCAGATAGTTGATCTGAAGCACACCCTTGCCGCGCTCGTTAATGACTTTGATGAACCGCTCGAACTCGAGCGAGTACAGCGTTCCCTGCGGAAAGGCACTGACGCCGCGCAGGGTGACTTCCTGCGCCATTGCCATGCCGCCGGCCATCGCCAACGCCACGGCCGAAGCCGCCGCAACCCGCGTGATAAACTGCAATTTCATTGTCGTTGTCCTCCTCTTCGACCCGTTTCCCTGAACCCAGTCGGTCAATGCACCAGTCTATCCGCCCAGATGCCCTCTGTGGCGAACGAATAGGCTGGCTCCCGACCTTAAATTCCGTCGCGCGTCCGGCGAGCGGATGCGCTCCGTTCGTGCAACGGAAATTTGACAAGTAAAGTAAACGTCGAGGTCTGGCCTTGCAACCGGCATGGGAAGGTCGATCAGGTGCCGGAGCGATTTTCTTGGCACGCAATTCCAGGAGTTACGGCCGTATTGCGGCGTGTCCATCAGCCCCATCGATCAGCGCGTCGCGTGCCCCTTGCTCCGGTTTCTCGGCTTCGCTGGCGTTCATCCGAATGAGGTCGGCGAAGTTCGCGCCCGATGGACAATATATGAAAAGTCATATAATTTGCCGCAAGCACAGTAGACGGCGGCTGGACGGGCCGGATGATGGGGAGGAAATGAAATGGAAATAGCCGTACTCGGCGGTGGACACGGATGCTACGCCGCGGCCGCGGATCTTTCGGAAGCCGGACATGCGGTCCGATTCTGGCGGCGCGATGCCGGCGCATTCGGGCCGGTGATGGCATCCAAGTCGATTCGCGTCAAGGACGTGAACGGCACGCGCGATGTCAAAATCGCCTCGGTCACGGCCGATCTGGCGCAGGCCGTGCGCGGCGCCGAACTGATCGCGATTCCGCTGCCGGCCACGGCGCAGGAGGGATTGTTCACCCAACTGGCGCCGCTGTTGGCGGACGGGCAGGTGGTGTACCTGCCGCCGGGCACGTTCGGCTCCTATCTGCTGCTGCAAAAAGCGCGCGCGGCCGGCAACAGGGCTAAATTCGCGGTCGGCGAAACCGGCACGCTGCCGTGGCTGACGCGCAAGCACGCGCCCGGCGAAGTCGCGATCAGCGTTCGCGCGACGCGATTGCCCACCGGCATCATGCCGGCATCCGATTCGAAGCGTGCGCTCGCAGTGATCAAGCGGGCATTTCCATCGGTCGAACCGATTCGCGATGCGCTGGACGGCGCGCTGCTGAACGCCGGCCCGATCATCCATCCGCCGCTCATCCTGATGAACGCGGGCCCGCTCGAGCATTTCGAGCGCTGGGACATCCATAACGAGGGCACGCAGCCTTCGATCCGTCGGGTCACCGATGCGCTCGATGCCGAACGGGTCGCCGTTCGCGAGGCGCTGGGTTACGGCAAGCCGCATTTCCCGCTGATCGACCATTACAAGGAAGACGGCGACGAATGGATGTACGGGCGAAAATCGCACAAGAAGCTCACCGACAGCGGCGATTGGCGCGAAAAGATCGCATTCGAAAGCCACCGCTATATGCATGAGGATATCGGGCTCGGTCTGGCGCTGCTGGTCTCGTGCGGCGATTACGCGGGCGCCAAGACGCCTGTCGCGGCGGGCTTGCTTGCATTGGGCTCAGCCGTCGTCGGCACGGATTTCCGCGCCACCGGCCGCACGTTGGAGAATTTCGGCCTTGCGAAGCTGGCGCGCGCCGAATTGCAAGCGCGTCTCGATAACGGGCTTTAGTCCCATGGCCGAGACATTGCCGAACATCGTTGCCGTAGGGGCGGGCCGAATGGGGCGCGGGATCGCGCACGTCTTCGCGTTCGCCGGTTATCCGGTCACGATTCTCGATCTCAAGCCGCGCGCGGCGGCGGATGCGGCCAAGCTGGCCGCCGAGGCGCGGGATGAGATCCAAAGCAATCTGAAGTTCCTGTCGTCGTTGGGCGTCCTGACCGAGGCGCAGATCGGCCGGGTCATGGCGCTGGTTTCGACCGCCGGCGCGGACGAATCGGAACGTGTGCTGCTGCAAGCGGATTTCGTGTTCGAGGGCGTGCCCGAGATCATCGAAGCGAAGCGGGACGCGCTCGGCCGCATCGGTCGGCTGACCCGGCCCGATACCGTGATCGCGTCGACCACTTCGACGTTCCTGTCGACCATGCTGGCCGATTTCGTCGAACCACCGACGCGCTTTCTGAACGCGCATTTCCTCAATCCGGCGTATCTCATTCCGCTGGTTGAGGTCAGCGCGGCGGCGCAGACCGACGAGGCGCATACCGCGCGCATGGTCGCGCTGTTGACCGCCGCCGGCAAGGCACCGGTGCGTTGCAAGGCGTCGCCCGGCTACATCATTCCGCGCCTGCAGTCGCTGTTCTGCAGCGAGGCGGCGCGCATGGTCCACGAAGGGGTGGCCACCGCCGAGGATATCGACCGCGCGGTTATGGTCGGATTCGGGCCGCGCTACACGACCATGGGGCCGATCGAATTCATCGATTGGGGCGGTGTCGATATCCTCTATTACGCCGGGCATTATCTCGCCAAGGCGCTCGATTCGCCGCGTCACGCGCCGCCGCCGGAGATCGACCAGATGATGAAGGACGGGCGGACCGGGATGCGCGAGGGCAGGGGCTACTACGACTTCACCAAGATGGATGTGGCAAAGTACCAGCAGGAAAAAATGACCCGCTTCGTGCAATTGCTGCGCACGATTGACCTGTTGCCGCCGTGCCGGGTTGCGGCAAAATAGCGGCGCGGACGGACGGGAGAACGCGATGGATCTCGGCATTGCCGGCGAACGCGCCTTGATCTTGGGCGGCACGCAGGGGCTCGGCTATTCCTGCGCCAAGTTCCTGCACCAGGCCGGCGTGAAAGTGGCGCTCAACGGCCGCGATGCGGCCAAAGGCGAAGCGGCGGCACGCGCACTTGGCGCCGGCGTGGCGTTCGTCGCGGGCGATCTCGGCAAGCCGGCGGATCGCGCGCAGATTTACGGCCGAGCCAAGCAAGCGATCGGCGATCCTTCGATTCTGGTGACCAACGCCGGCGGCCCGCCGCCGGGGCAGTTCATGGATCAGCCGCACGCGGCCTGGCTGGCCGCCCTCGAAACCAACGTGCTGGCGGCGATCGAAGTGGCCCGCCTGTGCCTGCCGGCCATGCTCGAGGCCGGCTTCGGCCGGATCGTCAACATCACCTCGTTCGTGGTGCGCGAGCCGTATCCGAACATGGCGATTTCGAACGCGGTCCGCGTGGCCTTGACCGGGGCGATGGCGGCGCTCGCGCGCGAAGTCGCCGACAAGGGCGTAACGGTGAACAATATCCTGCCGGGCTTGATGGATACGCCGGCCCTGCAACGCGTGTATGGGGCCCAGGCGCAACGCGAGAACATCACGATCCCCGAAGCCAAGGCGCGCATGGCCAAATCGATCCCGCTGCAACGCCTCGGCACGGCCGACGATTTCGGGCCGCTCTGCGCGTTCGTCTGTTCGCGCCACGCGAACTATATCACTGCGCAGAATTTCACCGTCGATGGCGGCTTGGTGCGCGGATTGCTGTGACGCGGCCTAAACCCCGCGCTTGATTCGGGCCAGCAGCGACGCGGTTGGATATGCGTCCGCCGGCAGGCCCACCTTGCGCTGGTAGGCGCGGATCGCCGCCGTGGTTTTCGGGCCGATCTGCCCGTCCGGCCGGCCGATATCGTAGCCCAGGCGCGCCAGCGCCTCCTGGAGCTCGATCTTTTCCGTGCGCGACAATTGCTGCTCGTCGGTCGGCCAAGGCGCCACGAACGCCGGGCCGCCTTTGTAGAGCGCCGCCAGATGGCACACGCTGAGTGCGTAAGCGACCGCGTTGTTGTAGGCCATCACCGACCGGAAATTCGCCGTGACCAGGAATTTCGGTCCGCGCGCGCCGGCTGGCATGACGATCGACGTGGTTTCGCTCAGCGCCGGCAGAGTCTTGCCGTCGACCAGCGTCACGCCCAGCCGCCGCCATTCTGCGACCGGTTTGCGCAGATCGTAATCCGCCTGCGTCCAATCGAAGTTCGCCGGCACCTTGACCTCGTAATAGCACCGCTCGCCCATGCGCCATTGCGCATTGTTCAGGTAATTGGCGGTCGAGGCGAACACGTCCGGCAAGCTGGTCCACAGATCGCGCCTGCCGTCGCCGTCGAAATCGACCGCGCGGATGGCGAAACTGGTCGGAATGAACTGGGTATGTCCCATGGCGCCGGCCCACGAGCCGTACAACTTACCCTGGCTATTGCGCGGGCCGTCGCCGCGCTGGATCATGTTCAGCGCCGCGAACAACTGCTCGCGCCAGAAATCCTTGCGGCGTCCCGCATAGGCCAGCGTCGACAGCGCTTCGACGACGTCGAAACTGCCGGTGTTGTCGCCATAGTTCGATTCCAGGCGCCAAATCGACACGATTACTTCCGGGTCGACGCTGTATTTGGCCGCCACGCTCGCCAGCAGCGCGCGGTGCTGGGCCAATAGCTGTTGTCCGCGCGTCACCGTTTCCGGCTTGGTGCGTTCGGCGATGTAGGTCCAGATCGGCGAGACGAATTCCGGCTGGAAATTGTCCAGCTCGATGACGCGGGTATTGTATTTGACGCCCGCATAGGCCTTGTCGATCGTCGCCTGCGCGATGCCCTGCTGCCGCGCTTCGGTCTTGAACGCGGCGACCCATTGCGGGAAGCCGGCGCCGTTGGGGATCGTCACGGTGGACATGGTGGAAACGTTGGCCGAGGGCGGGACGGTCGGAGGCGGATTCGCACGTGGCGCGCCGTGCGGCGTGGTTGCTGGCGGCGTCGCCGATATCGGTTTCGCCGGATCGGCGGTCTGGCAAGCGGCGAGGGCGAGGCCGAGCAGCGGTGCTGCCACGCGCAAGAATGGGCGGCGGTCGGTCGGTTTCATGGCGTCTTCTCGTTGTGCGGGGAAGGCGGTGCCGCACCGTCCGGCTGGCACAGTTCGAACAGCAGGCCGCCGGTCGATCGCGGATCGAAGAAAGCGACTTTCCCGTGGGCGCCCTGGCGCGGGAAGCCGGCCATGCGGACCGCGCCGGCCGCGGCCACGGCGTCGATCGACGCCGCAAGGTCGGCAACGCCGAACGACACATGGTTGATGCCCAACCGTTCGCCCATGACCTGTTTGGCGAAGGCGTCGTTGTGGCCGGTATATTCGAGCAGTTCGATGGTGACGTTCTCGGCCTCGAACTCGGCCACGCGCAGGCCGACATCCGGCAGTTCCTTGATGTGCGGCTTGGCACCGCCGAACAGTTTCTCGAACAGCGCAATGGCCGCGCCGAGGTCGGTGACGATGACGCCGATATGGTCGACGCGCGGCCGGCTCATGCGTGGCCTTTGCGCAACTTGTCGGTGGCCAGGCGATCGAGCGCCATCGTGCGCGGATCGATCGCCACCCCGTAATCCTCGCGCGCGGCCTTGAGCGAGATCAGTTCGTTGCGCGCATCTTCGAGCACGAGTTCGACCGGTCGCGTGAACGGATCGCCGTAGCCGCCGCCGCCGCCCGCTTTCTCGACGAAGCTGGCGCCGTTCGGAATATTGCGCACGATCTCTTTGGCTTTCGGACGCCGCACGGTACCGTCCGGCATGTTGAGGTGCAAATCGTTGGCCGATCCGGCGCCGCCGCCGAACAGCCCGAACGCGCGCGACTCTTCTTCGACGCCGTCGCCGAACACGATGCCCGTGACGCTGTCGCCGAGGATTTCAAACTCGGTTTCGATGCCGAGGCCGCCGCGCCACCGCCCGGCGCCCGCGGAGTCGGCCCAGTATTCGTGCTTGCGCAACAGGTGCGGGTTCTGGATCTCGAACATCTCGTAATCCTGCGCCAGGATGCCGCCGGCGCAGTTGATCAGCCCGATATGATCGTAACCGTCGGCGCCGTAGGTGGCGCCCGAGCCGCCTTTGAGCGCCAGGAACAGGATATCGACATAGTTGCCGCCGCGGCCGAAGCGTGCGCGCGGGTCCTTGCCGGTGATCACGCAGCCGAGAAAGCGATTCCAGCCGGCGGTGACCATTTTCGGCAGGCATTGGGCGAAGGCGCGGAAGATCGCATCCGAGGTCGGCCCGGTGATCGAATTGCCGAACGTGGTTGCCGCCGGGAACTTGGCGTTGAGGAACGAACCTTCGGGGTTGACGATCTTGATCGGCCGCAACAACCCGTCATTGTGCGGGATGTCCGGGTTGATCAGCATCAGAAAGGTCAGCATCACGGCAGACGCGGTCGCGGCATACGGCGCGTTCACGAAACCCGGGGTCTGCGGCGACGTGCCGGTGAAGTCGAATGTCACGCCGTCGCCGGCGACCGTCACTTTGAGCTCGATGTTCATGCGCGAGCCGTCGGTGACGCCATCGTAGAAGGCGATGCTTTTCCCGAGATAAACGCCGTCGGGAATGCCGGCGATCTCCTTGCGGACCATGATTTCGGTCGAGTTGAACAATTGCTCGACATGCGCCGAAAAACTCGCGTTGCCGTGGCGCGCCAGCAATGCCTTCACGGCGCGCTCGCCGACGACACAGCCGCCGATCTGCGCCTTGATGTCTTCTTCGACGATTTTGTATCGGATGTTGGCGAAAATCAGGTTCCATACGTCGCGGCGAATCCGGCCGCGTTCGTAAATCTTGATCGGCGGAATGCGGAACGCCTCCTGCCACACCTCGCGCGCGTCCGGATTGTAGCCGCCGGGCACGGCGCCGCCGATATCCGCCTGATGGCCTTTGACCGCGGCGAACGCCATCAATTTTCCGTCGTGGAAGATCGGTTTGAACACGGCCACGTCGTTGTTCTGGTTGCCGCGCGTGAAAACGTCGTTGTGCAGGATCAGATCGCCGTCGTGAATGTCGTCGCCGTAATATTCGACGATGTACTCGCAGACCGGTTGAAGCGCAAAGGCGAGCACGGGAATATACTCCGTCTGCTCGAGCATGCGGCCTTTGGCGTCGTACAGGCCGGTGACGAAGTCGCGCGCCTCGTTGAGGATGGGCGAGCGCGACGTGCGCAACAGGCTCAGGCCCATCTCCTCAGTGATGGACTTAAACCTGCGCTGCAGGACGGACACCAGGATTGGATCGATCTTGCTCATGTTTGATTCGTCACGTCAGCAAGCGGTCAGGATCAAGCTGCCCAGTTCGTCGACCGAGACGTCGAATTCGTCGGTCACGAACGTGGTCGTATTGTCGCTTTCGATCAGCGCGGGGCCGGTGAAACGATGCCCGTACGTCAGGCGATTTAGATCGTATACCGCGATCGCGGCGAAGTCGCGCGCCGACGGCAGGTAGGCCGGACGCGCGCCTTTGCGGGCGGTCTCGGGGCTGCTCGTGGCCTTGTTGCCGGCGCGCAGCGTTGGTTTGTCGGTCTGCCCAACCGCCGTCAGACGCAAGCTGATGAGGTCGATCGCGGTGCCGTCGTTGCGCAGATCGTAGCCGTACAGTCGATTATGCGCGTTGTGAAACGCGTCGGCGATGGCGGCAAGATCGAGGTTCACGGCGGTCGCCGCGTCGATCTCGACGGTGACCTCGTGATACTGCCCGCGATAGCGCAGGTCGAGCGCATGGTCGAAGCGGCAGCGCGCTGCGGCGATCCCTTCGCTCGCCAGTGTCTTGCGGCCGGCAGTCTGCATCTCGGCAAACAGCGCAAGCGCCCGCGCGCGGTCGAAATGTGCCGGATCCAAAGCGGTGTGCAGGCTGCGCACATAGTCGTGCCGCAGGTCCGAGCGCAGCATCCCGGCCGCGCAGAAAATCGCCGACTCGCGCGGCACCAGTATGCGGCGGATATCCAACTCCTTTGCAATCATGCATGCGTGCACAGGCCCGGCGCCGCCCGCGCAGACCATGGTGAATTCGCGCGGGTCGTAGCCCTTCTGCACCGTGATCTCGCGAATCCCCGATGCCATGTTGACGTTGATGATCTGGTACATGCCGTACGCGGCCTGCACGGTCGACATGCCCAATTTGTCGGCGACGTGTTCTTTGATTGCGAGTTCCGCCGCGGCGCGATTCAGGGGGATCTTGCCGCCGGCGAAGAAATTTGGATCCAGATAGCCGAGCACCAGGTTGGCGTCGCTGCACGCGGGCAGCATGCCGCCGCGTCCGTAACACGCGGGGCCCGGTGCCGCACCGGCGCTTTGCGGACCCATGCGCAGCAGACCGCCGTCGTCGATCCAGGCGATCGAGCCGCCGCCCGCGCCGATCGTGTTGATGTCCAGGGACGGCAGCGCCAGCGCATAGCGATTGACCTGCGCATGCGTGGTCATTTGCGGTGCGCCGTCGCGCACCAGGGCGGCGTCGAAACTGGTGCCGCCCATGTCGACGGTGATGAAGCTCCGCTCGTTGTGCGGCGCCATGTAGGCGAGGCCGGCAACGGGTGCCGCTGCCGGCCCGGACAGTAACGTCGAGGCGGCCAGTTGCATCGCGGCTTCCGGCGTGGTCACGCCGCCGTTCGACTGCATGATCAGCAGCACGCCCTTGAAGCCGGCTTGGCCGAGCTTGCGTGTGAGATTGGTCAAATAATTGCGCAGGATCGGGCCGACCGCCGCGTTAAGCACGGTGGTACTGACCCGGTCGTAGAACCGGACCTGCGGCAGCACCTGCGTCGACACCGACAGGTACGCGTCCGGCATCAGCGCCGCTACACGCTTGCCGGCGGCCTGTTCGTGCGCCGGGTTGGCGTAGGCATGCATGAAGCATACCGCTACCGCCTCGATGCCTTCGGACTGGAACAATTGCACGGCGGCGTCCACGTCGCGTTGAGTGAGCGACGTCAATACCTTGCCTTCGGCGTCGATGCGCTCGGCCACGGGGCGGCGCAGGCGGCGGGCGATCAGTTCCGGGGCGGGCGGGTACTTGTTGTCGTAGGGAACCTCGCGCAGTCCGCGGCGCATCTGCAGCGCATCGCGAAAGCCGCGCGTCGTGATCAGGCCGGTCTTGGCGATCTTGCCGGTCAGCACGGCGTTCGTGGTGACCGTCGTACCATGTACAATGATGTCAACGGCTTCGAGAAATGCCTTATCCGATAGATTTCGGTCGGCGGCCATGCGGCCGAGCCCTGCCATCACCGCGCGCGACGGATCGTCAGGCGTGGACATGAACTTATAGGCCTGGGTCGCGTCGCCGGGGCCGAGCAGCAGGAAATCCGTGAACGTGCCGCCGACGTCTATGCCGATCTTGTAACGAGACATTTTTAAATTCCGCTCACGCGCCGCGCGCTTTGAGCTCGAGTTTGTTGATCTTGCCCACGCCGGTTTTGGGTAGCGCATCGACGAATGCGATCTTGGTCGGCAGTTTGTATTTGACCAGGTGCTGCTTGCAGTAGTCCAGCAGCTCGTCGGCGCTCAGCTTGGCGCCCGGCTTCAGCGCCACGTAGCATTTCACCGCGTCGCCGGAAAACGTATCGGGGACGCCGACCGTAGCGGCTTCCATAATCGCCGGATGCTTGAACAGCAGTTCGTCGATCTCGCGCGGGTAGACGTTATAGCCGCCGACGATGATCATCTCCTTCTTGCGATCGACCAGGAACATATAGCCGTCCTCGTCGATGTAGCCGATGTCGCCGGTATAGAACCAGCCGTCGCGGAACGCGCGTGCGTTTTCTTCCGGGCGGTTGCGATAGCCTTTGATGAATTGCGGCGCCCGCACGCGGATCTCGCCGGCTTCCCCGGGCGGCAGAATCCGGTCGCCGGTGTCCAAGTCGACGACCTGGACTTCGGTATCCGGCGGCGCCGCGCCGGTCGATTTGACCTTCTGCTTGCCGCGGATCGGATTCAGATTGATCGGCGCGCCTTCCGACATGCCCCAGCCTTCGAGGAAAAGACTGCCGGTTTCCTGCTGCCATTTGACGATCAGCTCTTCCGGGCAGGCCGAGCCGCCGGACATGCAGTATTTGATGTGACTGAAATCGGTCGTCTTGTAGTTTTCGTTGGCACGCAATCCGTGATACAGCGCGGCCGGGCCGCCGGCAAAAACCGTGATCTTGTGCTTCTGGAACTCCTCAAGCACGACGGCGGGCTTGAACAGCGGTACGATGTCCATGGTGGCGCCGACATACACCGGTGCGATGGTCGAAAAACAGAAACCCCAAACGTGAAACAGCGGCGCCACATTGAGAAACCGCTCGGCGTCGAGATCGAGCGGCCACAGCGCGAAGGTCGCATAGCAATATGCCATTGTGCTGGCATGCGTATGCGGCGCGCCCTTCGGCAGGCCGGTGGTGCCGCCGGTAAAGAACATGCAGGACGGCTCGTCGGCGCGCGGCAACGGTTCGGGCAGGCGCATCGCGGGGTCTGCGATCCAATTGCCGATGTCGAGGCCGCCGTCGCCGAAATGGATCAGCTTGGCGTTTGGAACCGCGTGAAGAAACTGGCGGACGCGCGGCAGCGTCGCGGCGTCGGCGATGATCACCGTCGGGTCGGCGTCTTTTAGGATCGGGATGATTTCGCTTTCGGTGTAGTTCGGGTTTAGCGGCGAGACCATCGCGCGCGCGGCCATGGCGCCGTGAATCGCGACCGCCATGTCGAGCGTGTTGCCCATCAACAGGGCCACGCGTCCGCCGGCGCAGCCCATCGCCTGTAATTTGTGCGCCAGGCCGGCCGCCGCCCGTACATACTCGACGTAGGTAATGCTCCGTTCGCCGCTGATCACGGCGGTGCGATTGGGGCAGCGCTCGGCGGTCCCGCGCAACGCATGGGTGATCGTGGCGAAGCGCGGATATTTGGCGTCGAGCGCATACGGGTGCGGCGTGGCGGTCATCGGTCGAAGGAGCCCTCTTTTACTGTCCATCCATGATAGGCGCGCCGCTGACTTGCCGCCATCCCGCTTCGGCGCGTCTACTCGAAGTAATGCGGCAGGAACCGGCTGAGATTGTCGGTGATCGGGTTGGCGTCTTCGCGCACGCCGATGCCGGCGGCCTTGCCGCCGATTACCCAGGAGCCGATCACCGGATAAAACCCGTCGAACGCCTGCAGCGGTTGGTAGCGCTGATAGATGAAGCCCTCGGCGCCATACTCGCCCGCATTGCCGAACGTGCGGTCCGGCGTGACGATGGTGACATTCGCGCCTTCGCGGCTCAGGAATGGTTTTTTGACGTAACTGTCGCCGAGACGCTCGGGCGAGGTGTATGCCGGCAGCAAATTCGGATGATCCGGGAACATTTCCCACAGGATCGGCAGGATCGCCTTGTTGGACAGGATCATCTTCCACGCTGGCTCGATGAACGCGGTCGTGTCGGACAGGATATGCTGCGCGAACTGCTCGCGCGCCAGCCATTCCCATGGATAAAGCTTGAACAGGACCTGGATCGGCCGGTTCTCCAAATCGACGAAGCGGCTGCCGTTCCAGCCGATGTCCGCGATATCGATATGCACCGTGTTGAGCTGCGCCTGACTGCACACGTCGCGCATGTACTCGGTATTGCCGAAATCCTCCTGGTTTTCGACCACCGACGCGAAATGCACCAGCGCGCCGGGCGACAGAAGTCCGCCGACCTGTTTCCAGGTGTCGATCAGCTTTTCATGCACCGAATTGAACTGATCGGCCTCGGGTTTCATGTCTTTGAGCCAGTACCACTGCACGACCGACGTCTCGAGCAGGGCGGTCGGCGTGTCGGCGTTGTACTCGAGCATCTTCGGTGGGTTGACGCCGTCGTAGGCGATGTCGAATCGGCCGTAGACTTCCGGATCCTGTCGGTTCCAGGTGGTTTCGATGTAGGGCACGGCGTCGTCGGGTATCGCGAGGCGGTGATAAAGTTTTTCGCGGACCACGCGATCCACGGCCTTCAGGCACATCTGGTGCAGCTCGTTGGTCGCATCGTCCAACGCGTCGATTTGCGCGGCCGAAAATACGTAGCAATGGTCCTCGACCCAATATTCCTGCCCGTACATGGTGTGATAATTGAAGCCGAGCGCCTCCACCTTCGCGCGCCAGTCCGGCCGCGGTTGAACCGCAACGCGATGCATGAATCAGCTACCGGTCGAGGTGAAGCTGCGCGAGGTGGTGCCGAAGCCGCGCCTGACCGGCTCGGTGCCCATCGTGCGGTCGGCAAAGCGACCCGGGCCCGGATCGGTCGCGCCGCGCAAGCCCGCCATCGGCAGCGGGAAGAACATCGGTCCATAAAATTGCCGCTGCCCGGGGGCGGTGGTCGACGGTTCCGAAGTGCATTGTTCCGGGCTGTAATCGCGCACGCAGTCGGCCTGCGTTGCGTATTTATTGCGCACCTGTTGGGGTTCGTCCGTGCCGCTCGGAATGAAGGCGTAGGCGACCGCGCCGGCGGCGGCCAGGCCGCCGACGATGGTCAGCACGATCGCCGTCGAACTCTTGCGCGGCGGCGGCAGGGTGGGAGCGTTGGGCATTGGGGCGTTGGGTATGGGTAGGTTCGGTTGGGCCATGATGCGCCTCGGCGAATTCTTGGACTGGTATCAATAAGTCATGCAGGCGGCGTTGAGAATACCGACCGACAAGGCGACTGTGCCGCTCAAGCCGCCGACCGCGTTCTTGCCGGCGGTAATATCGGCCGAAAGGGTCGGCACGGCAACCCGGGTGACGAAATAAGCGACAATCTGCACCAGCATCGCGATCGCGCCCCAAACCACGAGATCCGGAATGCTCACGCTATGCGTGACGACGCTGGCCAGCGGCAGCACGAAGCCGACCCATGCCCCGGCCAGGCTCAGCATCGCCGCCACGTTGCCTTGGCGGATCAGCGCAAACTCGCGGTGCGGCGTGATCGCCGTATAGACCGCCATGAAGATCAACAACAGCAGGATCGTTGCGCCGAAATAGCCCAGAAAGGCCGGGACGTTGGCCAGACTATTGACGACCCATTCGGACATGGTTTCTCCCCAGTTTGTATTTGCGCTAGTATGCCTAACCCAAAGCGCGCGTGCCACGGTTGAAATGGCGCGGCGAATCAGCTTGCCGCCGTCGGCGGTAAATCCGATGGTACCGCACGATTCCTACACCCCTCGCAGCCTACCCGCCCGCCTGATCGCGCGGCTGCGCGGCCGTGCGCTGAATCCGGCGCCGCCTTGGCGCCCGTTCGCCGGACCAGGCGGTGGCGCGCCGTCCGAGATAAGATTCGACATCGTCAGTGGAATCGACGCGGCCCGCGCACAGGGCTTGCGCGTGATCGAAGTGCGTCCGGAATCGACCTATCGAAGGGACGCCCCGGCTTTCGCCAATATCGAGCGTTTGTCGCCGGAGCGCCGGAAATGGTTCGAGACGCAATTGAGCAGCGAGCGCGCGGTCCCGGCCGGACTCGTTGCGGAAGTCGGCCCCGCCATCATGTTCGGCCATGGCTACGTGGCCATGCCGAACCGCGGCATTCTGGCCGAGTCCATCTGCAATACGTCGCTTGTCACGCCTGCGCGTAACTATGGCCTTCACCGCACCGAGACTACCGCAACGTGGACCGGCGCACCGCTCGCGGCGGAGCGTATTATCCGCGGCCCGGCGGCGACGCTACGCAATCTTGGCGAGTTCGTCTGGGGTCACTGGATCATGGAGCTGCTGCCCCGCATCGAACTGTTTCGCGCCTATCCGCGCTTCGACCGCCTCAAATTTGTCGTTGCCGCCAACACTAACAGGGTGTTCTACGATTCGCTCCTGGCGTGCGGCATTGCCGCCGACAATATCCTGGAAGTCGATCCCAGCCGGCCGATCGGCTTCGAGAACCACGTCTGCGTCACACCGGTGTTCGACAACCACCGCTGGATCGCGCCGGGCAATGCCGCGTTCCTCCATGCCGCTGGACGGCGCGCCTTGGCCGGGAGGCAAAATTCAGATGCGAGTGCTCCGCGCCGCATCTTCCTGACCCGCGATGACGCGCGGCACCGCAAGCTGCTCAACCAGGACGCCGTGCTCGACATGCTCCGACCCGCCGGCTTCGTGCCGTTCGCGACCGCACGCGAAAGCTTCGCGCGCCAGGTCGAAATCTTTTCGCGGGCCGAGGCGGTGATCGCCGTCATGGGCAGTGGCGTGTCCAATCTCGTCTTCAGCCCGCCTGGCGCCGATGTGATCTATCTCGCGCCCAATCGCGATGCGCTGATGTTCTTCACAGACGTGGCGCTGATCGCCGGGCATCGCCTGGGACTGGTGTTCGGCGAATCGGTGGCCAAGGAAACAAATTATTACAGCGACTTCACGATCGAAATCGACGATCTGCGGCGCTGTCTGCGTGCCATGGATCTGAGTTGACGCGATGCGCAGTTGCCCGGGACGAGTACACCGCCTGAGGGCGGCATCGCAGCGGAGGTGACGCAGTGTTCGACCTGACGTCGCTTAAGGCTCGGACGCGCACGCGTGTTGTCGCGTGGTTGCGACGCAATGCGCCGAACCTCGCCGCATGGCTGGCGCGCCGTCTTGCGGCATCGCGGCATCGGCGGGCGATCGCCGCGATCCGACGCGAACAGCGCAAGTGTCGCACCGGCGGCAATTACCGGTGGCGGCCGCTCGGCCTACCGCATACGTATCGCGCTCGTTACACATTTCGGATCGAATCCGGTGTCGAAACCGAACGCGCGCGCCAACCAAGCCAGGTTATCGACGTCCGGCCCGCCCAAAGCTATCGACGCACGGCACCGGTTTTCGTCAATGTCGAGCGGCTGGATCCCGATCGCCGGCAATGGTTTCGGCACCTCTTGTCAGCGCCATGCGCCGTACCGGCGGCCTCGATCGCCGCGGTCGGACCCGCGATCATGTTCGGACATGGTTATGTCGCGAGGCCCGACGGCGCACTGCTGTTCGAGTCGTTGAGCAATACGTCGCCGGTCGAACCGCGAAGCAATTATGGCCTGGAGCGCGACGCGGACAACGCGGTCTGGACCGGGGCAGCCATCGAAACCGACGAGATTGTCTTCGGCCCAGCCACGACTTTGCGCAATCTCGGCGAGTTCGTTTGGGGCCATTGGCTGTTCGAACTGTTGCCGCGAGTCGATATCTTGCGCGCGCATCCGCAGTTCGCGCGAACGAAGTTCGTCGTGCGGCGCAGCCGTTTCCCGACCACGAGGGAAGCCCTGCTTGCGTGCGGAGTCGCCCCGGAAAACGTCATCGAACTAGATCACGATCGGCCGGTCGGGTTCGAGAATTATCTGTGCGTCTCGCCGGTGCTGCGCAACCAAGCATGGATCGCCCCGCAGAACGTCGCCTTCATCCGTGAAGCCGGCCTCCGGTTCCGGGCCGCGTCGGTTGACGGATCGGCTGCCGGAAATCCACGATCTATCCGCAGGCGTAGATTGTTCGTCACGAGGAACGACGCCAAGTATCGCCGACTGCTGAATCAGGACGCCGTTGCCGAGCTATTGCGTTCGGCCGGTTTCGAGGCGGTGACAATCGGCGATATGGGCTTTGCGCGCCAGGTCGAATTGTTCGAGCAGGCCGAAGCGGTCATAGCCGTGCTCGGCAGCGGCGCGTCCAATATCGTGTTTTCGCCGCCGGGCACGCCGATCATGCTGCTCGCCCCGAACCGCGACTATCCGTTCTTCTTCATGGACGTAGCGTCGATCGCCGGACACCTTCTGGCGGTGGTGTTCGGCGAATCGGTTCAGCGGCAGCACTCGCCCTTTGATGATTTTAGGGTCGAACCGGACGATGTCCGTGCCGGCCTCGCGGCGCTCCGTCTGGGCGAGTAATCCGCGGTTCCGTCGCAACGCGCGCAGAATGAATATGGCCGCGGGAACGATGTTCCAGCTATTGTGCTTGATCCATGTCTCCGCCGTGGGCGAACCGAGCGGCGGATCTTGAGGGAAATGCCTGTGTCGAGTGCCGACCAAACTGCGATGCCGAGCCTGCCGGGCTTCAACAAATTGGTGAAAGGGCGGTACGGATATTTCCTCTACAATGAGAATGATATTTATGTCGGCAGGGCGTTGCGCGACTATGGCGAATACAGCGAGTCCGAGATGGCGTTTCTGCGTCAGGTGCTTAGGCCCGGCGACGGCGTTGTCGAGGTCGGCGCCAATGTCGGCGCGCACACGGTGCCGCTCGCGCAGCACGTCGGCAGTGCCGGCCGTGTGGTTGCCGTCGAGGCACAGCGCGTCGTGTTCCAAACCTTATGCGCGAACGTTGCGCTCAACAGCCTAGTCAATGTCGACGCGGTCCATGCCGCGGCCGGCGCCGCAGCGGGCACGCTGCTGATTCCGGATATCGACTACAGCCGCGAAGGCAATTTCGGCGGTGTTTCGGTGGACAAGTTCGAGCAGGGCAGGAAAGTCCGCGTTGCGGCGCTCGACGAGATCGTCGACCTAAAGCGCGTCAAACTCGTCAAGATCGACGTCGAGGGCATGGAATTCGAGGTGCTGGCGGGTGCCCGCAAATTGATCGAGACGCACAAGCCCTTCCTCTACCTCGAGAATGACCGGGTCGAAAAATCGTCGGCGCTGCTTCGGCAATTGTTCGAGTTCGGCTATCGGCTTTGGTGGCATACGCCGCTCCTGTTCAATCCGGCCAATTTCTTCGCCAATGCTGCCGACCGGTATACCGGGGTCAGGTCGATCAACGTGTTCGGGGCGCATCGGTCAGTCGATCTGCGCCACAGCGGCGGCCAGGAGATCACCGATCCCGAGGCGCATCCGCTCAAGCGGGCCAGGCCGTCGAGATAGTTAATAAATGGCCGGATAAACCCCGAAGATTAATCTAAAATTTACCGGTATACTGACGTCCTCGTTTTGTTCTGCCCGCAATCGGCGGGCGGGGTCGCGTCTGGCAGTCGGTAGGTTGGCGTGTTCGGCAAAGTAAAATGGTTGGCGGCGATCGTCGTCGTGCTGGCGCTTGGCGCGGTGATCTTCTTCGGCTCGTCCAGCGGGTCGGACGCCGATGGATTCGCGTTCCGGACCGCCAAGATCGAGCGGGGTATCGTCGCCACCACGGTGTCGGCGAGTGGCAATCTGAAGGCGGTCATCACCGTCGAGGTCGGCGCCCAGGTCACCGGCATGGTCAAGGAGCTGATGGCCGATTTCAACACGCCGGTCAAAGCCAACCAGGTCATCGCCCGCATCGACCCGTCGATCTACGAGGCGCGCGTGGCCGAGGCGACCGGCGATGTGGCGACCGCGCGGGCCAGCGTCAACATGCAGAAATCCGCACTCGTTGGGCTGCTGGCGGACATCCGCGCGAGCGAAGCCGCGCTCGAGGAAGCGCGCCGCGACATCGAGCGGCAGCGAGAGTTGTTGAAGACGAATGTCACCTCGCGCAGCCAGGTCGACAAGTCGCAGTCCGGGTTCGATCAGGCCAAGGCGCGGCTGGACAGCATCCGCGCCAAGGTGCCGCAACAGCAGGCGCAGATCGAAATGGCCCACGCCCAAATGGTCCAGCGCGAGGCGATCCTGCAGCAGCGCAAACTCGATCTCAGCTATACGTTCATCCGCTCGCCAGTCGACGGCGTGGTCATCAACCGAAGCGTCGACGTGGGCCAGACCGTCGCTGCCAGCCTGCAAACGCCGGTCCTGTTCACGATCGCGCAGGATTTGCGCCAGATGCAAGTCCAGGCGAGCGTCGACGAAGCCGATATCGGCAAGATTCGCGACGGCCAGCAGGCGGAGTTCACGGTCGACGCCTATCCCGGGCGCCGCTTTCCCGGCGTCGTCGAGCAGGTGCGCAAGCAGTCGAAAGAGGTATCCAACGTCATCACCTACACGGTCGTGGTCGCGGCCAAAAACCCGGAGCAGCTGCTGCTGCCGGGCATGACCGCGAATGTCGTGTTCACGGTGGGCCGGCGCGACAACGTGCTCAAAGTGCCGACCGCGGCCGTTCGCTTCAAGCCGCCGGCGCAAATCGTCAAGGCGTCGCCGCCGGCGCCGGGCCAGCCGTCCAATGCGCGAACGACCGAGCGACCGCCCGCCGCCGAACCGATGTCGCAATTGATGACCGACCTGAAGCTCAGCAAGGAACAACAGGACCAGGTACGCGGTTTCGGCTCCGAGATCCGCGGCCGGCTGACCGAATTGGCGCAGCGCGGCGCTACGCCCGACGAGTTCAAGGCCGAACTGGAGAAGTCCACCAAATCGTTTCTCGACAAGATGCGATCGATTCTCGACGAATCGCAGCGCAAGCTGTTCGATGAATTCGTCAAGCGGCAGGAGGCGCAACGAACGGGCAGCGTGCCGCAACGCAGTCTGGTCTGGGTCGAAGACGGTAACGGGATGCTGCGGTCGATCGAGATCATGGTCGGCATTTCGGACTCGACGCACACGGAAATCGTCTCGGGCGACGTCAAGGAGGGGATGTCGGTCGTCATTTCGGCCACCGCCAAGCGCAAGCCGGCGAATCAGCCCAATCCCGGCCCGCGCTCGTAGTCCGCGCCGATGCAAGCCGCTTTCATCCGTACCGAGAAGCTGTGCAAGGATTATTTCGTCGGCAATCAGACCGTACATGCGCTGGTCGACGCCGATATCGCAATCGCGCGCGGCGAATTCGTCGCCATCATGGGGCCTTCCGGCTCCGGCAAGTCCACCTGCATGCATCTGTTGGGATGTCTGGATACGATGAGCGCCGGGCGCTATTGGCTGGACGGCGAAGACGTCTCCGCGCTCAAGCCGGATGCGTTGGCCGAACGCCGCAATCGCAAGATCGGCTTCGTGTTTCAGTCGTTCAATCTGCTTGGCCGCGCCAGCGCGCTTGAGAACGTCGAACTGCCGTTGATGTACGGCAAGTGGGACCGCGCGGCGCGGCGCAAGCGGGCGCTCGCGGCGCTGAGCGCCGTCGGCCTGGCGGAGCGTGCGCGCCATCTGCCGAACCAGCTTTCCGGCGGGCAGATGCAGCGCGTCGCGATCGCGCGCGCGATCGTCAACCAACCGACCCTCATTCTGGCCGACGAGCCGACCGGGGCGCTGGACAGCCGCACGGGCATCGAGATCATGGCGCTGTTCCAGGCGCTCAACGGCACCGGGATCACGGTGATTCTGGTTACCCACGATACCGAGGTCGCCGCCTATGCGAAACGCATCCTGCGGTTTCGCGACGGCCGACTGATCGACGACTGGGCGAATCCTCATCCGGTCGACGCCAGGGGGCGGCTGCTCGGCACTCTCGGAGTTGCGGCATGACGGTCGGCGACTGCCTGCGCGCGGCACTACGCTCGTTGCGCGTCAATATCATGCGCAGCGTGTTGACGTCGCTGGGCATCATCATCGGTGTGGCATCGGTCATTACCATGGTCGCGATCGGCGCCGGCGCCGAATCGAAAGTGCAGGACGTGATTCAGAACCTGGGCGCCAATATCATCGTCATCATGAACGGCACGCGTACGACGAGCGCCGCGCGCACGGGCATGAATACCGGCATGAGCCTGACCGAGGAGGATGCCAAGGCGCTGCAGGCAGAAATCCCGTCGATCCAGGCGGCAGCGCCGACCGTGCGCGGCGCGGCGCAGCTCATCTTCGGCAGCAACAACTGGTCGACCGGCGTCGTCGGCATCACGCCGGAGTATCTCGAAGTGCGCGAGTGGCCGATTGCGGAAGGACGGCAATTCTCGGATCAGGAACTCAAGAGCGGCGCCAAGGTGGCGCTGATCGGCAGAACCACTGCGAAAAAATTGTTCGAGGACGACAACCCGATCGGCCAAACCATCAGAATCCAGCGTGTGCCGTTCGAGATCGTCGGCATCATGTCGACCAAGGGCCAGACCATGTTCGGTACCGACGAGGACGATACCGTCCTGGTGCCGCTCGCCACCGCAAAAATGCGCGTGCTCGGCGGCCGCAAGGTGCGCTCGTCGTCGGTCGCCACCATCGTGGTCAAGGCGCGGTCCGCCGAGCAACTCGACGAGACCGTGACCGCCGCGACCGAATTGCTGCGCCAGCGCCACAAACTGCGCCAAGGGCAGGACGACGATTTCATGATCCGCAACATCTCGCAGATGGTCGAGGCGCAGGCGGAATCGGTCCGCGTGATGACCATCCTGCTGGCCTCGGTCGCCGGCGTTTCCCTGATCGTTGGCGGCATCGGGATCATGAACATCATGCTGGTGTCGGTCACCGAGCGGACGCGTGAGATCGGCTTGCGCATGGCGATGGGCGCCCGCGGGCGCGATATCCGCACGCAGTTCGTCATCGAGGCCATCGTGTTGGCATTGATCGGCGGTGCAATCGGCATCGCGATCGGCATCGGACTGTCGATCGCCGTATCGCAAATGGCCGACTGGCCGACGCTGCTCAAGCCGGAGGCGATTCTTCTGGCGGCCGGGTTCGCCGCCGCGGTCGGGGTGTTCTTCGGCTTCTATCCCGCGCACAAGGCGTCGCGCCTCGATCCGATCGAGGCGCTGCGCCACGAATAGCTGGGGTCAAGACTCTTCGAGTGGGCGGGTTCTCCTGGCGAGCATGAATCACGCCTTTGGCAAGGACGGAATCTCGCAGTGACGAATGATCGAGATGCGGACAGAACGGACTTGGGTCGGCTACGCTTACTCAAGCGCGATCACGACTGCCAGAGCCTCGCCGTTGAGAGGCCTGGCACCATGTCCTTTTCCCGTGGTGTCCTCCATTAGTAGGCGGTCACCCGCCTTAAACGTTCTTGTGTCGCCGGAACTCGTCCAACCTTCGACTTCTCCTTCCAATACGACGAACAACTGTCTGCGCGGGGACGGGTGCGCGGCGTCGTGCCAATCCCTTGGAAAACGGAACCAGAAAAACTGCTTGGCATCCGTTGGTGCTGAAATTTCCAATGCTGGGGCAGGGGGCGCGTATTGTATTGAGGACATGTCGATTTCGATGTCTTCGAAATGACTCTCGCCAGTCTCATCCGCAAAGAGGCGAATGCATTTGATAGGGTTGACCATGGTTTTCCAATCTTTGCCGGCGGCGTAGGGGTTGCAGCGTCAAAAATGGTCCGAATACGGTCAACCCGGTCCATTAGCGAGCCTGTCCGCTGTG
>JBFWYO010000036.1:0-42871 GCA_050186335.1 Alphaproteobacteria bacterium | reverse complement strand
CCGCCGATACGGCGCAGGCCGGGTGGCTGTGATGGCGGCGCGCAGGCAGATGACCGATCAGGAAAAACGCCGCCGCGGTCGCACTCTTGCGCTGCTCGCGGTGCTACTCGGCACGGTGGAGCTGTTTTACGTGCTTACGATGGTTCGTATAGGTTCGCAACTGTGATGGCTTCCGTCGGCACCAAGAACCGCAAAACGGCCGCGGCGCTGCTCGTTGTTCTCGGGGCGATGGGCGGGCTGACCTATTGGTCGTCGACGGTCTATACGCTGCTGTGCGAATGGACTGGCATCGGCGGCACCACGCAGCGCGCGGCTACCGCGCCCGGGGCGGTCGCCACGGCGCGGAATTTTACCGTCCGCTTCATCGCCGACGTGCATCCCGACCTGCCCTGGGCGTTTCAGCCGGAGTTGAACGAAGTCGCGGTCAAGCCCGGCGAAGAGAAGCTGATTTTCTACGTCGTCGAGAACAAATCCAAGGATCCGATCGTCGGCACCGCCACTTTCAACGTCGTACCGCACCAAGTCGGACCGTTTTTCGTCAAGGTCGCCTGCTTCTGCTTCGAGGAGCAACGCCTCGAGCCGGGCCAGCGCGTCGAAATGCCGGTCACGTTCTACGTCGACCCGTCGATCCTTAAAGACCGCAACATGGACGGCGTGAACTCGATCGTGCTGTCCTACACTTTCTATCGGAGCGCCAAGAGCCAGGCCGAATTGGTCCAGCCCAAGGCGAAGTCCGAGCCGAAATCGAAGCCGAATTGAGCCCACTCGTGAAGCGTCGGGGAGTCGTCAGACCATGAGCGCCCAGAATAAGCATCCGTACCATCTCGTCGATCCAAGCCCGTGGCCGGCGGTGGGCGCCCTGTCCGCGCTGTTCCTGTTCGGCGGCGCCGTGCTTGCCATGCACAATTACGCCGCCGGCACCTATGCGCTGATCCTTGGCGGGATCGGCGTCATGTACACCATGTATCGCTGGTGGAAAGACGTCGTGCGCGAGGCCGAACACGAAGGCCATCACACGCCGGTCGTCCAGTTGCATCACCGTTACGGCATGGCGATGTTCATCGCCTCCGAGGTGATGTTCTTCGCGGCGTTCTTCTGGGCGTTCTTTGACGCCAGCCTGTTCGCCGATGGCGGCCATCAGCTGAAGGTCGGCACCGAGGAGATGGCGCAGCAATTCATGCGCGAGAAGGTCAATGCTGGCATCTGGCCGCCCAAGAACATGGCCGTGTTCGATGCCTGGGACCTGCCGTTCCTCAATACGCTGATCCTGCTCATGTCGGGCGTGACGGTCACCTGGGCGCACCATGCGCTGCGCGAAGGCAACCGGCGCGATACGATCCGCGGCCTGGCGATCACCGTTATCCTCGGCCTGTGCTTCACCGCGCTGCAGGCGGTCGAATATCTGCATGCGCCGTTCCCGTTCCGCGCCGGCTTCGGCGACACCGGCGAGCTCGTCAAGGGCGGCATCTATTCGTCGACCTTCTTCATGGCCACCGGCTTCCACGGTTTCCACGTCATCATCGGCACGATCTTCCTGATCGTCTGCCTGGCGCGGACGATAAAGGGCCATTTCACGCCGACGCACCATTTCGGCTTCGAAGCCGCGGCGTGGTACTGGCACTTCGTCGACGTGGTGTGGCTGTTCCTGTTCTTCGCGATCTATCTGTGGGGCGCGGGATCGGCTCCCAGCCATTGAGGCGCCGGCCGGCCGAGCTTAGGCGGGCGAACCCGTGAATAAATTCACGGGTCCGTCACCCTCATGGTTCGCCGCCGGCCTGCTGTGCCGCTGCCCCCGTTGCGGCAGGGGCAAGTTGTTCGGCGGCTTTCTCAAGGTGGCGCCGCGCTGCACCGTGTGCGATCTCGATCTGGCGGGGCAGGACAGCGGCGACGGGCCGGCCGTCTTCATCATCCTGATCTTGGGCTTTTTTTCCGTGGGCCTGGGCATCTGGGTCGAAGTCCGATTCGAGCCGGCCCTGTGGGTCACGCTTGCGGTGGTCATGACGTTCACCGTCGTGGTCGGGCTCTTGATGTTGCGCCCGTTCAAGGCCACTTTGATCGCGCTACAGTTCAAGCATCGCAAGGTCGACGATTTCGGCCAAGGCGACCGCTCCGACAGCGACGGAAACTCGAAACCTTGATGCGCTTTCGCCCGCAATTATGGCCGACCCTGATCACGGTCCCGGCCGTGGTCTTGTGCTTGGTGCTCGGCACCTGGCAGGTGCAGCGCATGGGCTGGAAAGAGGCGGTCATCGCCGCGCGCACCCAGCGCGCGGCGGCACCCATTGCCGACATCGGCGACATTGCCAATCCCGATGCGTTCGAATACCGGCGGGTGCGCGCGAAGGGCGTGTTTCTGCACGACAAGGAACGCTACCTGGCGGCACGCTCGCTGCGCGGCAACACCGGGTACCATGTGCTGACGCCCTTGCGGCTCGACGACGGCGGCCATGTGCTGGTCAATCGCGGCTGGGTGCCGATGGCGAAGAAGGACCCGGCGAGCCGCGCCCAGGGCCAGATCGACGGCCCGGTCGAAGTGATCGGCCACCTGCGCCATAGCCAGAAGCCGGGCTGGCTCGCGCCCGAGAACAAACCGTCGACCGGCATGTGGCTGTGGGTCGATCTCGCCGCGCTCGGCCGCGATATGGGCCTGCCCGCGATAAAGCCGTTTTTCCTCGAGCAGGCGGCGACCGACGTGCCGGGCGGCTTGCCGATCAATGGCCAGGCGCGCCTCGAACTGCCGAACGACCATCTGCAGTACGCGCTGACCTGGTACGCCTTCGCTGTCATCGGCACGGTCATCTATCTGCTCTATCATCGGCGTCGCCCAGGCGCGCCGTCGAAGCCGGGCACCGGTGCATGAACGCCGCCTACAAGCAGCTCGAACGCCGTTTTGCGCGCCTCGCGCGCGTGCGCGACGCGCAGGGCATTCTGCATTGGGATCGTTCGGTCATCATGCCGGCCGGCGGCGCCGAAAGCCGCGCCGAACAGATCGCAACGCTCGATGTGATTTGTCACGAGCTGATCACCGATCCCGCGGTCGGCGACCTGATCGCGGCCGCCGTGGGCGAACCGCTCGGCGACTGGGAGCGAGCGAATCTGCGCGAGATGCGCCGCGACTGGATTCACGCGACCGCCGTCGATGCGGCGCTGGTCGAAGCCAAATCGCGCGCCTGCTCGGCGTGCGAGATGGTCTGGCGCGAGGCTCGGCCGAAGGCGGATTTCGCCATGGTCCTGCCGCATCTGGACGAAGTGCTGCGTCTGACGATCGAGGCCGGCAAGGCCAAGGCGGCGAAGTTCGGCACGTCGGTCTACGACGCATTGCTCGACCAGTTCGAGCCCGAAGGCCGCGCCGCGCACATCGATCCGGTGTTCGCCGATTACGCGGATTTCCTGCCCGATTTTCTCGACGACGTGCTGGCGCAGCAGGCGCGCGAGCCCGCCGTCGTCAAACCGCAAGGGCCGTTCACGGTCGAGCGCCAGCGCGAACTCGGCCTGCGCATCATGCAAATTCTCGGGTTCGACTTCCACCACGGGCGACTCGATGTCAGCCTGCATCCGTTCTCGGGCGGCGCGTCGGACGATCTGCGCATCACCACGCGCTACAACGAGGCGGATTTCACCGTCTCGCTGATGGGCACGATTCACGAAACCGGCCACGCGCTGTACGAGCAGCATTTGCCGAAAGCCTGGCGTCACCAGCCAGTCGGCGCTTCGCGCGGCATGGTGATCCACGAAAGCCAGTCCCTGCTGATGGAAATGCAGGCCTCGCGTTCGCGCGAATTTCTTTCGTTCGCCGCCCCCCTGATGCGCGATGCGTTCGACGGCCAAGTCGGGGATGCGGCGTGGCAGCCGGAAAACCTGTTCCGCCTGTACACTCAAGTCGCGCGCAGCTTTATCCGCACCGACGCCGACGAAGTGACGTACCCGGCGCATGTCATCCTGCGCTATCGGCTTGAGCGCGCGCTGATCGCCGGCGATCTGGCCCTGCGCGATCTGCCGGGGGCGTGGAACGACGGGCTCAAGCAGTTGCTCGGCATCGTGCCGCCGGACGACCGGTTGGGCTGTCTGCAGGATATTCATTGGTACGATGGCGCGTTCGGCTATTTCCCGACCTACACGCTGGGCGCCATGGCCGCCGCGCAATTGTTCGACGCGGCCAAGCGGGAGACGCAAGACCTGCCGACGAAGATCGCGCGCGGCGACTTCAAGCCCCTGGTCGACTGGCTGGCCGAAAACGTCCACGGCCAGGCATGCTATCTGTCGACGCGGGATCTGCTCACCGCCGCCACCGGCAAGCCGCTCGATCCGGCCATTTTCAAGGCGCATCTCAAGGCGCGCTATCTGTCGTAGACTGGCGCCCGCAACCTCAATCGGTCCCGTACCCCGCCCGTGATCCCCAACGATATCCGCTATATCAGCACCCGCGGTTCGGCACCCGTGCTCGGCTTCGAGGACGTGCTGCTGGCCGGCCTTGCGCGCGACGGCGGGCTTTACGTGCCCGATCGCTGGCCGCGCATCGCCGATACCGACTGGGCGGCGCTGGCGAAACTGTCCTACGCCGATCTCGCGGTGCGCATATTGCAGCCGTTCGTCGGCAGCGCGCTGACCGAGCCGGAGCTCGCCGGCCTCGTGCACGACGCGTATCGCGGCTTCGATCACAAGGACGTGGCGCCGTTGGTTTCGCTGGGCCGGCCGAACGAGCATCTGCTTGAGCTGTTTCACGGGCCTACCTTGGCGTTCAAGGATTTCGCGCTGCAACTAGTCGGTCGGATGTTCGATCACGTGCTCGCCAAGCGCGGCCAGCGCATCACGATCGTCGGCGCCACGTCGGGCGATACCGGCTCGGCTGCGATCGCCGCCTGCCGCGACCGCGCCGCCATGGATATTTTCATCCTGCATCCGAAAGGCCGCGTCTCCGAGGTCCAGCGGCGCCAGATGACGACCGTGCTCTCGAAGAACGTCCACAATATCGCCGTCGAAGGCACGTTCGACGATTGCCAGGATCTGGTGAAGGCGCTGTTCAACGACGCGCCGTTGCGCGACGCGCTGAACCTTTCCGCCGTCAATTCGATCAACTGGGCGCGCATCGTCGCGCAGATCGTCTATTACGTCTGGGCCGGACTTAAGCTGGGCGCACCCGCGCGCGCGATCGCGTTCGCCGTGCCGACCGGCA
Source organism: Alphaproteobacteria bacterium (assembly GCA_050186335.1). GTDB lineage: Bacteria > Pseudomonadota > Alphaproteobacteria > Bin65 > Bin65 > JBFWYO01. Next base: position 37,698 of record JBFWYO010000036.1, on the reverse strand, counting down.
ATTTCGGCAACGTGTATGCCGGCTATGCGGCGCGTGCCATCGGCCTGCCGGTGGCGCAACTGATCGTCGGCTCCAACCGCAACGATATTCTGACGCGCTTTCTGGCCACCGGCGTCATGGCCATGCGCCCGGTCGAGCCCAGCCTCAGCCCGTCGATGGATATCCAAATCAGCAGCAATTTCGAACGGCTGCTGTTCGATCTGTACGATCGCGACGCCCAGGCGACCGCCGGCTTGCTGACCGAGTTCCGCGCCAGCGGCGAACTCAGGCCCGAACGCGAGCGCTGGAAGCGCGCACTGGAACTATTCGCCGGCTACCGGTTGGACGACGCCGCGACATTGGCGGCGATCAAGCGCCTGTACGATGAGACCGCCATGCTGGTCGACCCGCACAGCATCGTCGGCATCGAAGCCGGGCGTGCGCGCAGGAAAGATCCGGCATTGCCCCTGGTCGCGCTGGCAACGGCGCACCCGGCCAAGTTCCCCGACGCGGTCGAACGCGCCACGGGCATCCGCCCGCCATTGCCGGCGGCGCTGGCCGACCTATATCAACGGCCCGAGCGTTGCGCCGCGTTGCCGAACGATGCCGCGGCGCTCAAAGCGTTTATCAAGGATGCGTTGCGATGACCGTGCGTCAATCGACCCTCGCCAACGGCATGCGCGTGGTCAGCGAACATATGCCGCACGTCGAAACCGCCTCGCTCGGGGTCTGGGTCGGCGTCGGCACGCGGCACGAGGCGCCTTCCATCAACGGCGCCTCGCATTTCCTCGAACACATGGCGTTCAAGGGCACCGAACGCCGCAGCGCGCGCCAGATCGCCGAGCAGATCGAGGCGGTCGGCGGGCATCTGAACGCCTATACCTCGCGCGAGAACACCGCCTATTACGCCAAAGTGCTGAAGGAGGACGTGCCGCTGGCGCTCGACATCGTCGCCGACATCCTGCTGCATTCCAGCTTCGATCCCGCCGAATTCGCGCGCGAGCGCGACGTCATCCTGCAGGAGATCGGCCAGGTCGCGGATACGCCCGACGACATCATCTTCGACCATTTCCAGGCCACCGCGTTCCCCGATCAGCCGCTCGGCCGGCCGGTCCTGGGCACCGCCGAAATCATCGCCGGCATGAAGCGCGAGAGCATCGTCGACTATATGCGCGGCGCGTATCACGCCGGTGCCATGGTACTGGCCGCGGCCGGCAACGTCGATCACGACCGGCTCGTCGAACTGGGCGAAGCGGCATTCGGCGAGGCGTCGCGCCAACCGCCGGTCGGGTTCGCGCCGGCCAGCTATGCCGGCGGCGAGTTCCGCGACGACGCCGATCTAGAGCAGGCGCATCTCGCGTTCGGCTTCCCCGGCGTCAAGCTCGGCGACCCGGATTATTACGCCGCAGCGCTGTTTTCCACCATGCTCGGCGGCGGCATGTCCTCGCGGCTGTTCCAAGAAGTGCGCGAGAAGCGGGGCTTGGTCTATTCGATATACTCATTCAGCGCCGCCTACCTGGATAGCGGCCTGTTCGGCATCTATTGCGGCACCGGCGCCGAGCAGGTGCGCGAGCTTGTCCCGGTCGTCTTCGAACAGGCACACGCATTGGCGGACAGGATCGAGGACGGCGAACTGGCCCGCGCCCGTGCGCAGATGAAGGCCGGCCTGCTGATGTCCATGGAGGCGACTGGCTCGCGCGTCGAGCAATTGGCGCAGCAGATTCTAGTCTACGGCCGCGTGCTGAGCGTTGCCGAAATCAACGACCGATTGGGCCAGGTCGATTCTGCCGCGATCAAGCGGGTCGCTGCGCGCATCCTGAACGGCCCGCTGACGCTGGCGTCGCTCGGTCCGACCGGCGCGCTGGAGTCGTACGATGCGATGACCGGCCGCCTTAAGGCCGCCTGAAGCTCAGGCGAAGCGGCGCCCATTGTCCTGGGCGGCCGCGTAGAACCACAGCGCCGCCACGATGCCCCAGAGGAAATTCGCCACGAGCGCCATGATCGGCAGGCCAATGCCGGCGTTCATGCCGAACATGCCGAGCTGCTGCCTCGGGAAGAAATAGAAGAACAGCGCCGCCGTGGGCAGCAGCGACAACAACACGCCGCGCCAGAACCATTGCCGGCGGAGCACCGGCAGCATCAGCACCGCGCCCCAGATGCCGCCCCAAACCAGCGTACGGTAAATAAAGCCCTTGGTGATCTCGACCGGCGGCGCGGTCATACCGAGCATCGCCGGCACGCCCAGCGCGCCGAGCAGCCAAATGAACAGCGTGGTGGCACCACCGCCGATCGCTCCGCCCACCAACGCAACCGATAAATTCCGCAGAAACATCGCAATAACTCCCCCCGGGGGGCCGGCCTGCACTCCGGCGTACCGCTTTGCACTATAAGCCAAGTTCGGAACCGCCGCGACCCTGGACAACACTCCATATCGCGCTGCGGCGCAACCGGTGTCCTCACAGACATTTGACCACGCCCCCGCCGGTCGCGCGGACGCCGTGCGGCGACAGTGCAGCACGCCGCGTGCTAGCATTTACTTAACGCGATTGGATCGACCGCCGGCCTGCTTCCGCACCAGTCGGTCGGCGTTCTGGGAGAACAGGAAATGGTCAAACTGAATATTAACGGCAAGCTGCACGAAATCGACGCCGATGCCGAAATGCCCCTGCTTTGGGTGCTGCGCGATCTGATCGGACTGACCGGCACAAAATACGGCTGCGGCGTCGCCGCCTGCGGCTCCTGCTCGGTGCATGTCGACGGCAAGATCGCGCGCTCCTGCTCGCTGCCGATCGGCGTGTTGTCGAACGCCAGTATCACCACCATCGAAGGCCTGTCGCCGACCGCCAACCATCCGGTGCAGAAGGCGTGGCGCGCGCATGAAGTGCCGCAATGCGGCTATTGCCAATCGGGCCAAATGATGGCTGCGGCCGCACTGTTGGCCGAAAAGCCGAAGCCGACCGATGCCGATATCGACGCCGCGATGACGAATATCTGCCGCTGCGGCACCTATGCACGCATCCGCGCCGCAATTCACGATGCGGCGAAAGGCTAAGGGAGAGACGCCATGAGCATGTCGCCCGTCGTTTCCCGTCGCAATTTCCTGGTCAGCGCCGCCGCCGTCGGCGGCGGACTGACGCTCGGTTTCAACCTGGCCGCCGACGGCAAGTTCGCGCGCAACGCCAAGGCCGCGCCCGCCGGTTCCGAAGTCACGGCATGGATCGTGATCGAGCCAAACGATGCCATCACCATCCGCATTGCGCGCTCGGAGATCGGCCAGGGCAGTTTCACCGGCCTGGCCATGCTGGTGGCGGAAGAACTGGAATGCGATTGGAGCCTGGTGAAGGCCGAGTACGCGTCGGTCAGCGACCATTTCAAGCGCAACCGCATCTACCGCTCGATGTCGACGGGCGGCAGCCGGTCGATCCGCGATTCGAACGAATATCTGCGCAAGGCGGGTGCGGTGGCGCGCTCGATGTTGATCGCCGCCGCGGCGAAACAATGGAAAGTGCAGCCCGGCGAATGCACGGCGGCCAATTCCACCATCACCCACGCGACCAGCAATCGTGCGCTGCGCTTCGGCGCGGTCGCTGCGCAGGCCGCGTCCGAACCGGCGCCGGCCGAGATCAAGCTCAAGGACCCGAAGGACTGGAAGCTGCTCGGCAAGTCCACGAAGCGGCTCGATATTGCCGATAAGGTCGCGGCCAAGACCGTGTTCGCAATCGACGTTCGCCTGCCGGACATGCTGTACGCCTCGATCGCCCAGTCGCCGGTGTTCGGCGGCACGCTGAAAAGCGTCAACGATGCGCAAGCGACGCGGATTAAGGGCGTGCAGAAAATCGTCTCGTTACCCAATGCGGTTGCGGTTATCGCCGACAACACCTGGATCGCCCAGCGGGCGGTGGAGGCTTTGCGCATCGTCTGGGACGAGGGCCCGAACGCGCAACTTTCAAGTGCGTCGATCGCCGCGTTCCTCAAGGAAGGCTTGAACGCTTCGGACGCCAAGGTCGCCAAGCAAACCGGCGACGTGAAGGCGGCGCTGGCCGGGGCGGCCAAAATCGTGCAGGCCGAGTATGCGGCGCCGTTCCTCAATCATGCGACCATGGAGCCGATGAACTGCACGGCGCGTTTCACGCCGGAAAAGCTCGAAGTGTGGGTGCCGACTCAGAACGGCGAATCGTCCGCGGCGGCGGCGGCGGAGGCGGCCGGTCTGCCGCTCGACAAGGTCGAAGTCACCAAGCTGCATGTCGGCGGCGGCTTCGGCCGGCGCGGCGCGTTCCAGGATTATGTCACGCAGTCGGTGCTGATCGCCAAGGCCGTCCCCGGCCGGCCGGTGAAGTTGACCTGGACTCGCGAAGAGGACATGCAACACGGGTTCTATCGGCCGGTCGCCATGGCGAAGTTTGTCTGCGGGCTCGATGCCAAGGGCGAACCGATTGCTTGGCAGAATCGCAGCGCCGGCCAGTCGATCATCGCGTCGGTATTTCCGGGCCGGGTCGGCGCCGGTGCCGATCTGCACGCGCTCGCCGGGCTGCACGACATGAGCTACGCCTTCCCGAACGTGCTGATCGACTACGCCATGCGCAATACGGCGGTGCCGGTCGGATTCTGGCGTGCGGTCAGCCACACGCAGAATACGTTCTTCCTGGAATCTTTCATCGATGAAGTGGCCCACGCCGCCGGCCAGGATCCGTACCAATTCCGACGCAAGCTGTTGGCCAAGGCGCCGCGCGAGCAGAATGTCTTGAACGTGGCGGCCGAAAAGGCCGGCTGGGGCAGCAAACTGGCGGAGGGCGTATTCCGCGGCATCGCCGTCGGTCACGCCTACGGCAGTTACTGCGCCCAGGTCGCCGAAGTGTCGATCAACCAGCGCGGCCGGTTGCGGGTTCACCGCATCGTCTGCGCGCTCGATACCGGCCATGTGGTCAATCCCGACGCGGTCAAGGCGCAAGTCGAAGGCTCGGTCGTCTGGGGACTCACCGCGGCACTGTACGGCGAGATCACCATCAAGAATGGCCGCGTCGAACAGTCGAATTTCCCGGACTACGACATGCTGCGCATCGGCGAGATGCCGAAGGTCGAGGTGCATCTGGTGCCGACCGGCGGGTTCTGGGGCGGCGCCGGCGAACCGGCGGTGCCGCCGACAGCACCCGCCGTTCTGAACGCCATCTTCGCCGCGACCGGCAAGCGAATACGATCGTTGCCGCTGAAGAACCATGACCTGAAAAAGGCGTAGGCGCCGCGCCGTGCGCTGGGGCTGGGCGGCGCTGGCGTTGTTCGTGGGCGGCCCTGCCGTTGCGGAAATGCCGGTCGCGTACCGAGTGACCGGCGACGCGGTCGTGCAATCGCTGACCGGCCAGAGGGGCGATCCGCTGCGTGGCCGAGACATCGTCCAAGCGCGCGAGACCGGCAATTGCGTGCTGTGCCATGCCGTGCCGCTGACCGCGGCGCCGATGTTCGGCAATCTTGCGCCCGGCCTCGCCGGCATCGCGGCGCGTTTGAACGAGGGCCAGTTGCGGTTGCGCGTGATCGATCAGACGCGACTCAATGAAAATACCGTCATGCCGGCGTATTATCGAATCGACGGATTGAACCGTGTCGCATCGGCGTATCGCGGCAAGCCGATCCTGGCCGCGCAGCAGGTCGAAGACGTGGTCGCCTATCTGATGACGTTGCGACAATGAACGACGATCGCGCGAAACCGATGACCTTGTCGCGCCGGGCATTCCTGGCGACGAGCGCAGCCGGCCTGGTGGCGCCTATTGTCCTGTTGCGCCCGGCCGCCGCAACGCCCGAGGCAATGGCCGCCGCGATGCGCGACATCACCGGCGGCGCGCCGGTCCGGTCCGGCAAGCTCAAGCTCGAGCTGCCGGTCGTGGCCGAAAACGGCAACTCGATGCCGCTGTCCGTATCCGTCGACAGCCCGATGACCGCGGCCGCGCATGTGGTATCGATCCATGTTCTGGCGCCGCTCAACCCGCAGCCCAATGTCGGCAGTTTTTACCTGGGGCCGCGCGCCGGCAAGGCGCGGGTGGCGACGCGCATTCGCCTGGCGAACACGCAGAAGGTAACAGCCGTCGCCGCGTTGAACGACGGCACCTGGTGGCAGGCGACGGCCGAGGTGGTCATCACGCTCGCCGCATGTTTGGAAGATTGAGGCGCACGCCATGGCGCAACCGCTCATCCGCATGCCGTCGCACGCCAAACCGGGCGAAGTAATCGAAATCCGCGCATTGTTCGCGCATCCGATGGAAACCGGTTTCCGGCTGGACGCCACCGGTAATAAAATTCCGCGCGATATCGTCAATCGATTCGAATGCCGATACGACGGCGAGCCGGTGTTCCGCGCCGACTTGTATCCAGCCATCGCCGCGAATCCGTATATCGTATTTCACACGGTCGCGGTCCAAACCGGCGAACTCATCTTCGAGTGGCGCGACGATTCCGGCAAGCTCGCGCGCGCCGCGGTCAAGCTGACCGTCGCATGACCGGCAGGTGCGCGTTGCGGGTCTGGCCGGCTGGTCCCTTCGCAATTGGACTGATCGCGGCCGGCCTGGCGTGGGGCGAGGCGACGCCGGACCGTCCCGCCATTCCGGCCGAGCAGCGTCGCCCCGGCACCGAATTCCTGTTGCCCGAAACCCGCGCGATGCAGGATGACGACATGGCCAATCCGGGCATGTTGTTCGTCGCCAAAGGCGCCGAACTCTGGCGCCGCGCGGCGGGGCGCACGGGCCAGTCCTGCGCCTTGTGCCATGGCGATGCCGCCGGCACGATGAAGGGCGTGGCCGTGCGCTATCCCGAGGTCGACGCGGGCACCGGCAAGCTGCTCAATCTGGAACAGCGCATCCAGCATTGCCGCGCCGAACGGCAGCAGGCAACACCGCTCGCTTATGAGTCCGACGATCTCCTGGCGCTGACCGCCTATGTCGCCCACCAGTCGCGGGGATTGCCGATCGTCGTGCGGGTCGACGGTCCCGCGAAGCCGTACTTCGAAGCGGGCCGCGCGCTGTATACGACGCGCCAGGGCCAGCTCAATCTCGCCTGCGCGCAGTGCCACGACGAGAATTGGGGCAAGCGCCTGCTCGGCGAAACCATTTCGCAGGGGCAGCCGACCGGCTATCCGATCTACCGCCTGGAATGGCAGGGCATAGGCTCGCTGCACCGCCGCTTGCGGTCGTGCCTGGTCGGTGTGCGTGCCGAGCCGTTCGCGCCGGGCGCCGCCGAATATGTCGCCTTGGAACTATATTTGATGTGGCGCGCGCAGGGTTTGCGTTCGGAAACGCCGGCGATCCGGCGGTGAAGGCGGTCGGCCTTTGAGCTTCCGGCCGCGCCGGACAAGCGCTATCCAGCCGATGCGTCGATCGAAAGTGCCGGAACAGTCTGCGTTCGGACGGAACTTTCAGTTGGCGAACGTTACGCGCGGCCGCCCGTGGCCGACAAGTGCGAAGCGGAGATGCCGATTTTCTTCAGCGCGTGTTCCCATTTGTGCGCGCTGTCGACGCCGAACAGCAATTCCTCGTCGGCCGGCGCGTTCAGCCAGCCATTGTCCTGCAGCTCGCTTTCCAGCTGGCCCGGCGCCCAGCCCGAGTAGCCGAGCACCAGGATACATTTGGCCGGGCCCGCGCCCTCGGCGATATCGCGCAGAATATCGATCGACGCGGTCACCGCGCAGATCGAATCCACCTTGATCGTTTCGTCGCTGCCGTAATCGTTCGAATGCAGCACAAACCCGCGCCCGGCATCGACGGGCCCGCCGATGTGGATGGGAATTGCGCGCTGCATCGCTACCTCGGCCAGGCCGACATGATCGAGCAGCTCCTTGAAATCGAGCGCGGCTTCGGGCCGATTGAGCACAAAGCCCATGGCGCCCTTGTCGCTGTGATCGCACATGTAGATGACGGATTTGGCGAAGCGCGGATCGGGCATGCCGGGCATGGCGACCAGAACCTGACCGGTCAAGTAATGCGCTGCCACCGATTTCTTCGCCATTGGCGACACCCTGCCATACGCGACATCGCCCCCGCGGTGTGCGGCTTTTCCCGTCGATTATTCTTAGTCCCGAATTGCGGTTGGAACAAGGCGATGCGCTTCAATTATGATAAGTGCGCAGTACGCGGCGCGTGGCCGGTGCGACATCGCAACACCAAAACGTGAAGGGTTTTGACTGTGTTCGGAGGCGCCCGAGATTATAGTCGTGGCGACACAAATCGGTCCTCGAGGCAATCCGTCCTTGTTCTATAACATATTGAAAATATTAGCATTTTTAGTGTGCAGCGCGATTTTGGGCGCGGTCGGACACATGCGCGCGGCCGACGCCGCGGCGTCCGACTGGGCGACCAACGAGCACGGCGCCGTGCGCCTCGTCGCGGCGCAGAGCGGCGTCGGCGACCAAGCGCGCCTGACCATCGGGTTGCAGTTCAAGATGAAGCCCGGGTGGAAAATTTACTGGCGCTCGCCGGGCGACGCCGGCTATCCGCCGTCGCTCGAATGGGTCGGTTCGCAGAACGTCGCGACGGCGATCCTGCATTGGCCGGCGCCGATGCGCTTCGACGTGCTCGGATTCACCACGCTCGGCTACAGCGGCGAGGTCGTCCTGCCGGTCGATGTCACACTCAAGCAGCCGGGGCAAGCCACGAAACTGCGCGCCGAAGTGAATTATCTGACGTGCGACGAGATCTGCGTGCCGTACAAGGAAACGCTGTCGCTCGATCTGCCCGTGCAGCCGGTGCAGAATACGATGTTCGCGGCGCTGATCTCGAAGTATCGCGCGCATGTCCCGCAAATCGACGCGCCCGGTGTCACGATCACGCGTGCCGAAATCGTCTCCCGCGTGCGCACGCTGGTGGTGACCGCAACCACGCCCGACCGGTTCGCCAATCCCGATCTGTTCGTTGACGGCACGACACAAGCGCTATTCGGCCAACCCAAGGTGATCCTGCGCGACGGCGGCAAGACCGCGCAGTTTATCCTCCCGATTCATACGCTGCCGACGGTCGAACTGGCGCCGGGCGGCGATCTGACGTTTACGCTGGTCGACGGCGCGCGCGCATTCGAGACGCGAAAGGCCACTGTGCCGGGCGCGGAAGTACCGGCCGTGCCGCGCCAGATTGCGGAGTGGATCTCGATTCTGGCCATTTCGCTGCTTGGCGGATTGATTCTCAACCTCATGCCGTGCGTGCTGCCGGTGCTGTCGATCAAGCTGCTCGGCATGGTGCGCCACGGCGGCGCGGCGCGGCGCGACGTGCGCCGGCGGTTCCTCGCCACCTGCGCCGGCATTGTCGTTTCGTTCCTGGTGCTCGCCGGCATTCTGGCGGCGCTGAAGGCGGGCGGGGCGGCGATCGGCTGGGGTATGCAGTTCCAGCATCCGGTATTCCTGGTGGCGCTCGTCCTGGTGCTCACGCTGTTCGCGGGCAACATGTTCGGCTGGTTCGAAATCGCGCTGCCGGCGCGGCTCGGCGGCGTCGCGCATGGCGCCGGACGCGCGCGCGGCGGGCTGGTCGGCGATTTTCTCACCGGCGCTTTCGCGACCGCGATGGCGACCCCGTGTTCGGCGCCGTTCGTCGGCACGGCGATCGGCTTCGCACTGTCCGGCGGCGCGCTCGAGACGGTCGCGGTGTTCGCGGCGCTCGGCATCGGGCTGGCGGCGCCGTATTTATTGGTTGCGGCATTTCCCGGCCTGGCGACCCGGCTGCCGAAGCCGGGATCGTGGATGATCAAGCTGAAGTTCGTGCTCGGCCTCGCGCTGCTGGGTTCCGCGGTCTGGTTGCTCGACGTCCTCGCCGAGCAGGCCGGCGCTACCGACGCATGGATCGTGGCCGCATTGATGGCGGCCGTGCTGGCGATTCTCGCGTTGCGCTCGCGGCTCGGTATGGGTGTCGCACGTACAATCGCAGCGTTCGTCTTGATCGTGGCCGCCGCCATTGCCGCCTTCGTCGTGCCGACCCCGGTGCCGCCGGGCGCATATCTGTCGACCCAGCGCGAGGCATATTGGCGGGCGTTCGAACTCGATGCCATCCCCGCGCTGATCGCCGGCGGGCGGGTGGTCTTCGTCGACGTGACTGCCGATTGGTGTCTGACCTGTAAGGTTAACAAGCGCGCCGTACTCTCGCGCGATCGGGTCGCGAAGCTGCTGCAGGAACCCAAAACGGTGGCCATGGTCGCGGATTGGACGCGCCCGGACGAGCGCATTGCCCGCTACCTCGCGTCGTTCGGCCGCTACGGCATTCCCTTCAACGTCGTCTATGGGCCGGGCGCACCGCAGGGCATAGCGCTGCCTGAACTGCTGACCGAGGCGGCGGTCGTCGCGGCCATGCGGCGGGCCGCGGTTGCGCCGGTCGCGCCGCAGGTGCGAAAATAAGCTGGATTTTCCGGCTGGGATTCTCCCGTGCGGGACACTATCTTTTAGCGACGCGCCGGCTCAGGCGCCGAACCCATCACCACCGATCCATCCGTAAAGGGGAGACACCATGACCATCAAAGTGGGCGATAAAATTCCGTCCGTCAAAATCAAGACCAAGACCAAGGACGGCATGCAGGACGTCGAGACCGACAAGTATTTCGCCGGCCGCAAGGTCGTCGTGTTCGGCCTACCGGGCGCCTTCACGCCGACATGTTCGGCCAAGCATCTGCCGGGCTTCGTCGAAAAGGCCGACGAGATCCGCAAGAAGGGCGTCGCCGAGATCGCTTGCCTGTCCGTGAACGACGCATTCGTCATGGACGCATGGGGCAAGTCGCAAAGCGCCGACGGCAAAGTCACCATGCTGGCCGACGGCAACGGCGACCTGACTCGCGCCTTGGGCCTGACAATGGACGGCAAAGGCTTCGGCATGGGCGAGCGCTCGGTGCGCTACGCCATGGTCGTCGACAATGGCGTGGTCAAGGCGCTGCAGGTCGAAAAGCCGGGCGCCTTCGAAGTGTCGAGCGCGGAAGCAGTGCTCAAGGCGCTGTAAATCGGTTGCATACTTTGCGATGGAAACGGCCGCTCGATGCGGCCGTTTTCCTTTCGGCGCGGCCGACCTGCGAGCCGCCGACAACCGTCTAGTCGCGCGCGCGTTCGGAATGTTGCTCCAGGCCTTTGCGCGCCAGCACGTCGGCGCGCTCGTTTTCCGTGTGACCCGCGTGTCCGCGCACCCAATGGAACGTGACCTTGTGCGCCTGCAACGCGCGCTCGAGGCGCTGCCACAGGTCGACGTTCTTGACCGGTTTCTTGTCGGCGGTTTTCCAGCCGCGCTTTTTCCATTGCGGCAGCCACTCGGTAATGCCGTTTTTTAGGTACTGGCTGTCCGTGTGCAGCCGCGCGGTCACCGGTCGCGTGAGCGATTCCAGCGCCGCGATCGCCGCCATCATTTCCATGCGGTTGTTGGTGGTCTGATCCTCGCCGCCCCAGATTTCCTTTTCGCGGCTGCCATAGACCAGGATCGCGCCCCAGCCGCCGGGGCCCGGGTTGCCCTGGCAGGCGCCGTCGGTATAAATCTCGACCACGCCGTCGTGCTTGGTCTGGTGTTTCTTCGATGTCACGCGTGGTCAATCCAATCCGTATTCGCCCGGGCGGCCGACGCGCTGGTGGAACCGCAGTTTGCGGTAATATTCCAGCGGATTTTTCGGCGTGACCATCGCGCCCGGCGGGTGATGCAGCCAATCGTGCAGGCGGGTCAGCAGGAATCGCGTCGCCGCGCCGCGCGCAAGCAGCGGCAGGGTCGTCAACTCGGTCTTGGAAAAATCGCGCACCTTCCGGTATGCGGCGAGCATGGCATGCGCCTTGGTGATGTTGAAACTGACATCCGGCTCGAAGCACCACGCGTTCAAGCATACGGCGATGTCGTAGGCGAAATAGTCGTTGCAGGCAAAATACAAATCGATCAGTCCGGACAACCGATCGCCCAGAAAGAACACATTGTCCGGAAACAGATCGGCGTGGATCACGCCGGTCGGCAGATCCTTCGGCCAGTTCGCTTCGAGGAAGCCGATTTCCTCATCGATCTCCTCGGCCAGGCCTTTTTTGACTTCGTGCGCGCGGGCGCGACATTTATCGAAGATCGGCCGCCAGCCGGCGACCGAGAGCGCGTTGGGCCGCTTGATCCCAAAGTCGGCTCCGGCGACATGCATCCGGGCCAGCGCGTCGCCGAGCGGGCCGCAATGCTTGACCGCGATCTTGCGCGGCGATACTCCGGGCAGGAACGAAACGATCGCCGCAGGCTTGCCGCACAATTTGCGCAACGCCTTGCCGTCCTTGCCGTGCACGGGCGTGGGACACGCGATGCCGCGCGCCGCCAGATGATCCATCAGGCCGAGGAAGAACGGCAGGTCTTCCGGCCGAACGCGTTTTTCGTACAGCGTAAGGATGTACTCGCCGCGATCGGTCTTGAGGAAGAAATTCGAGTTCTCGACGCCTTCGGCAATCCCCTTGAACGACATCGCCTGGCCCACTTCGTAGTGCGCCAGAAATGCAGCCAGAACGTCGTCGGCAACTTCGGTGTAGACGGCCACGCAGCATGCCTTGAAAAAAATCGACCCCGGCCTAAACCCGGGAGCCGGGCCTATGCCGCGAACAGCGCCTTGGGCAGGTTGAAGCGGATGTCTTCGCGCGGGCCCGGCCGCTCTTCGAGACTCAAGTCATAGCGCGCGGCGAGGGCTTCAAGCAACTGGCGCACGACCGCCTCGGGCGCGGATGCGCTGGCCGTCAGGCCCAATGCGGCGACGCCGTCAAGCCGTTGCCAATCCATCTGTTCGGCAGTTTCGAGCATGAAGGCGTTCGCGCATCCCGCATGCTCGGCGGTTTCGACCAGACGGCGCGAATTCGACGAATGCGGCGCGCCGACCACGACGAACGCCTGGCACAGCGGCGCCAGATCGCGCACGGCGCCTTGGCGGTTGCTGGTGGCATAGCAAATATCCTCGGCGGCGGGACCGACGATACCGGGAAAGCGGCGGTGCAAGGCGGCCACGATGGCATCGGTTTCGCGCACGTCGAGCGTCGTCTGCGTGACATAGGCGAGTTTGCCGGACGGCAGTTTGACCGTTTCGGCGTCGCGCACGGTCTGCACCAACGTCACCGCGCCGACCGGCGCCTGACCGGCCGTCCCCAATACCTCGGCGTGGCCGGCATGGCCGATCACGACCACATGCCGCCCAGCGCCGACATGATGCCTGACTTCGCTGTGCACTTTGTGAACCAGCGGGCACGTCGCATCGACAACGACGAGATTCTTGCGGTGCGCCGCATGTTCGATCCGCTTGGCGACGCCGTGCGCGGAAAACACTACCGGCGCCGCCTCGGGCACATCGTCCAGCGATTCGACGAAGGCGGCGCCTTTGCGCCGCAGCTCTTCCACCACGACATGATTGTGGACGATGTCGTGCAGCACGTAGACGGGCTTGCCGTACTTCGCGAGCGCGCACTCGACGATGTCGATCGCACGGTCGACGCCGGCGCAGAAGCCGCGCGGGTTTGCGAGCAGAACGGTGAGCGGCCGGCGGGGGGAATTCGTCATTGCGCTCTCCATCGAGATAACATCGGCCGTCGTGCGGTGCCTTGGGAGGCGCAAAATTGTCGCACCTGAATCTGCCTTATCGCTTTGATAATTATGTCTTTTTTGAGATTTTCCAGAATGCGCTTCGGGCCTTGTGCCGGGCCGGAGCGTCACCTAAAGTCCGCTCCTCGTCACGCGTCAGCCACAGAGGGCGGAACACCCGTATGAGCAAGCCAACCGTCGCTCAAAAACAACCGTACAATGCCACGCTCGAAGCCGGCAAAACCTACGCTTGGTGTGCGTGCGGCTTGAGCAAGAAACAACCTTATTGCGACGGTGCCCACAAGGTCACCGAATTCAGGCCGATCGTGTTCAAGCAGGAAAAGACGGAAGAAGTCTGGTTATGCGGCTGCAAGCAAACCAGGGAAAAGCCGTTCTGCGACGGCACGCACAATTCACTCTAGCGTTCGGAAAGCACGCCTCGATCATGAACTCCAAGTTCCGCCGCCTGTTCGCGCTGGCCATTGTCGTCAGCGGCCTCGGCCTCGTGCTCGCCGCCTGTGCCGGTCCCGAACGTACATTTTGTCCCCGTATCGCCGTGCTCGATCAAGCCGGCACCATCACCAAATTCGCGCCCGGCACGCAGAACGTAATGTTCACGGCCGAAATCACCGACATGAAGCTGAAATGCGAGGTCGAAGCTCCGGCGCTGACGCAGCTGACGGTCGAGGTCGATGCGACCTTCGTGTTCCGGCGCGGGCCGGCCATGCAAGGCGATTCGGTCGAAGTGCCGTATTTCATCGTCATTACCGATCGGCGCGGCAATCTGCTGACCAAGCAGGAGTTCAAGGTCCGCGCCCGCTTCGGCAACGCCGCCCAGGTGCAGGTCACCGACGGCACATGGACGCTGTACCGGCTGGCCCGCGCCGGCAGCGGCCTGGCGTTCGAAACCTGGCTCGGCTTCCAGTTGACGGAGGCGGAACTCGCCTACAATCGCGCGCAGCGTGGAGTCAAATAGGCGGGTGATCGGTAATCGGCGGCCAGCGGCTGATGCAACAGGTGCGCTCAGCCGAGCGTTTCGACCTGTTCCGGGAACTGCACGTCGATCGCGGGCCCGTTCTCGGACTTCAGCCAGCCCCGCACGCGCAAACGCCGGCCTTCGTAGTCGGCGACGTCGATGCCGGCCGCGCGAAACAAGCGTAACGCCGCGCTATCAAGCATTACGGTAAAATCCTGGCGATAAATTCGGCCGAAATTCAAATAGGCGCGGTCGCGCACGATCGCCGCTTTGAGGACCTTGCCCTCAACGAGCTGAAAACTTTCCAGGTCGCGGTCCAGCTGGCGCACGTCCGCCGCGTCGCGCACGCGATAGAACGCATCCGACCATAAGCCGCGTCGCGCGGCGCGCGCTTCGCCTTCGAAGGCCAATAGCTCGCGCAGCCGGGCCCGGTTGTCGGCAAAGCCATAAACGCGCGCCCAGCCGGCCTTCGCCATTTCGCCTTGGATCCAAAGGTCGCCGACGAAAAGATGCGCAAGATGACGACGGTACCGATCGCGCGGCCGGCCGGTGTATTCGAAGCGGGCCAATTTGCCGAGCGCTATTCGTTCCAGCGCGGCCTTGGACTCCGCCGCCAGCGGCCATGCCTTGACGCCCGGCCGGTCGAGCGGCAGGCGTGGCGCCTGCAGGCCGACCAGGCGCACCTGATCGCCGTTGTCGACCATGACGGTATCACCGTCGATGACCTCTTTGATGGCCGCTTCGGCCAGCCGGTCCGGCTTGCCTTTGGCAAAGGCGGCCTGCAGCGGCAATGCTGACGTCCATGCGGCACCCAAGGCGAGCAGCCGCAGCACGGCGCGACGGTCGCCGGTCGGCGCCCTAAGGCTCGCGTTCGACTCCCGGTCCTGTCGCATCAGCTACGGCCCATGTTGCGCACCGCCCGGCTTGTGGGCGATAGTGGCATCGAAGCGCTCGCGCGCGCCCGGCATCACAAAGTTTCAGCACCCGGACCAAATGATCAAGACCGACTTTTTTCCGCCCATCGAAGCCGACAGCACCGGCTATCTCCGGTTGGACGGCCGACACGCGATGTATTGGGAAGAAGCCGGCAACCCGGACGGCGTGCCGATGCTGTTCCTGCATGGCGGTCCCGGAGCCGGCACATTTCCGATGCACCGGCGTTATTTCGATCCGGCACATTACCGCATCATCCTGTTCGATCAGCGCGGTGCCGGTCGATCGACCCCGCAAGCCGATCTGACCGACAATACGACCTGGCATCTGGTCGCCGATATGGAGCGGCTGCGCGAATATCTCGGCATCGACAAATGGTTCATGTTCGGCGGCTCGTGGGGCAGCTCGCTGGCGCTCGCCTATGGGCAGAAGCATCCGGATCGCTGCCTCGGCTTCATCCTGCGCGGCATCTTCACCGGCCGGCAGGTCGAGCTCGATTGGTTTCTCTCCGGCATGCGGCTGATCTTCCCTGAAGCGCACCGGAATTTCGTCGAATTCCTGCCGCTGGCCGAGCGCGCCGACGTGATGGGCAACTATTATCGCCGCCTGGTCGATCCGCACCCGGATATTCACCTCCCGGCGGCGCGCGCCTGGGCATCGTACGAGGGCGCCTGCTCGACTCTGCTGCCGAGCCCGGAAACCATTACTTCGTTCCAACAGGAACGCGTCGCCCTCGGACTCGCGCGCATCGAAGCGCATTACTTCGTCCACCGCATGTTTCTCGAGGATGGGCAATTGCTGCGCGACATCGGGGCCATCCGCCATTTGCCCTGTGTGATCGTGCAAGGCCGCTATGACGTCGTATGTCCGATCATGACCGCGGACGATCTGCATCGTGCCTGGCCGGAGGCCGAGTATTACGTGATCGCGGATGCCGGCCATTCGGCAACCGAGCCGGGCACGCGCCGCGCGCTGATCGGCGCCACCGAACGGTTCAAGCAGTTGACCGACGGACCCGCGCGCAAAATGGCGCCGCGCCGCGCGGTCGGTTGACGCGATCTTACAGCGACTTCAGGAATTCGATCAGCGCCGCGCGATCCGCCGCCGGCGATTTGCGGAACGCTTCCTTGGCGCGATCCGCCTCGCCGCCGTGCCACAGAATCGCCTCGGCGAAATCGCGCGCGCGCCCGTCATGCAGCAGGAACGAATGCCCGTTGACGGTCGGCACCAGGCCGAGGCCCCACAACGGGGCCGTCCGCCACTGGCGCCCCGTCGCCTCGAAATCCGGCCGTCCGTCCGCCAGCCCTTCGCCCATGTCGTGCAACAACAAATCCGTATACGGGCGAATGGTCTGATTGGCCACCGTCGGCAAGGCATGTGGGCCGGTCGTCAACGTCGGCACGTGGCAAGGCGCGCAACCGAGGCGCGCGAAAACCAGTTCGCCGGCCTTGACGGCCGGCTTGTCCACATCGCGCCGCGCCGGCACGGCGAGTTGGCTGATATAGAATGTCAGGTCGTCGAGAAATTCGTCGTTGATCTCCGGCGTGCCGCCGTTCGGCGCGGCACGGCACGCGAGTTGCGGTTCGGGGCAGTTCTGCTCGGCGAACAATGTCGTCGTCAGTCCCATATCGTTGTGGAACGCGGCCGCTATCTGTTGGCGCAGGTTGGGTACGTTGGCCTTCCAGCCGAACCGGCCGAGCACGGCTTTATTCTGCGCGCCGTCCCAAACCGAATTGGGCACGCCCTTGATGCCGTCCTTGTTCCTATCGTCCGGGTCGGCGCGCGACAGGATATCCGCCTCGGGCACCGCTTCGAGCAAGCCCATGCCGATGAGCTGCGGCGCAACGCGCTCCGACAGCATCACTTCGCTGCCGATCGGCCCGAACGCCAGATCGACGAACTCGGTCGCCGGGCGGCGCAATTTGTAAACGGTGCCGTCGGCATATTTGCCTTGCGTCTCGATCCAGCGGATCGCGGCGCGGCCTTCGGGCGGAATGTTCGGAATCGAGCGGTCGTTCAGTTGGTCGCCGTAGGCCGGATGCGGCATCGGCGCACCGCTCGGTAACAGACCAGGTACCGAAAGGCGCACTACCATCGACAGCATCGGTTCGCCGAACATGGCTGGCGGCTGGCCGCGCCCGTCGTTCTCGTGGCAGCCGCTGCAGCGCACGCGATTGAACACCGGACCGAGCCCGTCAAACAGACTCAGGCCCGAAGGTGCCGCGACCCAACTGGTGTTGAACAGGCGTTGGCCGGCAAAGAATCTCGGCTGTTGGTCGGCGGTCAGGTTAGCGGCCGGGGCGGCGAAGGCGTTTTCGTCGATAGCCTTGCGCGTCGTAGCGCCGCCGGGCGCTGTCGCGTCGCTTTCCGCCAACGCCAGCCCGCCCGCGATCAGCAAACAGGCGACGAAACCGATCGTGATTTGGATGCGGCGCAGCATTCGATCTCGGTCAAGGCATGATCCGGCACCAACTTGGCGCCGAATTGCGGCATCATTTCGAGTCCAGATTGGAGGCAGGCGCGGCGGCAAAGTCAATCCAAGTGGCGTCCCCTGGCGCGTCCTTCGGCAAGCTTTGGGCGAGGAATGCCTGTTAATCCGCGGATCAGAACCGGCCTCCATGCCGAACCTCTCGGAGCAGGCGCGGCCGTGCGCCGCTAGGCGGCTCGCTTGCCCGCCGGGTCGTAGGCCAGATTTGGTGCCAGCCAGCGTTCGACGTCGGCCACGCTCATGCCTTTGCGCGCGGCGTAATCCGCCACCTGGTCGCGATCGATGCGGCCGACACCGAAATAGCGCGCTTTGGGGTGGCCGAAATAGAAACCGGCGACCGATGAGGTCGGCCACATGGCGCAGCTGTCGGTCAGCCGCACGCCTGTTGCGGCCTCCGCATCGAGCAAGCCGAACAGAGTGCGCTTCTCGGTGTGATCGGGACAGGCTGGGTACCCCGGCGCCGGACGAATGCCGCGATAGGCTTCGGCGATCAGCGCGGCGCTGTCGAGATTCTCGTCGGCGGCGTAGCCCCAGAATTCGCGCCGCACGCGTTCATGCATGCGTTCGGCGAAAGCTTCGGCGAGACGGTCGCCGAGCGCCTTGAGCAGGATCGAATTGTAATCGTCCTGCCCGGCTTCGAAATCTTGCGCGCGGGCTTCCAGGCCGATGCCGGCGGTAACGACAAAGCCACCGAGATAATCCGCCCGGCCGGACTCGACCGGCGCCACGAAATCGGCCAGCGCCAGATTATGTCGGCCGTCGCCGTCCTTGTTCATCTGCTGGCGCAGCGTGTGTACGCGCGCCATTTCGTCCCGTCGCGTTTCATCGGTATAGAGGACGATGTCGTCGCCGTCCGCATTGGCCGGCCAGAAGCCGATGGCGGCGCGCGCGGTCAGCCACCGCTCGCGTACCGCTCGCTTCAGCATCGCCTGCGCGTCGCGATACAAGCTGCGCGCCGCCGGGCCGATTATCTTATCGTCGAGCAGATCGGGAAAGCGCCCGGCCAGTTCCCACGCCGCGAAGAACGGCTGCCAGTCGATGCGTGCCACCAATTCGCCCAGGTCGTAATCGGCGAACGAACGCGGTCCCCCCACCGCCGGACGCGGCGGCGAATAACTCGACCAATCGAGCATCAGACGATTTGCGCGCGCGGCGGCCAAGCCTGTCCGGGCGGCACTTTGCCTGCCTTCGTGCAATTGGCGCAGCTCGGCGTACTCGGCCTTGATACCGTCGGCGAAGCTCGCGCGCGCGCCGGAAAATAGCTGTCCTGCCACGCCGACCGCACGCGACGCATCCGGTACGTAGATCACCGGGCTGGCATAATGCGGCGCGATCTTGACCGCGGTATGCACCTTGCTGGTGGTGGCGCCGCCGATCAGCAACGGCACGTCGAAGCGCCGGCGCGACATCTCCTGCGCCACATAGCTCATTTCCTCCAAACTCGGCGTGATCAGGCCGGACAGGCCGATCAGATCGGCCTTCCGCTCGTGGGCGACGTCGAGAATTTTCGCACACGGCGTCATCACGCCGAGATCGATCACCTCGTAGTTGTTGCACTGAAGCACCACGCCGACGATGTTCTTGCCGATGTCGTGCACGTCGCCCTTGACCGTCGCCATGACGATTCGGCCGGCCGTCTTCGCCTGGGATGCCTGGGGATTGGCGCGCTTCTCGGCTTCGATGAAAGGCAGCAGGTAGGCCACGGACTTCTTCATCACGCGCGCGCTCTTGACGACCTGCGGCAGAAACATCTTGCCGGCGCCGAACAGGTCGCCGACTTCGTTCATGCCATCCATCAGCGGGCCTTCGATCACGTCGAGCGGCCGGGCGGCTTGCGCGCGCGCGGCTTCGGTGTCGGCCGCGATGAATTCGTCGATGCCGTGCACCAGAGCATGGATCAACCGCGATTTTACGTCGGCGTCGCGCCAGGCGAGATCGACGGGTTTTTCGGCGCCGCCGGTCTTGAAGCGATCGGCGATCGCCAGCAAGCGCTCGGTCGCATCGCGCCGGCGATTGAGGATGACGTCTTCGACGGCGTCGCGCAGTTCGGCCGGGATGTCCTCGTAGACGGGCAAGGCGCCCGCGTTGACGATCGCCATCGTCATGCCGGCGCGCATGCCGTGATACAGAAACACCGCATGCATCGCCTCGCGCACCGCGTTGTTGCCGCGGAACGCGAACGACACGTTCGAAACGCCGCCGGATACCTGGGCGTGCGGCAAGCTTGCGCGGATCAGCCGCGCGGCTTCGAAAAAATCCACCGCATAGTTGTTATGCTCCTCGATGCCGGTTGCGACTGCGAACACGTTCGGATCGAAGATGATGTCTTCAGCCGGAAAGTCCGCCTGTTCGGTGAGAATCTTGTATGCACGGGTGCATATCTCGATCTTGCGCGCCACCGTGTCGGCCTGGCCCTGCTCGTCGAACGCCATGACGACGACGGCGGCGCCGTATCGGCGAACCAGGCGCGCCTGCCGGATAAACGGCGTCTCGCCTTCCTTCAGGCTGATCGAATTGACGATGGCGCGGCCCTGCACGCATTTCAGCCCAGCCTCGATGACCGACCATTTCGACGAGTCGATCATGATCGGCACGCGGCAGATGTCCGGCTCGGATGCGATCAGGTTCAGAAACCGCACCATCGCGGCTTCGGAATCGAGCAGCCCCTCGTCCATGTTGACGTCGAGGATCTGCGCTCCGTTGGCGACCTGCTCGCGCGCGACGGCGAGTGCCGCGGCATAGTCGCCGTCGAGGATCAGCTTTTTAAACCTGGCCGACCCGGTGACGTTGGTGCGCTCGCCGATATTGATGAACTGTCCGTTCATGCGGCGGCCGTGAACGGCTCCAGGCCGGACAGTCGCAGGCGCTTGTCCAGGCGCGGAATGGCGCGCGGTGCGTTGCGCGCGGCCGCTTCGGCGATGGCCCTGATATGCGCCGGGGTGGTCCCGCAGCAGCCGCCAACGATATTGACCAATCCGGACGCCGACCACTCGTCCAAATGCGCCGCCGTTTCGGTCGGCGTTTCGTCGTAGGCGCCGAACGCATTCGGCAAGCCCGCGTTCGGGTGCGCGCTGACGCAGACATCGGCGATGCGCGCCAGTTCGGCCACGTAGGGGCGCAGTTCCGCGGCGCCGAGCGCGCAGTTGAGGCCGATGCTGAACGGCCTGGCGTGGCGCAGCGAATGCCAGAATGCTTCGACCGTCTGGCCCGAGAGGGTGCGCCCGGATTTGTCCGTGATCGTGCCCGAAATCATCACCGGCAGGGCGCGGCCGTCATGCTCGAACAGTTCGTCGAGCGCGAACAGCGCCGCCTTGGCGTTCAATGTATCGAACACGGTTTCGACCAAAATCAGATCGGCGCCGCCGTCGATCAAGCCGCGCGCGGCCTCTTTGTATGCCTCGCGCAGGGCGTCGAACGTCACGTTGCGGGCGCCGGGATCGTTGACGTCCGGGGACAGGGACGCCGTGCGGCCGGTCGGTCCGAGCACGCCCGCGACAAAGCGCGGTTTGTGTGGCTGTGCCGCGCTGCAGGCGTCGGCGGCACGCCGCGCGATCGCGGCGCCGGCGCGATTCAATTCGTAGGCAAGGTCAGCCAGGCCGTAATCGGCCTGCGAAATCGCGTTGGCGTTGAAGGTGTTGGCTTCGGCGATGTCGGCGCCGGCTTTGAAATACGCGTGGTGGATCGCTTCGATTAGATCCGGCCGGGTCAGGTTGAGAATGTCATTGTTGCCCTTCAGGTCATGCCGATGCATGGCGAAGCGATCTCCCCGATAATCCGCCTCGGTCAGCCCGCGCGCCTGGATCTCCGTGCCGAGCGCCCCGTCTAGCACCAGAATTCGTTCTCGGGCCGCGGCTTCGAGCGCCGCCCGGCGATCCGCGCGCGTCATGTCAAGCCGCCTCGCGCAACTTCGGCCGAAGGCCCAGGCGTCGGCAAATCGCCAACGTCAGCAACGGGCGATTCAGCGTGTAGAAATGGAACGCATCGACCCCCTCGACGGCCAGCGCCAGGCACAATTCGCTCGCCGCGGTTGCCGCCACCAGCGCGCGCGTTTCCGGATCGTCATCGAGCCCGTCGAATAGATCGGCCAGTGCCGGCGGAATCGAGGTGCCGCATTTGCGTGCAAACTCGATCACCTTGGCGAAGTTGGTCACCGGCAGGATGCCGGGGACGATCGGCACGCGGATGCCGGCCGCGGCGGCGGCGTCGCGAAACCGCAGGAACGTCTCCGGTGCGAAAAAAAACTGCGTGATGGCGCGCGCCGCGCCGGCATCGATCTTGCGCTTCAGATTGTCGAGGCAGGCGGCGGACGACGGCGAGTCCGGGTGCGTTTCGGGATAGGCGGCGACGGATATGTCGAAATCGCCGATGCGGCGCAGGCCGGCGACCAGCGCGGCGGCGTTCTCATAGCCGTTCGGGTGGGGCACATACCGCCCGGCGCCATCGGGCGCGTCGCCGCGCAGCGCGACGACATGCCGAACGCCCGCCGCCCACCAGTCGCGCGCGAGCGAATCGATTTCGCCACGGGCCGCGCCGACGCAAGTCACATGGGCCGCGGGCGTCAATCCCGCGCGTGCCCGCATCTGGCGTACCATGCGGTCGGTGCGGTCACGCGTCGATCCGCCGGCGCCGTAGGTGACCGAGACGAAACGCGGGCCGAGCGGCGCCAGTCGCGCGATGGCTTCCCATAGTTTGACTTCGGCCGGCTGGTCGGCGGGCGGAAAGAATTCGAAGCTGACGACGAGGCGCACGGGGACGTTCCGGCTTAATGAATAGCGGCGGGCGCGCGCTGCCCCTGCCACAGGCAGACGGTCAGCGGCGTTCCGGGCAGTTCGATCTTGCGGTGGCCGGACAGGCCGGCGTCGCCGAGAAAGCTTGCCATCGCATCATCGGCGAAGCCCATCCAGCGATGGGCGTGTTCGTCGCGCAGAAGATTCATCGCATGCGGCGCGAAATCGACCACGATCAGGCGCCCGTTCGGCCGCAGCACGCGCGCGGCCTCGGCGACGACCCGCGACGGGTCGTCGGCGTAGTGCAGCACCATATGCAGCGTCACGGCGTCGAACCGTTCGCCGGTGAACGGCAATTGATACATGTCGGCCTGGCGCACCTGGCAGTGGCTGAGTGCGGCCTTGTCGAGATTGGTGCGCGCGACCGACAGCATTTCGCGCGACGTATCGATGCCTACGGCGGCGTCGACGTCCGGCCCCATCAGTTCGAGCACGCGGCCGGTGCCGGTGCCGATATCGAGCAGATCGTGCACCGGCGCTTCGAGCAGCAGGGCGCGCAGCGCTGCGTCGACCTGCCGGTCGTCCACATGCAGCGCGCGCAACTCGTTCCAGCGCGCCGCGTTGCGCCGGAAATACTCGGCCGCGAACTGCGCGCGCGCTGCCTTGACGCGCTCGAGCCGGTCGAGGTCGAGCGACAGATTCGGATCGTCGTGGGGGATCTGGTCGATGATCGAGCGGCCCAGCGCGGCGCACGCACCGTTCTCCGCCAGCCGGTAATAGGCGTGGTTGCCTTCCTGGAACCGGTCCAGCAGCCCGGCTTCGACAAGGAGCTTGAGGTGCCTCGACACGCGCGGCTGGCTCTGCCCAAGGATCTGGCACAGCTCCGAGACGGTCAGTTCACCGTGGGCGCAAATGCCCAGAATCCGCAACCGTGTCGGCTCAGCCGTGGCGCGCAAACCTTGGAGAATCGTGTCCAACTAAAGCTCCAATTACATTCGATACATAAGGATATCCTTATGTAGTTGTTTAAACAAGCACAAATGCGGCTTGCTTCGGGATTTTCGAACGAGGACTGGCTGAGGCCAGGAAGCGGCAAGTCCGGACAAGCTGCCGGTTGATGACTCTAAGTGCCGCCGCGCGCCAGCAACCGGGCCCCCAGCCACAAGGCGCATTCCGCTGCCGCCCGCGTTGCCGCATCGCGGCTGGCATAGACCCGATCGGCGTAATGCCCGATCAGGGTCCATTTGCCGCCGTCTTCCGGATCGCGGCGGTATTCTTCGAAGCCCCAGGTGTCGTCGGCGCGCTGAAAAATGTCCACGCAATGGCTCCCGTCAGTGTCGTTGACGCTGTCGATCACTGTCCGCAACCGGGTGGAGGGTTTGGGCATGGTGCATGCTAGCCTAAACGGCCGACCGGCTTAAGTTTGCCAAGCGCTTGGAAAGCGGCCTCTGCCCTGGTACAGGGAGGCAGCGAGACCCCGTAGCTCAGCTGGATAGAGCAACAGTTTCCTAAACTGTGGGTCGGAGGTTCGAGTCCTCTCGGGGTCGCCAATACATAACCAATTGAAATAACTAAATAATTTTAGGTTCCGAGCGCCGGAATCGGCGGCCGATTTCGTGACAAAATAGACCCCGGGTAAGCACGGGGTAAGCAAATGCCCGAATTATCGCCCCGGAAACGGCTTGCCGCTCGCCATGTTCAGATTTGCCGACAATCGGCAACCGCCCGTGTGACCCGCGCCACTGATAGCCCACTGTTCTCAGTGAGCCGGCGCGGGGCGCGGTCGGCACTGTTAATTGCCTGTAACATCAGTCGAAAGGCGAACTGACTCCCATACGCGCCTAGATTTGGGTATCCGACGCCGCGTTATCTGCCGAAGCGCGCCAGCAACTGCATCGCGCCGGGCAGCCAAGCTGCATCGAGCCGTGCCTCTAGCGTCTCCCATTGCTGCATCTTGCGCCGGTAGGTGCGCCAGCGCATCCACTTGGGCTTATCGGGCGGTCCGTCCATCCATTCGCCGTCGCCGCCCAGCGCACGGTGCAATTTGCGCCCCTGCCGATGTACGCGGTCGATCTTCGTTTCGCGCTGGCAGGCATAGCCGAGCCGATACGCTTGGCGACTGGCGAAGCGGTCGCCACCGTTCGGCAGAAACAGCTTGGTAACGCGGCGACCGGAGAGCGGGCAAATGAACCACCAGCGCACGCCGCCGAAGCGCGGTTGCGTTGCCGTGAGCCTCACCTTGTACCGGTTCGGCTCGCCGCCGCCGGCATAGCGGTGCGTTTCGTGCGCCAGCTCGAAATGCGGATATGAGCCGTCCCGAAAGTCGATAAGGATTTCGACCGGAAAGCCATCGTCATACTCAAAGCGGGTGCTGCCGTGCGCGCCGATCCGCAGCTTGGCCGCGTTGATGGGCTTGGCCGCCAGGACGTAAGACGCGGTGCCCTCGCTTGTCGGATGGCCGCCGTATCGGCCGGAGTTCATGCCGCCCATTCATTGCCTCGCTCAATCTGTATCGACCGCGCCAATTTGGACCATTCCGCGAGCGCGCGGCACGTTTTGCCACCGATAGATTTTCCTAAGTAATTTGGCTAACCTGACTTTCAAGCGGGAGGGAACCATGCGAAATGAATACGCATTATTTTGGCCCTTTGATTGCCTCGATGAGCTGCGCCATGGCGCAACAACAGGACCTCGGGCACTACATTTGCCCAAGCTGCATAATCGAGCATGCTGTAATCAGCGCGGCCCAAAATGCGGCTGATTAGAAACATTCTTGCTTGGTCAATAATCTCCGGGTCGCTTATGTCTCACGGAAGCGTCTCGGCTGAAACAA
The DNA here is from genome assembly GCA_050186335.1 of Alphaproteobacteria bacterium. Taxonomy (GTDB): domain Bacteria; phylum Pseudomonadota; class Alphaproteobacteria; order Bin65; family Bin65; genus JBFWYO01. Next base: position 12,254 of record JBFWYO010000036.1, on the reverse strand, counting down.
GCGAGTCAATTGGGACTGTCTACGTGAGGTTTGAGCCTATGTCAGCATCCGGTAAACGATTCGGATGCAGCTTGGTTTACGCTGCTAGTTTTGCAGATCATGCGTATCGCGCCGGAGCAATAAGCATTCTCTTTGGAAGCATAAATATTCAGAAGAACAGCCAAGGGCTAGCAGTGCTCGGGCTGAAGGTCGGTATATCGGATGTCATGATTCAAAGTGGCCGCGCGAAGAATGTCCCTTGGCAGCCAGCGTTCGCATATCTCCGGAGCGTAAGCGGAATTGACAACGCCAAGTCGTTACTTGGGAAGCAGCCGGGGGATACTCCGGGCACTCTGATTTCAGTATTTGATTTTGATGATACGTTTCTAAAGATCTACGCTGAGATGCTCATGAACAGTCAAGTTCGAATTGTCTTCAATCGGAGAGACGGTGGAATTGATACATCTGTGCCTTTGGATTTAACGGTAAGCGACACATCGGGAAGTCAAACCAAGATTAGGTCCACAAGGATTGTCTCCGATTGGGGCGACTGTATTACATCGATTCTAAGGAATTAGTGGGCTAATGCAGGTGCGCCAAACACTCAAACTAGCGGGTGTGTCGGTCGCGAGCATCGCGTTGACAATTCTCATTTTCTTGGCGATGCGCGGAGGCATCTCCGGAGAATCTTGGACGCTTTATAGAAATGGCGTGACTGATGCTCGCTCAAGAATTCATGTTGCGACTTTCAATTCGAGCGATGGCGACAAGTACAACAGGGAAAATTGCGAAACGGCGCGGTCGCTTTTCCAAAATCAGCCAAGTGTTGCGGTCCGATATTGGTGCGAGCAAGGCTCTTTTAGGGATTAGACGCAATAAGGCGTTGCAGAACTGTAACCACTCCCCCGTTCAAATGAACTTGCTTCCACTCACCCCGCGCACCCCCGCATGGTAGATGTATATGCAGTCCCCAGGCGGCACCGTCAGCGCGCGGTAACGGCGCGGTTATCGGTACCAATACGGCACGATGGGCGCTTGTCGGTACCATAGCGGCACGCTAGGGCGGTTCGCGTGCCGCCTCGGTACCGAGACTCTGATTTTCGCCGTGCGTCTTGGGCTGCCAACGCCGCCATTCGTGCGACGGTAGATTGCCCTGCCAGCGTTCAGTGGTCACGCGCCAGGTTGCGGCCTTCCGCCCATACCAGTTTCCCGCGCCTGTCTTGCGGATAAAGCCTTTCGCCGTCAGTTCATCGAAGGCGCGCTTGACGGTGGATTTGCCAAGCCCGAGCCGCCGCGCGGCATCGGCAAAGCTCAGGAACAATTTTCCGTTGTTCGCGCCGTCGAAGCTGCATCGCAATTCGATGAAGACTTTTGCCGCCGCGCCGGAGAGCGAGCGCCAAACGGGCGAGAGCGCCAGGCTGTAGTTGAACATGACGAAACGCTCCGACCGCTCGCTGCGGCCGTCCGGTCGCGTACCGCGCCCTGAGCGCCGCCGCCGCTTATGCTTGGCCATCGTTCACCCCGCCGCGCGACGGGTGCAGTTCCGGCAAGGCGGCCAACACTGCCATCGCCTCCGGCCGAACATCGCCGCAGAATCGTTGTACAGACGCAATTAGAGCGGTGCGCTCGACGTGAAAGCGAATTGCCCGCCACCCGGTTGCCCTGGCGCGGCAACGTCCCTTGCGCACCTGTAGGACCCATTGCAAAGGTTCATTCACGATCCGCCAGCGCGCGGACAGTTCGGACAGTACAAAACCGCCCTTGTCGCCGGGCTTCGTTAGGCCGCCGTCGAACATGACCCGGCCTCCATCACTTCGAGGATTTCGACGGCGGTTTCGAGAACGTGCCGCCCGTGCCAGCCGCCCGGGTGCGCTTCGTGCAAGGTCACGATGACAAGGCCGAACCGCTTCCGTAGCGAATGCGCGTAGGCCGCGAGCCGATATGCCCATGCGGCACATTCCAGCGCAGTAACGCCGCGCGCCCCGGCTTCCGCGAGCGCGAGCAACGCCTTGGCCTCTTGGCCGCTGGCAACGATTTCGCGCGCAGTGTCGCCGCCGGCAATTCGCGCACGGACTTTGAGTTTATTGCTCATCGTGCGTCCCCCAGGCCGGCAAGTTCGGCAATCAGGCGGGCGCGATGAACGGGAAGATCGGGACGCCGCCGCCGTATCCAGCGGGTCGCGTAATCCTCGGCAATAACTGGGCCGAGATTGGCCGCCGAGCTAAACAAGGGCAATTCAGCAGTTGGCACATTGCGTCGAGCGAAGCGCCGCATTACTTTGGTCATGGCGAGAGTCTCTTGCTTGTCAGTGAGGGAGACCGCTTTGGCCCCGGCGCTGCTTCAACAGCGCCGGGGCGTTTTCATTTATGCGGATTGTGATTGTTCGGCGGGGTCGGACGTCGAGCGCCTAACTCTCGGCGCAAGCCATTGGTCCAGAGCCGAGATTTCGTAGACCACTCTGCGGAGCGCCTTGAAGTAGGGCGGTCCACCGCCTGTCACCCTAAGCTTTTCGAGGGTGCGGGCACTCAGCCCGAGATACCGGGCGGCATCGCGGGTGTTAATGCGTTGTCTATTATCCATGAAGCCTCTGACTTGATGTCACGCGCGGAATTGCGCTAGAGGCGCTCTATGTAGTCGATGATTTTCGGCAAAAAAAACGCTTGGATTATTTGCCGAGCGGTTTCTGGGAATTTGCGGCGAAATTCTCTGAAAGAAATTCCAGCGAGAATTTTTGCCGACTTATGAAAGGCAATAGATTACGCCGTCAGGCCTTTTTCTCTCGCTCGATTAGCTCATCCTGACCCATGAGAAGGCGCGTTCCGGGTCCAATCGGACGCGGCACGAGTCCCAATTCGAATAGAGAGCCACCAAATCCAGGCATAGCCAGCCCGGCAACCATGGCCGCGTAGTGTCGCTCCTCGCGGGCAGCTTTCAGGTCATGCCGTAGCGATCTTATGGACAATCCCGCCGGTCCGCTCTTTCCCGCGCGCCTCCATTGCGATTTGAGGCTTCTAAGAATCGCCTCTTCGCTGAGGGTCGGATTTCTCTCTTTGGCCGCGTCAAATTCAGCCAGCAACTCCCCACGGAATTGCCTTCTCGCTGGAGTCGTGCGCGATTTCGGCCGCCCCCGTCGTTCGGGCTTGGCCTCCTGCATTCCGGGCACAAAATCCACTGCCAGTTTGACTGCCAATTCGAAAGTCGCGTGTTCGCTTTTCCGGTCAATTCCGTAATGTTCAAAAAGCAGCCCCCAGCGGCGGTATAGTTCACGTTTCCAAACCTCTTCGTCGGCCCAAACATTTAGAAGTCCACTCTTTCTGCGCCGCGCCATGGGCTTCATAAGGTCGCCCTTGAACGGCTGTTGGACGGTCTTGGCCATACAACACCCCCTACAGGTGCCCTACTGGACGTTCGGCGCGGCAGGCGAAGTAGGGATTTCGCTTTTCCGGCGGCCACCGTAGCCGCGCCGATTCGCGAATCAGGTCTTGGTTGTGGTTTTCCCAACCGATGGGGTGTGCCACAGCAAAGGAATCTATATTCTCTGTATTTGGCGAGACGAGTATCTGTTCAATAATCCACCGTAAAATCTTCTGTCATCGACATTTCTTATCAGGACCCGCTTTATATTTCGTTCCATCGTTGCAGATGCACCAATGGTACAACGGCCCAGCGGCATCGTGCAGGTAGCAATGGCGGTACACGATTTGTGGCGAACCTAATTCGGAATCCAAACGCACATTCTGTAAGCGTGGCTTGCTAATTTCAAAACCAACAGGCGCTTGGGGTCTAACGCTGTGGGGAAAGTTCCATTGTTCACCCGCGACAGCCGCAGAGACTGTCGGAAAGCACATTGCAATCACGATTGCCATTTTCGGTACTTTCATCTTCTTGTCTCCTCTATTTAAGATGTTGAAGTCACTAGTCGCACGCTCTGAAGGGTGGCAAAAAGTAATATCGCTTCGCGCGGTATGCTGGATGATATTGCCGTGACGATTCACTTTAATCGTTGATAAGCACAGCTATCTGTTTTTCATTTCTTGAGCAAACGCATCAGCACTTTCCTGTGTCGCAAATACTCGTTTTTGCGCAATAAAAATATTTCCCAAGCTAAGTGTCGAAGCGCGCCTCTGTTGCGGTTTGTATTCTTCTGTCATGCACTCAAATTTAGGCGAGCCCTTATTTGGATTCCAACATTCCACAACCCATACCGGACGAGTACAGTTATTTGTATAGGAAGTGACGTTTCGGCTATACACGAAGGTATTACCCGACGGCACCGGCCGATCACGATGCGACTTGTCCTCAATGCAATACTCGACATTGCCGGTTTGGAATCGCTCTTGGTCTCTCTTCCTATTTGCCTCCGCGCGTTTTCGCTTTGTCATGTACCAGTCCTTTTGGGCGGGGGGAGATATTTCCCTCACGATTGCGTACACTTCCTCAGCTTGGTCCTCCTGACCATAATTATCAAAACATTCAGCTGTCGAGATAAGCAGAAACTTCCGCCCGGATTTAAAGCGGTCGGAACTTTTAACTACTGCATACACTTCTTCACAATCTGAGACCGATCTTGGTTTTGTAGCGAGATTCTTGTATCGACCATAAGCTTTGTTTTCGTAAACCGAGCATGCTTGAAGCAAGAACGCGCCACATAAGAGGATGGCCAACGCTTTGACGTGATACCAATTGAAATGCATTTGTCCCTCCGTTAAATATACAAACGGTTTGAATTATTGGCGGCATTGTCCCAACCATGTGCAAATTTCGACGCACCGCTTTTCGGCCGCTGACCATCGGTAGCCACAGCTATGTTTCCCGGGCTTGAACAATGGTGTCTTGCTATAGGTGCCGCATGGCGGAATGGGAATCCACGTTTCGCGAATGCCTCCAGGGCAAGTAGGTTCATAATTTGGCTCGAATTTCGGCTTTGTATTTGTTTTCGAACCGTCTGGCACCTTGTTTGGTTGAGTGGTTGCTTGGCTAAGCTGTAAAGCTCGCTCCTTACAATCTTCGCCGCTTTTATCGACGCAAAAAGTGCGACGATCAAGTACTAGCGTAGCTAGCAGCGGCTCTTCGCTGGCGGCAATCATATCTATCGGTGTCATTACTAAAAGAATGGCCGCAATCAATCGCAGATAGGTGCCATTAATTGTCATTCAGTCCCCATTTTTACGCTTTGGTGTCTCTGCTTCTGTTCGTTCAAGTGATGAAATGAAAGTACAAAAAGTATATCAAACATGTTCAAATCAACTCGAGAATTAATGCGAGTACGTATTAATACTTAGAAAGCACGTCATTCTATTGCAGTGAAGTCATGTAACGAGGATGGCAAGTGTTAGCCATACGAATGCATATTTGACTCGGAGTATCGGCAAGACAGTGCAGTGATGAATTCGAAAAGTGATTAGCCGAATATTCTAGCGATGGTTTGTGCTATTTTTGCGCCCGCCCAGCTTGACCACTTTCGCGGCCTTGCCGTCCATCGCCGCCGCGATCCGGCCGCCGACCGCATCGGCCGCGCGGCGCAGCGGGTCGGAATCCTTTTCGACGTAGCGGCCGGTCATGGCCAGCGTCTTGTGCCCGAGCAGGTCGCGCACCATGAAGGCGTTGAATCCGGCTTGCCCGCCATAGGTGCCGACTGTATGGCGGAAATCATGCAGGCGGGCGTCTTTCAGCTTGGCCGCCTTACGGATGCGCCGCCAAACGGTTTCCACCATCCAGCGGGTCAATGGCTCGCCCGGCTTGTCGCCCTGAAACACAAAGCCGTCACGTTCGGTCATGCCATCGAGCAAAGCCAGTGCGGCGGCCGGCAGGCCGACCGAGCGCGCACCCGCCTTGGCATCGGGCAGCCGCAGTAGGCCGGCCGCGAGGTCAACATCCGCCCAGCGCAGCGCGAGGATTTCGCCCAAGCGGCACCCGGTCAGCGCAAGCAGGCGAATGGCGAGCAGCGATGCGGGCCGCAGGACGCCCGCGCGCTGGGCATCGGCCAGCGCCGCGCCAATGGCCTGCAATTCATCGCCGCTGAGAAATCGCTTCCGCTCCGCCTCGCGGTGCCGCTTGATAAGCCGGCAGGGATTGGAGCCGTCCGGGCGCATCCCCCAGGCTTCGGCTAGGTTAAACATCTTGGACAAGGTCGCCACCGTGCGGTTGGCCTCAAAGGGCGTGTCCCGCATGGCATGGTGCAGCTTGGCCACGTCCGCACGGGTCACGTCCGCCGCCTTCCATTTGCCGAAGCGCGGCAGGATGCGGTGGTCCACCAGCCGCTGGCACTCCGCAATCGTGCTGGGCTTGCAGTGCGGCTCGATATGCTCGCGCATGTAGCGGTCGGCCAATTCCTTCACGGTGGCCGCGTTGCGCTGGGCCGCGCGGTGGCTGGCGGGGTCGCCGCCCCGGGCAATGTCGCCCAGCAGCTTGCGCGCCTCGGTGCGCGCCTCATCGGGCGTCATTTCGCCGTGCCGCGCGATGGTCACGCGCCGCGAGCGCCCGCCGCTGTTGCGGTATTGCAGGATGTAGGATTTGACGCCCGAAGGCTTCACCCGCACCCCGAAGCCGGCCAGCCGGCGATCCCAGGCCACAACGTCGCCCCGCGCGGCGGGCTTGATGCGGTCAACAGTCGATTTGGAAAGAGTCGCCATGTGCAGCCCCTACGTTGCTGGTGTGCCGTCCCGCTGGCGTGGCCGCGCCAATTCCGGGTAAGCACCGGGTAAGCAGACAGCATCATAATCGGGCGTAATCGGGGGTGCAAGAAAAAGCAGGAAATCCGAGGCGTTCAGCGGGTCAGCGTACTAGAGCGCAATTGAGGGAGGGTAATTCCCACAGATTCCTAAACTGTGGGTCGGAGGTTCGAGTCCTCTCGGGGTCGCCAGCTTTATGCGCATAGCTCGGGTTGAGCAGGGCACGCACGGTTACGGCTTCCCGTCGATCGCCCGGCGTATCGCGCGGGCCAGGTCGATTTTCCGATATGGCTTGCCAAGCACGACCGGGTCGTCGCCGGATTTGCCGTTGTTCTTCAACGAAGCGTCGGCATAACCGCTGGTATAGACGATCTTGATTCCGGGCCGCCGCTTCAATGCTTCCGCCGCCAAATCGTACCCGCTCATGCCGCCGGGCATGACGAGATCGGTGAACAACACGTCGAATGTGCCGTTCCCGTCGAGCAAGCGGAGTGCCGCCGGCCCGCTTTCGGCGCTGCTGACCCGATAGCCGAGTTCGGTCAGCAACCGCTCCGAGACGGCACGCATGTCGGCGTTGTCCTCGACCGCCAGGATGGATTCGCTGCCCATCGGCAACGTGGCGGCGGCCGAACGAACGCCGTCGTGCGCTGCATCCGCTTGGTCGCCGCCGCGGACGGTTGCGCGCGGCAGGTACAACTTGACCGTCGTGCCGACGCCGAGCTCGCTGTAAATTTTGAGATGACCACCCGACTGCTTGGCGAAGCCGTATACCATCGATAAGCCGAGGCCACTGCCTTTGCCGGCTTCCTTGGTGGTGAAGAACGGCTCGAACGCCCGCTCGACGATTTCCGGCGTCATGCCGGTTCCGGTATCCGTCACCGCGACCATGACGTAGTCGCCCGGAACCACCTCGGCGTTGTGCGCCGCGTAGAGTTCATCCAGATGCGCGTTCGCAGTCTCGATCGTCAGCTTGCCACCGCCCGGCATGGCATCGCGCGCGTTGATGGCAAGGTTAAGGATCGCATCGTCGATGCGCGACGCATCGGCCACGGCCGGCCACAAATCCGCACCGGGCACCATCGCGATTGAAATGTGTTCGCCCAGCGCCCGGTACAGCAGTGCGGCCAGTTCCGGCAGCCGCTCGTTGAGCGAGATTTGCGTCGGCGCCAGCGGCTGCTTGCGCGAGAAAGCGAGCAGCCGTTTGACCAGATCGGCGCCGCGCAGCGCCGCTCTGAGCGCCGATTCGCCCAACGCGCGCGTCTTGGCGTCGTCCGCAAGGCGCTCGTTGACAAGGTCGAGATTGCCGATGATGACGCCGAGCAGGTTGTTGAAATCGTGCGCGATGCCGCCGGTCAATTGCCCAACCGCCTCCATGCGTTGCGCCTGCCGGAACTGGCGCTCGATCGCGCGCTGCTCGGTAACGTCCTCGAGCATGAACAGCATCGCGCGCAAGCGGCCGTCTGACGCATATAGCGGCGCGCCGGAGAATACGATGTCGAGCAGCTTGCCGTTCCGGTGGCGCCGCTGCACCGACATGCCGTGCAGTCGTTCCCCGGCCGACGTCCGCGCGACGATCTCGCGAAACTCGGCCTCGCCGCCCTCCGGCACCAGCGGGTACGGATTTCCCAGCACCTCTTCGGCGGGATAGCCGAAAATGCGCACGGCAGCGCGGTTCCAGATGATGACCGAACATTGCGGATCCAGGCCGATGATGGCGGACGGCGATTCGTCGATGATAGCCTGAAGAATTTCGGTCGTATCGCGGATGGTCGCCTGGTCCTTGCGGCGCTGCTCCGCTTCGACGGTCAGCTGCCGGTTGGAATCGTTGAGGCTGGCCGTGCGCTCGGCAACAAGGGTTTCAACCGCGCGTGTACGCTGCTGCTGGCGTGCTAAGCTGGTCGCGGTCAGGAACGTCAGCGTGAGGCCGGCAATCAGCCAAGCCCAAGGCCCGAATGACCGCAGGCCGTTAACGATGTCCGGCCCGAAGTCGAAACTGATGCGCCATTCCCGGCCCGCCAGATCGAATGTTCTGACGATCTCGATCGCCCGCGTCGCCGGCATATGCGGTTCCGGGCCGACCGTCAGGCTGCGTGTTGCGGCCGTGTAGACCGCGAGCGGCCGATCGTCCGTCGATCCGATGTCATGAAAGCGAAGCGATTCGACGATTTCCGGCGTGTTCCGCAGCGCCTGCGCGAGTACGTTCTTGACCCGATAGACGCCGACCACGAAACCCGTGAGCGCATCGCGGCGCTGCTCTAGCGTCGCGGGCTTTACGCCGCCGCGATAGACGGGCCGGAAGATCAGATAGGCCGGCTCGCCGGTCGTGGCCAGCCCGATCGGCTCGGTGCGCACCATCCGGCCCTCGTCGCGCGCGCGCACCATCGCGGCCCGCCGTTGCGGATCGGAGTCGAACGTGATGCCGGCCACGTTGAGTTGGCCCTCGAACAATTCGCGGTACAGGTCTGGAAAATACTCCGCGCGTTCGGCAGCCGGGACGAGGCGCCCGCCCGGCGTCAAATCCAGCAGCCGGTAGTCGCGCTGGCCCGAATCGTGCGCCGCCTTGAGGAACTCCGCGAGTTGCCCGTGCTTGATCCGGGGCGCCCAGATGATCGTGCGCATCGCGCCGTGATTCTCGTCGTAGGCGCGGCGGGCCGCACGGCTGAACTGGGTCTGGTCGAAATCCGTCGCGTTGCCGATGAAGATGCCGACCGCGCTGAGCGCGTCGTTGAATTCCTCGAGTTTGTTGCGCAGATCGACGCTGCGCCACTCCGCGCGCAATTCCAGGATGCTGCGGATTTGCTGTATCTCGTTGGCCCGCGCCAGCCAGAAGCCGATCCCGGAAAGCGCCAGGCCGATCAACGCCGCAATGATCGGGGCACGGCGCAGGAGCCACGCCAGCGTTCCCGCGGCGATCGGTTGCGCGCCGCGATCGGCCGAGGGGACGGGATCCGCCGGCGCTTGCAACTCCTCCTTCCGGCGTGGCTTGTCGGGCGGCGGTTCCGCCGTCATGACATTACGGTCGACAGCACGCCATCGGCCACGGCGATGCCGCGTCGGGCAGTCACCCAGTCAAACAGCGCATCGGCCGTCATCGGCCGAGCGATGTGATACCCCTGTGCGACGTCGCATCCGTAATCCCCGAGCAGATCGAGCACGGGCTGCGTTTCGACGCCTTCGGCCACCACCATCAGGCCGAGATTGTGCGCCAGATCGATGATGGTTTTCACGATGATGCGGCAGTCCTTCGATGCATGCGCCTGCATGACGAAAGACTTGTCGATCTTCATTTCCGAAAACGGCTGTTGCTGGAGTTGCACAAGCGAGGAATAGCCGATCCCGAAATCGTCCAGCGAGATGCGCGTCCCGCGAATTCGAAAGCGCGTCAATATGTCCAACAAATGAATGGCGTGCTGCGTCGCGCTTTCGGTGACTTCGACCGTAAGGTTGGCGCTCGGGATACCGCCGCGCGAATAGATCTCCAGCACCAGTTCCGGAAAATCGAGACGACCGAGGCATTTGGCCGAGACGTTGACGGCGATGTTGGTCGTCAGGCCGCGCTGCCGCCACACATTCCATTGTCGCGAGGCCGTGGTGAACACCCATTCGGTCAACGGATTGATGAGGCCGCTCGCTTCGGCCAGCGGAATGAACGTGGAAGGCGGAATAAAGCCGAAGCGAGGGTGCCGCCATCGGGCCAATGCTTCGACGCCGACGAAATCCCCGCGGGCAATGCCGAGCTTTGGCTGAAATGCGAGCGAAAGATCGCCGGCCGCAAGCGCCGCGGCCAATTCGGCGGAGTCGATTTGAGTCGGCTGGCCGCCATTCGGCACGTGTCTAGACCTCGAACTGCAGATCGTTGAACAGCTTGCGCAGATCCGCCGGCCGCATCGGCTTTTGGATGATGCCGGCCATTTTGAGTCCCCGCGCGACGCCGAGGCGTTCCGCGGCGCTCAAGATGTTGCCGCCGAATCCGCTGGCGATGAAGATCCGCGCCGTGCATGCCTTGTCGGCCAGATAGCGCAACAACTCGATCCCATCCACGCCCGGAATTGCCAAATCGAGTGAGATCACGTTCGGTCGAAACGAATCATAGGCGGTCATAAATTCCTCTGCCCGGTGCGTCGCCTGCACTTCGAATCCACAGTCCTCGGCCACTGCCTGGATGTAGGCGGCGACATCTGCATCGTCGTCAATCAAGAGCATCCGCCTAAAGATCATGCGTAATGGCTTTCGTTCAACGCTTGCCTGGCGCTCAATGGACTCGCGGATTGCGTTTCGCCGCGCAGACCACGTGATTGGGGACTCGCATTAATAGATAATAATCACTGATAGAAAGTGAATATCGAGCACCCGCCAAAAGAGTAACGCGCCGCGGCTTCATCCAATAGTAAACTCACAATTAACGCGGATTGCAGCGATTAAGCCAAATACGGCACGCGCCGCGCGGTATTGTTTGCAAATGAAATCTGTTCCGGCGGCACATCAGGTGGGGGAGCGCATGACCCCGATGCGTCCCGCCGCGCATGAAATTTCACGCGCCATTCGGCGCGCGCATACCTGTTTTGTCTCGCGCCGGATCTTGTCTCGTGCCAAGCGGACCGTGGATGCCCCGTCCGGCCGAGCCGCGACATCCGCCGGATGCCTTGTCTGCGAAATGGGAATGAATCGGTCGTCCGGAATGAGTTAAGAGAAGCCGAATAAGAACGCCAAGCAGTCTGGGAGATTTTCGTATGACTTCACCCGTTCGTGACATCTACCTCGTCGGCACCATCCCGATGACCCGGCCGTACGACGTATTCACGCTCGTAGCCGACACGGTGGGCGATCGGATTGCGCGTGTGCCGGACGGCGAGATCGGCGACCGCCGGCAATGGATTCTCGGCCAGTACGCGCTGCTTGCCACGGCCAAAGGGATGGAAGTCAGCGACTATCCGAAGGAGGGCATGGTGCGCCACTTCGGCTACAACATTCCGGTGCGACCGAAAGCCGGCGCCACGGTCGACGATATCGATTTCGGCGAACTCGGTTACGCCCGGTACGCAATCGCGCACTATGCGCTGTTCCGCGCGCTCAAGGAGATCGGCCGAATTCCGAAACATTGGCGCTTCCAGGTCAATCTGCCGATGCCGATGGATGTCATGCTGATGGTCGAACCGGCCGCGCGCGCCGTGGTCGAGCGCGCCTACGAACGCTCGATGGTCGCCGATCTGCGCCGGATCCAGGACGCCATCCCGCACGACGAGCTCGCCATCACCTGGGACGAAGTGCACGGCGTCCTGGTCTGGGAAGACCCGAACAACCAGTATGTCCGCTTCTGGTTCCCCGACAAACAGGGCGGCGCGCTGGATCGGTACGTGCGTTTCGGCAACATGGTGGCGCCAGGCGTCGAGCTCGGCTTTCATCTTTGCTATGGCAGCCAGAACAACAAGCACGCCATGGAACCCAAGGATCTCAGCGCATGCGTGAATCTTACCAACGCCGTGACCGAGCGGCTCGCGCGTAAGCTTGATTACGTGCAGATGCCGGTGCCGCACGATCGGCGCGACGATGCATATTACGCGCCCCTGGCGAACTTACGGCGCGAGCGGGTCGGGCAGGTGTATT